>JBJOHO010000082.1:0-39520 GCA_046047615.1 Pseudomonadota bacterium
TTGATCAAACTTCGGAAAATAGCGGCATTCGACGGCCGCTATCGGTGCTGAAGCGCCTCACAGGCCTGCTGCACTCCCTTGACCCATCATCCCTGCGCTATTTCTTCGAACTGATCAGTTGCAGGTAATCCGCCTGGGGTGGGCCGGCCATCAGTTCACCGAGCTTGGCGAACATCGCCTTGGATTTCTCGCTCTGCCCATGTGCGGCAACGGCGGCAGCGTCCTTGTAATGCTCGATGATCACGTAGACCTCCGGATCGCCCGCCATGACCAGCAGGTCGTACTGGATGTTGCCGGGTTCGCTGCTTGCCACCTCCTTCTGCATTTCCAGCCAGAAGGCCTTCATTTCTTCGCTCTTGCCCGGCTTGGCCCGGAACTTGACCACCATCGTGTCAGTATTGGCCGGGCGGGCGGCGGGCCTCGCGGGCTGTGGTTCAGCCGCCATGGCCGGCAGCGAGAGGGCGATGAGAGCCGCGGTCAGGATCAGTTTCATGGGAACTCCAATCAGGGCGTGTTGACGATGTTCATCGGCTGACACTGATGCTGGCTTGCATGAGCGTCGGGCGGACCGGCGGCTCCGGATCCTGGGGAACCACCAGTTTGACCCAGAGGGCGTTCTCGCCCTTGAAATATGAGGTTTCGCCCGCCTTGCGCAAAGCCTCCAGACTGTCCTGCTTCGTTCCAGAGGCCGCGTTCGTGAAACCGGGGAGTTCGAACATCACCCATGAGTCCTTGTTCATCTCACTCAGGCTGATGGAGACTTCAGGTCTTTCAGTGTTTACCCGGATATCGGAACCGGCACGCACCGTGCTCTGGTTCCCCGTGACCCTGAACTCCTTGCCATTGCGAACGAGTGTGACCGGTGGCTCGGGCGGAGGAGGGGCGCCGCCTGCGGCTCTGGCAGCGGCAACAGCCGCGAGCTGCTGTGCCGGCCCCGCGCCAGGGCTGACCGCAAAGGCCCGTGGAGCCGCGGGAGGGCGGGCACCGCGCAGATACAGCCGCCCGACGTCACCAGTGCACACCGAGGCGTTCCATGTGGGCTGGATATCGCAGGTGTTGTCCGTGGCGACGCTGTCGTTCTCGCCATCGTGGAGCAGGACGTAGGAGTTGGCGATGCCGGTCGTCGAACCATCCAGGTCGTGGATCGCCAAGGTCCGGTAGGCCGAACCACCGCGGTTGTCATTGTCGAACCGGGGGTCGATCTTCGGGAAATACACGGGCTTGGCATTGGTGTATTTCGCGCCCTTGATGGTGTTTTCTGTCGTGACACCTGAACTCGTGAACAACAGCCAGGAAAGCGCTCCTGAGTTGCGCTGCTTGTTGTCCTGGAAATTCACGAAGGTTGTGTCCGCCACGTCAACGCGGTAGTCGTAATACTCATAGCCGCGGATCGGAAAATCCGGAATCAGGCGCTTCGGCAGGCTGCGCCCATAGGCCTTTTCCTCTGGCGTCACGGGGTTGCCGATGTTCTCGGTCTCGCCCACGAACAGCGAATCAACCACCAGCGAGGTGAAGGTGTCGGCGCCAAAGGACCCGGATGAATGCGTGAAGCCGATGGCATTGTCAGCCGCCTTCAGGTTCCTGAAGATGTGCCGCTCGCCGCGGCCCCAGACGCCGCCGTTGCGGTTCTTGTAGGCGGTGAGGTTCTCGAGGAGTGAATCCACGCTCGGGCTCTTGTTGTCAGCAGGATCCTCCTTGGGCATATGCGAAGGTCCGGCCAATCCGAAGGTGTTGTCCGGGTTGATGTTCCGGTCCATCATGAAGCCGTCGAAGTTGGAATGGGCCACGTTGCCCCTGAATTCCGCCAAGCGGGTTCGACGCGGCCAGACGTTCCTGCTCTGGTCTGTGCCTTCGAATGCGCCATTCGGGTGCTCCGGCAATGACCACCAGAAGCCATTC
The DNA here is from genome assembly GCA_046047615.1 of Pseudomonadota bacterium. Classification (GTDB taxonomy): domain Bacteria; phylum Pseudomonadota; class Gammaproteobacteria; order Steroidobacterales; family Steroidobacteraceae; genus ZC4RG30. The sequence goes on from JBJOHO010000082.1 coordinate 1,900, forward strand.
TCATCGGAACCCGCTGCCACGTTGTCGATGAAGATGTTGTCGGGATTGGTGATCCAGAAAGCCGCCACCGTGTTGTCCGAAGGCAGCAGCGTGTCCTTGCCGGAAAAGCTCGCCTTCCTGACTTCCAGTCGGTTCTCGTAGGTGTAGCTGAGTTCTCCGTTTGCGGCGAGGTTGGTCGGCACGCAGGCCTTGCTTGTATGGCACTTGATCTGGATCGCGAGGTTCCTGACGAACTGGTTGCCGTGCTCGATACCGTCTTCGAGGAAGAAGCAGTGTCCGACGATGTTGTAGGCCACGTTGCTCTCGATACGCACATCATGCGTGCCGTGCACCGTCACGCAGCGGTTGTAGGTGTCATGGATCGAGGCGTTCTTGATGTACTGACCTTTGCCACCCTCACCGACCAGGTGCCAGTGGATGGGGTAGCGGGCGAGCGTCAGGTTTTGCCCCATGCGGCTCAGCTCGACACCCTCCACGTACATCCGGCTCGTCACCATCGCCATGATGTGGCCGCCCTTGAAGGACTCAGCCGCATCGGCCGAAGCCTGGATCTTGATGTTGCGCGTCAGCAGACCCACTTCGCCGCGTTCGTCCACGCCGAAGGTGATCTTGCCGAAATGCATGTACTGCAGCGGTTGGTCGAGTGTGATCGTGTTGCCGCTGACGGCTGAGATCGTGCGACGCTCCGCCTGGCGGGGATCGAAGTCGGTGGATGCCAGCACGATCTCGTCGCCGGCCTTCCATTGGGAGGCATCCAGCACTTCTATTGAATGGGTGCCGGCTGCTGCGGTTTCCGCCAGCTTTGTCCAGCTGTTGGTCCGATCGCCGTGAAGGTTCAGGGTGCCGCCCGAGAGCATGATGCCGCGGTCGCCCATGCCCATCACCTCTTCATCCTTCACGTTGTCGGTGAGGGTGATGGTGGCCTTGTGCGTGTGGGGCTTGGTCGCGCTCCCGATCTCAAGCTCGCCGTGCACCATGATCCATTCGACGTTGAGCTCAAGATCCTTCGTATCGGCGAAGGCGAGCTTGCCCATCACCGTGAGGCCACCCAGTGGCGGGGGGCTCACATCAAGAATCACCGACTTGCCGTGGGGAATGTTGACCTTGGCGCCTGCGACAGGCACCTTCCGGTTCGGCCAAGTCGCGGGATCAGACCACTTCGTGGCCGTCGGGTGCGCCGCCCGTGCCACGGCGAACACGCCGCCCAGCAGCAGTGCCAAAAGAACCCGACCACTTTTTGTGGAAATCATGTTCGTCACCCGACCCCGTGGTTATTCTTTCCGGGAATATACAACCAGGCCAGCCACCGTGGCATGGTGCGGGACGTGCCGGCATCCACGATTGACGCGGGTTCAGATCGTCGTGAGGGATGTCAGTTGGTCGTCGAAACGGGAGGCCAGTAGCGCCGGGCGGCCTACGATGAGCGGATCGACGGCGCCGATGCGGACCAGGTCGCGGTTGCGATAGGCCAACCGCTGCACGACGAAGCGCATGGCGTTCAGGCGTGCGCGTTTCTTGCAATCGGACTTGATCACCGTCCAGGGCGCGTCACTGGTGTCGCAATGGAGGAACATGGCCTCCTTCGCGCGCGTGTAGTCGTCCCACTTGTCGAGTGAGGCGCGGTCGATGGCGCTGAGCTTCCATTGCTTGAGCGGGTGCAGGCGCCGTTCCTTGAAGCGGCGTCGCTGTTCGGCCTGGCTGACGGAGAACCAGAACTTGAACAGGTGTATGCCGGCGCGCACCAGCTGCCGCTCGAACTCCGGCACGTCCCGCAGGAACTGCTGGTACTCAGCCTCCGTGCAGAATCCCATCACGTGCTCGACACCGGCGCGGTTGTACCAGCTGCGGTCAAAAAGCACGATCTCGCCACTCGTCGGCAGGTGCTCGACATAGCGCTGGAAGTACCACTGGCCGCGTTCTGCTTCGCTGGGCTTGTCGAGCGCCACGACGCGTGCGCCGCGCGGGTTCAGATGCTCCATGAAGCGCTTTATGGCGCCGCCCTTGCCTGCAGCATCGCGTCCTTCGAACAGCACGATGACACGCTGCCCGGTCTCCTTCACCCAGGCCTGCAGCTTCAGCAACTCGACCTGCAGGTTGTACTTCTGCCGCTCATAGCTGCGGCGTGTCAGGCGATATTTGTAGGGGTACTTGCCGTGGCGCCAGTCAGACACCAGTTCAAGGTCCGGATCCGCGCCGGGTGTCGCGGTCACGGGATGTTCGATGGCACGCAGCAGGCGCTTGAGATCGGCGATCTCGTCGGACGAGGCGTCTGCCAGCAGCGTCCTCAGGCTTTCCACGCGGTGTGTGTCCGTTGCCGGGCCGTCGCGCAGCAGGGCGAGCAGCGCCTCGGCGCTGCGGGTGGCAGCACGGCTTCGGGCACTGTCGATGACCTCCGCTTCGCGGGGGAGCGGCGCCGGCGGAACAGTGCTGCCGGCGGAAATGCGGATCGGCTCAGCCGGTGTGCCGTTGCGGGTGCGTGCCATCGTGTGTCTTGCCTGGCCTCGGAGTGTCTGGACTGTAGCGCGACCCCGCCTCGCGGATCACCGGCGAAAACCCTGAGGCATCCCCGTCGCGACAGGCTGTGAGAGGTGCATCACGGCTTAAGCCGGCGATGGTGGGCGCAGCAGGCTCAACAGGAACAGGGCGCCACCCGCCACGCCAACGACCGGGACCATGAGCAGCAGCACATCATCCGCGGCGTAGCCGGCGGCGAGCAGCGACCCGGCCAGCAGCGGGCCCATGACAGAGCCCAGGCGGCCCACCGCTGCTGCGGCTCCGGATCCTGTGCCGCGACCCGCAGTGGGGTACTGCGAAGCGGCAATATCGTAGAGGGCGAAATTGATACCCATGACAAAAAAGCCTACGGCGAGGCTGGCCATCAGCAGGCCTGCCAAAGGCAGTGGCTGCGCCAACACGACAAACGCAGTGATCAAGGCCAGGCTGCAGGCCACCAGGGGCCAGCGCCTTCCATGCCGGTCGACCCACAGCCCGATCAACAGTCCACCGACGGTACTGCCGATGTTGAAGGCGAGTGCGGCCTGCGGTGCGACGCGAGGCTCCAGGCCCTTGGCGTTCACGAGCAAGGGCAGCCAGTTCAGGATCAGATACATCACGACGAAGACCGGCAGCACTGCGGTCCACGTGAGCACGGTGCGCAAGGCGCGTCCGTCGCCAAACAGTGTTGCAAGCACCGGCAATGCGGACTGTCCCGCGCGGCGGGGAAAGCTGTCCTGCAGCCAGAGTGCAAGCGCGCCGGCAACCGGCAGGGGCAGCAGGCCGCCGATGATGAACAGTACGCGCCAGGTGGTGTCGGCAGGCAGCAGCTGCCACAGCAGCGCCGCTGCGGCACCGCCCACCGGCAGACCGCACATGATGGCGGCGATGGTCGCTGCGCCGCGGCCAGGTGGGCTGGCCTCGGCCGCGAGCGCCATCTTGTTGGGCACGGCCGCACCGAAACCGGCGCCTGCGATGAACCTGCCCAGCAGCAGCGCGCTGTAGTTGCCCGCATGGGCCATGAAGAAGGTGCCGCCCGCGAAGCCCAGGACGGCGGCGATCAGGATGCGCTTGCGGCCGAAATGGTCCGCCATGCGCCCCCCGGCCAGTGCGCCGAGCACCAGGCCGATATTGCCGATGGCGAACATCCAGCCGGCTTCGCCGGGGGCGATCTGCATGTCGGGAATCAGCAGCGGGGCGACGATGCCCAGCGCCTGGATGTCGAAGCCTTCCAGAAGCGCCACGAGAAAACACAATACGACCGTGCGCGGCAGGGCAGTCATGAGGCACGTCCAGTCAGTCGAGGGTACCGGGCAAGTAAGGGCGTAACCCTCGGGACCGTCAGCATCGTGCTCGCCACGGCCATGAGCAGCAGTGCCGTGAAAGTCTCGTTGCTGATGATGGACTTGTCCAACAGGATGTTCGCGAAGATGATCATGATCAGGGCCTTGGTTTGCAGCAGCCAGCCGATCACCGACGCCTCGCCGGGTCCCCACTTCAGCCAGCGCCCCGCGAGATGCAGTCCGGCGAGCTTGCCGCCCACCGAGGCCGCCAGCAGCAGACCGGCAGCCGCAAACACCGCGAGACCGCCGAGTTCCCATTGCGTGCGCAGGCCGGTGCTGAGGAAAAACACGGGCATGACCGTCAGCAGCAAGGAGTTGCGGAAGCCGTCGAGACGTTCGCGACCGAACCATCGCGCTTCCAGCACCGTTCCCGCGAGGAAGGCGCCGACCATGTAATGCAATCCCGCCCAGTCGGACGCCAAGGCGCAGGCTGCCAGCCAGATGAGTCCTGCGTACCAGCGGTCCTGCTCCACCAGACGTTGCATCAACCAGCGCACCAGCCCCGAAGCTGCCGCGAAGCACAACAGGAAGGCAAGCTGCCGGCCCACACGCTGCCAGTCAAGCATGATCAACGCCAGCACGGCCCAGATCGCGACGTCATCCAGGCTGGCATAGCGCAGGATGCGCTGGCCCAGTGGCTGGTGGAGGATCTGCAGCTTTTCCATGAGCAGCACGAGGATCGGCAGGGCCGTGACCGCACAGGCCATGCCGAGGCCCACCACCAGTTGCACGGGGGTGCCCGCCGTGCCCAGCCATCCTGTCCGCCATTGCAGCATCAGCAGCGCGGCTGCGCAGCCCAGCAGCAAGGGGAGGAGCAGGGCGCATGCGGCCGTGATGGTTGTTTCGCGCCGGTGCCGCCACGCCTCGTGCAAGTCGAGTTCGATGCCTGCGAGCCACACGAACAGCATCACTGCCCACCACGCGACGCCATTGAGCGCGGTGATGACCTGCGGGTTGAAGACAAACCCGTAGTAGCCAGGAAAGGCTGCACCGAGGACGCCTGGCCCAAGAAGGATGCCGGTGATGATCTGCACGATGACCAGTGGCGCGTAGTAGTCCGTGCGTCCCAGCCGCCAGACCAGATAGGGCAGGGTGAGGACGATCAGCATCGCGACCAGGAAGACTTCGGACGTGTTCATGATGCTGCGTCTTGCACTGTGTAAACGGGGCGTGGCGCATCGCGCAGCGGCATGACATGGATGAGGTCCGCGTCGAATTGCAGCCGTGCGCTGTCACCCGGCAACAGCCGACGGCGTTGCGGACCGGTCAGCGTCAGGCGTATCACTGCGCCAGGCAGGCCAGCCAGCGCGAAACTGGCCAGTGTGATTTCGCCGAGGAAGCGCGACTCGGTAACGACGGCGGCAAATCCTCCGTGCGCTGCAGCCGCGCCATCGGTCACGGCAATGCCATCGCTGGGGAGTACCCAGGTCACGCGTCGGCCGGGAGGCAGCTTGCCCTTGTCGCGGACGTTGAACACAGGTTGCTGTTCCGGTGCCATGCCGGGCAATTGCCAGCGCAGCAGGGCACGACCCGGTGTGCCGGCAGGCCCCAGCCACAGGCCCGGAAAATGGTTGTGGATGCCGACCAGCTCTGCGACGCGCGCATTGCGCGGCGAGGCATGGATGTGGGAAGGCGTGCCGACCTGCAGCACTTGGCCTGCGTCGATCACGACCAGCCGGTCGGCCAGCAGGCGTGCTTCGTTCAGGTCGTGCGTCACCATCAGGATGGGAATCGCGAGGTCACGGCGCAGGTCGGCCAGCAGGCGGTACAAGGCCTGTCGGTTCAACTGGTCGACCGCAGCGAAGGGCTCATCGAGCAGCAGCAGTCTGGGCTCGCGGGCCAGGGCCCGCGCAATGGCCACGCGTTGCTGCTGCCCACCCGACAGCGTTCCCGGTCGGCGCTCCTGCTGTTCCGGCGTCAGCTGGACGTGCGACAACCAATGGCGGGCCTTGGCCAGCCGTTCCCGCCGCGGCAGGTGCAGCAGCGCCAACGCCACGTTGTGCATGGCATCCAGGTGCGGCATCAGCGCATAGTCCTGGAAGACCAGGCCCACGTGGCGTTGCTGCGGTGGCAGCCAGTGGCCCTTCGCGGCATCGGACCAGACTTCCGAACCCACGCGGACGCTGTTTTCTCCGCGGGGCATCAGCCCTGCGAGCACGCGCAGCACCGAGGTCTTGCCGGCACCGGAGGGTCCCACCAGCGCCAGCAGTTCGTTGCTGCCGCAATGGAAAGCGCCCTCCAGGCGCACGGGCTGCACTTGGCCGAGTTCGACCTGCAGTCCGGTGGCGTTCATCGGCGCACGACCAGTCGCGCCGTGGCCAGAAACGAGACGGCTACGGCAACCAACGACAGCAGCAGCAGCACAACCGACATCCGGTGCGCGCCGCTCAGGTCGAAGGCCTGCACGCGGTCGTAGATCGAGACCGCCAGTGTGCGGGTCTCCCCGGGGATGTTGCCGCCCACCATCAATACCACCCCGAATTCACCCAGCGTATGCACGAAGCTGAGCACCAGTGCCGACACCAGCCCCGGCCATGCCAACGGCAGTTCCACGCGCCAGAAGGCCTGCCACGCGCCCAGCCCACAGACTGCGGCTGCTTCATGCAGTTGCGCAGGAATGGTCTCGAAGGCCCTTTGAACGGGTTGCACCATGAAGGGCACGTTGAACACTACGGAGGCGAGTACGAGCCCCGTGAAGTTGAAAGTCAGGGAGAACCCCCAGGACCCGCCCACGCTGAAGGCACTGAGGAGGTAATAGCCCAGCACCGTAGGGGGGAGCACGAGCGGCAGCATGACCAAGGCCTCGACAACCGGTTTGCTGCGCGATGCTGTTCGCGCCAGCCACCGGCCCAGCCACAGACCCGGCACCAGGAGGCAGGCCAGCGTGGCGCCTGCCAGCGACAGCGACAAACTCAGGGCCTGCCAGTCCATGGCTCAGGGGGTGGGAAACTGGAAGCCGGCGCGAGCCAGACTCGCCCTGGCGGCGGGCGTCGAGAGGAAATCGATGAATGCCGCGGCCACCGGCGGCGCAGTCTTCATCTGCACCATGCGTTGACGCAGCGGCTGGTGCCAGGTGTCAGGTACCAGGCCGAATTCGCCGCGCCCTTCCAGTGCAGGTGAACGCATGAGCGACAGGGCGACAAGCCCGCCGTGTGCCCGCCCGGCGACCGCGAACTGCGCTGCCTGCGTGATGTTTTCGCCGAGCACGAGGTGTGGCTGGATCGCCGTCCACAGTCCGGCGTGTTGAAGCGCTTCGCGGGCGCGGGCGCCATAAGGCGCATGTTCCGGGTTGGCCATGGAGAATTTTCCCAGACGTCCGGATTGCAGCACCGCCCGCAGGTCGGACAGGCTGCCGTCTGCGCGCAAGGGCGATCCCGGCGGCACGAACAAGCCCAACCGGCCGATGGCATAGAGCCGCCCGCGATCGACCGTCAGCCCGGCGTCCGCCAGTTTGAAAACCAGCGCTTCATCAGCAGACAGGAATACGCCGAAGGGGGCGCCGCGCAGCAGCTGGGAGGCGAGTATGCCGGACGAACCAAATACCAGTCGTACGGGCCGGCCGGTCGCCGTTGTGAAGGTTTCAGCAATGGGCCTGAGCGCAAACTGCAGGTCAGAGGCGGCCGCAACCGTGAGCGGTCCCGTCGCTCGGGCAGTTCCCGCCCCGCTGGGTCGGGCAACGCCGCAGAGGGCCGCGAGCCCTCCCAGCAACACGCTCCGACGGTTCACCGGGCCACCTGGTTGTCCATGGGCCCATCATACGCCGCGCGACGTCAGCGCAACTCACGCCAGATGACACGCCGTACGGAACCCACCCCCGGGGGTGGGACGGGCACCTGCAGCGAGGCCAGCACGGTGTCTGCCTCGGTGATGATGGCGATCAGTTTGCCGCCAGGCAGGCGCACCAGCGTCAGGCCGGTGCTGATGGAGTTGCCTACTTGCCAAGCCACCGCACGCGAGCTCTGGTTGGTGACAGCTGCCCCGCTCCTGTAGTCGAGGCTGTACATCCAGCTGGTGCCGCCCGCCACGCAGTAGTCGTCCAATGGCTGGTTGGCTACGGCCACCAGAGACCCCAGTTGCAGCCTTGGATCCACCGAGACCCGCTCGCCCACGGGAAGTTGGACATACCACCCGTTATGGCTGCTCCAGTCCACGGGCGATGGTGCAGGAATCGTACGGGGGCTGGTGTTCACGTCCAGCGACTGTGCGACCAGCCCTGCAGCCGTTGATGTCAGCACGCCGAGATCCGTTCCCGAGTCCTTGACGGCGAAAACGCCTTGCGCAATGGCTGCAGAGGGCGATGTGGAGGTGAGGTCCGAGAAACCGAGATAGCGCCCCGTGGCGACGTACACCACCCGGTGGGCGGTGCCGGTGGAGTCCTGGACCCGTGCCAGTTCCGGTCGGGTCGTGATCGGCAGATTGCCGGCGGTGGAGGAGGTGCGCCCGAGACGTGTCGCATCGGAGGCCACCAGATCGAAACGCCACAGGTTGCCTGACAGGTCTCCGCCGTAGACGTAGCGGCTCGTGTTGTCGACCGTCCCGTCCTCGACGTAATTGGAAATGCGGATGAGGCCGCTCAGGTTCGGATCGGCCGGAGAGCCTGCGGGCACGATTTCATCCAGCATCTCGCCCGTCACCGCGTCCAGGACATACAGCCTCGCGCGGGAATCCCCGGGCGCCGAATTGTTGTAGCCGGAAGCCACGAGCGCCACCCAGCGACCATCGCCACTGCGTCGGGTGATGACCGGATTGCCGAAGCCCAGACCCAGGTCCGCGTCGGTGACCGTGCCCGCGGTCGCACCGAACTCCCACAAGGCACGTGGGGCATCAGGATCGGTGATGTCCAGCGCGAAATAGCCCTTGCCGCCGGCACCCAGTCCGCCGATGAGCACGGTCATCCAGGTGCTGCGTGAGGCATCGTAGACATCGCCCACCGACAAGGTGCCGTCAACGTAATAGCGGTGGTTGGTGGCGTAATCGGCATCGGCCAACTTGTGCAGCTCGGGAATGATGAGCGCTGGAACATAGGCCCAGCGCTCCGCACCGGTGTCGGCGTTGAACGCGTGCAGCATGCCGTCGTTGGCGCCCACGTAGACCGTGCCGCCGCGCGACTGGTTTGCGGCCAGGAAACCGAGATAGCCGTTGTCCCGGTACTTGAAGGGTGGCTTGCGCACGTAGGTCGGTGCGCTGTTGACAATGTCCCCCAGCGCATAGAGACGGTCACGGAACAACCTCGTTGTGTTGCCCACCTCGTCCTCCAGACCCTGCTGACCGCGAAGGAAATTGATCAGGGCTTCGGGAGTGGCGGCCGCCTGTTGGGCACCGTTCCAGAGCGTGTACTGCGACAGGGCGCCCCCCGGATTGCTGGGTCCGGACGAGAAATACCCGGAGTTGATTTCGGCGGCCAAGCGGCTGGCCGAGAAAGGCTTCAGCCGCGTTGCCGCGTCCTGCCCGGCCGTGCTGAACGTGTAGATGGTCCGCGTGTCGCTGTTGGGGGAGATGCGGGATTCCAGCTGGCTGCGGGCCGACCACTGGTAGGTCGTGGAGACCGCGCCTGTCACCAGATCCAGGGTGGAGGCAAGCAGCTCCCCCGTCCACAGTCCCGTGGTGTACTGCGCTGTGTACGCGAAGTTGTCTCCCGCCACCGGTTCCAGGCTGCTGGTCGCCGCCGCGGAGGCTGCCGCATTGCGGCGCAGGATGGTGGCCAGCAGGCGCGACAGGGCAGTGACGACGTTGTCCGGATCGGTTGCACTGAAGTACTGGCCGCGGCCATTGACGGCGGCATGCCAGAGGTCGTCGATGCGTGCCGCCGTCGCGTTGGCAATCGGGTCGGGCCAGTTCTTGGTGCCCTGGATGATCGCGTTGTAGTCGCTGGAACCACCGGAGAGGTAATCCTGGGCGAAATTCAACGTGCCACTGACGCCCAGACCCATCGTGAACGTGTTCATGTGCTGCCACGTGGCGTTGTCGCCGCTGCCGATGGGCACATTGTTGCTGGAGATGTCGAGGCGCTGCCCGTCATCGGTCAGGCCACCGAGCATGGAGGTGGGCCGCAGGTCTGACTGGTAGTAGTACTGTGCGATGTCGGCCAGCGTGTTCTGTGCTTTGGCGCTGTCCAGGTAGGGCCGTGGCGTGCCCGTCACGCCGTCGCGATCGCCGACATTGGTTGTCCCGTCGAGTTGCTTGGGGCCGTAGCTGCTGCTCTCCGCGTTCGTGTTCCAGTAGCCGTCTGTGGTGAGGATCGTGTAATTCTGCTGGCAGGAGTATTGGACCGGGTCGTTCACGCCCGTGATCAAGCGCCCCCCGTAGAGCCGTCCAGCCTTTGCCAGCGCGGCACGCAGTGGCGTAAAGCCCTGTGGCGAGCTGCCGTAGAGTTCATTGAACCAGGCGCTCTTTTGGGCTGCCGTGAATTTGCCGATGGCCAGGAATCCTGTCTGCGCGGAGTCGGATCCTGTATAGGAGATGGTGGAAAAGCCCACCCGGTATTCATCGTCCAGCTGTGCGAAGGCCCTGCCCGCCGCGGACTTCATCATGTTCATGCGCGTGCGGTAGTAGCTGTACCAGTTCGCGAAATTCTGCTTCTCCGCAGTGGTCTGCGGTGTGCGGATCGTATATGCACTGTCGGACTGGCAGGTGCTGCTGCCGGCAGCGGCGTTGGCCGTGTACTCCGCGTAATAATGCACTGGCACGGTGGCCGTGCTGGTGGTGGTCAGCGTCACGCTGACGCTCGAGCCACCACCGCTGCCAGTGACGCTTGCGTCATCGTCGTCATCCGGCTCGATGCGGTAGCTGTTGGCGTCGATAACCGTGATCGACAGGCTTTGGCCGTTGATGCGGCTCAGCCGGATGCCGTTGAAACTGGGAGAACTAGAGCTCCCGCCGGTCCGGGCAACGCCGTTGAGGGTGATGCGGGCGCCGCTGGAAAGGCCATGGGCCACATGGGTGACCGTGACCCTGCTGCTGTTGTTGGTGGTGTAAAGCGGGTCCTGGCCGAGCGCGATCGTCTGGCTGACCTGCGATGTCTGCGTGGTGGTCGCGCCCAGGTCCACTGCGGCATTGCCGCTGCCGGCGGGGGAGAACCCGTCAGCCAGCGCGGCAGTGAAGCTGGCATTGGCATAGAAGGTGCCATCGGCTTTCGGTGGTGCCGTGTAGCTGATTCGCGGATTGTAGTAGATCGTGTTGTAACCGAAATTGCGGAAGCACCGCTTCGCGCGGTCGTCGTCGAGTCCATCCGGCATGTAGTCCCAATCCATGCTGCCGGAATCATCAAGGATGAAATACACATTGGGTGGCACACGGCGGGTCAGGCCCGACACCATGGGCGCCGGCGCAATGTCGACGGTCGCGGCAGCAGTGACCTGCAGCCCGCAGGACAGGCCAAGCAGCAGCCCCGGCAGGAGTCGCAGCAATGGCATGTGGAGGCAGCGCATGGCAGTTCTCTCCAGGATCAAAGGCTGACGAAAGTCTGCGCGTACAGCGTTGTGCGGCGCGGCCCGCTCACACGCACCGTGATGCGGTAGTAGTGCTGGGCCGATCCTGACAAGGCAATGGCCCCGTACTGTGCGCCGGAACGGGTACTGCCTTCGGCAACGCCACCCCGCAAACGCACGCAGGTCATGGGCGTGATGCCATCGGCCGCGAGCACGGCATTGGGGTCACCCGCCGCGTTGCACAGCCGGTTTATCACATAGTCGACCCGGTAGCCGGCAGGAATGCCGATGGAACTCGCCCTGAAGGCCGTCATGCCGCAGTTCGCACCCGCCGGGGCATCGTCCCAGCCGACATCGTCCTGTGCTGAGGCGGTTCGGCTACCCGTCAGATCACAGGCATCAGCGCTCGTGGCGTAATACCCATTGGCACCCACGTCGTCCTGCAGGACACCATCCGCAGCGTGCCCGGACAGCCACGTGATTGCCGCCTCCGCTCCGGCATCAGAGGCTCCGCGGGCGGCATTCTGGAAGCCGATGTTGCCGGCGATGAGTGTGCTGGTATCGGTGGAGCGCAGCAGCGCCAGGGCTGCGAACGCCATGACCGTGATGGCCACCAGCACCATGAGCAGGGATATGCCCCCTTGGCGCGGCCGGATTCGTATGCTCCTGGAGTGGACGGTCACAATGGTGACCACGCCACATTGATCAGTGGGATGACGATCGACAGGACGTGGTAGCGGTACCTCGTTGCGTCGCCACTCAGCAGGCGCGTACGTTGCGAACCGTCCGCGTTGGCCCAGTACACGATCTGCGGAGTCGTCCCGGTCGCGCCGGGCTGGGCATCCCGGGTCACGATGGCGAGGCGCATCGCGCGGATCCGCCTTTCCTGGGCTACCGAGGGCGACTCCCAGAGGCCCGTGGCGTCGATCCAGTCGCTGACTGTGGCGCTGCCTTCCGGAGCGATGCCGTACTGTGCCTGCAGGTCGAAGACCTGCGAGGCATAGGACTCGACGTTCTCAAGGCTCAGCGGCACGGGAACGGAAAAGACGGGATACCCCACCAGATCACAAGTGTTGCCCGCAGAGGGCGGTGCAAGATCGCTGCAGACGATATCGAAACGCCACGGACCCTGAGGTCCAAGGTTGACGACGACGTCCTGGGGCCCGTAAACCATGGCGTTGGTGAACGCGGTGGATGGCGTGGCCGGATTGAAGTTGCTGTTGCTGGAGCGAAGCAGGCGCCAGGAGTTGCCTTCGGCTTCGGGAGCACTGGTCAGTTGGGTGAGCGTGCAGGTCTTGAGGCCGTCCGCACTGCCCGCCAGCAACAAGTCGCCTTCGCTGAGGCCAAACCGGCTGTCGACCGTGATGGCATCGCCTGGTGACCCCATCTCCTGCAGGATGGTGAGTGGTGCCCCTGCGCTGTCGCTTTGACTGCGCAGCACGTCCAAGCGGTCAGGCCCTGTCCCGCCATCGATGATCCGCAAACCATGCAGGGCGCTGCCATCAGCCAGCGTGCCATTGAAATGGATATTGACGCCCGACGCACAGAGCCGGCCCACGGGTGTCGTCAGGCCTGCACCGGCCATGCGCACTTCGCGCTGCAATGCTGCCAGGGCGAGGGCAGCATTCACCTGCGCATCATTGCGCGCGCTCAGCCGCCGTTCGCTGGCGAGGTAGGTCGAGAGCATCTCGAGCGTCGCCAGGGCCGTGACCAGACCCAGGGCCAGCGCCACCATCATTTCAACCAGCGTGAATCCACGGCTATCGAGGCGCATTGTCAGTTGCCGGTGACTGTCGCGGAGGCGGCGTAAGTGCGTGTCAAGGCGGTGCCCGGCGCGCGCCAGCTGATGGTGACGGACACCACATTGCCGGAGACGGCCACCGTCCGCCGGCCGTTCGGCAACTCGGCAATGGACTGGTTCGTCACGGCATAGCCTGCAAGGTTCTGGCGATCGACCCACATGCGGCCAATGCCATCCTCCGCCAACGCCATGGCTTGGGCGCGATAGCCGATGTCTCCGGCGTCCTTGACCGTTACGGCGAGGATGCGCAGCAGGGCCACGATCGAGATCGTGACCAGCGCCAGCGCCACGAGGATCTCGATGAGGGTGGCGCCGGCCTGCTTCCGGCGTGGCGTCCTGTCTGCCATCACAAACAAGCCATTGTCTGGCCGGACGGTAGCGCCGGGTCGCACAGTCTCGCGGCACCCGTTGGCAGGACCTGCACGCGGAGCGCGCGGTAGTCACTGCTCGCACCGTTGTCATCCAGGCGTATGTCCAGTTGCTGCAGGCCGTTCGTGCCGTCCGGATCCGGACGCAGCGCGCGACCGGCGGCGTTGAAGGTCACCGCGACGCTGTTGACGGGAAGGGTGGCCACAAACAAGCGTGCAGAGGCTTCGCGGCTTTCGCCGCGCTGCAACACCACGTCGTTGTCGGCCTGGCGTATCGTCCAGCTGTTGCCATCGAGGACGAACCTGACCTCGCTGTTCAGGCGGATGGCCTCGGTTCGTGCCAGCGCCAAGCCGGACAGCAGTGAGCGGGCTGCGGCGCGTATTTCGCCATTGATCATGAAGCGCCGGAATGAGGGCGTGCCCACCGCAATCAGTATGGAAAGCACTGATATGGCGACCAGCAGCTCGACGAGTGACAGTCCTCGCTGCCTGTTCATGGACAGGCCGAGCCTTGGCGGTCGATCCAGCAACTGCCGCTGCCCCAAGGTCCTTCCGTGCTGCGCAGCCCGGACTCGTCGATCGTGAAAATGAAGCCGTCGACAAGGCCGGCGCCTGTGGCAGTGATCAGGTAGGCCTCTGCGGAAGTCGCGCAGCTGATCGCGAAACGATTGGCCGGCGCGGGGCAGGGGCCGCCCTCGTAGGTGCGGTTGTCGAGGTAGTACTGCTCGAGCGCGATGCGTCCGCTCGACAGGGCTGCCAGCGCCTCCTGCACTTCCCCGCGCCGGACATATTCCCGGTAGCTGGGCAACGCGACAGCGGCCAGCAGGCTCACAATGGCCACGGTCACCATCAGCTCGATCAGGCTGAATCCGCCCGCGTGGCGTCGAGAGCCGGCGTCGCCAGCCTGGCAAGGGCACTGCATGACTGTTCCGGTGGCGTTCCACTCCTGCCGAGAAGGCTACTCCGCAGGAGGGGTCCGGACTGTGCGCCAGTTAACGTTCATCCTTGCCGCTGCGGATGGCAGGCCGGGAGAACTCCACCCGGCTACTCCACCGTCCCCAGCCGGGCATGTTCGCGCGCCATCACGCGGACCCGCACCGGATCCACGCGCCAGATCTCCCGGGCGTACTCCGCGATGGTCCGGTCCGACGAGAACTGTCCGGAGCGTGCCGTGTTGAGGATGGACATGCGCGTCCAGCCCTCCACGTCGCGATAGTGTTGCCCGACACGCTCCTGGCAGTCGACGTAGGACTGGAAGTCGGCGCAAAGCATGTAGGGATCGTGATGGTGGATGCTCTCCAACAGCGGCCGGAATACCTGCATGTCGCTGCCACTGAAGTGGTCCGCGGCGATCAGCCCGAGGGCTGCCTGCAAGCGCGGGTTGGCGGCAATGCAGTCTCCTGGCCGGTAGCCGGCGGCCTGCGCCGCCTCCACTTCCTCGACCGTAAGTCCGAACAGGAAGAAGTTCTCGGCACCGACCGCGTCGCGGATCTCCACATTGGCGCCGTCCAAGGTCCCCAGCGTGAGCGCCCCATTCATGGTGAACTTCATGTTGCCGGTGCCGGAGGCCTCCTTGCCGGCCAGTGATATCTGTTCCGAGATGTCCGCGGCCGGATAGGTGTAGTGGCCCAGGCTCACATTGAAGTTCGGCAGGAAAACGACCTTGATGCGGCCGCGTACAAGAGGATCGTTGTTGACCACCTGGGCCACCGAATTGATCAACTTGATGATCAATTTGGCAGCGAAGTAGCCCGGCGCAGCCTTGCCTCCGAAGATGAAGGTGCGCGGCGTCAGGTCAAGGTCAGGGTTCTCCCGAAGCTGGCGGTACAAGTCGATGATCTGCAGCACATTGAGATGCTGCCGCTTGTATTCATGCAGGCGCTTGACCTGGACATCGAACAGCGAGTCCGGGTCGGTGAGGATGCCGGTGCGACGCACGATCTGGGTCGCCAGGTCACACTTGTTTTCGTGCTTGATGGCGTGCCAGCGCTCACGGAAGGCGCCGTCCTCGACCAGCGGCTCCAGGCGGCGCAATTGGTCCAGGTCCCGCAGCCAGCCTTCGCCGATGGCTTCCGTGATCAAGGCGGAAAGGCGCGGGTTGCTGACGGCCATGAAGCGTCGTGGGGTCACCCCGTTGGTCTTGTTGCTGAACTTCTCAGGCCAGAGGGCGTGGAAGTCGCGCAGCACGTCACGGCGCAGCAGTTGCGTATGCAAGGCAGCCACGCCATTGATGGCATGGCTGCCCACGCAGGCGAGATGGGCCATGCGCACAAACCGCTCACCGTGTTCGTCGATCAGCGAGAGGCGCGCGAGCAGCGCATCGTCTCCAGGATGGCGGCGCCGGACGTCCGCGAGGAATTGGGCGTTGATCTCGTAGATGATCTCCAGATGGCGCGGCAGCACGGAGCCAAACAGCGGCAATGGCCAGCGCTCCAAGGCCTCAGGCAACAGGGTGTGGTTGGTGTAGCCGAAAGTGCGCCGGGTGATCTCCCAGGCCTCGGTCCACTCCAGGCCGCGTCCGTCCACCAGCAGGCGCATGAGTTCGGCCACGGCGATGGCAGGGTGGGTGTCATTGAGCTGGACGGCGAACTTCTCATGGAAGGCCGTGACCGGCAGCCGCTGCACATGCATGATGCGCAGCATGTCCTGCAGCGAGCAGGACACAAAGAAGAACTGCTGTTCGAGGCGCAGTCGCTTGCCCTGGATCGTCTCGTCGTTGGGGTAGAGTATCTTGGTGATGTTTTCCGACACCGTCTTGCGGTTCACGGCGCCGAAGTAGTCGCCATGGTTGAATTTGCCGAGGTCGAAGGCTTCAGGGGCCTCCGCGCGCCACAGGCGCAAGGTGTTCGCGGTGTGGGTGCGGTAGCCGAGGATGGGCGTGTCGTACGGGATGCCGTTCACCACCTGCGCAGGTATCCAGCGGACCCGCTCCCGGCCGTCGAGGTCCTGGTAGCGCTCTGTATGCCCGCCCAGCGGGACCTCCACCGTCCATTCCGGTCGCGCCAGCTCCCAGGGGTTGCCATGGCGCAGCCAACGGTCAGTCTTCTCGACCTGCCAGCCGTCCTGGATCTCCTGGTGGAAGATGCCGTGCTCGTAACGGATCCCGTAGCCGAGGGACGGCAGGTTCAGGGTCGCCATGGAGTCGATGAAGCAGGCGGCGAGTCGGCCGAGGCCGCCATTGCCCAGTCCAGGCTCCTCCTCCGCGGCGAGGAGATCGTCAAAGTCGAGTCCCAGCTCCGTGATGGCTTGGCGGGCAGCGTGCATGATCCCCAGATTCGTGAGGTTGTTGCCCAGATGCGGACCCATCAGGTACTCGGACGACAGATAGGCCACTGTGCGGACGCCGCGGTGCGTGTAGGCGGAGGCGGTGCTCACCCAACGTTGCAGCAGGCGGTCGCGGACGACATGCGCCAGGGCAAGGTGGTAGTCGTTGCGGGTGGCCAGGGCAGGTATCTTTCCCTGGACGTAGTGCAGGGCATCGAGGAAAGCCCGCTTCAGGGACTCCTCGCTCAATCCAGTGCGGTCGTCATCGATCACGCGATTTCTCCGTCAGTCCTTCCCAGCGCAAGCAACAATCGTACCGCAAACGATTTCATGGCAAGCGCGCGCCCCCGGGGCTGTGATGCCGGCCCGTTGCCGGGGCGGATGCGACGGTACTGCACTACGCTGGTGCGGGTTGTGCTCCACGCGATTGCCTTGTCGTGCGTCCCGGCCATCGCTGCTGCGGCGAATCTCGTGGTCTGCCAGCCCGGAACCCAGGTCGAGGGAGGCACCTTGCTGGCAAGCCGGGGCACGCCGGAGGGCGAGGCAGTGCGTCTCTGGGCTGTCGAATCGCTGGATCTCGTGCCGTCGGACTGTCCGGAGACACTCGGCGGGCTGCCCGACGGCGGGGGCATCCAGGCCCGGTTCCTGGCACCGGATGATCCTGTGGAGCTACGCGAGGGATTTGCACTGCTGCGCAAGCCGGGGCCTCTGGCGGGTCCGCATGGGGAGATCGTGCCTCGCGACGACTTGCCGGATCCGGGCCGGGCTACGCACATGGATCCCTCGGTACAACTGGGAATGCCCTTGCGTGCGTTCGGCGTAGAAGACAGGGTGCAGGTGAGCGGCCATGCCGAGGGCATCCGCATCCGGTGTGCAGCAGGCCGACGTCCCGCAGGCGCAGTCCTGAAGGTGGGGCCTCTGCGCCTGCCTGTCGGGCAGCGCCTGCGCATGCGCCTGTCCTACACGACCGACAAGGAGTTCGACGTCCTCGTATCCGATCCTGCGCGTTCCCGGGCCGGCGATCCGCTGCCGTGGTTGCAGCTTGAGCCAGGCAGCCGCCAGATGATGGCGGAGTTTCCCCTCGGCGGATTGGAGCGCGGCAGTCTCCAGGACGTGACCTTCAGTTGCCCCTCCAGGGCAGTGCAGCTGGCGATCAAGGATCTTCGCATCGAGCCCATCGCGCGGCCGAGGGCAGCGCCGGCGCGGTCACTGTGGCTGTGGGACAGCGACCGCTGGCGTCAGGAGGGGGCTGCCGTCGTGGCAGAGGCTGTTGCAGCAGGCGCCGACACTTTGTTCGTCAGTGTTCCGGTAGATCTGGCGCAGGAAGCGGTCGAGTCGCCCCGCGCGCTGGCCGCCTTCGTCCGCTTGGCCGGACAATCCCGTGTTGCGGTGTTTGCAGTGACGGGCGATCCACGCGCGGTGCTGGAAAAGGAGCGGAGATGGTTTGCGGCCCGGGCCCGCGCCTATGGTCGCTACAACGCCTCCGTGGCGCCGCAGGAGCGTCTCGCGGGCCTGCAACTGGACATCGAGCCGTGGATTGGCACCAGTTACGGCGTCGATCCGCAGCGCTGGAACCAGGCCTACCTGCAGACGGTCAGCGAGGTCAAGGCGGCCAGCCACCTGCCTCTGGATCTGGCCGTGCCTTTCTGGTGGGACAAGGCACGCGTTTCACCGGCGACGACCTTGCTCGATGCGCTGGCGCCGCTGGTCGACAGCCTCACCGTCATGAACTACCGCACGCGCGAGCCGCTCATCCTGGGCAGCGCCCAACCCTTCCTGGACTGGTCGCTGCGTCATGGACGGCGTGTGCGCATTGCACTGGAAGCAGGCCCGATCGACGACGCCGTGTTGTGGCACCTGAGACCTGCCCAGCGCGGTGAGGTGGCCATCGTCCAGTTGGCCGGACATGCCATCATGCTGTCCCTGGCCCAGGCGACGCGGATTGCCGGAGCCGTCATGTATCGAGCGTCCCACTCGACGCCCTTCAGCGGTGAGCGGACCACTTTCCGCGGCCGCGAAGCCCAGTTGATCGAATTGGTCCGGGGCCTGGAACGTGGGTGGAGCGCATGGCCGGGTTTCGCGGGGATCGCGCTGCACGGATACCGGCCGCGCCAGGATGCCGCCATCCACCCGGAGGCGTTGCTGCATCTTTCCCGATGAACCTGTGCCAAGGATTGCACCGCTGCCACCAGAGCAGCTCACCGACGCCGATCGCACCGTACTGGCGCGCATTCCGGGCGAAGGGTTGAAGGGCGAAGGCTTCCCCCGCAATGTGCTTGGCGTGCTGTTGCAGGATCCGCCGGTGCTGGCTCCGTTCCTCGACTACTGGGTCACGTCCAAGCACGCCTTGTCCTTCAGCGTCCGCGAGCGGGCCCTGTTGCTTGCCACCGACGCCATGGTCGACCAGCGTTGCCTGCCGCCGGCGCTGTGGCGGGATGTGCAGCCGGTGCTCGGGGATCGCGGCATCGTCGACCTGATCTTCCTGGTCTCCCAATACGTGCTTTTCGCGCTGGCCAACGTCTGTGCCCAGGTACAGCTCGAACCTGCCGTTGCGGGCCTGCCGGGCCTCGATGCCTGAGGCCTTGCCGCGCCAACATTGCGGTGCGTCCCGACTGCTGGAACAATGGCCGCCAGTCCAGGGAGGGTCGAATGGCACGGCGTAATGCATTGAGCGCGTGGCTTGCCGCCGCGGCGCTGGCCTTGGTCGGCTGCTCGGGCACCGACGACCTGGTCATACACTCTGCCGAAGATGCCACCGAAGCCCGCCTGGGCGCGATGGTCGGAAGCACCGGCGAGAGCTACCTGGAGCAGGGCTTCCCCAAGGCCCGGCGGCAAAGTTTCGACGATGTGCTCGATTCGGTGGCCGCACTCAAGGCAGGCCAGCTCGATGCCGTGATCACCGCGCTGCCCACTGCGCTGCAGATCGTCAAGCACAATCCTGACCTGTACGTGCTCCAGGAGCGCCTGACGAACGAGGACACCGCCATCGCGATGCGCAAGGGCAACGAGGCGCTGCTGGCCAGGGTCAACGACGTGATCAACACGCTGGAGGCCGACGGCACCCTCGCCGACATGGCGCGTCGCTGGTACAAGACCGACCTTTCGCCCTACCAGGAACCGGATGTCCCCCAGGGAGAGGCTGGCCCTGTCTTGCGTATCGGTGTCGCAGCCACCCGCGAGCCGGTCAGCTTCATCGATGCTGACGGGCGGGTCAGCGGCCACGAGGGCGAGTTGGCGCGTCGCATCGGCCAAGCCATTGGCCGGCCCGTCGAGTTCTCGAACATGAAGTTCGGGGCGCTGATCCCGGCGCTGCAGTCCGGCAAGATCGACATGATCGTCACCGGCATGTCGTCCACGCCGGAACGCGCGAAGTTTGTCGATTTCACACGTTCGTATTACGCCAACGCCCAGGTTTTCATCATCCGTCGCGATGCCTCGCACCCTGACCTGCCGCCGCCCGTGCTGACAGGCCCGGGAGGGGCTCAGGGCAACGCATCTGCGGCAGCGGCGGTCACCGGGACTGCAGGGTTCCGCCAGGCCGACGACGTCAAGGAGATGCGCGTCGGCGTGCTGCTCGGATCCGCGCATGAGTCCTTCGTCACGCGCGATTGGCCGGGTGCGCAGGTGCTCACTTACCAGACGACACCGGACGTGGTGCTGGCCGTGCGCACCGGCAAGGTGGATGCCGGCATCTCTGACACCGATCCGCTCAGGACGGTGCTGGATGAGTCGCCGGAGCTGGCGATGTTCGGCGAGCCCGTGCTGCGTTTCGACCTGGGCGTAGGCTTCAGCAAGCAGTCGGCCGCGCTGCGTTCGCGCTTCAACGACTTCCTGCGCAAGCTCGAGGCCGACGGCACGCTTCCGGACATGCGCCGGCGCTGGATCGAGGGGCGTGGCCGCACCATGCCGGAACTTGGACCGGCTCCCGGCGGCGACGTATTGGTCGTGGGTACGGCCGCGGAAGGCCTGCCATTCGAAGCCATCGTCGACAACCAGTTGGTGGGCTTCGACATCGAAATGATGGAGCGCTTCGGACGCGAGATCGGCCGTCCCGTGCGCTTTGACAACCTCGTCTTCGGCAGCCTGGTCGCCGGCGTGGCCTCGGGCAAGGTGGACGCCATCGCCGCCTCCATCTTCGTGACCGAGGAGCGCAAGAAGCTCATCGATTTCTCGGATGCCTACTACCAGGCCACCTCCAGCGTCTTCGCTCTGCGCAGCGCCGTGGCGCCGGACGCCGCGTCGCCCGTGCCCGCTGCGAAGGGCGGTGCGCCGCTGCAGGCAGAGGGGGCTGCGGCAGGCGCTGCAGGAAGGGGCACGGACCAAGGCTTCCTCGCATCCGTGTCGCGCAGCTTCCAGGCCAACATCCTGGCCGAGCAGCGTTACCTGCTGATCTGGGACGGCCTGAAGGTCACCGTGCTGCTGTCCATCCTGTCCACGATCTTCGGCACGCTGCTGGGTGCGCTGGTCTGCTACATGCGCATGAGCACTGTGCGGCTGCTGAATGTGCCGGCCAAGGTCTACATTTCGGTGCTGCGGGGCACGCCCGTGCTGGTGCTCCTGATGATGATCTTCTATGTCGTGTTCGCGTCCATCGACATCAATCCCATCATGGTGGCCGTGTTCGCCTTCGGCCTGAACTTCGCGGCCTATGCAGCGGAGATCTTCCGCAGCGGCATCGAGGGCATCGACAAGGGCCAGACCGAAGCCGGCATCGCGATGGGTTTCACGCGCGTGCAGACCTTCCTGCATGTGGTGCTGCCGCAGACCCTGCAGCGCATCCTGCCGGTCTACAAGGGCGAGTTCATCTCGATGGTGAAGATGACTTCCATCGTCGGCTACATCGCCGTGCAGGACCTCACCAAGGCCAGTGACATCATCCGCAGCCGGACCTTCGACGCCTTCTTCCCGCTGGTGATGGTGGCCATCCTCTACTTCCTGATCTCCTGGATCCTGCTGCAGGCGCTCGAGCACCTTGAGCGGCGGATGGATCCCAAGGCGCGGCGTGCGCGGGCGGTGCGGTCATGATCAAGGTCGAACATCTGTCCAAGCACTATGGCGCCGTGGCCGTGCTCAAGGACATCAACGCCGAGATCCGCAAGGGCGAGGTGGTCTCGATCATCGGTCCTTCCGGCACGGGCAAGAGCACCTTCCTGCGCTGCCTGAACCTGCTTGAGCAGCCGACGGGTGGGCACATCAGCATCGATGGCCTCGACCTCCTGGCGCCGGGTGCCAACGTGCCGGCCCTGCGGCAGCGCATGAACATGGTGTTCCAGCAGTTCAACCTCTTCGCGCACCTGTCCGTACTGGAGAATCTGACTCTCGGGCCCATCCGCCTGAAGGGCCTTTCGCAGCCCGAGGCCGAGGCCAAGGCGCGTTCCTTGCTGGCCTTGGTCGGCCTCGCCGAGAAGGCGCACCACTTCCCGGATGAACTCTCGGGTGGCCAGAAGCAGCGCGTGGCCATCGCGCGCTGCCTCGCCATGGAGCCGGAAATCATCCTGTTCGATGAACCCACGTCGGCCCTGGACCCGACGATGGTCAGCGAAGTGCTGGCGGTCATCCGCAAGCTGGCCCGTGAAGGCATGACGATGGCCATCGTCACGCACGAGATGGATTTCGCCCGCGACGTCTCCAACCGCGTCTTCTACATGGACGAGGGTCTGATCTACGAGGAAGGGCCGCCGGAGCAGATCTTCGCGAACCCCCAGCGCGAGAAGACCCGTGCGTTCATCCAGCGCATCCGCGGCTTCCGCCGCTCCATCGTGTCACCGGACTACGACCTCTACGCCCTGCATGCGGAAATCGAGGCGTTCTGCGACAAGCAGTTCCTGTCGCGCAAGGCGCGGCACGACCTGCTGCTGATCACGGAGGAAGTGCTGCAGTTGCAGAAGTCGCGCCTCGCGGAGGCGCCGGTGGAGCTCGCCATCGAACTGTCCGAAAAGACCGGGCAACTGCAGCTGCTGTTCCAGACAGCTGCAGGGCATGCCAACCCGCTGGACATCGACGTCGGCGATGAGGGCCTGGCAGCGACCCTGGTCCAGGGGCTCGCCCTGGGAGTCGAGTTCAGTCAGGAACCGGAACGCGCACTGTTGCGCCTCACGCTGCGCCGCGACTGAGGCCTTGGGGCCTCAGTCGAAAAGGTCCTCCAGGAAGGATTTCTTGCGCTTGCCGTAGTAGTGCTGTTGCGGGTGCCCGTGATGGCCCCGGTAATCCGGGTTGCCGTAGGCCGGCGGTGCGCCATAGGGCGGGGCTGAGCCATAGGCCGGCGGGGGCACGGAGGCCGGGGCCTGGGGCGCAGGTCGTGCCTCAGCCGGCCCTGACAACTCACGACTCGCGCGCTCGATGATCTTGTCCAGTTCCCCGCGGTCCAGCCAGACGCCACGGCACTGGGGGCAATAATCGATCTCGACACCTTGCCGCTCGCTCATGACCAAGGCAACACGGCAATTGGGGCAGGCCATGGCATTGGCTGGCTGGTTCATCGTCTGACTCCTCGAAGGTGTATCACTGAAGACCGCCGGCACCGGCTGCGGTTCCCGCGCGAGCTTGCGCGGAGTGCATCGTACAATGGCGCTCCTGTATTCGTGATGTGGTGCGGAGGGGCGGCGTGATGCGCGTGGCAGTGGTCGGTGCGGGCATGGCAGGCGCCGCCTGTGCACAAGGACTGGCCGAGGCTGGCCACGAGGTTCTGGTCTTCGAGAAGAGCAGGGGACTGGGCGGCCGCTTGGCCACAAGGCGCGGTGACGGCTGGCAGGTCGACCATGGAGCGCCGGCCTTCGAGGCGCGCTCCGCGCCCTTCCGCAGTCAACTGGACGACTGGTCCCGCCGCGGCATCGCGGGGCACTGGCGGGCCTCCGGCCCCGAAGAGACGCTGTTTGTCGGCACGCCGCGCCAGAACGCGCCGGTGTCGGCCCTGCTCGACGGCATCGCAGTGGAGCGGGACTGGCGCGTCACCGATGTGCAGCGTTCGTCCCGGCACTGGGTCCTCACAGGCGAGGGCGATCGCTCGGCGGGGGGCTTTGACGCCCTCGTGCTGGCCGTGCCTCCCGAACAGGCCCGTGTGTTGTTCGCCGCCGCCGGCCTGTCGTGGCCGGGTGAACTGGCGGGCCTGGACCTTGAACCGTGCTGGGCGGTGCTGCTGCGATATGCCCACCCTCTGTCGCTGGGTTTTGAGTACCGGCGGCCCGGCAGTGGCCCGGTCGCCCTCTGGGCGCGCGACAGCGGCAAGCCGGGCCGGGCAGGCGAGGAGACCTGGATCCTGCACAGCACCGCCGGCTGGGCGCGGCAACAGATCGAGACCTCTGCCGCCGAGGTGTGCTCGGCCCTCGTTGCGTGGACGTTGGGGGAGGGCGCGCCTGAACCTGTCGAGGCACTGGCCCATCGCTGGCGTTATGCGACGGGCCATGGCAGCGTTGCGGCAGCCTGCCACCACGAGCCGACGCTGTCCCTCGGGCTGTGCGGCGACTGGCTGGCCGGTGGCGGTGTCGAAGGAGCATGGCTCAGCGGCCGCGCTTTGGCGCAGCGTCTGGTTCCGGGATCCGGGGGCAATCGATGAACATGGATGATCTGCAGCCGACATTGCGAATCTTGGGCTACGGCGGCTTGCTGCCCTTCGCAGGCGCCAGCGCCGGCGTCTTCCTGGCACCCGACGAGGCCCTGCGCGCGACCAGTTTGCAGGCCCTGCTGGTCTATGCCGCGGTGATCGCCAGCTTCCTCGGTGCACTGTGGTGGGGACAGGCCCTGTGCCGGACTGACCTGGAACCGGCCCGGCGCCGTGGCCTGCTGGTGTCGGGCGTGTTGCCCTCGCTCATCGCCTGGCTTGCCGTGCTGGCGGGCGGGGGGCGTGGACTGGCCATGCTCGGCGTGCTGCTGCTGCTGGTATGGCGTACCGACGAGCGCTGGGCCGTGCCACTCGCGTACCCGCCGGCCTGGTTGCGCCTGCGCCGGGAACTCAGTGTCGGCGCCGCCGTATGCGTCCTGCTGCCATTGGTGGTGTTGTGAGGCGTCCCGCCTTGCTCTTGGCCGCGGCTGCGCTGCTGACGCAGCCCGGGCCGGCATCGGCATGGGGCGCGTTGGGCCACCGCATCACGGGCGAGATTGCGCAGCAGCACCTGGGTTTGCGCGCCAGGCGTGCCGTGGAGTCCATTCTCGGCGTCGAGGACCTGGCGGAGGCGTCCACCTGGCCGGACGACATGCGCTCTGATCCGGCGCCTTTCTGGCAGGTCACGGCCAACCCCTGGCACTACGTGACCGTGCCCCCCGGCGAGCAGTACCACGCGGCGCATGCCCCGGCGGAGGGCGATGCGGTCACCGCGCTGGCGCGCTTTGCGGCGGTGCTTCGCGATCCGCGGGCGCGCCGCGAGGACAAGCAGCTCGCGCTGCGTTTCACCGTGCACCTCGTGGGCGACCTGCACCAGCCGCTGCACGCGGGCAATGGCAAGGACAAGGGTGGCAATGATTTCCGCGTCACCTGGTTCGGCCGGCCCACCAACCTGCATACGGTCTGGGACAGCGACCTGCCCGGTCACCGGGGGCTGTCCTACAGCGAATACAGCCGTTGGTTGCTGCGCAAGCTCACGCCAGCGCAACGCAAGGACTGGGCCCAGACGGAGCCGCAGCGCTGGATTGCCGAGAGCACGGCGCTCCGCGACCGGATCTATCCTGCGCCCGGCGCCGCGCTGGGGTACGACTATGCCTACCAGCAGTTGCCGGCGGTCGAGCAACGCCTCGTGATGGCGGGCATCCGGCTGGCGGCGTATCTTGACGAGCTATTCGTACCGGTGGCGGCACGTCGATGACGCAACACATTGGGGTGGAACGTATGAAATGCACGAACAAGGCCGGCTTGATCTGTGGCGCGCTGGCATCGCTGTTGGGCGTCGGGACCGCGGTAGCGGGACAGGCGCCGGCGTCATCCGCGCCAGACTACAGCCAGGTACAGATCAAGACGCACGCTGTCGCGCCGCAGCTCTACATGCTCGAAGGCGCGGGCGGCAACGTCACCGTGCTGGCGGGCCTCGACGCCACGCTGCTTGTCGACTCACAGTTCGCGCAGATGGGTCCGAAGATCGAGGCAGCTGCCAAGGCACTGGGCAAGGCGCCACTGCGTTACCTCGTCAACACGCACGTGCATCCGGACCATGTCGGCGGCAATGATTATTTTGGCAAGTTGGGGCTGACTATCATCGCGCGTTCGCCGGTGCGGCAACGCATGCTCAATCCCGTGCCGCGCGCCGATGGCACGCCTGGCGCGGCAGCGCCGCCGGCCGCATTGCCGGTGTTCACCTTCGACGGCACGGCCGCACTGCATCTGGCGGGTCAGGACGTGCAACTCATTCCCGTGGTTGCCGGGCACACCAACGGCGATCTCATGCTCAAGTTCCCTACGCTCGACGTGCTGGTGGTGGGGGATTTCTTCCGCTCGGTGGGCTACCCGGTGGTCGATCCGGCCAACGGCGGCAGTTTCGCAGGCATCGTCGGCGCACTGGATGCCGCGATCGCCGCGGCGGGGCCCCGGACCAAGGTCATCCCGGGGCATGGACCGGTAAGCGACCGAGCTGGACTTCAGGCGCAGCGCGACACGCTGGTGGCCATCCGCGACTCGCTGCTGCCGCATATCGGCGAGGGTATGACCGTCGAGCAGTTGTTGTCGATGAAGCCCACGGCGCCCTGGGATGCACAGGTGCCGCAGGGCGCGCAAAGCGCGGAACGTTTCATCCGCGCGCTGCACGCGGAACTCACCGCCGGCCGATAGACGAAGGTGCCGGTGTTGCCCCTATACTCCGGGTCGGCCGGGGGGTAACGCCGGCATCCCACAATTCAGGAGTAGCGAATGGCCATCTTCACGCATGTCTGCGTCGGCGCCAACGATCTGGCGGCTGCGCGCAAGTTCTACGACGCCGCCCTGGCGCCCCTGGGCGTCAACAACCTGGGTGGCTTCGGCGAGAACGCCTTCCTCTATGGCGCTGGTGCGCCCGAGTTCCTGGTCACCAAGCCGCGCAATGGCTCCCCGGCCACCTACGCCAACGGCGGCACGGTCGGCTTTGCGGCGCCGACGCGCGCTGCGGTGCATGCGTTCTGGGAGGCCGGCATGGCCAACGGTGGCACGGACGAGGGCGGCCCCGGCCCGCGCACCTTCACGCCGACCGCATACGCGGCCTACCTGCGTGATCCGGACGGCAACAAGATCTGCGCTTACTGCTTCGCGGCTGAATAACAACCGGCCTTCGGTCCAGGGGCGGGGCGCGCAGCGGCGCGCCTGCCCTCTTGGACACGGGGCCACATCGGGGGTACTGAGCAATGGCTGTTTCTGCTGGCGGGACCAATCCCATCGCGGTGGTCGACGACAATCCCATGAGCCTGCGACAGTGGATCGTCGTGGTGCTGATGATCCTCCTCAACGCCCTCGACGGCTTCGACGTCCTGTCCAGCGCTTTCGCTGCGCCCGGCATCAGCAAGGAGTGGGGCATCCCGCGCTCCGAGCTGGGCATCATGCTGTCCGCCGAACTGATCGGCATGGGCTTCGGCTCGATATTGCTCGGTGGCCTGGCCGATCGCGCCGGTCGCAAGCCGGCCATGCTCCTGTGCCTCGTGATCATGGCGATCGGCATGTTCCTGGCCCATGACGCCACCTCCGTGGCTTCCCTGACGGTGTTCCGTTTCTTCACGGGCCTGGGCATCGGCGGCATGCTGGCCGCCACCAACGCGGTCACTGCCGAGTCCACAAGCAAGGAATCGCGCAGCCTGGCGATGGCCTTGTATGTCATCGGCTACCCCGTGGGTGGCGTCGTCGGTGGCTTCGCAGCCCAGGGTTGGCTGCTGGTCGACTACGACTGGCGCGCCGTCTTCCTGTTCGGTGCCGTGGTGACGGCGGTCATGATCCCGCTGGTGATGTGGCTGGTGCCCGAAACGCCTGCCTACTTCGCCGCGCGCCGCAAGCCCGACGCGCTCGAACGCATCAACAAGTCGCTGAAGGCCTTCAGCAAGCCGCTCATCGACGCGCTGCCGCCGGTTCGCACGGATGTCGCCAAGCCCAAGGTCACGGACATCCTCTCCAAGCCCGGGCTGCGCAAGGTCACCTGGCTGCTTGCGTTGGGCTACATGGTGCATACCTTCACGTTCTATTACGTGCTGAAGTTCGCCGTGCAGATCGTCTCCGACGCCGGCTTCACACAACCGGAAGCCGCCAGCACCCTCACCTGGGCCAACATCGGCGGGGCCGTGGGTGGCTTCCTCTTCGGCTTCCTGCTGAAGAAGTGGGACATCAAGGGCCCGACCATCGCCTGCATGGTCCTCGGCGTCGTGGCCGTGGTCTATTTCGGCATGGGCCACGACACGCTGGGCTTCTGGCGCCTGTCGACCTTCCTGCAGATGTTCTTCCTGAACGCGGCCATCGTCGGCTACTACGCGGCCTTTGCGCGCGGCTTCCCGGCCTACGCGCGCGCCACCGGCACCGGCTTCGCGCTGGGTATCGGCCGTGCGGGTGCGGCAGCGTCGCCCATTGTTGCCGGCTTCCTGTTCAAGGCCTGGGGCAACGACGAGTTGCTGCAGGTCTCCCTGGTGATGACGGCAGGTTCCCTGATCGGCATCGTGCTCATGCTCATGCTGCCGCTGCGTGATGCGGACCGTGAGCAGGAAATGGCGGAGGTGAAGTGACATGACCACCACACTCAGGACTTTGATCCGTCCCCTGGCCGCGGCTGTCGCTTTGGCCGGCCTCGGATTGCCGCTGGGCGCACAGGCTGCAGGCTGCGACAAGGCCTGCCTTGAGGGCATCGCGGAGCAGTACCGGCAGGCCTACCTCAAGCGGGACCCATCGGCGGCGCCCATCGCCAAGCGCGTGCGCTTCACTGAAAACAATGTCGAGATGCAGTTCCCGGATGGCACCTGGGACACCGTCACGCAGGAGGTCGGTCCGCCGCTGGTCCTGTCGGACGTCAAGACCGGGGATGTGGGCTACCACACCTCGATCATGCAGCGTGACACACAGACCTACCTGGCGGTGCGCCTGAAGGTGCGCAACCGGCAGATCACCGAAATCGAGCATATCGTCTCGACGCGCCGCAACCTGAGCAGCCCGCCGACGCCCATCGCGGACGTGTTCCAGTTCAAGCGCGACATGGTGATGCACGAGATCGTGCCCGAGGCACAGCGCATCTCGCGTGAGCGGCTCATCGCGCATGCCAACGGCTATTTCTCCACGCTCGAGGCCAACAACGGCGAGATCCGCGGCACGCGCTTCTCGCCCGAGGCCACGCGGCACGAGAATGGCATGAAGTTCCCGGAGATCGAGAAGGGCTTCCGCAGTGGCCGCTACGGGTTCAACAACCGCGTGCGCGACCGCGAGTTCGTCATCGTCGACGAGGAGCGGCAGGTGGTGATGGGCCGCGGCTTCATTGACCACAAGGGCGTGCTCGACGAGGTGCCGCTCACCGATGGCACGAAGCAGCGTTCCGTCTATCGCGAGCCCCACAGCTGGGCCCTGCTCGAGAGCTTCAAGATCAAGGACGACATGATCGTGGCCGTCGAGGCCACCTTCATCGGCGCCCCGTACTACATGCGCTCGCCCTGGACCCGCAAGCCGGATCCGAAGTACGACGCCCTCAATCCCGGAAAGTGACGAGACATCATGACGATCAAGCGACTTGAATCCGGCGCCCGCATGTCGCAGGCGACCATTGCCAACGGCTTCGTGTTCCTTGCCGGTCAGGTGGCCACGGATCCCTCCGCTGATGTGACCGGCCAGACCCAGCAGGTGCTGGGCGAGATCGACCGCCTGCTGGCCGGCGCGGGCAGCCACAAGGGCCGGATCCTCACCGCGACCGTCTACCTGGCCGACATCGGCGGCTTTGCGCAGATGAACAAGGCCTGGGATGCCTGGGTGCCGGCAGATGCCAAGCCGGCACGCGCCACCGTCGAAGCCAAACTGGCGGCGCCGGAATACAAGGTCGAGATCCAGGTCACCGCACTGCTTTGAGTGCCGGACGTTTGGTGCTCGATGTGTTTGTGCAGCCCCGCGCCTCGCGCAACGAGGTCGCGGGACGGCACGGCGAAGCCCTGAAGATCCGGCTGACTGCCCCGCCCGTGGAAGGGGCAGCCAACGAGGCGCTGGTGCGCTTCGTTGCCGAGAGTTTGAGCCTGCCGCGAAGCGCCGTCAGTGTCGTCTCTGGCCACGCCAGCCGTCGCA
This sequence comes from Pseudomonadota bacterium, assembly GCA_046047615.1. Taxonomy (GTDB): domain Bacteria; phylum Pseudomonadota; class Gammaproteobacteria; order Steroidobacterales; family Steroidobacteraceae; genus ZC4RG30. The sequence continues at coordinate 31,779 of JBJOHO010000082.1, forward strand.
AGCGGCTTGCCATCGAGGGTGCAGATCCGGTCAAGGTCGCTGCCCTCATGGGCTGAACGGCTTGCTCAGCCCCGTGTGGCGAGTGCGGCGGCCACGCCCTCCGGTGAACCTGCCAGACCCGCGAGCCGTGCGGCATTGCCCACCGGCGCCAACGTGAACAGTTCGATGACCGACGTGTAGTCGTGGTAGCCCATGCGAGCCAGGGGCCGCGCCTTGAGGACGTCGATGCGGCCGTCCGGCGTAAGGAAGTCGTCGGCGATGTGGATGCCGATGACCTCGCCGAAGACCACGTCCACGGCGCCCATGGGGCCGTTGCCCGGGAGCGGGACGGTCTGCAGGTAACGGCATTCGAAATGCACGGGCGAGCCCGCCACCCGCGGGGCGCGAACCCGGTGCGATGGCAACTTCCCGAGACCCGCATGCATGAACTCGTCCACTTCGGGGGGCAGTTCCTCGGAGCTACGGTTGACCGCGTCGCGCTGTGCCCAGGTGGCCATGTTCCAGACGAATTCACCCGTGGCCTCGGCGTTGATCACCGTGTCCTTGCGTTCGCCGCGCGTGTTGCGGTTGGCACTGAACAGCACCGTCGGCGGATCGAAACCCACGTTGGTGAACTGGCTGTAGGGTGCGAGGTTGTCGATGCCCTCGCGGCTGGTCGTGGAAATCCAGCCGATGGGGCGTGGCACCACGCAGGACTTGTACGGGTTGTGGGGCAGCCCGTGCGGGCTGTGGCCGGGTTCGTAGTACATGTTGCCTAGGGTAGCGCGTGGAGGCTGGCGCGGCGCGCCGGCTCCACGCAAAATGGGATCTTCGCAAGGGGGCGGATATGGACAACAAGAAGATCAAGGGCGCCGCAATGGCGCTGGCGGCGTTGTTGCTGGGCGGCTGTGGCCGCCCGGCGGCGGATGTGGATGCCGAGCGCCTGCTGCAGGCGGACGCGCCGGGCAACGCAGGCCAGTGGATGTCGCACGGGCGGGATTACAACGAGCATCGCTTCAGTCCGCTGACATCCATCACCACGGACAACGTGTCCCAACTCGGCTTGGCCTGGTATGCGGACTTCGACACGCGGCGCGGCCAGGAGTCGACGCCCTTGGTCATCGACGGTGTCCTGTACGTGACCACGGCATGGAGCAAGGTCTACGCCTTCGATGCGAAGACCGGCCAGCAACTGTGGAAATACGACCCCAAAGTGCCGGGCGAGTGGGCGGTCAATGCCTGCTGCGACGTGGTCAACCGCGGTCTTGCAGCCTGGCAGGGCAAGCTCTATCTCGGCACGATCGACGGCCGCCTCGTCGCGCTCGACGCCAAGACCGGCCAGCCCTTGTGGGACGTCTATACGATCGACCGCGACAAGCCTTACGCCATCACCGGTGCGCCGCGTGTCGCCAACGGCCGCGTGTTCATCGGACAGGGCGGCTCTGAGTTCAGCCAGCGCGGCTACCTCTCGGCCTACGACGCCGGGACCGGCAAACAGCTCTGGCGCTGGTACGTCGTCCCGGGCAACCCGGCCGAGGGCTTCGAGGATGCCTCGATGGAGAAGGCCGCCAAGACCTGGCACGGCGACTGGTGGAAGACCGGCGGCGGCGGCGCCCCCTGGGACTCCATCGTCTATGACCCGGTGACCGACATGGTCTATCTGGGCACCGGCAACGGTGCGCCCTGGCCGTCCGAGATCCGTTCGCCGGGGGGTGGAGACCATCTCTACCTGTCGTCCATCGTCGCGCTGAAGGCTGCGACCGGCGAGTACGTCTGGCACTACCAGACCACGCCCAACGAGAGCTGGGACTACGACAACACCAACCAGATCATGACGGCGGACCTCACGATCGACGGCACGCCGCGGCGCGTCGTGATGCAGGCCCCCAAGAACGGCTTCTTCTACGTGCTCGATGCCAAGGACGGCGCGCTGCTGCGTGCGCAGCCCTATGTCGAGGGCATCAACTGGGCCACGGGCATCGACATGGCCACGGGCCGGCCGGTGCTCAACCCAGAGGCCAACTACAGCCTGCATGGCAAGGGCGCCTTTGTCAGCCCCAGCTTCGGTGGCGCACACAACTGGCAGCCCGTGGCCTTCAGCGCGCAGGCCGGCCACGCGTACATCCCGACCATACAGTCCACCTACGCGTTCGTCGCCACGAAGGAAGACGACAATCCGATGGGCCAGAAGCTGTCGATCAGCTTCAAGGGCAACCAGGAAATGATGAAGCGGCCCGACGCACCGCGCGGCAGCGTCGGCTACCTGCAGGCCTACGATCCGATCAACGGCAAGGAAGTGTGGCGCGCGCCCGTGGAGGGCGGCCGCAGTGGCGGCGCCATGGCCACGGCCGGCGGGCTGGTGTTTGCGGGCAACTCCAACAACGAGTTCGCGGCCTACGATGCCAAGGATGGACGCAAGCTGTGGCGGGCCGACACACAGACCGGCGTGATGGCAGGGGCCGTGAGCTACGAGGTCGACGGCGACCAATACGTGGCCGTGGTGGCGGGCTTCCGCCAGACCGGCAACTACTACGCGCCGAACCACTCCCGGGTGCTGGTCTACAAGCTGGGCGGCACCGCCGCTCTGCCAGAGCCCCAGGCCTTCATGCCCCCGCCGCTCGCGCCGCCGGCTGCATTTGGCGATGCCGCAACGCTTGCCCGCGGCGAGGAGGTCTATGGCCGCTTCTGCAGCACCTGCCACGGCAGCGATGGCCTGTCGCGCGGCATGTTCCCGGATCTGCGTTCGGCGGGCTCCATCCAGAGCGCCGAGGCTTTCCGCGCGGTGGTCATCGACGGTGTCCTGACGCCCAACGGCATGGTGTCGTTCGCGAAGGCCCTGACGGCCGAGGATGCCGAGGCGGTGCGCGCCTACCTCGTCGACCGTGCCCACGCCGAACTGGCGCGGCAGCAGGCGGCACCCGCACCGGCGGCTGCGCCGGCTCGGTCCGCCGGAGCAGGGGCGCACGGTGGCTGAGGCGGGCAGGCGGGTCGGTCCTTTTCAGGACCGGCCTTCGCTGCTATAGTGTCGAACTTCGTGGGGCGGTAGCTCAGCTGGGAGAGCGTCGCGTTCGCAATGCGAAGGTCGAGGGTTCGATCCCCTTCCGCTCCACCACCTCTCCAGCAAGGCCGGGCTCGTCCCGGCCTTTCTTTTTTCCGCATCAGGGGCAGTTGCTGCTCGTGGTGCGCGTGACCCACGGCAGCTAGGATGGCGGTCATGGCCACCGTCACCACGAGCTCGATGAACGGAAAGCCGGGTTTCCTGACAGCGGGAGTTCCTGCCGGGTTCAGGGGGCGTCGCGCGCGCTGTGACAGCGCTCGAGCCGTCTGGATCATGGTGATTCTGGTGCTCTGTGCTGTGGCCGCCGGCGGGGCGGCGCAGGCCGGGCAGGCACCACCACTGCGGGTCGGCAGCACGGGGGACTACCCGCCGTTCACGTATCGCGATCCCGACAGCGGCGAGTGGTCGGGGTCCGACATCGAGATGGCGCGCTTGCTCGGGCGGGCGCTGGGCCGGCCGGTGGAGTTCGTGCCCACCACCTGGCGCAGCCTGGTCGCGGACCAGCTGGCCGGCCGCTTCGACATCGCCATGGGCGGCATTTCGGTGACGCCGGAGCGGGCGGCCGTGGTCGCCTTCACAAGGCCCTACCTGACCGACGGCAAGGCGCCACTGGTGCGCTGCACAGACGTCCTGCACTACGGCACGCTTGAAGAGATCGACCGTCCCGGGGTGCGCGTGGTGGTGAACCCCGGGGGCACCAACGAGCAGTTCGTGCGCGCGAATCTCAAGCAGGCTTCGCTACGGGTGTATCCGGACAACCTCGGCGTCCATGCGGAAATCGCGGCCGGCCGCGCCGATGTCATGATCACCGATGCCATCGAGGCCCGGCTGCAGCAGCGTCTGCGGCCGGGGTTGTGTGCGGTGCGCCCGGAATCCCCTTTCAATTCGGTGCCAAAGGCCTACATGTTCTCCAAGGATTCCCCGCTGCGGGCGCTCGTCGACCCGTGGCTGAGCACTGCAGTGACGCAGGGCGAGGTCATCGCGGCCCTCGAGCGCGCGCTGTCGCAGGACTGGCCCGGGACAACGCCGGTGAGCGCCGAACGGCGTCTGGGGCTGCTGATCGACCAGCGCCTGGCGCTCATGCCCTTTGTTGCGCGCTACAAGTGGAACCGCCAGCTGGCCATCGAAGATGCCCCCCGCGAACGCCAGTTGCTGCAGCAGGTGCGCGAACTGGCGGCTGCACGCGGGCAATCGGCCGACGCGGCTGCCGCCTTCTTCCAGGCGCAGATGCAGGCGGCCAAGGTCGTGCAGTCCGAGCTCTACGCCGTGTGGCGTGCGCAGGTGGTCGGGCAGCTGCCAGGCGAGATCGACCTCGCGTCGCGCATCCGGCCGCGGCTGGATGAGCTCAACGGCCAGTTCCTCGATCTGCTGTCGCAGCTGCGGCTGCCGCTGGCGCGCGCCGCTCTGGGTGAGATCACCGCCGAATCCCAAAGCCCGGACGCCGTGGCCGCGGCCTTGGCCCCCTTGCTTGCCCCGGAGCCTCCATGAAACTCAGCTTCCTGGGTGCCGCCGGCACCGTCACCGGCTCGAAGTACCTGGTGGAACACGACGGCCGGCAGCTGCTGGTCGACTGCGGCCTGTTCCAGGGCTTCAAGAACCTGCGTGCGCAGAACTGGGAGGCCTTCCCCTTCGATCCCGCCTCGCTCTCTGCGGTGGTGCTGACGCATGCGCACCTGGACCACTCCGGCGCCTTGCCACGGCTGGTGAGGCAGGGCTTCCGTGGTCCGGTCTTTGCCACCGAGGCCAGCTACGAGAGCTGCCGCCTGCTGCTCCCTGACAGCGCGCGCCTGCAGGAAGAAGACGCCGAGTACGCCAACCGCCACGGCAGCTCGAAGCACCGGCCGGCGCTGCCGCTCTATACCGAACACGATGCCCTGCGCGCGCTGGAGCTGTTCGAACGCCTGCCGCTGCACCGCGAGCACGAGCTGCTGCCCGGGCTCAGCGTGCGGGCGCAGCGGGCCGGGCATATCCTCGGCGCCACCTCGCTGCTGCTGCAGGCGGGCGGCCAGCGCCTGCTGTTCTCGGGCGACCTGGGCCGGCCGGACGATCCGGTGATGCGCCCGCCGGAGCCGCCACCGGCCGCCGACCACGTGGTGATGGAATCCACCTATGGCGACCGGCTGCACGAAGAGGGCAGCGTGGAAGCGGAGCTGGGTGTGGTGATCCGGCGGGCTGCCGCGCGGGGCGGCGCGGTGCTGTTGCCCGCCTTCGCCGTGGGCCGCGCGCAGACGCTGCTGCACCTCATCGCACGCCTCAAGGCCAAGGGCCGCATCCCGGACCTGCCGGTCTACCTCAACAGTCCCATGGCCATCGACATGCAGGGGCTGTTCACCCGCTTTGCCGCGGACCACCGCTTGTCGCCGGAAGACTGCGAGGCCATGACGCGCGACGTGCGGCTGGTGCGCAGCACCGAACAGTCGAAGGCGCTGATCTCGCGCCGCGAGCAGGCCATCATCGTTTCCGCCAGCGGCATGGCCACCGGCGGGCGCGTGCTGCACCACCTGCGGGTCATGGCCCCGGACCCGCGCAACGCCATCGTGTTCGTCGGCTACCAGGCCGGCGGCACCCGCGGCGCCCGGCTGGTGGCCGGCGAGCGCACGGTGCGCATCTTCGGCCAGGACGTGCCCGTGGAGGCCGAGGTGGTTTCGCTGCGCGGCCTGTCCGCCCATGCCGATGCCAACCAACTGCTGGACTGGCTGCGGCAGATGCCGGCGCCCCCGCGCTGTGTGTACCTCACGCACGGCGAGCCGGACCCGGCGGACCACCTGCGCGAGCGCATCGAGCACGAGCTCGGCTGGTCGGCCGTGGTGCCCCAGCACGGGCAGAACTTCACGCTTTCCCCACAGTCATAGCGGTATGGCACAGACACTTCACCGTTCATTCATTCCGGGCCTCCCACTCGTTGCCGCCGCGCTGGCCCTGGTGGCCGGCGCGGGCACGCCCGGCACCGCGGAGGCTGCCGCAGGGCAGGGCGCCGAGCCGGCCTACCGCATTTACGTGACCAACGAACGCTCCGGCACGCTCAGCGTGATCGACGGCGCGCAGCGCAAGGTCATCGCCACCGTGCCGCTGGGCAAACGCCCCCGCGGCGCCAAGCTGTCGCCCGACGGCAGGCTGCTGTACGTGGCGCTCAGCGGCTCGCCCATCGCGCCGCCGGGCGTCGATGAAAGCACGCTTCCTCCCGCGGACAAGGGCGCCGACGGCATCGGCGTTGTCGACCTCAAGACCCTGCAGCTGCAGCGGATCATCCGTGGGGTGTCCGATCCCGAGCAGCTGGCCGTCAGCCACGACGGCAAGCGCCTGGTGATCGCCAGCGAAGACACCGGCCGGGCCGTGTTCATGGACGTGGCCAGCGGCAAGACCCTGGCTTCGCTGAAGGTGGGTGGCGAGCCCGAAGGCGTCACCCTCAGCCCCGACGGCTCTGCGGTGTACATGACCTCCGAGGAAGAGCACAGCGTCGCCGTCATCGACATGGCCACGCAGAAGGTCCGCGCCCAGGTAAATGTGGGCCTGCGGCCGCGCTTCACGGAGTTCTCGGACGATGGCAGCCGCGCCTATGTCAGTGGCGAGATGGACGGCAGCATCACCGTCATCGACACCGCCACCCGCAAGGCCCTGCGCACCCTGAAGCTGCAGGGCGAGATGACCCGGCCCGTCGGCATGGTCGTGTCGCATGACGGCAAGGAACTGTTCGTGGCCACCGGCCGCGGCAAGCAGCTGCTAGCACTGGACCCGGACACCGGCGCCATCCGCCGCCAGGTGGAAGTCGGCCCACGGCCTTGGGGCGTGGCCCTCAGCCCGACCGGTCGCAGCCTCTACACCGCCAACGGTCCCTCGAACGACGTCACCGTGGTCGATGCCGACAGCTTCCACGTCATCGGCCGCATCCCCGTCGGCGAAGGCCCGTGGACTGCGATTGTGGGGCCGGTGCCGCAATAAGGCAGCAGAGAGAAAGCCTCAGGCGCTGAGCAGGCCGCGCAGCAACGCGGCCCCCAGCAGCGCGCAGAGCAGCGAACCGGCCACGTGCAGCAGCACCGAGCCCAGCAGCCACGCGTGCCGGCCCTGCTGCAGCAGGGCCATGAGCTCCAGAGAGAAGGCAGAGAAGGTGGTGAGGCCGCCGAGAAAGCCTGTGATGAGCAGCAGCCGCAGCTCCGGCGGCAGGCCCGCGCGCAGTTCGAACCACTGCGCCGCCGCACCCGCCAGCAGGCCACCCCCGAGGTTCGCAGCAACCGTGCCCAATGGCAGCGTGGACCACAGCGGGTTGAGCGCCAGGTTCAGCACCCAGCGCAACAGCGCGCCGCTGCCCGCGCCCACGAAAACCGCCACCGCTGCCGTCAGGTTCATGCGGATGAGGGTATCATCCACGCCCGGTTGCCCCGGTAGCTCAGTGGATAGAGCACTCGCCTCCTAAGCGAGGGGTCGCAGGTTCAACTCCTGCCCGGGGCGCCAGCCGCCTTGCGCCACCGCGCAAACAGCCGCGGATCACCGTAGGCCATGAAGTCCGGGTTGAGCAGGCTTTCGCCGCGGTTGTAGCGCAGCGGCAGGCCTTCGCCGATCGACACCACCTGCCCGCCGGCGGCCTCGAGCACGGCCTGGCCCGCGGCGATGTCCCACTCCGAGGTGGGGCCCAGCCGCGGGTACAGGTCTGCGCTGCCGTCGGCCACCACGCACAGCTTGATCGAGCTGCCGACGGCACGCAGTTCAT
>JBJOHO010000083.1:0-132885 GCA_046047615.1 Pseudomonadota bacterium
GCGCAGCGCCTGCCGATGGAGTTTGACGGCGTGGTGGCCGGCAATGCCGCCTGGAACCTCACGCGGCTCGTCGTGAACCAGATCTGGAGCCTGCAAGCGGTCCATGGCATCGCACCGCGCGGTGCCGATGGGCACGCGGATCTCTCGCAGGCCTTCACGGACACCCAACTCAAGGCCATCACGGACACGGCCCTGCAGCGCTGCGACGCTTTGGACGGGCTGCGCGATGGACTGATCAACGACTACAAGGCTTGCCGCCTTGACGCCCGGCAGTTCACCTGCGGCAGCGCGGGGGCTCCTGCGGCCGGGCAATGCCTGGCACCCCGCCAGGCCGAGGCCTTGGCAAAAATCATGGGCGGCGCACGCAATTCACGCGGTGACGCGCTGTATGGCGACTTCGCCTGGGATACGGGATTGGCCGGACCCGCCTGGCGTGGCATGCACCTCGGCACTCAGGGAAGGCCACCCGCCAATGCGACGCTGGGTGCCGACACGCTGCGGAACTATGTGCTGACGCCTGCGGACCCGAACTTTGATCCATTGAAGTTCGATTTCGACCGCGACATGGACCGCACGGCGTGGACCGCGGCCATCAACGACGCGACCGGCACCGAGCACGGCAGCTTCATGGCCCGCGGCAGCAAGCTGATCGTCTACCACGGGCTGTCGGACCAGGCGATGTCGACCGGTGCACTCACGGCATGGTACGAACAACTGACGCCACGGCAAGCCGGGGGCACACAGGATTGGGCACGGCTGTTCCTGGTGCCCGGGATGACCCACTGCGCTGGCGGCCAATCGACCGACCAGTTCGACATGCTGGCGGCGGTGCAGGCCTGGGTCGAACAGGGTCGCGCGCCGGAGCGCATCCGCGCTACTGGTGTTGCCTTCCCGGGACGTTCCCGACCGCTGTGCCCGTATCCGCAAGTGGCCCGCTACGATGGCGGCGACCCCGAAGATGAACGCAGCTTCTCGTGCCGATGAAGCACAGCAACCGGCCCCGCTGGGTTCGATGGCTTGATGACACGCGCTGGTTCGGCAACACCGGGCCACGCAAGCGCGACATACTGGGTGTGGAGGTCTTCCTGGTGGTCTGCGCAGTGGCCCTGCTGGCCGCCTCTTTCGCCGCCAGCAACGAGCGAGTGGTCCGCGTGCTGCGTGCCGGTGCACTGTTCCAATTCGTCGTGGCCTATCTGGTGACGGTGTGGTGGCGCCTGTGCGACCACTACCAGCTGTGGCATGAGGGCCCACCCGCCCCGCGCACGCGCGGGCAGCGCGTGGCGGAGTACATGTATGCGTTTGGCGTTGGGCTCACGGCCATAGCCACCATCGTGTGGTTGATCTGACTTTCCTCAGCGCCCGAATTCAAACATCGACCCATCGTCAGCCGGGCGGCTCATGCCCTGCTCGAAGTAGTTCTCCCAGATCTGTGCCCAAGGCCGGCCGTACAGGTCCGGCGCATCGAGCGTGATCTTCTGTCCAGGCGCCACGGGCGTGGCCACGCCCTCCAGCGGGTAGATCGTCTGGATGCAGCGCAGGGAATTGAACGGCGACCCGCTGTCGAAGCCGCCGAGCCGGCGCAGCACGCGCAGGATGCGGATCGGCTCGACCAGCGCTTCGGGGTCGTAGAATACGGCCTCGTGGACGAGGCCCGTGAGAAGGCCACGCCCATTGCGCTGCGGCGTATAGATCTCGATGGTCTGCAATTGACCTGAAAACTCGAAGGCACCGTGGACCGTCCAGGGCTGGATGTTGGAGGTCCAGGTGACCAGTGCCTCACCGTCCCAGAAGCCCACCGTCTCGCCGAACCAGCGCGGCACGTCGGCGCCCAACCGCGGCACGCCCTGCGATATGGTGAAGCTGCGGCCGACATGTACATGGGTGACGAAGTCTTCCGCAGAGCCGGTGAGGATCTGCACCAGCGAGGGCGTCAGCATCACGTAGTGGTCACGCAGGATCACACCCGCTGCATGCCAGCGACGCATGAAGCCCTCGGGCCAGCAGTACTGGGCGGGCCACTGCGCGGCGTTGGTGTTCCCCTGGTGGTAGAGGTCCTGGACCATGCGCTGCTGGTACTGCGGCGTCAGCAGCGACAGCAGCGTCGGGATCTGGTTGAAGGCGCGCAGGGCGTACCAGTCCCCGAAGATGTCGATCTGGTAGCGCCCATCCCAATCCTCCGGCAGCGTGCGGCGCGTGTGCACGGTGGGAACGCCACGGCTTCGGGCCTCGGCCAACAGGGCCTCATAGTGGGTCTGCGCGCTGGCGTAGGCGTAGGGGCTGAGCATGGCCTCGCGCGGGTAGTCGCGGTCGCAATAGCCCCAGGCCGCGACCTTGGGGTCGTCGGCAATCAGCCCACCAAGGATGGGGCTGCCCGCATACCCGCCGCGCTGGGCCTCGATACCCAGGGGACTGTTGCAGCGCCAGTAGCGGATGTCGCTCCACAGGGCGCGGTCAGCGTAGAAGTCCTTGGACGTGAACAGGTCGACCGGCAGCGGCGTGACGCCCACCGGCACGGCGCCGTCGCGGGCCGTGAGCAGGTCGACGGGTCCGGCGGCCCCGGGCATCAGCAGTGGCGCCACGCGCAGCGGCCCGACCAGCGGCAGGGTCCGCAGGCCGCCCCGGCTGTCCAGTGCCACGGGCAGCGGGGCGCCGCGGCCGGCAGGCGCGGGCGCTGCAGCATCGGCGCTGTGGAAGACGCTGGCCAAGATGGCCAGCACACCGGCGGGGAACCAATGGGTCATCGACGCACTCCCAGAGTGGGGGCATGATCGCACGCCCACGGGAGTTGCCATGCGTTGCCCGAGACCCACCGCCCTGCTCACCCTGCTTGCACTGGCCTGGCTGCTGCCGGGCGGCGGAGCCGTGGGCGCGGCGACGGCCTTCGGCCCGGGCCAGCCCGTCACGGATCAGGTCACGGTCAGCGACGCGTCGGGAGCGCCGCAGTCCTTGCTGGCGCTGTTCCGCGCGCAGCCGGGCACGGTGAACGTGCTGTTCGTCTTCGGCGGCGGCGACATGGGGCGCCAGTTGCCAGGCCGGCTGTGGTGCCCGGACTCTTTCGAGGACACCCACATCCTGCGCACGCTGCACGACAAATACCGGGACAAGGGCGTGGGCTTCGTGGCCGTGGCGGCCGCGCCGGTCTACCACAGCCAGGTGCTCGGAGCGCCGGCCCGCGTGTTCCTGGATGAACCGGACAGCAGCGACGCCTTCCGGACGGCGCGCAAGGCCTTCGTCGACAGCACCTTGGCGGCCAGGCAACTGGGCATCCTGCCGTTCGAACCGCACTTCGATCTGCGTTTTGCCCTGATGCTGGCCGGTGGTGACAAGCCGCAACCCGCTGCCGGCTGGGGCCCGCGGGCCCCGTGGCACGGCGGGTTCCGGGCCGCCGACGAGTCACAGTATTACGGCGTGCCGCAGTTCTGGCTGCTGGACGACGAGGGCCGGGTTCTGGCGCCGCCGTTCCGCGGCAATGTGTACCACCCGCATGGCGGCGAGATGCGCATCCGTTATACGGTGGGCGACGTGGACGCCGCACTGCGGCATCTTCTATCTTCGGGTTCATCAGGCGCGGCTCCGACGGCCGCCAGTGGAGGGGGAAATGCGGGGTAGTGGAGCCTTGGGCAGCCTGCGGCTGGCCGCGCTGTTGCTCGTGGCGGGACCGGCGCTGGGTCAACAGGCCCAGCACGCCAGCCGCCTGATCGAGACGCACTGCCTCAAGTGCCATAACGCCACGGACTGGGCCGGCGGCGTGGCCATGGACACCCTCGACATCTCCCGCCCGGCCGACGAGCCGGCCATCTGGGAAGACACCGTGAACAAGCTGCGCGGCCGCCTGATGCCGCCGGCCGGCGAGCAGCAACCTTCGCAGGCCGACATCGACGCGATGGTGGCCTACCTGGAGGGCACGCTGGATCGTGCGGCCGGCGAGCATGGGCACGTCGCCCATGTGCCCATCCAGCGCCTCAACCGCGTCGAGTTCGCGGCGACGGTCCGCGACCTGATCGGCGTCGAGATCGATCCGCGGCAGGCCCTGCCGACCGAGGTCGAGGTCGAGGGCTTCAGCAACATCGCGCGCGCCCTGGCCATGTCGCCGTCGTTCATGGAGCAGTACCTGTCGGCGGCCCGCAAGGCAGCCCGGCTGGCCGTGGGCGAACCCCTGCCCCGCCTGGCCAAGGTCACGATTCCGGCGACCACCGCCAACGCCTCGGCGTTCCCGCTGGGCACCCGTGGCGGCATGCCGCGCGGCGGCATCCGCTTCACGCATGTCTTCCCGGCCGACGGCGAATACCGTTTCAACGTGCCCGAGGAAGATTTCATCGACATGGGCCTCTACCCGCGCGGCGCGCAGACGGCTGCGACGCTGGTGATCCTCGTCGACGGCGTCGAGGTTGTGCGCAAGGACGTCGGCGGACCGGAGTGGCTCGACATCGCCGACCGGGATGGCCCCAATGGACGCGACGAACTGCTGGCACGCATTGCCAGCAGCGCCCACATCACGGCGGGCCGGCACGAGATCGTCATGACCTACGTCGAGCGCTCCCGTGCGCTCAGCAACGACGCGACGGCTGGCGGTGGCTTTGGTGGCGCGTTTGGCGGCGGCTATGGACCGGGCCGGGTCTCCGACATGCCGATCCTGCAGACCGCGATCGAGATCGAAGGGCCGCTGGCGCCCAAGGGACTGTCGCTGAGCGACAGCCGCGCGCGCATCTTCGTCTGCCAGCCCGCCGTGGCCACCGAGGAGCGGCCCTGCGCGGAGCGCATCGCGAGGGATCTGGCCACGCGTGCCTTCCGCCGGCCGGCGTCGGACGAGGACGTGCAGCGCCTGATGAAGCTCTATGACCTCGGGCGCCAGGAGCCCGGCGGTTTCGATGCCGGCGTCACCGAACTGGTCACCGCCGTGCTGTCGAGCCCCGACTTCCTCTATCGGGCCCTGCCCACGACGGAGGACGAAAGCGGGCCAAGGCTGCTGACCGGGCTTGAGCTCGCCTCGCGGCTGTCGTTCTTCCTGTGGAGCACGGGTCCCGATGCGGTGCTGCTGGACCTGGCAACCACCGGCAGGCTGACGGATCCGCAGGTGCTGCAGGCGCAGGTCGCGCGCATGCTCAAGGATGCGCGCGCACAGACGCTGGTGGAGAACTTTGCGCTGGCCTGGCTCAACCTCGACGAACTCGACAAGGTCGAGCCGACCGACCCGGCCTTCAACGCGGCCATGCGAGCCCATTTCGAGACGGAGATCCGGCTGTTCCTCGCCAGCGTGCTGCTGGAGAACCGCAGCGTGCTGGACCTGCTGGAAGCCGACTGGACCTTCCTCAACGAGACCCTGGCGCGGCACTACGGCATCAGCAGCGTGCGGGGCTCGCAGTTCCGCCGCGTGCAACTGCGTGACCCGAACCGCCATGGCCTGCTGGGCAAGGGTGCCGTGCTGCTGCGGACGTCATACGGCGACCGCACCTCCCCCGTGCTGCGCGGCGCCTGGATCCTGGAGCGCCTGGTCGGCGCACCGCCGGCACCGCCGCCGCCGAACGTGAACACGGACATCGGCGTGAAGGACGGCGCGGCCTACACGACGGTTCGCGCCCGCCTCGAGCAGCACCGGCAGAGCCCGTCCTGCAATGCCTGCCACGGCGTGATCGACCCGCCGGGCCTGGCGCTGGAGAACTTCGACAACACCGGACGCTGGCGCGACAGTGACCCGGCGGCCAAGGCGGTGATCGATGCCAGCACGGTGTTCACCAGCGGCAAGACGGTCAACGGGCCGGTTGAACTGCGCAAGCACCTTGCCGGGGACCCGGAGCAGTTCGCGCTGACGGTGACCCGCCGGCTCATGATGTATGCGCTCAACCGCGAGGTGGAGCACCACGACATGCCGGTGGTGCGGCGCATCGTCCGGGACGCGGCCGCCGGAGGCTACCGTTTCGGAGCCCTGGTGGAGGGCATCGTCAACAGCGACCTGTTCCGGCGGCAAGGCCCGGAAGAACATGAGGCGCCGCGGCCGCAGACCGTGGCCCGGCATCCTTGAGGACACAGCGATGGCACATTTCCTGACCAAGAAGCATCTGTCGCGGCGCAGCTTCCTGCGCGGCAGCGGTGTTGCCGTGGGCCTGCCTTTCCTCGAGGCGATGGTGCCGGCAGGCACGGCGCTGGCGAAGACTGCGGCCGCACCGAAGACCCGCGCCGGGTTCTTCTACCTGCCGCACGGCGCCATCATGAACAACACGGTCTACGGCAAGGAGGTCGACGCCTGGTCGTCCACCGGCAGCGGCGCGGACTTCAAGCTGGGCGCGACGGTGTCGCCCCTTGAGCCCTTCAAGCGCTACGTGACCACCTTCGACAACATCGAGAACATCGTCGCGCTGGGATCGGTGCACACGCTCAACCCCGCCACCTGGCTCTCCTGCGTGCGTCCGGACACCTCCTCCAAGGGTGCGAGCCTGGCCACCACGCTGGACCAACTGGTCGCGCAGCGCATCGGCCAGCAGACCACGCTGCCGTCGCTGGAGCTGGCCGCCGAGACCACCGTGCAGATCGCCGCCGGCAATGGCGGTTTCTATTCAGTGACCACCTCGTACTCGGCACCCAACCGTCCGCTGCCGATGGAATACAACCCGCGCAAGGTGTTCATCCAGCTCATGGGCGAGGGCGACACGGCCGCCGAGCGCGAGGCGCTGATGCGCAAGAACGCCAGCATCCTCGACATGATCGGCGACCGCACGCAGGCGCTGAAGCGCGACCTCGGCCCCGGCGACCAGCGTGCCCTGTCCGACTACCTGGACACGGTGCGCGAGCTTGAGCGTCGTGTGTCGATGGCCAGCGCCCGTGACCTGAAGGGCGTGGATGTCCCGGATGCGCCCGTGGGCGAGCTGGAGGACTTCGACAAGCAGCTGACGCTGATGTTCGACCTCATCGCGCTGGCCTACCAGGCGGACCTCACGCGCGTTGCCTCCTATGTGATGGCGGCCGAAGGCACCGACCGGCCCTACCCGCACCTGAAGGTCGCGGGCGGTTTCCATCCGGTCAGCCACCATGCCAACCAGCGCGAGCGCATCGCCGAACTCTCACGCATCCAGCGCTACCACATGGAGCGTTTCGCAGGCTTCCTCAAGAAGCTGGCGGCCACGCAGGAAGGCGAAGGCAGCATCCTCGACCACTCGCTGTTCCTCTATGGCTCCAACATGAGCAACAGCAATGCACACGACAACTATCCGCTGCCGACGGTGCTCGTGGGAGGCGCCAATGGCCGGCACCGCGGCGGCCAGAACATGGTTCTTCCTGAGCGGACCCCGCTGGCCAACGTGCACCTGACGATCCTGGACAAGCTGGGCATCCCGCAGTCGAGCTTCGGCAACAGCACCGGCCTGTTGTCCGGAATCTGAGCATGACGATGGACCGCAGGGATTTCATCAAAGGGTCATGCCTGGGCTTTGCTGCCGTGGCGGCCGGGCCGCTGCTGGCTGCAGCGCCGCGGCCGTCTGCCACGGCGCTGACAGATCGCCTCCGCGTCATCTCCGGCGTGCCGGGCAACGTGGTGGCGCTGTCCACCACCGAAGGACTGGTGCTGGTTGACAGTGGTTCGGCACAGCAGGCGCCGGCGCTGCGCCGGCTGCTGGGCCGCGAACGCGTGAAGACGCTGTTCAACACGCACTACCACGCGGACCAGACCGGCGGAAACGCCCTGTTCGGCCGGGGCGGCACCGAGATCTGCGCGCAGGTCATCACCAAGCAGTGGTTGGCCGCGGACCTGTGGTCGCCCGCCGAGGATCGCTGGATCAAGGCCCCACCGAAGGAAGCGGTGCCAACGACCACTTTCCGCGAGCGTGGCGGGACCACGGTCGGCGGGCAGCGCATCGACTACGGCTACCTGCTCGAGGCGCACACGCGCGGCGACTGCTACGTGCATTTCCGCGACCAGGACGTGCTGGCAGTGGGTGACGTGGCCTCGCCGGAACGTGACCCGTCGCTGGACTGGTTCGCGGGTGGATGGCTGGGAGGCCGCGTCGATGCCATGGACCTGCTGCTGGGCCTCGCCGGAGAACGCACGCGGATCGTGCCCGCGTATGGCCCGGTCATGACACGCGCGCAACTGCAGGCCGAGCGCGATCTGATGGCGCGGCTTTACGAGCGCACGACGCAGCTGACGGCCAAGGGCCACAGTGCCCGGGACATGCTCGAGGCGGGCGTGCTCAAGGACGTCGGCCGCGAGTTCCAGGACCCGTACCGTTTCCTCTACGACGTCGCCAAGGGCCTGCAGGCCCACTACACGAACTTCGCAGGCAATGTTGTCTAAACACACGAACCGTGCCGGGCGGATCCTCCCGGTTGTCGCAGCCCTGGCACTGGCCAGCACGGTACTGCTGCCCTTCCACCACGCGGGGCTGGCCACTGCGGCAACGCCCAAGCAGACGCTGGGGGACCTGGTGCGCGCCGGCAAGCGCGAGTCGGTGCTGGCCGCGATCACCTCGCCGGACGTGGACGTCAACGAGAAGGCACCGGACGGCTCCACGGCGCTGATGTGGGCCACGTTCAACGTCGATCACGAGCTGGTGCAGGCATTGCTGAAGGCCGGCGCCAGGGCCGACGTCATCAACCGTTACGGTGCTTCGGCACTGAGCGAGGCCATCGAGGTCGACGACCTTGCGCTGGTGCGGACCTTGCTGGATGCGGGCGCGGACGTGGACTCGCCCAATGGCGACGGCCAGACCGCGCTGATGCTCGCGATCAGCGCAGGCTCGCCGGGCATCGCGAAGCTGCTCATCGAGCGCGGTGCCGACATCAACGCCATCGAAACCTTCCGCGGCCAGAACGCACTGATGTGGGCGGCCGGCGGCAACCAGCCGGAGATCGTCGACCTGCTGCTGGCGCGGCGTGCGAAGAACATCAACCTGCGCGCGAAGCACGACGACTGGCCGCGGCAGATGACCTCCGAGCCACGCGCCCAATTCGGCAGCCGCCAGACCGGCGGACTCACGGCCCTGCTCTATGCGACACGTTCCGGGTGCTACCGCTGCGTCGAGTCGCTGCTGAAGGCCGGTGCGGACATCCACCTGCCCAACCCGGATGGTGTGACGCCGCTGATCAACGCCCTGGACAACCGGCGTTACGACATCGCGATGCTGCTGCTGGACAAGGGCGCCAACCCGCACACCTGGGACATGAGCGGCCGCACGCCGCTCTACGTGGCCGTGGACATGAACTCCTTCCGCGGCGACGGCGCCTTCGGCGGCCGCGTGGCGCCCGAGGGATTGGCTGGTGCCGCAGTGGGCAAGGAGCGCCCGGGCGTCACCGCCATGATGGTGGTCGAGCGCCTGCTGGCGATGGGTGTGGACGTGAACCACCAGCTCACCCGCAAGCGGCCCTATGGCGCCGGTCGCGGCCGCTTCGCCGAATATGACCTGCGCGGCGGCGTCGGACCGCTGTTCGTCGCCTCGGCACGCCACGACCACGCGGCGATACAGGCCTTGCTCGCCCACGGTGCCGAGGTGGACCTGCCGAATGTGTTCCGCATGACGCCGCTGATGGCCGCGATGGGCATGAGCGGCGTCGGCCGCGCCAACGGCGGCGGTGCGCTGCCGCCGGGTGATGTGCAGGCGATGATGATCAAGACCATCGACCTGCTGCTGGCCGCCGGCGCCGATGTGAACGCCCGCATCACCGACAGCCGCACCTACACGGCCAAGCTCAGCTCCTACATCCAGGGGCGCGACCAGGAAGGACGAACCGCGCTGTTTGGCGCGGCCGAGGGCGCCCGCGAGCGCGTGGTGCGGCATCTGCTGTCGCGCGGCGCGGACCCGACGGTGAAGGATGCCAACGGCAAGACCGCGCTGGACGCGGCGCGCACGCCGCTGCCGGCCGGTCCCGGCGGTGGGCCGACGGGTGCTGCCGCGGCCGCCCTGGCGGCCAGCCGCGAGGCGACAGCCAAGACGCTGGAGGCTGCGCTCGCGGGCCGCTAGTCAGTCCCAGACGATCCAGCGGTCCTCGAATTTGCGCTGGTGCAGCGCTGCCAGATGCGACTGCAGCCGCGCGTGCTCCAGCAGCGCCCGCAGCAGCTCCGGATCCTTGGCGACGCGCTCCCGCAGGCGGCGCTTGACCTCCACCATGGCGTTCTGGCGCAGGGCGTCGGGATTCAGCATGACACCGGTGCTGCCCTGGCCACGCACGAGGCGCGCCGTTTCCTCCGCCATGGCATCGTCAACCAGCTTCGGCAGGCACATCCGCTGGCGGATGAGCGTCCCGGTGGGGGCCCGCTCGCTGCAGACCATGTCGTAGGCGTGGTCGTCGTTGCCGGCGTTGTAGCGCTCGTAGAAGCGCTCCTCGGCGTCGGCCGCAGCCTTGCGCGCCGCGGAGAGCGAGTCACGGTCGCCGGTCACCAGGATTTCCTCCAGGGCCTGCACACGCGTGATGTCGGCCGGGGAGAGGGCCACGGCTGTGGATGCGGCGGCCGGCAGCGCTGGCAGCAGGGTGAACAGCAGCCCGCAGATATGGCGTTTCATGACGCATGACGCTACTGCGCTGCAACGGAAAAGGCCAGCATCGCTGCTGGCCTTTTCCAAGCGCCACAAGCCCAGGCACAGGCCGGGGCGATGGCCGCCTCAGTGGTGCATCGTGGCCAGCGTGGCCGGGTCGAGGTGCGAGATCGAGCGCGTGTCCTGGAAGGCACGGATGCCCTCGATGCCCTGCTCACGGCCGATGCCCGACAGCTTCATGCCACCGAACGGTGCGCGCAGGTCCAGGCGGTTTGCGCCATGGTCGTTGGTCCACACATAGCCGCAGACCATCTGGCCGCCGACGCGATAGGCGGCGACCGGATCCGCGGACCACACCGAACCGGCCAGACCCGCCCAGGTGTCGTTGGCCATGCGGACCGCATCCTCTTCGGTGTCGAAGGGGATGACGGGAATGACCGGGCCGAACTGCTCTTCCGTGACGACGCGCAGCTTCGGATCCGGGTTGACGACGATCGCGGGGCGCACGAAGTTGCCGCCGGCCATGTCGCCGCCGGGCAGCTCGCCGAACTCCATGACCTGGGCTCCGGAAGCCTTGGCCTCGGCGATCAGTTCATCGACGAACTTCTTCTGCATCGGCGAGTGCAGCGGGCCCATGGTGGTGCCTTGGTCGAGGCCGTAGCCGAGCTTGGTCTTCTCAAGGCGTGCCGCCAGGCCCTTCACCAGCTCGTCCATGCGCGAGCGGTGCACATAGACGCGCTTGGCGTTCATGCAGATCTGCCCGGTGGTGTCGAAGATGGCCGCGAACAGGCGGTCGAGATGGGTGTCGTCGAGGATCGCATCCTTGAGGAAGATGGCGGCGTCGTTGCCGCCCAGCTCCAGCGTGACGCGCGTGAGGCTGCCGGAGGCCATCTCCATCATCTTCTTGCCGCCACCGACCGAACCGGTGAAGCAGACCTTGGCCACGTCCGTGTTGCGGATCAACGCGCTCATGTTGGCGTCGGGACCGGTGACGACGTTCAGCACGCCCGGCGGCAGCTTCTCGGCGATGCGCTGCACCACGCGGGCGGTGGCCAGCGGCGCGGTCAGCGGCGGCTTCACGACCACGGTGTTGCCGGCCAGCAAGGCGTGCGGCAGCGCGGCGCCCAGGATGGCGATGGGCCAGTTGAACGGCACGATGATGCTGACCACGCCCAGCGGCTGGTAGCCCACGGTGGTCTCGGTGGCGATGTGGCCCGGGACCGGCTTGAGCACCTTGGTGGCGTTGACTTCATCGGCATGCATCAGCGCCAGGTTCCAGCGGATCTGCAGCACCAGGGCATCGACCCAGCTCTCGATGCGGACCTTGCCGTTCTCCTGCGACAGGATGGCGGCGTCCTCCGACGCGAAGGGGTTCGGCGAATCCGGCACGCCCTCGATGGCGGCCTTCATGTGCTCGGCGCGCTGCTGAGGCGTGAGCGAGGCCCAGGCCGGATAGGCGGCCTTGGCGGCAGCGACCGCATCGGCAACATCCTGCGGCGTGGCCGAGGCGGCATGGCCGACGATGACACCCGGCTTGGCCGGATCGGCGATCGCCATGGTTTCAGCGGTCTGGCGCTCCTTGCCACCGATGAACAGTGCGGTCTTGACGGTGTCGGACATTAGGCGTCTCCTGTTGTGTTGTCGGCCACCCCGGACGGGCATCCATCTAGGGTAACCGGGAGCGCGGCACCTGGGGCAACAGCCTGAGGCGGCAGTATCAGAACTGCGCTGTGACCGTCACTCTGACCTGTCGCGGCTCGGCAGGGTGGAAATGGATGTCCTCCACCGGGGCGGTTTCGCCGGGCAACTGCGATTCGTAGAAGTAGCTGATGTCCTCGGTCTTCACATCGAAGACGTTGAACAACCCCAGTGCGGCGGAAAAGCGCGGCGAGAATGGATAGCCCAACTCCAGGTTGGTGATCACGCTGCCGCGCGATCTTGCGCTGCCGTCCTCCACAAGATCTGCCGGACCGAGGTAGCGCAGACGGGCTCCTCCGGTCCAGCCGGCCGGCGCGCGGTACGAGAGGCCCACCGAGCCCACGTACTCCACGGCGTTGGGGATCCGGTTGCCCGCCGGATCCGCGCCGCGGAAGCGGGGCTGCGTCCACGCGAGATCGGCGTCGATCATCCAGTGCGCCGTCGGCGTCCAGTACGCCGAGAGCTCCAGTCCATGGCGACGGCTGGCGCGATTGGGCTCGGTCACGCCGGCATCGCCGACGAAGACCAGTTCGGAGTCCAGCCGCAGCATCCACAGCGAGGCTGCCAGCTGCAGTCCGGGCACGGCAGCCGAGCGCAGGCCCACCTCGGCCCCGCGGGCGCGCACCAAGGGTGTCGCCGGATCCAGCGGCATGCCGGGGTCCAGCGGGTCCACGCGTTGCGTGGTGCCGCGGGCGTCGTTGCTGTGGAAGCCATGGCCCCAGTTCAGGAACAGTTCGGTGTGCTGCCAGGGACCCAGCACCACCGCCAGCTTGGGGCTGACCTGCTGGTCATTCGCGACACCGGAATTGGGCGCGATGGGGCTGTCGACCTCGAACCGGAAACGGTCGATCCGCAGGCCTGCTTCGGTGCGCAGCCAGGGACGCCAGCGCAGGTCGTGGCTCAGCCAGCCCGCAAGGCTGTCCTGCTGCACACGGTCCTCCCGCAGCGTGGCCAACCGCTGCCGCCCGCGCGTCTTGTAGAGGCCGACGGTCGGGATGTCATCCCGGCGCCACTGCAGGCCGCCACGCAGTGTCCCCAGCCGGCCTTCGCCTGAAACCGCCGGGCGGTACTGCAGTTCAAGCCCGTGGAAGCTGCGGTCGTCGTACTGCTCGAACTGGTCGCCGTTGACCGGGTCGGTGGCGTAGGTGAAGTTGGAGAACAGGTCCAGTCCGTAGTCGGCCGCGTAGCCCTGCAGCTCCACCGTACCGGATCCCATTGGACGCCAAAGGCGCGCGGACAGGCTGTAGCGGTGCGTCGTGCCGCCATCGGTCGGATCGAGGTTGCCGAACCGGTCCAGCGCGCCACTGTCCACCGCACGCTGCGGGATCTGGTCGGTCGAGCGCCAGCGGCCCGAGTAGCCCATCCACTGCAGCTGGACACCGTGGGCCTCATCGCCGCGCGTGAGCTTCGCCACCGTGCTGGCGCGCCTGAACTGCTCGCCCAGCAGCCATGGCCCATCCGCGTAGGAAAGGTCTGCAGCCAGCAGCAGGTCAGTGTCGCCCCAGCGCGGCGAGAGGGCCAACAGCCCGCGCGCGTTGCTGAACTGGCCGCCGGTCAGCGCCAGCAGGTGCTGCTCCAGCCGGCGCCGGTAAGTGATGTCGATGGCACCGGCGGCCGAGAAGTTGCCGTAGTCGGGGTAGTAACTGCCCTTGCGGTACTCGATGCGATCGATGAGTTCCGGGATCAGGAAATTGACATCGGTGTAGCCCTGGCCATGGGCATGCGTCGGCAGGTTGACGGGAACGCCTTCAATGCGCGTTGCGAGATCGGTGCCGTGATCCAGGTTGAAGCCGCGCAGGAAGAACTGGTTGCCCTTGCCACCGCCACTGTGCTGCGTGGCGATCAGGCCCGGAACGACTTCGAGCACCTCGCCCACCCGCTGCAAAGGACGCCCTTCGAGTTGCTCGCCGAGCACCGTGCCCACGGAGGCCGAGGAGACTTCACCAGCGAGGCCGATGATCCGGCGCGCGGAGACGACCAGCTCGTCGAGTGCCCCCGGCACGCCGGCAGCGCCAGCAGGCAGCGTAATGCCACAGCAGGCCACCAACAGCACGGACCGTGTGCGGGAACTGCCAGCGTGTTGAGTCATGGACACGACCGCCATCTCTTGCGCCAATGTCGGGGATCAGGGTGATACAGCAGGCTTGCAGCAATGTAAACCGGAGGCGTTCAGGTTTGCCTCACCGGTGCAACGGGGGCCGCCTACCGCGGCCGGAGAAGGCCATGCCGCGCCAGTGCCGGCAGGGCCCGGACTGGGAGGAGCGGTTGCTGCGCGAGCTGCAGGCGCGGCGTCAAGACGCCTTGAGGTCGTGCTGCCGCGTCCGCGCCAGCAGCATCAGGTTGCGGACGTAGACGCCCCAACCGGCGAGCTGGCCGAGAATGCCGACGACATCGACGCGCCACACAAAGTAGGCCAGCAACAGGGACGATCCGCCAAGACTCATCCACCAGAAGGCCTCGGGGACATGTGACCGCCCCGCCCGCTCGCTCGCCAGCCACTGCACCAGCATGCGCCCGGTGAACAGCAGTTGTCCGGACAGGCCGATGGCAATCCACAGCAGGCCGACGGGACTGGTCACGTTCAGGACGGTTGCGAACCAGTCGCGCGGCCGGTTGGCGTCGTACAGCCGGGCCGCAAGTTCATCCGGCGTGAGCTGGCGGCGCCCGCCGTCACTCTGCAGCCAGTAGACGTAGTGGCCTTGAGCATCCCGGCCCAGTTCAAGGGCCTCCGGCTCGCCTGCCAGACGCAGCTTGACGGTCACGGCCCCCGCGGCAGGCTCGGGAGACTTCCACCACCACAGCAAGGTGGTGGCCAGCAGCATGCCGGCCACGGTGGCCAGCAAGGTCCACCAGGGCAGGCGGCGTGGGCGCAGGCCAATCACAGCGGCCGCCAGGCCGTGTTGCGGCGGCGCCTGCCCATCCACGCTACCGCGAAGCAATCGATGAGACCCGGCAGGGCGCGGTTCCAGGCACCGTACTTGCTGTGCCCTGCCACGCGCGGACGATGCCGCACCGGGCACTCGGCAACGCGGTAGCCCGACTGCCTGGCCAGCAGCGGAATGAAACGGTGCACACCGCGGAACTGCAAGGGCAGCGACTCAGCGACCTCCCGGCGCATCACGCGCAACGAACAGCCCGTATCGCGGATGGTGTCACCCAGTAGCAGCCGGCGCGTCGCCCGGCCGATCCATGAACTGAAGCGCCGGAACGCCGTATCGCGCCGGTTGGCGGACCGGTCGCCCTGCAGCAGGTCCAGCGACTCTTCTCGCAGACGCTGGACCATGGCCGGCAGGTCGGCTGGATCGTTCTGCAGATCCGCGTCGAGCATGGCAATCCACCGGCCACGACTGGCGCGGATTGCAGCGTGCAAGGCAGCGGACTGTCCTTGGCCGCGGCCGCGACCGCCGGCAGGCAACTGCAGCGGCCGCAAGGCGGTGTGCTGCGCCGACAGGCTGCGCAACGCGTCAGCCGTGGCATCCGTGGAGCCATCGTCGACGACGAGTATCTCGAAGCGGATGCCCGTCGGGTCGAGGATCGCGACCAGTTCGGTCACCAGCGGATCAATGTTCTCAGCCTCGTTGTGTGCCGGTGCTATGACCGAGAGATCTGGCGTCTGTGTGTCCATCACGACAGTTAGCCAAGCGTCGATGACAGCGCGGCAACGGCCACATGACTGCAGGATTGTGGCTTTAGCCTTGGAAGCTCCAACTGCCTCAGGAGTCGCACCGGATGTCCCTGTCTGCCTTCGCCAACGCCGTGCAGCGTCGTTGGCGCCTGAGCCTTGGACTGCTGCTGGCGCCAGCGGCCCTGTGGCTGTGCTTTGACGTGTTGCGTCTGGATTTGCCGCTCAGCGCATGGCTTCACGGCGGCGCGCCAGCGGCGCCATTCCCGCTCCAGCACACCTTCTTCGCCATCGCGCTCAACGAATACCTGGTGCCGGGGCTGGCCTGGGGCAGTGCAGTGGCGGCGCTTGCCTTGCTGGTGCTCGCGCTGCGGTCGGGACACGTGACCGGGCGCCGCATCGCCGTTTTCCTCATGATGAGTCTGGCGCTGGGGCCGGGACTGGTGGTCAACGGCATCCTCAAGCCCCACTGGGGCCGGCCACGACCCGCAGAAGTCCGCGATTTCGGCGGCACACGCCCCTTCCAGGCGCCGCTCGAGGCCAATCTGGTCGGCTTCGCGGACCGCGGCACGAATGGACGTTCATTCCCCTCCGGCCACGCTGCCATGGCCTTCTGGACCACCGCCGGTTTCTTCGTGGCACGCGTTCTGTGGCCGCCGCTGGCGCCTTGGCTGCTCGGCGGTGGTCTGCTGTTCGGGCTTGCTGGTGGCGCGGCGCGGGTCATCGCCGGCCGCCACTTCCTCTCTGACATCCTCTGGTCAGGGTTGATCGTCTTTGCCTTGAACGCGTTGCTCGCGTGGTGGCTCCTGCACCGGCGTCAGCAGCGTCAGGGCGACGCGCCGGCCGGCGCCGAAGGCAAAGCCCTCGACGCGGTCCAACTGCCGGACCGCCACGCCTGATTCCCTGACGCCGGCAGCGAACGTCTCCAGTTGCCGGTCCTCCACCACCCAGACCGCGCAGGACCCCGCCTGCAGACGGCTGGCGAGGTCCTCGGGACCCACGCGCTTGAGGGCTCCGTGGGTCAGCCACACCAGGGAGGGCTCGTGGTACCCGAGCGAGTACAGTTGGTGACCTTGGCAGGTGTGCCCGGCGACTTCGGCAGCCTTCAGGCGGGCGTACACCGCGTCGGAGGGCCACGCCGGCGCGAAGCCGGACAGGCTGCCAAGCACTCCCGAGTACGTGGCGAGCGCAAGTGGCAGCAACCACAGTACGCTTGCCGCGCGGTCGCCACGCGCGAGTGCCCGCCACGCGAGCGTGGCAAACAGCAGGGCGCAGGGCAGCGCCAGCATCGCGGGCCAGGCCTCTGCCGCCAGGGGACCCGAAACCGTTCCACCGTTGGTCAGCCACGCCACGGCCAGCAGCAGCAGCGGGCCGATGCCGAGCAGGGCCGTCGCCGCGGCCAGCGCCGCGCGCCGTGGCGCACCGCTGCCGGACCACCAGGCTTGGGCCGCCAGCAGTGCCAAGGCTGGAAACACCGGCAGCACATAGTGCAGCAGCTTGGTGGGCACCAGTTCGAAGACCACCCAGGTCGGAACCAGCCACGCCAGGGCAAAGCGCTGCCCGGGCTCTTTCCGGTGCCGCCACAGAGCCCACAGCGTCACCGCCAGCAACACGGAACCGGGCCAGAAGCTGAGCCAACTGATGACCAGGAACGTTCCGGGAGGCGCGCCATGGCCTTCCTGGCCTGCCGCGACCTTGGCGAGCAGGTCCTCGCTGACGGAAGCCGTCCAGAACGCACCGTCCGAGCGCAGCGTGATGGCCACGAACCACGGCACGGCAACGGCCAAAGCCAGCAGGATGGAGGGCCAGTGCAGCAGAGGACGGCACCAGGCCAGCCGGCGGTCCGCCATGCCCAGGGCAGCCACGGTCAGCAGCACGACCATGGGTCCCAATGGGCCTTTGACCAGCACGCCGGCAGCGATGGCCAGCCAGAACAACAGCGCGGTGCTGCGCGGCCGCGCCAATTCGCCGTGCAGACCCGCCCGGTAGCAGCGCGCCAACATCCACTGCGCCGCCAGGATGGTGGCCAGCAAAGCCGCATCGGTCTTGCCCAGCCGGGACTCCCCTGCCATGACCAGACAGGCGGCAACCAGCGCCGCAGCCGTCAGGGCGACCTTCGGACCATGGAAGACACGACCGATGGCATGGACGAGCAGCACCGCCAGCACGGCTGCCAGCAGCGACGGCAGCCTGAAAGCCCACAATGGGGCAGCAGCTCCACCGGCAAGGCTGGCCAGCGCCGATTGCGCCCAATAGATGCCCACGGGCTTCTTGTAGCGGGGCTCCTCCTGCAGGCGGATGTCGACCCAGTCTCCGCTGGCCACCATCTGCCGCGACGCCTGCATGAACCGTCCCTCGTCACGGTCCACCACCGGCAGCGTGGCCATGCTGGGCAGGAACAACGCGAGGGAAAGCAGCACCAGCAGCAGGCGAGGATGCCGCAGCAGCACGGCACCCCAGGAGGCCAGACGGCTCAACGGGACGTCACCGGCAAGCCGCCCTGCCACCGCGGCTCAAGCAGGTACCAGCCCAACACGATCGCCGCCAGGATACTGCCGGCCACACTGACCGGCATCATGGGATGCGGCATGAGCAGCGTGGCAACGCAGGCCAGCAGCGGAACCACAGGCATCAGCCGCCGCGCAGTTGCGTGCACCAGTACCATCTCGAACCGCCGCGCGACCAGCACTGCGGCGACGGCCACCATCAGCCCAAGAGCCGCGCCGGTCAGCACGTCCACCGGCCAATGCGCGCCCACTGCGATGCGGCTGAAGCCGACCAAGGCCGCCAGCAACAGCAGGCCACCTCTCAGGAACCAGCCCCTCAGATGATGGAAGACGACGCCCGCAAACAGGAACGCAAGCAGCGTGTGTCCGGACGGGAAGCTGTTCCTGCGCAGCACAGGGCCGGCCTGCAGGAACTCTCCGGGAAGCAGCAGTGCAGACGGGCGGGGCGCATCGACAAGGAACTTCAACCCCCGGGCCGTTGCCGCGGCAAGCAGCGCGCCACACAGCAAGGCCCAGAGGATGTCGGGCCGGCGGCGCGCGAACAGCAACGCGAACGACAGCAGTACCGGTGTCTCGCCCAGCTGCGTGAACAAGGACCAGACCAGCGGATCCGCGCTCCTGTTGGCCAGGTCCTGCAGCGAATGGAACCCGCCGGTATAGCCCGCAGATAGTCCAACGAGTGCCGCAAAACCCAGCAACAGCACGGCAGTCCGCAGCATCTCGCCAGTGGGCGCGTCAGCGCCGTTTCCTGCCAGCGCGCGTGACATGGTTCAACCCGCGGAGAGTCCCTGCCGCCCGGCAACGACCTCCCAGGCGGAGGCCAGCCGCTCCTCACGGCTCGGCTGGTCGACGCGGTCCACGTGCCAGAACTCGGCGCGCACGCGGGCATGCGTGAGATCCAGCACCACGTAGCCGCGGTGGAACATGTCGATGAACTTCATGTGCGGGGAACCGGCCTTCACCAGTGTGGCGTTGCGCTCGGCAAGTTCCCGTGTGGCCAGACCCGGCGAGCTCACGGCCGGCGTGACGAACTCGACGCCGACAACACCTTGCCCCGTCGCGGGATCATAGGCGGCGCCATCCCAAGGGTTGGACGTGAGCTCGTTCGCCCACGAGGAATGGATATCGCCGGAGAGGACCACGAGGTTGTCCACGGCGTTGTCACGCAACACCTGGTAGAGGCGTTCGCGGGACGGCCGGTAGCCGTCCCACTGGTCGAAGTTGAACAACGTGCGGCCACCGGTCGCCGACAGCTGCGCCATCATCAACTGCTGGCCGAGCAGGCGCCAGGTCGTGCCGCGGCGCCGCGAGCGGACCAGGCCCGCATACAGCCATTCCTCCTGGTCCTGGCCCAGCAGGCTGCGCCGCGGATCGTTCGCCACCAGGTCATCGGCCGGCAGGCCGGCTTCCGGCGTGACCGGCTTGAGCGCGGACTGGCGGTCGCGGCCATGCAGGCGCGTGTCGAGCATCATCAGGTCCGCGAGTTTCCCGAACCGGAAGTCGCGGAAGATGCGCATCTGCTCGTTGCGGCGGGCCTCGCGGATCGGCATCCACTCGAAGTAGGCGCGGGTCGCAGCGCGGCGGCGCGCCAGCCAGTCGCCCTCGCCCGCTTCGGGCTGGTGGTTCTGGGCACCGTCCTTCCATGCGTCGTTGGTGATCTCGTGATCGTCCCAGACGCAGATGAACGGATGCTGCGCGTGCACGGCCTGCAGGTCCGGATCACGCTTGTACTGGGCATGGCGCTCGCGATAGTCCAGCAAGGAGACGATCTCGCGTTGGGGCTGCGGAATGCGGCCCAGAGCGGTGCCATCGCCGTAGGTGCCGTTGGCATATTCGTAGAGGTAGTCGCCAAGGTGCAGCACGCAGTCCAAGTCCGTGCGGCGGGCCAACAGCGCGTAGACATTGAACAACCCGGCCGGCAGGTTCGAGCAGGACACAAACGCGATGCGCGCATGTTCCACGCCGTCCGCAGGCAGCGTCCGCGTACGACCGACCGGCGAGAGCTGCGCGCCGGCCCTGAACTGGTAGTAGTAGGTACGCCCCGGGCGCAGGCCGGTGGCGTCAACCTTCACGGTGAAGTCGCGTTCGATGCTGGTGATGCTGCGGCCGCGGCTCACCACGTACTGCAACGCCGGATCTTCGGCCACCGTCCAGTCGACGACCACGTCCTCGGCGAGATCGGCACCGCTGAGGCGCGTCCACAAAATGACGCGCTCCTGCAGGGGGTCACCGCTGGCGACACCATGCAGGAAGCCGGGGGCGGCACCTCCCTCGGCGGCCACGACACCCCTTGCGGCGGCGAAGGCCATCGAAGCTGCAATGAACTCCCGACGCGACATCACCGTGGTCATGATGTTTCCTCAATGCCGGCTACAGTGCGGGAAGCTTGCACCCTGCAGCATGACGGACTCCTCTCCGGCGGATGAATCCTGCATGTCAACCGGGGCGGTGGGGGCAAGGCGCGGCATCCCGCCGACTTCATTTACAAAACCCGCCGCCGGGTGCTTAATCGGGCGAAAGCGACGGCCGGACCACCGGCCGCGAGGCAGCACTGCCGGGCCAAGGGGGGAGCATGAAATACGCCGTGTGGTTCGTGCGATTGTTGTTCGGGGCATGGATGGTGCCCGCCGGACTCAACCACTTCGTGCCGATCTTTCCGCAGCCCATGGGGTCGCAACCCCTGAGCCAGGAACTGATCGTCGCGCTGATCGACAGCGGACTGTTCGACCTCGTGAAGGCCGTCGAACTGCTGGCCGGGCTGGCCGTGGTGCTGGGCTGCTACACGCCGCTCGCACTGCTGGTCTGCTTCCCCGTGTCGTTCTGCGTGTTCTTCTGGGATGCCCCGCTCGAGGGCTGGGGTTCGCGGGCCGCACTGTTCGGCTACGCGACCTTCGGCTGCAACCTGCTGCTGTGCCTCGCCTACCTGCGCAGCTACCGGTCGATGTTCGCGTGGCGGTCGCAACCGCTGGCCAACACGGCGGCCACACCGTCCGGGGTGACGCCATGAGCGCGCTGATCCAGCCTGCACGGTTGCTGCTGGGCGCCTGGCTGCTCGCCCAGGGCATCAACCACTTCGTGCTGCCACTGTGGGCCTTGCCCACCAGCGACAATGCACTCGCCACCCAGTTGCTGGCGGCTTTCAGCCACTCGGGCCTGCTGGGCGTGGCCATGGCCCTCCAGGGCGTTGCCGGGCTGCTGCTGCTGACGGGCATCTGGATTCCGGCCGCCCTGTGCGTGGTGATGCCGGTGTCGACCTGCACGCTGTACTGGGCCCTGTTCCTCGACCGCTCCCCGGGCACGGCAGCACTCGCCGTGGTGGTCTTTGCGCTCAACGGCCTGCTGATGCTGGCCTGGCTGGACCACTACCGCGGCGCCCTGCAGCGGCATGCCCCGGCCTGCGGCGAATCCTGAGGAGACCGGCATGACCTACGAGCAACTGTTCTCGGATCCGCGTGGCCGCACCGCGCGCGCGGATTTCCTGCCCGCCCTGCTGGTCCTGGCGGCCGCGATCGCGTTCTTCATGTTCCTGGTGAAGGGACGCACGGCGCAGTTCTGCGTGCTGGTGCTGCTCTACCCGGCGCTGGTGCTGCACGCGCGCCGGCTGCATGACATGGGCCGCAGCGGCTGGCTGCTGGCCGTGCCGGCTGCGCTGTTGCTGGTCTGGTTCGGCGGCTGGCTCGGCTACCTCGACTTGACCGGTGCTGCTGCCGGCCCGTTGCCATGGGCCACGCTGGCGGCCTCGGCCGCCGTCGTGCTGTGGTGTGCCACGGGGAACAGCGTGAAAACCCCGAACCCCTGATTCCACTGGAGGATGTCCCTGATGAACCCGACACGCCCGCTGCTCTCTCTCGCCCTGGCCGTGGTCTTGCCGCTGTCCGCCATGGCGCAGGCGCCCATGCGCTCGCTCGCCGACCCGGTGGTTGCGCACCCGGATCCGGAATCGCTGTTCACCAGCAAGGACCCGCAACTGCACCGCAACAAGCAGGCTGCGCTGCACATCATGCGCGAGCTGCTCCAGTGCAACCAATGGTCGCGCGCCGACGAGTGGCTGACGGACAAGTACATCCAGCACAACCCGATGGCGGCCTCCGGCCTCGCCGGCGTGAAGAAATATTTCATCGAAGTGGCGCAGCGCAAGCCGACGCCGGCGTGCACCAAGCTCACCAACCCCGTGGTGGCCGTCCAGGCCGAAGGCGACTACGTGACGGTGCTGGTGGTGCGCGAGATCAAGTACGCGGACGACCCGACCAAGTCCTACACCACCACCTGGTT
The DNA here is from genome assembly GCA_046047615.1 of Pseudomonadota bacterium. GTDB lineage: Bacteria > Pseudomonadota > Gammaproteobacteria > Steroidobacterales > Steroidobacteraceae > ZC4RG30. Next base: position 22,560 of record JBJOHO010000083.1, read on the forward strand.
CGACACCTGGCGCTTCGTCGACGGCAAGGCCGACGAGCATTGGGATCCGGCCACGCTGCCGACGCCGTCGCGCTGATTTTCCGCATCCACCACAGACCCGGAATGACCATGTCCATCACCAGGAACGCACGCCCGCGTGCTGCCATCATTGCTTCCGCCATCGCCGCCATCCTCGCGTGCACGGGCCTCGGCACGAGTCCATCGGCCGTGGCCGGGGGCGAGGCCGGGCCCATCGCACTGCGCGACCAAGGGTTCTTCTGGGTCGGTACACGCACGCGCAGCGTGGACGGCGTACGCACGAGCTTCGCCGGCAACGGCCGCGGCACGGTCATCGAAGGCCACATGCACGTGGGTTTCCAGCTGGTGCAGCAGAAGCGCCATCCTTATCCGCTGGTGCTGGTGCATGGCGGCGGTGGACAGGCGACGGACTGGATGGGGACGCCTGATGGCCGCGATGGTTGGCTCGACTACTTCCTCGCGGCGGGCTTCGACGTGTACTTCGTGGATCGGCCGGCGCACGGACGCTCGCCGAACGTGCGCAGCTACGGCGCGCTCGGCGCAGAGCCGACGCCGGAACTGATCTCCAGCGCCTTCACGGCGCAGAGCAAGCAGTACCCGGGAGGCGGCGGCGCCAACTCGAAGGAAGTGGTCCAGCATACCGCCAGCTCGGAGCCGGGCCCGACGGTGTCCAACGCCGTGCTGCAGGAAAACCTGGCCGAACTCCTGGACCGCATCGGCCCGGCGATCGTGGTGACGCACTCCGCCGGCGGCCCCTCGGGCTGGCTGGCCATGGCGGCGCGGCCAGACAAGGTGAAAGGCGTGCTGGCCATCGAGCCTGCCATGGGCATCACCGAAAACCTTGCGCCGCTGATCCGCTTCGAGCCGGCGCTGGGCGCCGGGGAGAAGATCGCGCTGGAAACGCTGCCCGTGGAAAAGCCCGGGCTCAACGCCTGCCAATTGCAGCCTGCAGCCTCGCTGCGCAAGGTGCCCGCCTATGCAGGCAAGCCGGTGATGTTCGTGGTGTCGCCGCAGTCGTTCCCGATGTTCACGCCTTCGGTGCACTGTTCGGTGCACACGCTGAACCAGCTTGGCGCGAGCGCCAAGCTGGCGCGCCTGGAGGATTACGGGCTGCTGGGCAACGGGCACTTCATGAACGAGGAACTCAACAACGGGGAGATCGCCACGAAGGTGTTCATCCCCTTCCTGTCATCGATCCGCTAGCGGCGGCCCCTCGGGCTGTTCGAACAGCCCGAGGATGTTCTGGTACTTCTCGATGTACCAGCGGTTCTCGTTGTTGTAGCGCGGGATCGCCACGGGGCGCACGCCCCGTGCGTCCTCACGCCACAGGCAGGGGCAGGACACCGGCGCGTTTTCCGGCATCTCGCCAACACGGCGCAGCTGGTCGAGGTCGACCTTCATCCGGCGCAGCACACGCGACAGGCGCGCCACGTTGCGCGGCCCGCCGTTGTAGGCCGCCACCGGGAAGATGCCGAGCACGGCGGGGTCGATGCGGTAGGCCTCGCGGATGGCCACGGGCATCTGCGCCAATTCCAGGTCGAGCAGGCAGATCGCCGCCTTCATCGCGTTGTAGAGGTTGGTGGCGCCACGTTCAAAGTTCGGATCGAGCTTTGCCGCGGGGCAGCGCCGTACCACGAGCGCGTAGGTGCCGTTGCCACGGCGGTTGGTGAACTGCATCGCACCCAGCGCCGCCGCGCTCGACACGCTGTGGCGGTAGGCATCCTCACGCTTGAGGCCATATTGGCTGAGGATCTCGTCAAACGCTTCCAGACCCTTGCGGCGGTAGTCCGCGTCATCCGTCTGTTCGATGACGGCCAGCGTGGCGATGACCTCCGGCGGCACGACATCGGCAAGCCACTGCCCGGGATAGGCCAGGCTCGGCGCACGGGCTTCGCGCAATTCCGCCGCGGCGCGGCGTGCCGTCTCGAGCAGGAACTCACGCCCGCCGCTGACGAACCGTGGGTCGAGCGTGTCCTCCGTGAACGGCAGGTAAATGAGCGGACGGGCCGAGGCGGCCACGGCCCGCCACTGCTTGCGCTTGAGCAGGCTGCTGTCGAACACGGGGAACTTGCGGCCATAGACCTTCAGCGGCTCGCCATTGCGGGTGAAGGCGAACATGAGCCGTTCGGCACCGGTGCCCTTCACATGCCGCGCCTCGATGCCGGGGGTGATCACGCGGAACTGCAGGGGGCGCCGCCCGGGCCGGTACCGGACCGGCGGCCGCGGAATTTCGATGTGGGCGATGGTCCAGGCCTTCTCCTTCTCGCTCCACAGCGAGAAGGCGACCGGACGGCCCCGCAGCACTTCATTGCGGCCGCGTCCCGTGAAGACGTATTGCAGGTCCACGCTGTGCAGCAGGGCCTGCCCTTCCCGCACCAGGTCGCGGATGACGTCGTGGCGTGCCCGGGCCACGACCAGCAGTTCAGTCAGGCCGTCCGACGCTGCCGCTGCAGCGACTGCCTCTGCCTCTTCATCTTCTTCGGCGTCCGCCGGCAATGCCACGGTGGTGGCGTCTTCGCCCGCAGCAGTTTCCCCGGCTTCGGGTTCCGCTGCGACAGCCGTCGGCTCGACGGGCTCGGGCTCTTCGATGACCAGTGGCGACTCGCCCTCGTCCTCCAACGAAGCCTCATACGCCGGTTCGGTCGTGGCACAGCCGGCCAGGAGCAAGGCGGCGAGGATCAAAGGCAGGGGGTGCGCGTGCCGCATGAGCTGGGGTCTCCACGGGGTCGTGCTGGAGGCGTATTGTAATCGCAACGACAAAGCCGGCCCAGACAAGGCACGGCATCGGGGGGACAGCGTGACCGGGCATCCGTTGCTGGCGCGGGGCTACCGCGCGCGTTTTGTGCTGATCCTGTTCATGGTGTGCTTCTTCAACCTGGCGGACCGCACCGTGTTTTCGGTGCTGGCACCGGCGATCCGGGTCGACCTTGGCCTCAGCGACACACAGATCGGTCTGTTGCAGGGACTGGCGTTCGCGCTGCTCTACGGTGGCATGGGCATTCCGGTGGGCTGGCTGGCGGAGCGTTGCAACCGCGTGCGCATCATCGCCTTGGCCACTGCGTTCTGGTCCGTGGCCACCGCCTGTTCAGGGCTGGCGATGAACTTCGGCCAGATGCTGCTGACACGCATCGGCGTCGGCCTCGGAGAGGCCGGCTTCACCGCACCGACAAGTTCACTGGTGGCCGACCACTTCCCGCGGGAGCGGCGGGCCAGCGCCATGGCGCTCATCATGCTCGGACTGCCCATCGGCTCGATGGTGGGGGCACTGCTGGCGGGACTGATCGCCAGCCACTGGGACTGGCGCGTGGTGTTCATCGCCTTCGGCATCCCGGGTGTACTGATGGCGCTGGCCACCTGGACGGGCCTCACCGAACCTCCGCGTGGACTGGTCGAGGGCCGCACCACCAACGCGGCACACCGGCCCCCGAAGATGCGCGAGGCCTTGGCCCATCTCTGGCGGGTGCGCAGCCTGCGCTGGATCGTGATCGGCGGCGCAATCTGCTCCATCGGCATCCAGGGCGTGGCGCAGTTCATGGTGCTGTACTTCGTGCGCAGCTTCCAGCTGCCCATCGGTGCCGCCGGCGCCCTGTTCGGCGTCGTCTCCGGGGCCTCGTTGGCGGTGGGACTGGTGGCCGGGGCGTTCGGCACCGACCGCGCCTCGGCACGTGATCCGCGCTGGTGGGTGCTGGCACCCGCCGCGGCACTGTTGATGACCACCCTCTCGTTCGTCGTCGGCTTCCAGTCCGCGTCGCTCCCGCTGGCCGTAGGCCTGATCGCGCTGGGCTGCCTGGGGGCGATGATCCATTACGGCCCGACCATCGGCCTGCTGCAGAACCTCACGCCGGTGAACATGCGTTCTTCGGCATCGGCCATCTTCGCGATGGTCTACGCGCTGGCAGGTGCCGGCATCGGCCCGACCTTCGTCGGCACCGCCAGTGACCACCTCGCCACGGCCTCCTTCGGCCAGCAACCCTACGCCGCCCTGTGCCGCCCGGGTGCCACGGCAAGCGGATGGCTGGTGCCCTGCGCCCAGGCCGCCCGCGACGGCCTGGAAGGCGCCTTGACGCTGTGTGTGCTGGCCTACGCAGCAGCGGCCGTGTTCTATGCGCTGGCCGCGCGCACGCTGCGCCAGGACCTCAGCGCGGCGCCCAGCGTTCGATGAAGGCCGCCACGCGTGGCCCAAGGTCGTCGTCGGGCGAGCCGATGGCCTGTGCCGGCGACAGATGGTTGTGGCCGGCAAGGTACTCCAGCGGCGGATAGACGCCATGCCGCGCGTGCCACGCCTGCGCCAGCAGCAGGGCCTGGTGCTGGAAGTCACGCGCGTCGAACTCGCTGAGGGTGAACAACAGCGGCACGGAGGTGTCGAGCAAGCCTGCCGTGCAACGGGCGTCGGCAAGCACTGCAGGGTCATCGCCGTAGTAGGCCGCGTTCATCGCGCTGGGCGGCTGCGACACTGGATCGTGGATGCCGGAAACCAGGATGGCTCCCGCAAGGCCCGGCCCACCGGCCGGATGGAACCGTGCATGGGCGACGTAGGCGCCCACATGGACCGCGCCAGCACTCTGGCCCATCAGGAACAGCGCCTGCGGATTGCCGCCCAGTGCCGCCATGTGCTGCTGCAGCCAGGCCACGGCCCGTGCCAGATCCTCGGGCCCGCTGGGCCAGCGATGCTGTGGCGCAAGGCGATAGGTGAGGGCCACGCCGATGAAGCCCTGCTGCGCCGCCCATTGGCCGACGTTGCCGAAGAACGGCGAACCCGGCACGGACTTGTTGCCCATGACGAAACCGCCGCCGTGCACGTACACCAGCACGGGTGCTCCTGCAGGTGTTCCCCGGCGGTAGACATCAAGGCGGTGCCGGTCATCCGGGCCATACGCCAGATCGCGCAGCACCTCCACGGAGTCGTCGATCGGCGCAGTACCCTGCGCCATCAGGGCCGACGTGCCCTGCAACATCGCCGGCACCAGCTCCGGTCCCAGGGCCTGCAGCTTCGCAGCGATCGACGGCCTCATGGCTGGACTCCTTCCATCAGCAACACCGGCTTGATGACGCGCCCGTGGTGGACGTCGTCGAAGGCACGGGCGATATCGTTGAAACCATAGAACGTCAGCAGGCGGTCGAAGGGGAAGCGCCCCTGCTGCCAGTAATCGATGAGCTGCGGCAGGAACAGGCCAGGATGCGCATCGCCACCGAGGATGCCGCGCAGCTGCCGCCCCCCTGCGAGCATGGGGAACATCGAGGGCGACCACGCGCCGCGCGGCGCAGCCACGAAGCCCGCAGTGCCATTCATGGCCAGCACGTCCAGCGCCATGCTGTGCACGGCGGGCACGGTCGTCGTGTTGAGCGAGCAGCGCAGGCCCCGCCCGGTGACGCCCCTGATCTGCTTCACGGCGTCGTCGTCGGAATGCACGGCGTGCGTGGCCCCCAGCTCCTGCGCCAGCGCCAGCCGCCCGGGGTTCACATCCACCGCGACGATGTGCCGGGCGCCGACCAGCCGCGCCGCCATGACCGCCGACAGCCCGACGCCGCCGACCCCGAAGATGGCGATGGAATCCCCGTAGCCGACGCGCAAGGCCTGGATGACCGCACCGGCACCGGTGACAACCCCACAGCTGAGCGGACCCAGCTTGTGCAGCGGCAACTCGCGCGCCACCTTCACTGCGGTGCGCTGCGGCACAAGGCAGTGGGACGCAAAGCTGGACTGGCCGAAGAAGTGGGAGTGCACGGGCTCATCGCCACAACGCAGCGCCGTCGACCCATCGAGCCGCCGGCCCCCGAAACACAGCGGCATGGCGAGGTCGCAGTAGGTGGGACGGTTGTCCAGGCAACTCGGACACTGTCCGCAGGAGTTGCCGCTCAGGATGACGTGGTCGCCGACCTCGAAGCCGGTGACGCCGTCGCCCAGGGCATCGACGACGCCGGCCCCCTCGTGGCCCAGCACGATGGGCTGGGGCGCATGCCGTCCCGGATGCTCGTGCAGGTCCGTATGGCAGATGCCGGTGGCGACCAGGCGGATGCGCAGCTCGCCGCGGCGCGGCGCCTCGAGGTCCAGCGTCTCGAGACCGGGGGCGTCGCCGCTGCGACGGCTGACGGCAGCAATGATCTTCATCGGCTCATCCACGCTTCAGGGGATTGGAGACGGGGGCCTGCGGCGGCTTGGCGATCTTCAGCTCCCCTTGCCAGGGGATGTCGTCCAGCTGCGTCCAGCCGTTGACGGACAGGCTCTGGAATTTCCAGGAACCTTCCTTGCGCGTGACGTGATCACGCCGCGTGCCGATGCCGAAGACGAAGTTCGTCTTGTAATCGACGCTGTGCTGCAGGATCTGGAAAAAGCAGCGCACGTCGACCTCGCCCTCCTCGGCGCGAGGGTCCATGATGAAGGTGTTCATCAGGTGCTGGCGGCCGATCCACCAGTGCTGGCGGCCGTACCACAAGGACTTCAGGTTCTCGGCAATGGCCGCATGGCCCTGCACCTTGCCCTGCCAGAGATGGTCGAACCACGCATCCTCGGTGAAGGTGGACAGTGCCATGTCGAGGTCCGCGAGGTCGATGCCCCAGGCGTAGCGGGCATAGAGCTCCTGGATCTCGGCGCGGTCCAGTGCGGTCAGTTGCCAGCTCATGCAGGCGCTCCCTTGGGCAGGTGATGGTCGTTCTGGATGTCGGCCGGCTCGCCATGCTGGGTCAGCAGGGCCTTGCGGCGCAGGAAGCGCAGGATCGACTCCGGCCCCGTCCGCGAGCCGCCGCCGACACCCGAGAAGCCGAAGCTGTTCGTGCCGATGGTGCGGTTCTTGGCGAAGGTGAGGAAGGTGTCCTGCACGAACACGGCACCGGCATTGACGCGCGCGGCGATCGGCAGGGCCTCGGCCTCGCTGCCGGCGATGACCGAAGCCGTCAAGCCGAAGCTCGTATCGTTGGCCAGCGCCACGGCCTCGTCCACGGAGGAGAACTTCATCACCGGCAGGCACGGACCGAAAGTCTCGTCCTGCATGATCAGCATGTCGTGCGTGACGCCCGTGAGCACGGTGGGCCGCATGTAGAGGCCGCCGCCATGTTCTTCCACCTCGCCACCCGAGAGCACGCGGGCGCCCTTGGCCACGGCATCGGCGATGTGCCGCTGCACGATGCCGGCCTGTGGCGCGAACGTGAAGGGATGCAGGTGCCCCGCGCGCGGGTCATTGCAGTTCAGCCTCACCTCACGGGCCTTTTCGACGAGGCGTGCGACGAAGGCGTCGTGGATGCGCGCGTCCACATAGATGCGCTCGACCGAGAAGCAGACCATGCCATTGGCATGGGCCGCACCGCGCAGCACGGCCGTGGTGGCACGCTCGATGTCCGCCGTCGCCGTGACGATGACCGGGTCCTTGCCACCCAATTCGAGGAAGCAGGGAATGAGGCGTTCGGCACAGTGCACGGCAATCTTGCGCCCCGTGGGCACGCTGCCGGTGAAACACACGACATCGGCCTGGTCGATCACGGCCTTGCCGGTTTCGGCGTCACCGGTCACGAAGTCGAAGACGGCCGCCAGTTCAGGCACCGCGCGCACACTGTCGAACAGAGGGCCGGTGAACCGTGGCGTGATTTCGCTGGGCTTCAGCAGCACGGCGCAACCCGCGAACAGTGCCGGCACGGCGTCGAGCAGCGCCAGCATCATGGGGGCGTTCCACGGGCTGATGACGCCGCACAGCGGAAAGGCCACGAACTGCGTGCGCACCTCGACGCTGGGCATGGCGCGCGACGGCCCGTTGTAGCTGGCTTTTTCCAGGGCGCCCGCCGCGTCCTCCAGCCAGCCGCCGATGTTGCCCATCGTAATGAAGCCTTGCAGGTACGAGGTGTGGCAGCCGCCGGTGTCCTCCGCATCCGCCTCGGCGATGGCTGCGGCGCGCTTGCGCACCTCCGCAAGCCATCGGGCCATGACCGCAGAGCGGCCCGCCAGGCCGAGTGCCGCCCACGCCGGCTGGTTGGCGCGCAGCCGCGCAGCGGCGGCGGCAACCTCTGTCGCTGCCGCAACGGGCAGTTCGAAGTCGATGGTCCCGGTCCGTGGGTTGCGGACGGGAATCCTGCGCAGCGGTGCTGCAGTCATGTGTGTACCCCCTGTGTTGTAGGATCAGGCCACGACACCGGAGAAGACAAGGGGGAAGACATGCCGGAGCCATTCGTCCAGGCGCTGAGTTTCTACGGCACGCAGAAGCCCTTCCGCTTCGAGGCCGATGTCTTCGACTGCGAGGTGCTGGGCGAACTGCCCGCTGCGCTCGAGGGCTCGTACTACCGCTGTGGCGCCGACCGGGCCTACCCCACGCTGCAGGGCGACGTCATCCTCAACGGCGACGGCATGGCCTCGGTGTTCCATATCAGCGGCGGCAAAGTCGATTTCCGCTGCCGCTATGTGAAGACCGGGCGTTACCTGGCCGAGCGCAAGGCGCGGCGGCGCCTGGCGGGCAAGTACCGCAATGGCGTGACGGATGACCCTGCGCTGGCCGGCGTGGACCGTGACAACACGGGCAACACCAGTGCGTTCTGGCACCACGGACGCCTGTTCGCGCTGCGCGAGGACTCCATCGCCACCGAACTGGACCCCGACACACTCGAGACGCGTGGCGCACCGGCCTTCAAGGCAGACCTGCTGACCAGGACCATGACCGCCCACCCGAAGATCGACCCCGTGACGGGCGAGTGGTGGAGCTACGGACAGTTCTGCCACAAGCAGTATCGCAACGAGATGGCCTTGACCGTGATCGACGCCCGCGGGCGCGTGGTGCGCCAGGAAGAATTGGTGATGCCCTATCCGGGGGTCTGCCATGACTTCGCCCTGACCCGCGAGCACGTGGTCTTCACGGTGATGCCCCTCACGGTGGATCTGCAACGCGTGCGCGCCGGCGGGGACTTCTACGCCTGGGACCCATCGCTGCAGCCCATGTACGGGATCATGCCGCGCAGCGGCACCACCGCCGACATCCGCTGGTATGCAGTGCCCGGCGCGATGATCGCGCACTTCATGAACGCCTGGTCCGAGGGCAGCAAGGTGTTCGTCGACGGCTTCGCCGCACCCGGCAACAGCTTCGCGTTCTTCAAGGATGTCCACGGCAACCCCACGCCCAACGCCGTGGGAGACAGCTGCCTGACGCGCCTGAGCTTCGATCTGGACAGCGCGTCCAGCACGGCCGGCTTCACGCCTTTCGCCGGAGCGATCGGCGAGATGCCCAAGATGGATGACCGTCGCGCCCTGCAGCCGTACCGCTACGGCTGGCACAAGACGGTGGAAGGCCTGGCGATGATCGACTGGCAGACCGGCGGTCGCCGCAGCCACCCGCTGCTCAAGACGGACAATCCCGGCCTGTCGCAGGAGCCGGTATTCGTGCCGCGGACGCCCGAGGCCCCGGAAGGCGATGGTTACATCGTGTCGGTCGTGAACCGGGTGCGCGAAAACCTCGCCGAACTGCACGTGCTCGATACGCGTGACTTCGAGGGCGCGCCGGTGGCGCGCGTGCGCCTGCCCTTCAACCTGCCGATGAGCTTCCATGGCTGCTTCGTGCCCCGCAGCGGGGCACAGCTGCCGCGCTGATCAGGCCTGCGCCGGGACAAGCCCGTGTGGCGGCAGCACCACGCCCAGCCACCCGTCGCGCGCTTCGGGCCGGTACACCTGCAGCCCGCGGCAGGGACCCTCGGTGTAGTAGGTGCAGGCGCCGCTGCCGAGGTCGAAGCGGTAACCGTGCATGTCGCAGCGCAATTCGCCGCCGACAACACGCGAACGGGCCAGCGGGTGGCCGGCATGCGGGCAGAAGCCTTCGAGCAGGTGGGGAACGCCATCGTGCTGCACGAGGACCAGTTCCAGCCCCTGCACGGTGAAGACGGCGTAGTAGCCGTCGCGCAGGCGCTCCACGCGCTCGAGCGGGTGGAAGCCGGCGTCCATCAATCCTTGAAGAACGGTTCGACCTTGCCCTTGAACAGCAAGGTCAACGGCCGGCCGCGGCGGTCGACCGTCTTGCCGACGGCCGCGCGGATCCAGCCCTCGGAGATGCAGTACTCCTCGACATTGGTGCGTTCCACGCCATTGAGGCGGATGCCGATGTTCCGCTCCAGCAGCGTGCCGTCGAAATGGGGACTGGCGGGATCAACACTCAGGCGGTCGGGGAAGTTATCGGTCACATCGGCTCTCCACGTGTGACGCAAGACTATATAACGGCGGCCCCGGGCCGTCGCGCCAAGGCGGCGTGATAGATTCCGCGTCCTTCTCCCCGTCACTGCCGCCGCCATGGAGGCCCCGTGCCCGGACTGCTCACCACCGTCGATCCCGACGGGCTGCTCGAATTCTCGGTCGTGTTCACCGACCGCTCGCTCAACCACATGTCGAAGCGCTTCGTCGGCGTGATGCAGGAAGTGTTGGGCACGCTCAAATCCGTCTACAACGCACAGACGGCGGTCGTCGTACCGGGTGGCGGCACCTTCGGCATGGAGGCGGTCGCGCGCCAGTTCGCCAACCGCGAGAAGGTGCTGATCGTCCGCAACGGCTGGTTCAGCTTCCGCTGGACGCAGATCATCGAGGCCGGTGGCCTGGCCAGCGGTGGCGTCGTCGTCTGCCAGGCGCGCCGCCAGGGCGAGGGCCCGCAGGCGCCGTTCGCGCCCTGCCCCGCCGAGGACGTGGCAGCGGCCATCCGCGCCGAGAGGCCGCGCGTGGTGTTCGCACCGCACGTGGAAACCTCCGCGGGCATCCTGCTCAGCGACGACTACCTGCGCACCGTGGGCGCGGCTGCGCGCGAGGTCGGGGCCCTGTTCGTGCTCGACTGTGTCGCCTCCGGCGCGCTGTGGGTCGACATGCAGGCCGTGGGGGTCGACATCCTCATCTCCGCGCCGCAGAAGGGCTGGAGCAGCACGCCCTGCGCCGCACTGGTGATGCTGGGCGCACGTGCCCGCGAGGCCATCGACGCCACGCAGAGCTCCAGCTTCGCCGCCGATCTCAAGAAGTGGATGCAGATCGCCGAGGGCTACGAGAAGGGACAGCACGCCTACCACGCCACCATGCCGACGGACGGTCTGGTGACCCTGCGCGACACCATGCGCGAGATGCAGGCCTACGGCTTCGAGAAGCTCCGCGCGGAGCAGATCGAACTCGGGACCCGCGTGCGTGCACTGCTTGAATCCCGCGGCTATCCCAGTGTCGCCGCGGAAGGCTGGAAGGCCTCGGGCGTCGTGGTCAGCTACACCACCGACCCGGACATCCAGAGCGGCCGCAAGTTCATCGCGGCCGGCCTGCAGACGGCCTCGGGCGTCCCCCTGCAATGCGGCGAAGGCCCGGATTTCCGCAGCTTCCGCATCGGCCTGTTCGGCCTCGACAAGTGGCACGACGTGGAGCGCACCGTCGGCCACCTGGCGGCGGCGCTCGACGCGCTCTGAGTCAGCACCACGGGCACCAGTCGTAGGCGGGTGGCCGGAAGGCCGTGATCACCCGCCCCAGGGCAACCACGCCGAGCCAGGCAGACAGCGACACCGCGGCGCAAACGCGGGCGGTCCATGACGGCAGGCCACCGGGGCCTGCCGCCCAGGTGCGTCGCGCAGCGACCGCGTGGAACAGCACCATGTTGAGCCCCGCCACCAGCAGCAGGCCCATCTTCAGCAGGAAGGCCGGGTTGTGCAGGTACTGGTTCGGCGCGGTGACCACGAACAGCGCACCGGTCGTGGCACACAACGCAAAGCCGCCCACACCAACCGGCAACAGGCGGCGCCACGCGGCGAGGTCGACGTGCCGCGCGACGCCCAGCATGCGCAGGTCGAGGAAGCCCACCACGCCGAACAGCAGGCACATGCCGATGAAGTGCAGCGCCTCGGCCACTGGCCATCCCCAGGGCGTGGTCATCAGCCCGTAGATGACGGCCCGCATCAGGACACCGTCAGCATGCGGGCGGTGTGCAGCAGGAACTTACCCGCCACCACCGTCGACAGCCAGGCCGCGAGGCTGCAGGCCGCCAGGGCGCGGGACCCCGGCCCCGTGCCGCGCAACAACCGTCGCGTCAGCAGGAGGGCAGCCACCAGACAGGCTGCCTTGAGGCCGAACACCGGGTTGGTCAGGGCCTTTGCAGGGTAGGCCACAAGCAGGGTCAGCCCCGATGACACCACGAGGACGGCGGCAACGCCGAAGACCGGCTGGAAGCCGCGGAATCCGGCCAGGGCCGCCGCGCCCGGCGCGACCAGGACGCGCAGTGCCAGCAGCGATCCGCCGCCCGCCAGGAGCGCGGTGCCCCAGGCGTGGCCGATCAACGCGATGAAGTAGGCCCAGGCGTCTTCGCGCGCCCACACCGAGAGGCCGGACTGCTCGACGGCAACAAACAGGTTGTCCATGGGCGCATCATTCACCGCGCCGCCTGCCGCCGCAACGCACCGCCTGTACAGCACCGTCGGTAGGCTCCTAGTATCGGCAGCGACACACCGGGGGAGACAGCCGATGGACCATCCATGGCGGACGAAGGCAACCAGTACCCTGTTGCTGGCCTGCCTGGCTTTGGCGTCCTGTGCGACGGGCCAGCCGACCACGTCAGCCACACAGGCCACGAACACCAGGATTGCCGGCAACACGAAACGTGCCGCCTTTCCGGGCTTCACCGCCACCCAGCGCGGCGGCGACACGGTCTACTGCCAGAAGCGCAACCCCACGGGATCCCGGGCGCGCGTGGCCGAGCATTGCTACACGGCCGACGAGATGCGCCTGATGGAAGAGAACAACAAGGAATACTGGAAGCAGGCGGGCACCTCGAGCTCCCACGACACTTTCAAGATGGCACCGCCACGCTGAGCCGGAGGGAGCCTGCGCGGCTTGCTGCGTATCGCCGCGCGCCCTAGCCTGTGGCCCATGCACAAGACGCTCTTCCTGCCGGCGCTGCTGCTCGCTGCCGCCGTGCCCGTCCACGCGGACGCCCTGCGCGACCAGGTCGCGGCGGAACTGCCCGCCCTGGTGGCGATCTACCGCGACCTGCACCAGCACCCGGAACTCAGCTTCCAGGAGGTGCGCAGCGCGAAAGTGCTTGCCGATGCGGCACGCCAGGCCGGGTTCGAGGTCACGGAACGCGTGGGTCGCACCGGCGTCGTCGCGGTGCTGCGCAACGGGCCAGGCCCCGTGGTGCTCATCCGCGCCGACATGGACGCGCTGCCGGTCGTCGAGCAGACGGGGCTGCCCTGGGCCTCGACGCAGCGCGGCGTTTCCACGGCCGGCGTCGAGAGCGGCGTCATGCACGCCTGCGGACACGACACGCACATGGCCGGGTGGATCGGCACCGCGCGCCTGCTGGCGGCGAACCGGTCGCGGTGGTCCGGCACGCTGGTCATGGTGGGCCAGCCGGCCGAGGAGGTGAACCTCGGCGCGCTGGAGATGGTGAAGGACGGCCTGCTCACGCGCTTCCCGAAGCCGGACTACGCGCTCGCGTTCCACGACGCGCCCGAGCTGGCCTCGGGCGCGGTCGGCGTGAAGGCGGGCTTTGCGCTCGCCAACGTCGACAGCGTCGACATCACCGTGAAGGGGATCGGCGGCCACGGCGCCTACCCGCACATGACGCGGGACCCGATCGTGCTCGCGAGCGCGCTCGTCATGCGGCTGCAGACGCTGGTCAGCCGCGAGAGCAACCCGCTGGAGCCCGGCGTCGTCACGGTGGGGGCGTTCCACGGCGGGGCCAAGCACAACATCATCCCCGATGAAGTGAAGCTGCAGCTCACCGTGCGCTCGTACTCCGAGACGTCACGCCAGTTGCTGCTGGACGGCATCCGGCGCATCGCACGCGCCGAGGCTCTGGCCTCCGGCGTGCCCGAAGACCGCATGCCGGTGGTCGAGGTGGCAGACCCTTACGCCCGCGCCACGTACAACACGCCGCAGCTCGCGGAGCGCCTGCGCGCGGTGATGACCACGCGGTTCGGTGCCGGCAACGTCGTCGATCCGCCGCCGTCGATGGCGGGCGAGGATTTCGGCGAGATCGCCCGCGCGGCCGGACCCGGCACGCAGTCGCTGATCCTGTGGGTTGGCGGACGTCCGGCGGCGGAACTGGCTGCTGCGGCGCGCGAGCAACGGCAACTGCCCGGACTGCACAGCCCGTTCTGGGCTCCCGAGGCTGACAAGGTGATCGCCACCGGCACCGAGGCACTGGTCAGCGCGGCGCTGGCGCTGATGCCGCGTCGCTGAACGCGGCGCCGGTGCGCGCGATCCGGCTGAAGTTCTACCTGATGAAGCAGTCGGCACATGAAAAAGCCCCGGCGGTTTCCCGCCGGGGCTTTCCCTTTCGTACAAAGGTCAGGTAAGCGCGGGGCTTACATGCCCATGTCGCCCATGCCACCGCCCGGCGGGCCGTGCTGGTGGTCGGACTCATCCTTCGGGGCGTCGGCGATCATCACCTCGGTGGTCAGCAGCAGGCCGGCGACCGAAGCCGCGTTCTGCAGGGCCAGACGGGTGACCTTCGTCGGGTCGAGGATGCCGGCCTCGAGCATGTCGCCATACTCACCGGTGGCGGCGTTGTAGCCATAGGCGCCCTTGCCGGCCTTGACGGCGTTCAGGACAACCGCGGCGTCTTCGCCGGCGTTCTCGACGATCTGCCGCAGCGGCTCTTCGATCGCGCGGGCCAGCAGGCGGACGCCCACCGTCTGGTCCTCGTTGTCGCCCTCAAGGTCCTTCAGGCCCTTGAGCGCGCGGATGAGCGCCGTGCCACCACCCGGCACCACGCCTTCCTCGACGGCGGCACGCGTGGCGTGCAGCGCGTCCTCGACGCGGGCCTTCTTCTCCTTCATCTCGACTTCGGTCGCGGCACCGACCTTGATCACGGCGACGCCACCGGAGAGCTTGGCAACGCGCTCCTGCAGCTTCTCCTTGTCGTAGTCGCTGGTCGCCTCGGCGACCTGCTGGCGGATCGACTCGATGCGGCCCTTGATCTCGGACGCCTTGCCGGCGCCGTCGATGATGGTGGTGTTCTCCTTCTCGATCACCACCTTCTTGGCCGTGCCCAGGTCGTTCACCGTGGCCTTCTCGACCGACAGGCCGACTTCCTCGGAGATGACCGTGCCACCGGTCAGGACCGCGATGTCCTGCAGCATGGCCTTGCGGCGGTCACCGAAGCCCGGCGCCTTGACGGCAGCAACCTTGAGGATGCCGCGGATGTTGTTCACGACCAGGGTCGCCAGGGCCTCGCCCTCGACGTCCTCGGCGATGATCAGCAGCGGACGGCCGGACTTGGCCACGCCCTCGAGCAACGGCAGCATCTCGCGGATGTTCGAGATCTTCTTGTCGCTCAGGAGGATCAGCGGCTTGTCGAGCTCGGCAACCTGCGTCTGCTGGTTGTTGATGAAGTACGGCGACAGGTAGCCGCGGTCGAACTGCATGCCCTCGACGACCTCAAGCTCGTTCTGCAGGCCCGAGCCTTCCTCGACCGTGATCACGCCTTCCTTGCCGACCTTCTCCATCGCCTCGGCGATCGTGCCGCCGATGGAGGCGTCGGAGTTGGCGGAGATGGTGCCGACCTGGGCGATGGCCTTGCTGTCCTTGCAGGGCTTGGAGAGCTTCTTCAGCTCGTCCGTGGCCGCAACGACGGCCTTGTCGATGCCGCGCTTGACGTCCATCGGGTTGCGGCCGGCCGAAACGGCCTTCAGGCCCTCGCGGATGATGGCCTGGGCCAGCACCGTGGCGGTCGTGGTGCCGTCACCGGCCTCGTCCGACACGTTGGACGCCACTTCCTTCACAAGCTGGGCGCCCATGTTCTCGAACTTGTCCTTGAGCTCGATCTCCTTGGCGACGGACACGCCGTCCTTGGTGATCGTCGGGGCGCCGAAGCTCTTCTCGAGCACCGCGTTGCGGCCCTTGGGGCCGAGCGTCGCCTTGACGGCGTTGGCGAGGATGTTGACGCCGCGGAACATGCGGACGCGGGCGTCATCACCGAAACGGACTTCCTTGGCAGCCATGTTTACTTGCCTCCCTCGATAACGGCCATCACGTCTTCTTCGCGCATGACGAGCAGGTCCTCGCCATCGACCTTCACTTCCGTGCCGCCGTACTTGCCGAACAGCACCTTGTCGCCGACCTTCAGGTCGAGCGGGCGGATGTCGCCGTTTTCCAGGATCTTGCCCTTGCCGACGGCAACGACCTTGCCCTGGACCGGCTTTTCGGTGGCCGAATCCGGGATGATGATGCCGCCCGCCGACGTGCGCTCTTCCTCGAGGCGCTTGACGATGACGCGGTCATGCAGAGGACGAATCTTCATGCCTGACATTCCTTCAACTTGGTTGAGTGGTGTGACGTAATGCGGAACAGGCGGCGCGCCGAGGTTGTTAGCACTCTCGGCCGCCGGCTGCTAACCGGGGGCTATCATAGCGGCGGACTTTGGCAATTCAAGGGCGGCCGCCGCCGGCAGGCGTGACGGCGGTGGCGGAACCGGGCGGTTGCGGTCCGGTCGGATATGATCTCGGCCACCCCCGTGGCTGCGGTCCCAGCAAGGATTCCCATGCGTCGCCTGTCCGCACTTGTCGCCGGTGCCCTCTGCACCCTTGCCGTACCGCTGGCCCTGGCTGCCGCCGACCTGGGCGCACTGGCCCGCCTCGGCCAGGGCGGGCAGCCGCAATTCCTGCCGCCGGAGCAGGCTTTCCGGGCTGATGTCCGCGCCGTCGCAGCAGACCGCATCGAGATCCACTACCGGGTCACGCCGGGCTACTACCTCTACCGGGACAAGCTGAAATTCCAGACTCCCGCCACCGACCGGGCCACCCTGGGCAAGGCCGGCCTGCCCGCCGGCGAGACCAAGACCGACGACTACTTCGGCACACAGGTCGTCTACCACGAGGACTTCCTGGTGAGCCTGCCGGTCTCGCGCAGCGGTACCGCCGCCATGACGCTGCCCCTGCGGCTGGGCTGGCAGGGCTGCGCCGACGCCGGCCTGTGCTACCCGCCCTCGTGGAGCAACTTCACCGTGGAATTGCCGGCAGGCGCCGGCACGGCGGCAGTGGCCTCCCCGGGCGGTCCGCCGGGCAGTGACGGTGGCGGCTACGTCGCCGAACAGGACCGGCTCGCCGGCCTGATCCGCGACGGCAACCTCGCGCTCATGATCGGCGCCTTCTTCCTCGCCGGCCTGGTACTGGCCTTCACGCCCTGCGTGTTGCCGATGGTGCCGATCATCTCCGGCATCATCGCCGGCGAAGGTGCGGGCCTCAGCCGCCAGCGCGGCTTCCTGCTGTCGCTGGCCTACGTGCTGGGCATGGCCGTGACCTACACCGCCGCGGGCATGGCCTTCGCCGCCGCCGGCCAGCAGGCGCAGACCGTGTTCCAGCAGCCGTGGATCATCATGCTGTTCGCGCTGCTGTTCGTCGCCATGGCGCTGTCGATGTTCGGCCTGTTCACGGTGCAGATGCCCTCGTTCCTGCAGTCGCGCCTGGCCGACCTGAGCAACCGCCAGAAGGCCGGCAGCTTTGCCGGCGTCGCCGTGATGGGCGCGCTGTCGGCGCTGATCGTGACCACCTGCGTCGGGCCCGCGCTGGTGGCGGCGCTGTCGGTGATCGGCCAGAGCGGCGAGGTGCTGCGGGGCGGACTGGCGCTGTTCGCGATGGCGCTGGGCATGGGCACGCCGCTGCTGGTGGTGGGCGCCTCCGCCGGACAGTGGCTGCCGCGCGCCGGGGCCTGGATGGACACGGTGAAGCAGGTCTTCGGCGCCCTCATGCTGGGCGTCGCCGCGTGGATGCTGTCGCGTCTGGTGGAGGGCCGCTGGGGACTGCTGCTGTGGGTCCTGCCGCTGGCCTCGCTCGCCGTCGTGCTGTGGCGCGCCGTGGTGCGCATGCCGCTGGCGCGTCATGGCCTGCGCCTGGCGGCGGCAGGCACGGCCGCTTACGCACTGCTGCTGGTCTCCGGCAGCCTGCGTGGCGCCGTCGATCCGCTGGCGCCGTGGTCGGTGGCACCGGCGCACGCCCCGCTGCCCTTCGTGCGCATCAAGTCGACCGCGGACCTGGACCGCGAACTGGCCGCAGCGGGCGCGGCGGGCAAGGCCGTGCTGCTCGACTTCTATGCAGACTGGTGCGTCTCCTGCAAGGAGATGGAGCGCTACACCTTCACCGCGGCGCCGGTCCGCGCCGCACTGGCCGAGGTCGTGTGGCTGCAGGCCGACGTGACCGCCAACGACGACACCGACCAGGCCCTGCTGCAGCGCTTCGGCATCTTTGGCCCGCCGACCATTGCCCTGTTCGACCGCGCCGGCGAGGAGCGCCGTGAGTTCCGCGTGGTCGGCTTCATGCCGGCCACCGATTTCGCCCCTTTGGTCACCCGCGCCCTCGGCACTTCCTCCCGGGAACCCTCATGAACAGCCCCTCGACCCCGCCGCGCCGCCGCGGCACCTTCCTGCTGGCCGGACTGGTGGTGGCCGTGGCCGCCGCGGGCGGCTTCTTCTGGCAGTGGCAGGCGGCGCGCGCGCCGGTCGCGGAAATGCCCGTGACCGTGTCGGCAGCGGAACCCGCCGCCGGCACACCCGCTGCCCCCGCGGCGCGGCCGGTACCGGCGACGCTGCCGGCGATCACCCTGAAGGACCGCGACGACAGGCCACGCAGCCTGTCCGAGTGGCAGGGAAAGGCCTTGGTGGTGAACTTCTGGGCCACATGGTGCCCACCTTGCGTACGGGAGATCCCGCTGCTGAACCGCGTGCGCGAGGCACGCAGGACGCAGGGCGTCGAATTCGTCGGCATCGCTGTCGACTTCCGCGAGGATGTGCTCGCGTTCGCCGCCAAGCAGCCGATCGGCTACCCGCTGCTGATCGGCGAGGAAGACGGCCTGGCGGCGGTCGACGCCGTTGGCATGAGCCCGGCCTTCCCGTTCACGCTGTTCACGGACCGCCAGCACCGGATCGTCACGGTGAAGATTGGCGAACTCCACCAGGAAGACCTCGACCTGATCCTGGACACGATCCGCGCGCTGGATGACGGCCAGATCGGTCTCGAAGCCGCCCAGTCACGCATCAACGATGGCCTGAAGACCCTGTCGACGGCACGGGCCAGGCAGGAAGCCGCCGACAGCGGCAAATCCGCAACAAACGGCTGAAACCCGCAACAAACCCGGCGATTTGCCGGTTATCGGCGACAATTGGCGCCGAAATCGTTTTGCGCCGGCGATTTGCAGGCGCTTCCCGCTGCGTTTTGGGGTTAAATGGCCCCCCGGTTGACCAGGGATAGGACTTTGGCCCCGAGGGGCCCGTGGCCCTCCCTTTTTTGCAGGAGTTGCACGATGGACATTCGCAAGATCAAGAAGCTGATCGAACTGCTGGAAGAATCCGGTATCGCCGAGATCGAGATCAAGGAAGGCGAAGAGGCCGTTCGCATCAGCCGCCAGCCCACCGGTGCCGTCATGCCGCAATACCTGGCCGCGCCCCCCGCGATGATCCAGCCGCCGGCGCCCGCCGCGGCCCCGGCAGCAGCAACGGCAGCCCAGGCCGGCAGTTCGGCCAAGGCCAGCAGCGCCAACGCCGTGCCCTCGCCGATGGTCGGCACCTTCTATGCCGCCGCTTCGCCCACCGCCAAGGCCTTCGTGTCGATCGGGGATGAGGTCAAGGTCGGCGACGTGCTGTGCATCATCGAGGCGATGAAGATGATGAACCAGATCGAGGCCGACCGGGCGGGCCGTGTCACGGCCATCATGGTCAAGAACGGCGAGGCGGTCGAGTTCGGCCAGCCCCTGTTCGTCATCGAGTGAGCCGGACCGACCGCATGCTCGACAAAGTCGTCATTGCCAACCGCGGCGAGATCGCCCTGCGGGTGTTGCGCGCCTGCCGCGAACTGGGCATCAAGACCGTGGCGGTGCACTCCACCGCCGACGCCAACCTCAAGCACGTGCTGCTGGCCGACGAGACCGTCTGCATCGGCCCGGCGCCGTCGCCGCAGAGCTACCTCAACATGCCGGCGATCATCAGCGCCGCGGAGGTCACGGACTCGGTCGCCATCCACCCCGGCTACGGCTTCCTGTCCGAGAACGCGGACTTCGCCGAACGCGTGGAGAAGAGCGGCTTCATCTTCATCGGCCCCAAGGCCGACGTCATCCGCATGATGGGCGACAAGGTCTCCGCCATCCGCGCCATGAAAAAGGCCGGCGTGCCCTGCGTGCCGGGTTCCGATGGCCCGCTGGGCGAGGACCCTCAGGAAAACCTGCGCATTGCACGGCAGATCGGCTACCCGGTGATCATCAAGGCCTCCGGCGGCGGCGGCGGCCGTGGCATGCGCGTGGTGCACTCCGAGGCCGCGCTGCTCAACGCCATCACCGTGACGCAGCAGGAGGCGCAGGCCGCGTTCGGCAACCCGCAGGTCTACATGGAGAAATTCCTGGAGAAGCCGCGGCACATCGAGTTCCAGGTCATCGCCGACAACCACGGCAACGTGGTGCACCTGGGCGAGCGCGACTGCTCCATGCAGCGGCGGCACCAGAAGGTCATCGAGGAAGCGCCGGCGCCCGGCCTGTCGAAAGCGGAGCGCGAACGCATGGGCGAACGCTGCGCCGAGGCCTGCCGGGTGGTCGGCTACCGCAACGCCGGCACCTTCGAGTTCCTCTACCAGGACGGCGAGTTCTACTTCATCGAGATGAACACGCGCATCCAGGTGGAGCATCCGGTCACGGAACTGGTCACGGGCATCGACCTGGTGAAGACCCAGCTGCTGATCGCCGCCGGCGAGAAGCTGCCCTTCACCCAAGGCGACATCCAGATCCGCGGCCACGCCATCGAATGCCGCATCAACGCCGAGGACCCCAAGACCTTCATGCCGTCGCCGGGGCCGGTCAAGCTGTGGCATGCCCCGGGTGGACCCGGCATCCGCGTCGACAGCCACCTCTACTCCGGCTACAGCGTGCCGCCGAACTACGACTCGATGATCGGCAAACTGATCGCCCATGGCGACACCCGCGACACGGCCATTGCGCGCATGCGCAACGCGCTGAGCGAACTGGTGGTCGAGGGCATCAAGACGAACACGCCGCTGCACAAGGAAATCATGGCCCTGGCCGCCTTCCAGCAAGGGGGGCAGGACATCCATTACCTCGAACGGCGCCTGGGCCTGAAGTAGGGCAGGAACGGCAGCATGCCTTTCCTCAGCCTCCGCGTGGCACTGGAGGGCCGTGACCCGGAGGCCGCGGAGGAAGCCTGCTTCGCCGCCGGCGCGTGCTCGGTGACCTTCACCGACGCCGTCGACGACGCGATCCTCGAGCCTGCCCCGGGCGAAGTGCGCCTGTGGCCGCGCACCGTGCTCGAGGCCGTCTTCGAGGCCGATGCGGCGGGACCGGAGACGCTGCTGATGTTGGCCTCGGCGCTGGACGTCCCGGCCAGTGCCGTCGAGGCCACGCATCTCGAGGACCGCGCCTGGGAGCGGGAATGGCTCAAGGACTTCCATGCCATGCGCTTCGGGGCGCGGCTGTGGATCGTCCCGCACCATGAGCCGCTGCCGCCGGACCCTGCCGCCATCTGTGTCCGCCTTGATCCCGGACTGGCCTTCGGCACCGGCACCCATCCGTCGACCGCGTTGTGCCTGCAATGGCTCGACGGACATCTGCAACCGGGTGTCTGGGCGATCGACTACGGCTGCGGATCCGGCGTGCTGGCGATCGCCGCAGCACGCCTGGGCGCAGTGCAGGTCTGGGCGCACGACATCGACCCCCAGGCCGGCGTCGCGACGCTGGACAACGCCGCGGCCAACCAGG
Organism: Pseudomonadota bacterium; assembly: GCA_046047615.1. Taxonomy (GTDB): domain Bacteria; phylum Pseudomonadota; class Gammaproteobacteria; order Steroidobacterales; family Steroidobacteraceae; genus ZC4RG30. The sequence goes on from JBJOHO010000083.1 coordinate 44,242, forward strand.
TCGCGTCGAAGGTGCTGTGGCAGGCCGACGCGGACGCCCTGCCGGCGCTGGCGCCGCTGCTGATCGCCAACATCATTTCCGGCGTGCTGTGCTCGCTTGCGCCGCGCTTCCGGCAGCTGCTGGCACCTGGCGGCACGTTGCTGCTGGCCGGCATCCTCGAGGAGCAGGCGCAGGAAGTCGTCGACTGCTTCGCACCCTGGATAGCACTGACGGTGTGGCGCCAGCACGAGGGCTGGGTGGCCCTGCACGGGACCCGCGCCCCACCCGACGCAATGCCGGATGCACCGGGGCTTGCCTCGGACTGGGCACAGGCCGCAGGCTGAACACAGCCATGATCACGGTCTGCCCCAACTGCCTCCAGCACCTGACGGTCACGCCGGGCGACCTGCGGCAAGGGCAAGGCAGCGTCCGCTGCGGACGCTGCAGCGCCATCTTCAACGGACTGGCAGCCTTGCTGGACGAACCGGCCGAAGCGGTTGCAGGGGACCGGGAACGTCCACGGACCAGTCGTGGCAGGACCCTGCGTCGGCCTCGGACGGCACAGCGGCCGGCGCCACCGCCGGCAGCGGCCAACCCGGCGCCGCAACCTCCAGCGCCACCGCCCGGCGCGATGGCGCCGGCGCCCGCCACGGCGCCCGCGGGCGCCTCCAGCGAGGTCGATGCGAAACTGCAGGCACTGGTCGCCCGCTTCGAGATGGTGCGCGAATTCGATCGCTATGCGTCGCGGCGCATGACCCAGATGGCGCCCGCACCCGCGCCGGAACCTGTGCCCGCACCCGCGCCCGCGCCGGAACCTGTGCCCGCGCCCGCGCCCGCGCCGGTCCCTGCCCCCCTTCCGCCCCCCGTGCCGGCGCCCGATCCGCTGGATGAGGAACTGCCCCCCCCGGAGACGCCCCGGTCACACGGCAGAACCCTCTTGCACAGCGTGATTGCTGCCGTGCTCCTGCTGCTGCTGGCCGGCCAGATCCTGCACCATTTCCGCAGTGCGCTCCTGGCCCACCCACAGACCCGGGACAGCGTGCTGACGGTCTACGGGGGGTTGGGCCTGGACCCGGCACTGCAGGATGATCCGAAGCTGTACATCGTCAAGCAGCTCGGCGCCTTGGCCAAACCTGACTCGCCGCGGATCCTGCTGCGCACCAGCATCCACAACCCCGCCGACCACCCGCTGCCGCTGCCGGTGCTGCGCACGCGTCTTACTGACCGCTTCGGCGCGGTGCTGGTCCAGGCGGACGTTGCGCCACGGGAATACTTGGGCGGCCGGCAGGGCAATGCACTGGCGCCCGACCAGCGGCTGGATACCCTGCTGGACCTGCCCGACCCCGGTCCTGCGGCAACCAGCTTCGAGGTCGATGCCTGCCTGCCCGGGGCAACCGGCCGCCTCCACTGCGCCAACAGCACAGGCCGCTGAGGCGTGCGGATCGGTCGCTGGGAGATCGGTGCACAGGCGGTCCTGGCGCCCATGGCAGGCGTGACCGACCGGCCCTTCCGCATCCTGTGCCGCAAGCTGGGCGCCGGACTGGCCGCCTCCGAGATGGTGACGGCCGACCAGGCACTCTGGCACACGCGCAAGTCGCGCCAACGTCTGGACCACAGCGGCGAACCCGAGCCCCGCGTCGTGCAACTGGCCGGCAACGATCCGCTGCAACTGGCCGAGGCAGCGCGGGCCAACGTCGACCTCGGCGCGCAGATCATCGACATCAACATGGGCTGCCCCGCGAAGAAGGTCTATGGCAGGGCCTGTGGCTCCGCGCTGCTTGCGGACGAACCTTTGGTGGGTCGCCTGCTGGACGCGGTGGTGGGCGCGGTCGACGTGCCGGTGACCGTGAAGATCCGCACCGGCGTCGACCCGTCGCGACGCAATGGCGTGGCCATCGCCCGCATCGCGGCGCGTGCTGGGGTCAGCGCGATAGCGGTACATGGCCGGACGCGGGCGGATTTCTACACGGGCGAGGCGGAGTACGACACGATCCGCGACATCTGCGCGACGTCGGGCATTCCCGTGGTGGCCAACGGCGACATCACCTCGCCCGCCAAGGCCCGCGCGGTGCTGGACCACACCGGGGCTGCAGCGGTGATGATCGGCCGTGGCGCACAGGGACAGCCCTGGATCTTCCGCGACCTGCAAGCCTGGCTGGAAACAGGGCGCTTGCCGGCACCGCTCTTGCGCACGCAGGTGAGAGACCTCATTCTTGCGCACCTCACGGACCTGTACGACTTCCACGGCGAGGTCTCCGGCGTCCGCATCGCCCGCAAGCACCTCGGCTGGTATTGCCAGCACCACGCGCTGACGCAGACCTTCCGGCCTGCCCTCCTTGCCGCCGAAAACACGGCGGCGCAGCACGCGCTGGCCCGGGAATGCTTCGGCACCTGGGCCCGGGACACCGCGGAGGAGCCACAGCATGACCGCACGACAGCACGTCCCGCGAACTGACACCGCGGGCACCGTGGCCGCCGCTCCGGAACTGACGCTGCGCCGCCACGCCGAGCGGGCCCTGCAGGACTATTTTGCCCACCTCGACGGCCACCCCCCGGCCGGGCTCTACGACCTGGTGCTGCGCGAGGTGGAGGAACCACTGCTGCGTGCCGTCCTCGACCACTGTGGCGGCAACCAGAGCCAGGCGGCGGCGCTGCTGGGCCTCAACCGCGGCACGCTGCGCAAGAAACTCCGCGACTTCGGACTCACTCCATGAACCAGCCCTCCCCCGGCGCACCGCTGCGGCGCGCCTTGCTGTCGGTCTCCGACAAGACCGGCATCCTCGAACTCGCCCGCGCCCTGCATGCGCGCGGCGTGCAGCTGCTCTCCACCGGCGGCACGGCAGCACTGTTGTCGGGCGCCGGACTTCCCGTCACGGAAGTGGCTGCCCACACCGGTTTCCCGGAAATCATGGACGGGCGCGTCAAGACGCTGCACCCGAAGATCCATGGCGGCCTGCTGGGCCGGCGCGGCATTGACGACGAGGTGATGCGCCAGCACGGCATCGCGCCGATCGACCTGCTGGTGGTGAACCTGTACCCGTTCGCGCAGACCATCGCCCGCGCCGACGTGACCTGGGACCTCGCCGTGGAAAACATCGACATCGGTGGCCCGGCCATGCTGCGTGCGGCAGCCAAGAACCATGCCGACGTGGCGGTGGTCGTCGACCCTGCCGATTACCCCGCGCTGCTGAGCGAACTGGACACGGCCGGGGGCACGACGCCCGCCCTGCGCACACGCCTGGCTGCCAAGACCTATGCACACACGGCGGCCTACGACGCGCTGGTGGCGGGGTGGCTGCAGCAGCAACTGCCTGCTGCGGACCGCGAGGCCTTCCCGCGGGTGCTGACGCTGCGCGGCGAACGCGTGGGCAGCACGCTGCGCTACGGCGAGAACCCGCACCAGCGCGGCGCGTTCTACCGCGATGTGCTGGCGCAGGGTGCCAGCGTCGCCAGCGCCGACGTGCGGCAGGGCAAGGAACTGTCGTTCAACAACATCGCGGATGCCGACACCGCACTGGAGTGCGTGCGCCAGTTCGACCTGCCGGCCTGCGTGATCGTCAAGCACGCCAACCCCTGCGGTGTGGCCGTCGGCGCCTCAGCAGCCGAGGCCTACGAGGCCGCCTACCGCACCGACCCGACCTCGGCCTTCGGCGGCATCATCGCCTTCAACGTGGCGCTGGATGCCGCGACCGCCGGGCGGATCCTCGACCGGCAATTCGTCGAAGTGCTGGTGGCTCCGGCGCTGCTGCCGGGCACGGCGGAAGTGCTCGCGGGCAAGCCCAACGTGCGCGTGCTGGTGACCGGCCCGCTCGGCACCCGGGCCGCGCCACGCCTCGAGGCCCGCAGCGTGAACGGCGGCCTGCTGGTGCAGGACGCCGATGCCGGCATGGTGCAGGCCGCGGACTTGCGCTGTGCCAGCGCGCGGCAGCCCACCGCGACCGAGTTGCGCGACCTGCTGTTCGCCTGGCGCGTCTGCAAGTTCGTGAAGTCCAACGCCATCGTGTTCGCACGCGGCGAGAGCACCGTCGGCGTGGGTGCCGGCCAGATGAGCCGCGTCTATTCCACGCGCATCGCCGCCATCAAGGCCGCCGATGCCGGCATCGAGGTCAAGGGCTCGGTGGTGGCCTCCGACGCGTTCTTCCCCTTCCGCGACGGTGTGGACGTGGCGGCCTCGCACGGCGTGACGGCGCTGATCCAGCCGGGTGGATCGCTGCGCGACGATGAGGTCATCGCGGCGGCCAACGAACATGGGCTCGCCATGCTGTTCACCGGCATGCGGCACTTCCGCCATTGAGCGGCACGAGGCAACGGTCATGAAAGTCCTGATCATCGGCGGCGGCGGCCGCGAGCATGCATTGGCCTGGAAGTGCGCGGCGTCGGCGCGCGTGGCCGAGGTGCTGGTGGCCCCGGGAAATGCCGGCACCGCCGCCGAGCCCAAGGTCCGCAACGTCGCCGTCAGCGCGGAAGATCTGCCCGGCTTGCTGGCGCTGGCCCAGCGCGAGCAGGTGCAACTGACGATCGTCGGACCGGAAGTGCCACTGGTGATGGGCATCACCGACCTGTTCCGGGCCCACGGGCTGGCCTGCTTCGGACCCAGCCAGGCCGCGGCGCAACTGGAAGGTTCGAAGGCCTTCACCAAGGCATTCCTGGCGCGGCACGGCATTCCGACGGCGGCCTACCGCAGCTTCACCGCCGCGACCTTCGACCGTCACTGGCTGTACGCGCAGCGGGCCCCGATCGTGGTCAAGGCCAGCGGCCTGGCGGCCGGCAAGGGCGTGATCATCGCGCAGACGCTGGCCGAGGCCGAGCAGGCCGTGCTGTCGATGTTCGACGGCCGCTTTGGCGACTCGGGCGCTGAGGTGGTCGTCGAGGAGTTCCTGGAGGGTGAGGAAGCCAGTTTCATCGTCATGTGCGATGGCCGGCATGTGCTGCCGATGGCCACGTCCCAGGACCACAAGCGCATCGGCGATGGCGACACCGGCCCCAACACCGGCGGCATGGGCGCTTACTCCCCCGCCCCGGTGGTGACACCCGCGGTGCATGACCGCGTCATGCGTGAGGTCATCGAGCCCACCGTCGCAGGCCTGGCGGCCGATGGCATGCCGTTCGTGGGTTTCCTCTATGCCGGCCTCATGATCGGCGCCGATGGCGCACCGAAGGTCATCGAATACAACGTGCGCTTCGGCGATCCGGAGACGCAGCCCGTGCTGATGCGCCTCGACAGCGACCTGACCCTGCTCTGCGAGGCGGCGCTGGCGGGCAGGCTGGATGAGGTCGAGGCCGACTGGAACCCGCAGGCGGCATTGGGCGTGGTGATGGCCGCCGGCGGCTACCCGGACGAGGTGCGCAAGGGCGACACCATCGAAGGCCTCGAGGCTGCGGCCGCCCTGCCGGGCAAGGTGTTCCATGCCGGCACGCGCCTTGCCGACGGGCGTGTCGTCACGAGTGGTGGTCGCGTCCTGTGCGCCGTCGGACTGGGCGACAGCGTCCGGGCCGCGCAGGCGCAGGCCTACGCCCTCGTGGACCAGCTGCGGTTCACCGGCGTGCAACTGCGGCGCGACATCGGCTACCGTGCCGTTGCCCGTGAATCTGCTGTGAACTGAAGCGTCAGGGGGCATGGAGTAAGGTGTGGCCATGCCCCTGCAGCAAGTCCTCTTTCTCCTGATCCTGGGTGGCGCACTCGCGCTGTTCATCCACGGGCGTCTGCGTGTCGACGTCACGGCGCTGCTGGTGCTGCTTTCATTGGCGGCCACCGGCATCCTCACGCCGGCGCAGGCGCTGTCGGGTTTCGGCAGCGAACCGGCCATCATCGTCGCCGCCGTATTCGTGCTGGCGGCGGGCCTGGGCGCCACGGGCGTGACCGACCGCATCGGCAACTGGGTCGGCCAGGCCGCCGGGCGCAGCGAGAGCCGGGCCCTGCTGGTGATCATGCCCGTCGTCGCCCTGCTGGCGTCGGTATCGCACCATGTGATGGTCACCGCGATGATGCTGCCGATCGTCATGCGTTTCGCGCGCGACCAGCAACTTCCGGCCTCGCGCCTGCTGATGCCCATGTCGCTTGCCGCATCGCTGGGCACGACCTTGACGCTCTTCAGCGCGCCCGCCTTCCTCCTGGCCAGCGATGCGCTCGAGCGGCAGGCGGGGGTCGGCCTTGGCATCTTCGACATCACGCCGATCGGTGGCGCACTGGTGCTGGCCGGTATCGTCTATGTCGTGGTCATGCGCTGGCTGCTTCCGCGGCGAAGCGGCGAGGCGACCGACCAGGACTACCTGCGCTTGGAGCACTACTTCACCGAGTTCGTGATCGACGAGGGGTCCCCCTGGATCGATCGCGACCTGGCCGAATTCCGGGCACGGTTCGCGGATCGGCTGCAACTGGTCCGCCGCCTCCGCGGCAGCAGCACGCCGGACGAAGGCGAGCCGCTGCGGGCCGGCGACCTGATCCTCGTGCATGCGTCTCCCGATGAGATCTCCTCGGCGGCCCACACGCCCGGCCTGTCGCTGAACGCACCGCGCAAGTACGCAACCGCAGCCCGCCTGCGCAGCCGTCACGGCGAGGGCCAGTTCGTGCAGGTGGTGGTCGGGCCGGGCTCCGAGTTCATCGGCCGCAGCGTGGGAGACGTGGATTTCCTCCAGGAATTCGGCGTGCTTGTGGTGGGCATCTGGCGACGGGACTCGGCCATCGACCAGGAAATCTCTGCGGTCCGGTTGCAGGAAGGCGATCTGCTGGTGCTCGCCGGACCCGCAGACCATCTTGCGGAACTGGCGGGGCACCGTGGTTTCCTCATGATGGTGCCGTTCACGGCGCGCCAGACCTGGCGGCATCGCGCCCCGATGGCACTGCTGATCATGGGCACCGTGGTCGTCGCTGCGGCCAGTGGCCTGTTCAACGCCCCGCTGGTGTTCCTGGCCGGCGCGGTGGCCATGGTGCTGTCCCGCTGTGTGACGCTGGAACAGGCCTACAGCGGCATCGACGTCCGCATCGTGGTGATGATCGCCGGCGTGATTCCCCTGGGCGCAGCCATGGAGCAGACCGGCACGGCAGCACTGCTCGCCCAGCCGCTGCTGGCGGCCGGTGGCGACTGGAGCCTGCTCGCCTTGCTGCTGTCTTCCTTCGCGGTGGCGGCTGTGCTCACGCAAGTGCTGTCCGACGGCGCGACGGTCGCGCTGCTGGCCCCCGTGGCGATTGCCGTCGCCGAGGGCCTGGGGCTGCCGGCACAACCTTTCGTGGTCGTCATGGCCGTTGGTGCCGTCGCGTCCTTCCTGACGCCCATCGGCCACCATGGCAACCTGCTGATCCTGGGTCCCGGCCGCTACACGTTCGGCGATTTCCTGCGCGTCGGCCTGCCACTGACCCTGCTGATCGCGCTGATCAGTTGCTGGATGGCCCGGGCGATCTGGCTGGGCGGTCCCTGGAATCCGTTGTAGCCGCGGCCTCTGTCCCGGACCCGGGTATCCTCCTCCTCGCCCATCCATGACAAAGACCGGGGGAGAATCGACCATGTTCCACCTGACCCTGAGGCCACTCGCGGCGTTCGCCCTGGCGAGCCTGCTGCTGGCAGCCACCGCCGTCACGGCCAAGGACCTGCCCACCGCAAAACCGGAAAGTGTCGGGCTGTCGTCCGAGCGGCTCGCGCGACTCGACCAGGCGGTGCATGCCTACGTCGATGCGGGACGCACGCCAGGCGTGGTCACGCTGGTGGTGCGCCACGGCAAGCTGGTGCACCTCGATGCCTACGGCCACGCGGACCTGGCGACGGGACGCAGGACATCGGCGACGGACCTGTTCCGCATGTACAGCATGACCAAGCCGGTCACTTCCGTGGCCCTGCTCATGTTGTACGAGGAAGGCCGGTTCCAGCTCACCGATCCCCTGTCGAAATATTTCCCTGCCTTCGCCGACGTGAAGGTGTATGCCGGCACCGCGCCCGGTGGCGGACTGCTGCTGGACTCGCCCAGGCGCGCCATCACCGTGCAGGACGTGTTCCGCCACACCGCAGGCTTCAGCTACGGTTTCGGCGGTGCCAGCAATCCGGTCGACAAGGCCTACATCGACGCCAACATGCTCGGCGTGGGCCTCGACGACCTGATGCAGAAGCTCGCCGCCCAGCCACTGCTCTACCAGCCGGGTGAGAAGTGGGTCTACAGCGTGTCGCATGACGTGCAGGCCGCGCTGGTCGAAAAGCTCTCCGGCATGAAGTTCGATGCCTTCGTGCAGCAGCGCATCCTGCAGCCGCTGGGCATGCAGGACTCCTACTTCCGCATCCCGCCGCAGCACAAGGCCCGCCAGCCGGTGGAATATGTGGCCGGCCCCGGCGGCAAGCTGCTGCCCAATCCCTCGCCCCTGGCGGCCAGCTACGGTGATGTCGTGCTCGGCGGCTACAGCCTGTCCACCACGCCGCAGGACTACGCGCGCTTCGCGCTGATGCTGCTCAACAAGGGCCAGCTCGACGGGGTGCGCCTGCTGTCGCCGAAGACCGTGCAACTGATGGCGTCCAACCACCTGCCGCCCACCGCCTTGGCCAACGGTCCCGCGGGCGGGCTGCGCGACGGCACGGGCTATGGCCTCGGCGTTTCGGTGCTGATGGATCCCGCCCAGCGCGGCAACCTGGGCTCGCCCGGCGAGTTCGGTTGGTCCGGCGCAGCCTCGACGCACTTCATCGTCGACCCGCAGGAAGATCTCGTGGCGGTCTACGCGACGCAACTGATGATGGGGGACTTCAACCTGCGGGCCGAGTGGCTGACGCTGCTGTACCAGTCCATCGTCGCGCCGTGACCGACAGGGCGGGCCACGAAGAGCCACCTGCGCGGCGGCTGCCGCACGTCTCGGCAGCCCAGCAGCGCCGCCTGCAGCGCGTGTTCCGGCTGCTGCAGACGGCCGGTGGGCCTGCGCTGGCGGCGCGCGCGGCACTGCAGCTGTACCGGTTTCCGCGGCGCCGGCGGCTGGATGCCGTGGATGCGCCCTGCCTGGCGGCTGCACAGATCCACTGGATCGATCGCGCCCAAGGCCGCCTGCGGCTCCTGCAATGGGGCACGGGACCCTTCACCGTGCTGCTGCAGCACGGTTGGGGTTCGCATGCGCCGCGCTGGAGCGCCTTCGTCGCCGAGGGCCTGGCGCGGGGCTGGCGCATGCTGGCGCTGGATGCGCCGGGACACGGCGCCTCGGCCGGACGCCTGTCGGACCTCCCGGCCTTCGAGGCCGGCCTGCGCGCCGCGCTCATGCACGCCGGCGGCGCCGTGGACGCCGTCGTCGCGCATTCCCTCGGCGCCCTGGCCGCCGTCCGCGTGTTCGGTGCCGCAGACGCTGCCGCTGCGCCCGCAGCGCTGGTGCTGGTGAGCCTGCCGCGCGACCTTGACCACCTGCTGGGCAGTTTCGAGGCGCTGCTGGGCTTGGACGCCCGCACGCGGGCCGCGCTGCGGTCCGCGTTCGTCAGCCACTTTGGTGCCACCCCTGCCGGACTCGACGCCGCGGAAGCCTTGGCACGGCTGGCAGCACCGGTGCTGCTCATCCACGACGTCGACGACGACGTCGTGCCCTTCGCGCATGCGCAAGCGCTGTTGCGGCAGCAGCCTGCGGCGCGCCTGCGGGCCACGGACGGACTCGGGCACAGTGGTCCGCTGCGCGACCCGGCGACCGTGAAGGCCGCCATGGACTTCATCGCGGCAGCAGCACCTCACTCGCCGCTGCCTCGCTGACGAGCCGCGCCGCGTCCTCCGGCAACAGCAAGCCCGCGGCCACCTGTCTTGCCGCGGCCGCGCGCACGCGTTGCACGAACCCTTCATGGTCGCCGTAGCGTTCCTCGAGCGAGGGGCGCGGATCCTGGCGCCGCTCGCGCTCGGCACGGCTGCGCGCAAACGGGATGTAGCCCCCGTTGAAACCGCAGGCCCGGCCCTGCTCGAAGCCGCTGCGGGCCACGTTCCAGCCCAGGTAGCTGCCCAGTGGCACCTGCTGGTGCACGGTGACCACGCCGCTGGTCTCGTTGCCGTCGGCATCCACGCGCGGCACGCGCTGGGGCCAGTCCGCATCGAGCCGTGGCGGCAGCCACTCCATCTGCCCCGACACATCGGCGGCGCGGAATCCCGGGCCAAAGCCCTGCGCCGGGAAGGGGTGGAGGTGGCCATCGGGCAAGGGCTGGCCGAGGATGCGCGGGAACCCCATCGCCTGTGCCGTCGGTTCCACCAGGTCGCCGGCGTCCAGCCGGGGCGCGCGTCCGGGCGGTGGCGGGGTACCGTCGCGCACCCAGGCCACCAAGGCCGCCGTGAGCGCACGCAGCGTGTCCGACATCGGATTGGGATTGGCCGGCAACAGGCAGCCCGGCGGAGGGTCGATCGGGCGCACCTCGAAGCCACCGCGGCCGCCGCCGTGCGTGGTGCCGGCGATGTAGTAACGCACGACGTTGTCAGGCAGTCCGATGTCGCGGTCGGCCTGCAGGCCGACGAGGTCCGGCGACATGCGCAGGCCCCAGAATTCCGCCGAGCCGAAGACCTCCATGACCTTGGGGCAGCTGTCCGAGGCGCGGCATCGCTGCAGCAGGCTGCTGCTGCGGCCATCGCCCCGCGGATCGACATAGTCCCCCCACCAGAGCGTGCCTTCGCTGCCCGCCTCGTAAGGGCCGGCAGCGCCACCCGGCACACCGAAACGCAGGTTCAGCGGTACCTGGCGCGCGGCGATGAAGGGCAGGATGCCATCAAAGACGCGGCCGCCCTGTTCACCGCGGTTGAAGCCCAGGTGCACGAAGCTGCGCAGGAAGTTGCCCGACTGCGAGGCCCCGAAGGCCAGCGCATGCCGGGGCCGCCGGCCCAGCGCGCCGCCCCGCAGGTGCTCGACCAGATCGCGGACAGCGGCAAAACCGATGCCCAGCACCGGCGGATCCTTCGCGAGGTATCGCAGCTCGTAGGCATAGCGCGGGTCGAAACCCTCGCGCAGGCACAGATGCCGGCCGTCAGGGCGACCCGGGAAGGCACTGCGCGAGCAGTCAGCGAACGTCCAATCGCGCCGCGGCACCAGCTCGCCGGTGGCATCGCCCGGCAGGCGTCGGCGCAAGGTTGCGGCGGCGTCATCCAGGGCCAGTGGCGGTGGCGCCGGCACGCCCGCGCCCAGGCCGCGCAGCAAGGGCCGGCTGCGTGCCGAGGAGGGCACATCGGTCCAGCGCACCAGCACCGGGCCGACCAGCGGCTGGCCATCGGGGCGGCGGGCAACGGGAACCTGCAGCGTCTGCAGACCAGCGGTGGGCGGGATGTCGCCTTGCCAACCGCTGACCAGATGGGCGTGGCCGGCCGCATCAGGCGTGGCCCTGCCATTGCCACGGTTCGGTACGTCGTAGAACAGCAGGCCGCTGTCCTGCGCCGGATCGACCGGCCGCACCAGCGAGAAGGTCGCCGAATACGCGACGCGACCGCGCGCGTTGCGGGGCGCAAGCCCGAGATCCGTGACCAGACGGTTCGCCGCCGTTGCCGGATCCAGCTCGCCGTGGACCGTGCCCGAAAGGCGTTCCTGTTCGAGCCCCCCCGCAACGGCCGGCGGCAACACTTCCCGCAACTTGACCTCGAGGCGCGTGACGGCAGCGGCGGCGGTCGCGGACAGGCAGGCACCGCACAGCAGCGCCATGAGTGGAATGGCCGGCGTCATCGATCCCCCGTGTTCGGTCCGGATCGAGGATGCCCTAGAACGCGGCCCGCAGGAACAGCGCGGCTGTGGTCCCGGCCGCACGCAGGCGGCCGCTGTCGCCAGGCCGGGCACTGGTGGCGTCGATGTCCAGCCGCGTGACGCCGAGGCCGACGGCGAGGTTGTCATGCCAGCGGTACTGCACATCAGCCTGCAGGCGCGCCAACGCCGCCTGGACCTGCCCGCGGCGGCCAGCGATGTACTGCACGCGGGCGTTGACGGACCAGCGCTCGCGGGGCAGCCAGGTGCCGTCCAGACCCAAGGTCGGCACCGGCAGCACGCCCTCGACCGCACGTGCACGCTGCAGGTCGGCGGACTCGACCAGCGCCTCGCCCTCGCTCAGGCGCAGGCCCGCGCTCAGCGACAGTTCGCCGCGCTCGTCCTGATGCATGGCGCGGCTGTAGTCGAAGCCCAGGCTGCGCAGGCCGGCACGCGTATGCACGGTGCCACCCGCCGACCAACGCTCGTCGTCGATGACCAGCTCACGTGCGAGCACCCGGGTCGCGTCGCGCTGCACGGCGACGTAGTCGATGCGCAGGCGGCTGAACTGGCCGAAGCGGAAGGCCAGCTCCGCCTGGAGGACATCACGCTGGCGCGGCACGCCGAGGTCGGTGACGGCATCCAGCGCCGTGCCGGCGTAGTCGCCGTCGACGCGCATGCGCAGTGAGCCGTCTTCGAGGCCATAGCCGAGAGTGAGGGCAAAGCGGTCCGTCAGCGGGCTGGCCGCTGTGGTCCGCGGTGGCTGCAGCCGTTCCCGGCCCGGGACGGCGTCGGCCGCCAGGACCTTGGGGACTGCCGGAACCAGCAGGACCAGCGCATGCAGGAGAGGCTTCATGCCCCGATTCTGCGGGCGGCAGGGGCCGCCGGCGAACGTCGCCGTCCGGCGACGTCGCCGGAACAGCGACCTGCATCGGGCCCGCAGCGGGGCTCAGCGCTTCATCGCCTCGAAGAACTCGGCGTTGGTCTTGGTGTCCTTCATCTTGCCGAGCAGGAACTCGATGGCGGCGAGCTCGTCCATCGGATGCAGCAGCTTGCGCAGGATCCACATCTTCGCCAGCTCCGACGGATCGGTGATGAGCTCTTCCTTGCGGGTGCCGGAACGGTTGATGTTCACGGCCGGGAACACGCGCTTTTCGGCGATGCGGCGATCCAGGTGGATCTCGCTGTTTCCCGTGCCCTTGAACTCCTCGAAGATCACGTCGTCCATCTTCGAGCCGGTGTCGATGAGCGCCGTGGCGAGGATGGTCAGTGAGCCGCCTTCCTCGATGTTGCGCGCCGCGCCGAAGAAGCGCTTGGGGCGCTGCAGCGCATTGGCGTCGACGCCACCGGTGAGCACCTTGCCGGAACTGGGCACCACGGTGTTGTAGGCACGGGCCAGGCGGGTGATGGAATCCAGGAGGATCACCACGTCCTTCTTGTGCTCGACCAGCCGCTTGGCCTTCTCGATGACCATCTCGGCCACCTGCACATGCCGTGCGGCCGGTTCGTCGAAGGTCGAGGATACGACCTCACCCTTCACCGTGCGCTGCATCTCGGTGACCTCTTCCGGGCGCTCGTCGATGAGCAGCACGATGAGGTAGACCTCGGGATGGTTGGCGGTGATGGCCGTGGCGATGTTCTGCAGCAGCATCGTCTTGCCCGCCTTGGGCGGGGAGACGATCAGGCCGCGCTGGCCCTTGCCGATCGGCGAGACCAGGTCGATGGTGCGGGCCGTCAGGTCCTCGGTGCTGCCATTGCCGCGCTCGAGCTTCAGCCGCTGCGTGGGATGGAAGGGCGTGAGGTTCTCGAACAGCACCTTGTTGCGGCTGCTTTCGGGCGAGTCGAAATTGATCTCGCCGACCTTCATCAGCGCAAAGTAGCGCTCGCCGTCCTTCGGCGGGCGGATGAGGCCGGAGATGGAGTCGCCGGTGCGCAGGTTGAAGCGGCGCACCTGCTGCGGGCTGATGTAGACGTCGTCCGGGCCGGCGAGGTAGCTGCCATCCGCGGAGCGCAGGAAGCCGAAACCGTCCTGCAGGATCTCGATGACACCCTCGCCGTAGATGCGCTCGTCGTTGCGCGCATGGGCCTTGAGGATCGAGAAGATGATGTCCTGCTTGCGCGAGCGGGCCAGGCTCTCGAGGCCCATGGACTCGGCGACCTTGACCAGCTGGTTGATGGGCTTGGCCTTCAGGTCGTTGAGGCTCATCGACTTGCGCACCATCGCAAGCTCGGACGGGCTGATGATCTCGCCGTTGTCGGTCGGGTCGAACGGCTCCGGATCGTAGATCTCGTCCGGCCGGCCACCGACGTTGCCGTTGACGTTGCGATCGCCGCCGCCGCGGTTGCCGTCGCGGTGCCGCTGGCCCTTGCCCGAGCGGCGCCCGCCCTGGTTGCCGAGATAGCCCCTCACAGGTTCGCGTCCAGGAAGGCCGCCATCTGGGCCTTGCTGCCGGCGCCAACCTTCTGGGCCTGGACCGCGCCGCCCTTGAAGAGCATGAGCGTGGGAATGCTGCGCACGTTGAACTGGCGCGGGGTGGCGGGGTTCTCGTCGATGTTGATCTTGGCGATCTTGACGCGACCCTGGTAGTCGGCGGCCAACTGGTCGAGGATCGGACCGATCATCTTGCAGGGACCGCACCACTCCGCCCAGAAGTCGAGCAGCACGGGTTCGGCGGAGCCGAGCACGTCGGCAGCGAAGGTCGCATCGGTGGTGTGGATGATCTGCGGACTGCTCACGGTGAGGCCTCCGGGTGCCTGTGACATTGCGTGGATGGAGAATGCCGGGACGGCGTGGCGCGGGGATTCTGGTGGCTGGAGCGGCGGGGCGGGTAAAACCCGGCGACGAACCGCGCTCGAGCGGTTAGACTCGGTGATTGAGGGATTCGGTGTTCATCGGGCGGCGAGAAGGCCGCCTTGTCTGGCCCGTTTTTTAAACCTTCCCTCTCCCGTTTGCAAGCATCCGGCGCAGACCGGCAGGAACACGCAGCACTCCATGATCCTCGCATTCTTCAAGAAACTCCTCGGCCTCGGAACCGCCACCCCGGCGTCCAAGCCCTCCACGCAGCGCCCGGCGGACAACGCCGCCGCGGCTGAAGCCCCGCGCCGGCGGGGGCGTCGCGGTGGTCGCCGCCGCACCGAAGGCGACACCCCGCAGCATGACCGCCCTGAAGGGCAGACCGCAGGCGGCAACGCGCCCCGGGACGCCGGCCACCGGGACGGCGGCCGCGGCCCGCGTGGCCCGCGCCAGGGCGAGTCGCAGCGTCCGCCTCGCCAACGCCGCGAACGCGAGGCCGCACGCGCCGAAGACCTGGACCTCGCGCCCCCGGCACCGCCGACGCAGCGCGCCATCATCGACCCCAACGCCCCCACCTACGCCAGTTTCGCGCTCCACCCGGACGTGCAGCGCAGCCTTGACGACGCCGGCTTCACGCACTGCACGCCCATCCAGGCGCAGACGCTGCCCTTCGCCCTGACGGGGCGTGACGTGGCCGGCCAGGCGCAGACCGGCACCGGCAAGACCGCCGCGTTCCTGGTGTCGATGTTCCAGACGCTGCTCACGCGACCACCGCGTGGCGAGCGCAACGCACAGACGCTGCGCGGCATCGTCATCGCGCCGACGCGCGAACTGGCGGTGCAGATCCACAACGACGCAAAGCAGCTCGGCCGCCACACCGGCCTGCGCCTGGCCTGCGTGTTCGGCGGCGTGGACTACGACAAGCAGCGCAAGCAGTTCGAGGACGGCGTCGACGTGCTGATCGGCACACCCGGCCGCATCATCGACTTCTGGCGCCAGGGACTCTACGACCTGCGCCAGATCGAGGTCGTGGTGCTGGACGAGGCGGACCGCATGTTCGACCTTGGCTTCATCGACGACATCCGCCGCCTGCTGCGGCGCATGCCGGCACCGGCCGAGCGCCAGTCGATGCTGTTCTCCGCGACCCTCTCGCAGCGCGTCCTCGAACTGGCCTACGAGGACATGAACAACCCGGAGCTGATCCGCATCGAACCGGACCGTGTCACGGCCGACAAGGTCCGGCAGGTGATCTACTTCCCCGCGATGGAAGAGAAGCTGCCGCTGCTGATCGGCATGCTGCGCAGCGCCGACGCCCACCGCACCATGGTGTTCGTCAACACGCGCCGCATGGCGGATCGCCTCGAGGACGTGCTGCGGGCGAACCAGATCAATGCCCAGGCGGTCTCCGGCGACGTGCCGCAGAACAAGCGGCTGCGTTACCTCAAGGAGTTCCACAGCGGGGAGCTCAAGGTGCTGATTGCGACGGACGTGGCGTCGCGTGGCCTGCACATCCCCGACGTCAGCCACGTCTACAACTTCGACCTGCCGCAGGACTGCGCCGACTACGTGCACCGCATCGGCCGTACGGCACGTGCCGGCGCCGACGGCGATGCCATCAGCTTCGGCTGCGAGGATTACGCGCACTGCCTGCCGGAGATCGAAAAGTACATCGGGCACACCATTCCCCGCGGCAGCCTGACGGCGGAACTGATGGCCTCCGATGTCATCTTCCCGAAGCACCGTCCCCGCGAAGACGCGCCGCGGCGCGGCGGTGGCGGTGGTGGTGGCGGGCGCGGAGGCCCGAGGCGCGGTGGTCCGCCACGCGGAGGCCGGCGCTGAGACAGGCCGGTGGACTGTCGGCTAGGCGATCTCGGCCACGGCGCGGACCCAATCGAAGCGCGATGGCGGGTCCTTGTCAGGACGGGTGCTGTCAGGCGCGGTGACGGCCACGAGGCAGGCCACGCCAGCGTCGGCAGCCGCCTCCAGTACGCGCAGGTTGTCATCGAGAAAGGCCGTGCGCCCGGGGTCGAAGGTCTCGGCGCGGCGGAAACCCGCCCAGAACTGCGGATCCTCCTTGGGGGCCCCGAATCCGTGCGAGCTCCAGGCAGCGTCCAGATGATCGGTCACGCGCAGTTGCGCATCCTTGATCCGCAGCACCTGCGGGTGGGAATTGGTGGCCAGCACGAGCCGCCGGCCCGCAGCGCGCTGCCGCCGCAGGAACGCCTGCGCACCGGGCAGCCAGGCCGCCCGCCAGGCATGTTCGGTCTTCAGCAGGGCCAGGTCCATGTCGAGCGTGCGCGACCAATGGTCGAGGCAATACCAGGGCAAGGTGTGCTCGACGGCGGCGAACAGCGGCGCCAGGTCCGCGGCCGCCTGCTGCACGCTCAGCCCGTTGCGCGATGCGAAGGCTTCCGGCACGACCTGCAGCCAGAAATGGTTGTCGAAGGCCAGGTCGAGCAAGGTGCCATCGAGATCCAGCAGCAGCGTGTCGATGTGAGCGGGCAGGCGGTCGATTCGCGAGGGTGTCATGGCGCCGCATGATACGGCGCCCTTCCGGCTCGTCGATCTCCACACGCACAGCCACTGTTCCGATGGCGTCCTGTCGCCAGCGGCGTTGGCCGCCGAGGCCGCACGGCGGCGACTGGCGGTGCTGGCGCTGACGGATCACGACACCACGGCCGGCTGCGCCGAGGCCGCTGCGGCCTGCCAGGCACACGACATCCGCTTCTTCCCGGGCGCGGAATTGACCTGCAGCTGGCGGGACCGGGAAATCCACGTGGTCGCACTGGGCATCGACACCGCGTCCGCCACCTTGCAGGCGCAACTGGCGGCGACCCACGCGGCACGGCAGGCGCGCATCCGTGCCATCGACGCCCGCCTGCTGCAGCTGCCCGCCCTGCAGGGCCGCAGCCTGCTCACGGACCTGGCGGCGGACGGCGCTGTGCCCACGCGTCTGCACCTCGCCCGCGCGCTCGTACGGCGCGGTCTTGCCGCCGGCGTCCAGGCCGCGTTCGACCGCTACCTCGGACGCGGCACGCCGGGTCATGTTCCGGCGCACTGGGCAGCGTTGGAAGAGGCGGTCAGCGCCATCCGTGCTGCCGGCGGCCGTGCCGTGCTGGCCCACGCCCACCGCTACCGCTTTTCCAACGGCCAGCTGGGGCAACTCTGCCAGGCCTTCCGTGATGCGGGCGGCGACGGCCTCGAGGTGAGCATCGCCGGCACCTCGCCCAACGACACGGCACGTCTGCTGCAGCACGCACGCCGCACGGGCCTCGCCGGCTCCATCGCCTCGGACTTCCACGAGCCCGGCGTGCCATGGCGGCCGCTGGGCCGCTTGGATAAGCTACCCGACGGGATCACGCCGATCCTGACCCTCCTGCAACCGGCCTGAGCGGTTGCGTCACCCGGATACCCGTCATGCAGGACCCGCCCGGGGATGAAAATGACATCGAACTGCTGCGCAGCCACGAACGCCTGCGCCAGTTGCGCATCGAACATCGCGACCTCGACCAGATCATCGAGCGGCTGGTGCTCGACCTGACCAGCGACGAGATGCAGATACGCCGCCTCAAGAAGCGCAAGCTGATGCTCAAGGACCAGATACAGCGCCTCGAAAGCCGTCTCATCCCCGACCTCAACGCCTGAGGCTGCCGTGAAGGACTCCTTCGACCTGCTGCACCACCTGCCGCCGGCCCATACGTCCGCCGGGCTGCTGAGCCTCGCTGCCGTGATCGCGGGCACCCTGCTGACCGTACGCCTCGCGCTGTTGCTGCTGGAGCGGCTTGCCGGCGGTGCGCCGGCGACGTGGCTGGGGCGCCGTGCCTGGCGGATCACGCTGTTGCTCTCCGCGCTGCTGGTGTCCACGCTGGTGGGCTGGTCGAGCTGGGTGGCTGACCACCTCGACCGCTTCGACCTCATCCCGGGCCGCACGGAGTTCACGCTCTGGTCGCTGATCAAGGGACTGTTCGTCGTCACCCTGTTCGTGTTCGCGGCCAGCGTCCTGTCGCGCGCGATCGAACGCCGCGTAATGCGCGTGGAAGAGCTGGCGCTCTCGACCCGCATTGGCATCGGCAAGTTCGCCTACTTCATCCTGATGACGCTGGGCGTGCTGGTGGGCGTCAATGCCGCCGGCGTCGATCTCACCGCACTCACCGTGCTGACGGGCGCGGTCGGCATCGGTCTGGGTTTCGGCCTGCAGGCCATCGCCAGCAATTTCGTCAGTGGCTTCGTGCTGCTGATGGACAAGTCCATCAAGCCAGGCGATGTGATCAGCTTCACCGGACACACCGGCACGAGCACCGAGAACTTCGGCTGGGTGCAGGAATTGCGCGGCCGCTACGTCGTGGTCCGCGACCGCGACGGCGTCGAGACCCTGGTCCCCAACCAGAACCTGATCACGAACCCGGTGATCAACTGGAGCTACTCCGACTGCCGGGTGCGCCTGCGCCTGCCGGTGCGCATCAGCTACCAGGACGACCCGGAACTGGCCCTCGGCGTGCTGATCGAGGCCGCCTACTGCAGCCCTCGGGTGTTGCACGATCCGGAGGCGGTCTCGCGCCTCATGCATTTCGGCGACCATGGCATCGAGCTGGAACTGCGCTTCTGGATCGCCGACCCGCAGAATGGCGTCAACAACATCCGCTCGGAAGTGAACCGCTCGATCTGGCAGCACTTCAAGCGCCATGGCATCACCATCCCGGTGGCCCAGCGCGACATCCGCATGGTCACCGTCAGGGGGGGTGGCGCGTGAAGCCATGGCCGGTCCCGGAGGGCGACCTGTCGCTGGAGTTCGTGCGTGGCGCAGGACCTGGCGGGCAGAACGTCAACAAGGTGGCCACCACGGCGCAGTTGCGCTTCGATGTGCGCGGCAACCGCACATTGCCGGAGGACGTGAAGACGCGGCTTCGGACCCTCGCGGGGCGTCGCCTGACCGACGACGACGCCATCCTCATCATCGCCCGCAACCACCGCACGCAGGAAGGCAACCGCCGCGAGGCACTCGGGCGCTTGCAGGCCCTGGTCGAGGCTGCTGCCGTCGCGCCGCGACCGCGCCGGCCGACGAGGCCCACGCGGGCCTCCCGCGAGAAGCGCCTGCAGGGCAAGGCGCGCGATGCCAGCGTCAAGCGCCTGCGGCGGGCACCGCGCAACGGCGACTGAGGTCGCCGACCCTCAGTAACGGTCCGCCAGCGTCTTCTGCGAGCGGTTGTCCCAGGTGGCGCTCTCCGGCGGATAGGGGATCATCTGCGCGTTCCACGCGTCCCACTCGGCACGCAATGCCGCGAACACGTCGGCATGCTTGTCCTTGAGGTTGCCCCGCTCCTGCGGATCGGCATCGACATCGAACAGGAACTCGCCGCCATTGATGCGCAGGTACTTCCAGCGACCGCGACGCACGGCCGCCTGGCCGCCCGCGCCCTTGTAACGCCAGAACAGTGACCGCTCCTGGGCACGGCCCTCCAGCAGCGCCGGCAGCAGGCTGGCGCCGTCCACCGGCATGCGCTCACCGGCCGGCAGCCCGGCAAGCTCCATCCAGGTCGGCACCCAGTCCATGGTGATGGCGGCCTGCCCGGTGACAGCGCCGGCGGGCACCTTGCCCGGCCAGCGCACCAGCAGCGGCACGCGGATGCCGCCCTCGAGCAACTCGCCCTTCAGGCCGTTGTAGGGCCAGGTCTTGGAGAAACGCTCGCCGCCGTTGTCGGAGGTGAAGATGACCAGCGTGTTGTCGCGCTGGCCGCTGGCATCAAGGGCCGCCAGCAGGCGGGCCACGTTGCGGTCGAGCGATTCGACCATGGCGCGGTAGGTGGCGATGTTGCCGCCATCGAAGTGCAGCGCATTGCTCACGTCGGCCGAAAGCTTCTCGTCGCCCGGACCCTCCCAGGGCCAGTGCGGCGCGGTGAAGTGCATGCTGAGCATCCACGGCGCCGGCTCGCGCGACATGCGCACGATCTCGCGGGCACCGCGGTCGGCCAGCACGTCGGTGAAATAGCCGCTCGCCGTGGTGGGCTCGTCGCCATCCCACAGGTCCTTGCCGGTCTCGCGCGGATAGCCCGGGACATTGCGGCGGATGTCATGGCTGAAATAGTCGACGCCGCCGCCACGGATGCCCCAGAAACGGTCGTAGCCGTGCTTCAGCGGGCTGTACTTCAGCGGCGAGCCGAGATGCCACTTGCCCACCAGCGAGGTCTGGTAGCCAGCCTTCTTCAGCATGCGCGGGAAGGTGGGCGTGCCGGGCTCCAGGCCAAGGTCCGCACCCCCCAGCGGCTCCTCGAGACCCAGGCGCAGCCGGCCCTGGTAACGGCCGGTGATCAGGCCGACGCGCGTCGGCGAGCAGATCGGCGCATTGGCATAGGCGTTGGTGAAACGCATGCCATCGCGCGCGAGGCTGTCGATGGCCGGCGTGGCGATGTCGTCGCGACCATAGCAGCCGATGTCGGCCCAGCCCATGTCATCGACCATGATGTAGAGGATGTTCGGGCGCGGCGCGGCGCCGGCGGCACGCGCCAGCGGCGACAACAACCCGTATCCTGCTGCCGCAGCAGCACCCGCCAGCATCGTGCGTCTGTCCATCATCCCCGTCCCCTGCTCTGGATCACCGCACTATGCGCGAAGCGCCGGCGGCTGTCAGGGGTGATGCAGACCCGGTTATTGCCCGCCGGCCTCAGGCCAGCATGCCGTGGCGCAGGTCCCGCGACAGCACCAACTGCGCGTCCTCGGCGATGCGGGCCAGCACTTCATCAAAGACCAGCCTGCCATCGCCATCGGTACGCAGCACGCCACGCTTGCGCAGCAGGCCGATGAAGGCATCGGACAGGCCACGATCGAAGAACTCGGGGGCATAGTCACCCGGACTGGTGGCCCGCGCGCGCGCCGCCTGCTCGCAAAGTTTCTGCAGTGCCGGCGGCGTGAGCACGCCGCTGCCGGCCGCCAGCAACTGGGCGATGGGCAGGTAATAACGTTCGATGACCTGGATCGTCGGCTGCGCCAGCAGGGCCAGCTGCAGCGCCTGCGGGGAGGTGGCGGCGGGCCGCTGCCATCGGCCCGCCCCGGCATCATGGACCAGCAGTCCCAACGCGGCCATGTCCTGCAGCATGTCGTCGACGACACCGGCGAGCTGGTCTTCCTCCCAACGCAGGAACAGCTCGTTGCGGATGTAGGGATAGATGCGCCAGGCGAGACGCTGGATGTCCTCGCTGCGCAAGGTGCTGTTGGCCACGAAACAGCACGCCAGCAGCGATGGCAGCGCGAACAGGTGCAGGACGTTGTTGCGGTAGTAGGTGAGCGCCGGCTCCTGGCCCGGGGCGATGGCGGTGCGCGGCGGACCACCGGCAGCGGCGTCCTCGCGCAGCAGCTGCAGGCCGGCACAGTAGTCGATGATCGCCGCGCCCTCGAGCGGCGTGACGGTCACGCGGTCCGAATAGGGGCGGCGGCGCAGCAGGCCCAGGCAGACGTCCAACTGTTCCTGCAGCTCAACGCGCGACAGCTGATGCCGCGGCGCCGCCAGCAGCACCAACCCGGCGAGGCTGACGGGCGTCACGGCGGCGGCGGCATTGATGTGTGACATCACGGTGCCTGCCAGGCGGTCGACGAGACCGCCGATCCACGGTGCGCGCCCCGGGTCCGGACCGGTCTGCGAGCGCCAGCCGGGCTCGAGCGCATCGAGGAGGCGCTGCAACGGGATGGGTTCGCCGAGGTTCACATGCACGCGGCCGAAGCGCTCGCGCAGGCGGCGCAGCGCCCGCAGCAATCCCAGGAAGCTTTCCTTTTCCTTGGGCTTGCCGGACAGCTCGTCGACGTAGCTGCCGATTTCCATGATGCGTTCGTAGCCGAAATAGACCGGCACGAACACCACCGGACGGACCGGTGCACGCAGGAAGCTGCGCACCGTCATCGACAGCATGCCGGTCTTCGGGTGCAGCAGGCGGCCGGTGCGGCTGCGGCCCCCCTCGATGAAGTATTCGATCGAATGGCCACGGGCCATGATGGCCGCGAGGTAGCTGGTGAACACCACCGTGTACAACGCGTTGCCACGGAAACTGCGCCGGATGAAGAACGCGCCGGCCTTGCGCAGGTAACGCCCGACGACCGGAATGTCGAGGTTGATGCCCGCCGCGATGTGGGGCAGCGCGAAGCCCTGCTTGTAGATCGCGTAGGAGAGCAGGAGGTAGTCGAAGTGGCTGCGATGGCAGGGCACATAGACGATCTCGTTGCCGGGCGCGGCCTCGCGCAGCGTCTGCGCGTGCGCGAGCTCGACGCCGTCGTAGATCCGCGTCCACAGGCGCGTGAAGACGCGCTCGAGCACGTTCACCACGGCATGCGAATAGTTGGCGGAGATTTCCTCGAACAGCGCCTTGGCCTGCTCCAGGCCACGGCGGCGGGACTGGCCCCGCTCCCGGTGTTCCTGCTCGACGACGGCACGCACGCCACGGCTGCGCAGCACCTGCGTGAGCAGCGTGCGCCGGTGGGACAGGTCAGGGCCGATGTGCGCGGCACGCGCCGCGGCGAACACGGCCTGCAGGTGGCGCTGCACGCGCCGGGCGACCAGGCCATCGGGCGCATCGCCGGCCAGCAACCCACGCAGCGACAGGCCATCGCCAAACTGCACCAGCGTGCTGCGCCCGTTGAGCAGCACCGTCATGAAGCGGCGCAGACGGCTCGCCAGTGCCCACTCGTCGGCCAGCAGCATCGGCCACCAGGCATTTTCCTTCTGCGGCGCCCGCCCCCAGTAGACCGCGACCGGCACCAGCAGCAGGTCATAGCCGGGTTCAGCCACGATCTTCTGCATCGCCGTCAACAGGACCGAGGGTGGCCTGCGATCCAGTCGCGTGCGCCAGAAACCGACCTGCCGCCCGAGTGCGAGCCAGTGACCACGGTCACCGGGATCCGGCCAACCGCCCCTCCGGCAGGCGCGCTCCAGCACCACCCGATCAGCAAGGCCATCACGCTCGAGGACGTAGCAGACGGCCGTTGGCGCGGCAGGCATCGCTGGGGCGGACTCGGGCCGCGCCGTGAAGCGCAACCAGGGCAGCAGGAGTCGACCCGTGAGCCGTTCCATGGCGTGTCGTCTTCAGTCCAGCGGCCGGGGCATGTCCAGCGCGACCAGGAAATACTCGAACAGGGTCTTGATCTCGCCCAACCGGGAGTGAAGACCATGGTCGCTGTCGAGCAGGTGGAGCGATGCCCGGTATTCCCGCGCAAAGCGGATGCTGTCCTCGAAGGGGATGACCTCGTCGTTCCAGCCGTGCACGACCGTCGCGGGGCAATCAAGCAAGCGGGGCCGCGGCGGCGCAAGGCCCGGGCGGTAGAGGGCCGGCGCCATCAGGAACACGCCCTTGGCATGCAGCGTGGCCGCAGCCTGGACCGTGACGTAGCCCCCCAGGCTGGAGCCCACCAGCACCAGTTCGCCGGACAGTGCGTGACAGGCATCGACGAGACGCGTGACACGGTCTGCCGGCGCCTCGATGCCGCGGTAGTCGACCGACTCGACGGCATAGCCCTCGGCCCGGGCGGTATCTGCCAGCGCCGTGATCTTGGTGCCCCACGGACCGCTTTCCTTGCCGTGGGAGAAGACGACGTGGCGAACCGTCATTGGCGGGCGGCGCCCCCGCCTCCGGCGGGCGGCGCGGGGGATGCCGGGGCCGGCGGCTGGCGCAGCCGCTGCTCGGCGTCGGCCGCCGCCTGGTCGTCACGCTTGCGCTGGATCTCGGCGAGCATCAGCTCGAGCCACTCGGTCAGCTTGTTCATCGCCAGCGACTATAACTTATTGGTCCCCTGCACAGGGTCGTCGGCCCCATCCCAGGTGGCTCCCTCCGGCACGCGGTTCTCCACCCGTGGCGCGGCAGCAAGCAACACCGGAATGTCGACCTGCGACTCGAACACCGGCAAGGGCAGCCCCCTCGCAGTTGCCACCCGACCCTGCAGCGCTGGCGCATCAAGCTGCCGCTGGCGGACCTTCAGCCATTTCTGCAGCTCCGGCGTGAGGGCCCTCTGCAGGCGTCGCAACGGGTCCTTGTCGACCTTGCGGTCGTCCTCCAGGTGCGGGAGGAACTGGACGTGCAGGACCTCGCCGCGCCGTCCGTAGACGACCGGCTGGTTGACCACGTGCACCGGCGTGCCGTTGGGGATGAGGCCGAACAGCTGTTCGATGTCCTCGGGGTACATGCGGATGCAGCCGTGGCTGGAGCGCAGCCCCACCCCATAGGGCTTGTTGGTGCCATGGATGAGGTAGCTCGGCCAGCCGAGGGTGATCTTGTGGCGGCCGAGCGGATTGTCCGGACCCGCGGGCACGACGGCCGGGAGCACCTCGCCGTTTTCCAGATGCTCCTTGCGGATCGATGCCGGCGGCCGCCAGACCGGGTCCTTCTGCTTCGACACCGTGCGCGTACTGCCCAGCGGCGTCGACCAGCCGACCCGGCCGATGCCGATGGGATGCGTGTAAACCAGCTGCTTTTCGCCAGGCTGCCGGGCGACGCGCTTGCCGTTGACGATCTTCGGCGGGAAATAGAACACGCGCAACGCCGCCAGGTTCACCACCAGGCCCTCGCGCGGCGCCTGCGGCAGGACGAACTGCGTCGGCACGAGGATCTCGCGGCCCGCACCCGGCAACCATGGGTCGATCCCGGGATTGGCGCGGACGATCTCTTCATAGCCGACGTTGAAGCGGCGCGCGATGTCCGGAAGGGTGTCTTCCGGACCGGTCACGGTCACCTGCAGGTCGCCGATGACCTCATCCACGGCCGGATCGATCTCGAAGCGGTGGTTGGCCACGGGCGGCAGGGCCTTGGGCAGCGGCGGAGGAACGGCCTCGGCCTCGGGCGGCGGCGCCTGCACGACCGGCTCCATCACGGAGCAGCCCGCCACGGCCAGCAGCAACAGCGGCGCCAGGCGCCAGAGCGTCTTGTTGGGCATCATCCCCACCTCAGAGCAGGACCGGCTGGTCCGGCAACTCGTTGCTGCGCGCACCAACCACCGGAAAATGGCGCCGGAGCAGTCCGGACACACGTTCGACGGCACACAAGGCGCCATCCCGATAGCGTCCTGACTGGCAGGCCGCCCGAACCTCGGCGCAGATGGCGTCCCAGTCCGCCTGCGGCACCCGCTTCGCGATGCCACGGTCGGCCACGATCTCCACCGCATGCTCGGCGAACAGCAGGTAGACCAGCACGCCGCAGTTGTCCTCCGTGTCCCAGATACGCAACTGCGCGAACACCTGCAGGGCCCGCTCACGCGCACCCAGGCCCGCGGCAATCGCGACCGGATCAAGCGCATTCTCGATCACCAGGCGCAATTCGCCCCGATGTTCCCGCTCGGTGGTGGTGATGGCGCGGCCGATGTCGTCCAGTGCCGCCCGTGGCAGATGCCGGCGCACGCGCCACTCGGGCCAGCAGAGATGCCGCAGCAGACGTCCCAGCATGCTCACCACCGCCCGGAGGCACCGCCTCCGCCAAAACTGCCCCCACCACCGCCGAAACCACCCGCTCCAAAGCCACCGCTGCCGCCAAATCCGCCGTCGCGCCCGCGGCCGGCGCCGCTGTGTCCCAGCATGGCCAGCATGACGTCGCCGAGCAGCGTGATGAAGAAGGCCGCCGCGGCGAGTACGCCCGCCTGCACCACGGCCGCCGTGACGAACAGGCCGACCACGCCAGCCAGGCCGGCTGCGACCACGGCACCCAGCAGGCGCCCGAATATGGCGCGCAGCAGCGCGCCAACGCCGAGGCCGGCCACCAGCAGGAGGGGCAACAGTGCCGGCACATCGTCGGCCGGGGCCTGCCAGCCCTGTTCCGGTGGCGGCAGAGGCTCGCCTTCCACCACCTTCATGATGCGCTGCAGCCCCGCCTGCACACCGCCCGCGTAATCGCCCTCGCGGAACAGCGGCGCGATGATCTCGTCGATGATCCGGCGCGACGTGGCGTCCGTGAGCGCGCCCTCGAGGCCGCGCCCGACCTCGATGCGCATGTCGCGGTCATCCTTGGCCACCAGCAGCAACACGCCATCGTCGCTGGCCTCGCGACCCAGGCGCCAGGCTTCCACCACGCGGATGCTGAACTGTTCGATGGCCTCGGGCGCGGTCGTCGGCACGATGAGGACGGCCAGCTGCGCGCCCTTGCGTTGCTCGAACTCAAGCAGCTGCTGTTCCAGCGTCGCCTGCTCGGCCGCCGTGAGCGTGCCGGTCTCGTCGGTGACACGGCTTTCAAGGGCCGGCACCTCGCGCGGGCCGGCCGCCTGCGAGGGCCCTGGCGACAGCGCCGCCAGCGCCAGCAGTGCGATGCTGGCCAGCCTCGCCAGGGCTGCGGGCGTTGCGGACGTCACGGCCTGGGCTGCGCTGCGGTCAGCGCGCCGGCGGCGGCGCACTGGCCGGCGCAGGGGCGCCGAAGTCGACCACGGGCGCGCGCGACACCGCCGCCTCGTTCTCCACGGTGAAGCTCGGCTTCACGTCGTGGTCGAACATCATGGCCGTGAGGTTGCTCGGGAAGGAGCGCACCGTCGTGTTGTACTCGCGCACGGCCTCGATGTAGCGGTTGCGCGCCACCGTGATGCGGTTTTCCGTGCCTTCGATCTGCGCCTGCAGGTCACGGAAGTTCGCGTCGGACTTGAGTTCCGGGTAGTTTTCGGTGACGGCAAACAGGCTCTTCAGCGCCTGCGTGAGTTGGCCCTGCGCGGCCTGGAACTGCTGGAAGGCCTGCGGATCGTTGATCAGCTGCGGGGTCGCCTGGATGGAGCCCGTGCGTGCCCGGGCCTCGGTGACACCGATCAGCACGGCCTGCTCCTGGGCCGCGAAGCCCTTGACCGTGGCGACCAGGTTGGGCACGAGGTCGGCGCGGCGCTGGTACTGGTTCAGCACTTCGGACCAGGCGGCGGCAACGCCTTCATCCTGCTGTTGCAGCGTGTTGTAGCCACAGCCCTGCAACAGGGCCAGGCCAAGCAGCACGGCAAGGGTCTTGATGCGCATCGTCGGCTCTCCGTCGGCAATAGCAATCCTGATCTTCACACGACCGCCCCGGGGCGGGCCACAATGTCGCTGATATGAGTCGCTATCGCCCGCCTTCAACTCCCGCCTCGAAGTACATCACGCCGGAAGGCCACCAGCGCCTCAAGGCGGAACTGGAACAGCTCTGGCGCGTGGAGCGTCCGCAGGTCACCGCGGCGGTGTCGGCGGCAGCTGCCATGGGCGACCGCTCCGAGAACGCGGAGTACACCTACGGCAAGAAGCGCCTGCGCGAAATCGACTCACGGGTCCGTTTCCTGCGGCGGCGGCTGGACGGCATGGTGGTCGTCGACCAGCCGCCGAGCGACCGGGGCAAGGTGTTTTTCGGCGCGACGGTGACGGTGGAGGACCAGGCCGGCACGGAGCACCGGTACCGCATCGTCGGGCCCGACGAAGCCGATGGCTCGCGCGGCGAGGTGAGCATGGATGCGCCACTGGCCAGGGCCCTGCTGGGCAAGCCGCTCGACGCTGAAGTCACGCTCCAGACGCCGGAGGGCCTCCGGCGCCTGGTGGTGGTCGACATCGATTACGCCGCGCCAATCACACACGCACGTTCCTGAACTGCACGCTACCGGCCAGGCGTCGCGCCAATCACACACGCACGTTCTTGAACTGCCATGCATCCGTGTTGTCGAGGTCTTCCGGAAACAGCCGCTCGCGGTCGGTGAGCGGCGTCCAGTCCGTGTAGGCACCCACCACCGGTCCGAGGTAGGGCCGGCAGATCTCCAGGTTGCGCTGGTAGTCGATTTCGTCAGGCTCCACGAGCCCGGCGTTGGGGTTCTCCATCGCCCAGACCATGCCGGACAGCACGGACACGGTGACCTGCAGGCTGGTGGCGTTGTTGTGCGGCGCCAGGCTGCGGGCTTCGTCGATCGACAGTTGCGAACCGTACCAGTAGGCATTGCGGCGGTGCCCCGCCAACAACACACCCAGCTCGTCGATGCCGTGGGTGATGTCGTGCATCAGGATCTTCTTGCTGTCCTGGATCTTCCAGTTGCGGCCGGCGAACTCATGCACCGACAGCACGGCCGCATCACAGGGATGGTAGGCATAGTGGGCCGTTGGCCGGTAGACCACCTGTCCACCCTCGCGCACCGTGTAGTAGTCGGAAATCGAGATGGCCTCGCCATGGGTGATGAGGAAACCATGGAAATTCCCGGCCTTGGGCGTCCAGGTCCGCACCCGCGTGGCGGCGCCCGGCTGGCTCAGGTAGATGGCGGCGCCGCCGCCGAAGTCGTGGCGACGGCCGTCCCGCGGAAAATTGCGTTCGTGGGTGCCCCAGCCCAGTTCCGCCGGCTGGCAGCCCTCCGAAACGAACCCGTCCACCGACCAGGTGTTCACGAACTGGTTGAGCTGCTTGGGGATGGAGGACTGCTGCGTGTCGCGCTCGGCGACGTGCACCACCTTCACGCCGATGCGGCGCGCCAGCTGCGCCCAGCCCTCGCGGCTGGTCGGCGCATCGAACTCGAGCTGCGCATCCGTGGCAAGGTTGATGAGCGCCTGCTTCATGAAGTGCGACACGAGGCCCGGATTGGCACCATGCGTGAGCACCGCCGTCGGCATGCGGGACGACGCCCCGGTACGCAGTGCCAGGGCCTCCTCGCGCAGCGCGTAGTTGGTGCGCCGGCCGGCGGGCACCGTCGGGTCCGTGTAACCACCGACCCAGGGCTCGATGCAGGTATCCAGGTACATCGCCCCCTTCTCCCAGCAGAGGCGGATCAGCGCGATGCTGGAAACATCGACCGACACGTTGAGCAGGAAGTCGCCGCGGCCGAGCAGCGGATCGAGCACGCGGCGGTAGTTTTCCCGGACCAGCGGCTCGACGATGAAATTGACCCCATGGGCCTGTGCGACCTCCCGCCCCGCGTCCTCGGCCGTGACCACCGTGATGCGCCCGGGCTGCACGCCGATGTGTCGCAGGATCAAGGGCAGCACGCCCTGGCCGATGCTGCCGAAACCGATGATCAGGATGCGGCCGGGGAAATCGACATGGACAGGATGGCTCATGGTGCGTTGCGGACCTCGGCGGTGACGTGACGGACGGTGGGGGGCGTACGCCCCGTTTCAAGCCAGTGGGGCGGCCAGGTGCGCTCGAAGCCGGGCAGGCTTTCGACGCGGCGGAGCCACTCGGCCAAGGCAGGATAATGCTTTTCGACGGGCAGGAAACGGGCGGAGAGCTCTTCCGCCGCCGGCGCCAGCAGGGCCTCGTGCAGCAACCGGATGTGCGGGTAGATCATGAAGTCCGCCGCAGACGGCGATTCCCCCACGATCCAGTCGCAGCGCGAGGTGCGCAGCTCGATGGTGCGGGCTTCGTTGGCGACGCGGTGCATGGCCTCGCCCAGGCGCACCATGGGCTTGCGTGCACCGCCGCGCTGCAGCGTCTGCAGCAGGTCGGTGAGCGAGGCCAGCGTGTAGGCCTGGAACTCGTTGACCACGCGCATGACGACCGCTGCCTCTTCGGCGCTGCGGCCGAACAGCGGCCACTGCGGGTACTTGAGGTCAAGGTAGTACAGGATGGCCAGCGACTCGAAGACGACGTAATCGCCGTCGCGCAGCACCGGCAACCGCCCGCGCGGATTCATCGCCAGCATCTGCGGCGATTTGTGGTCCTGCCGGTCGAAGCGCAGCAGGTGGCTGTTGTAGGGCAGGCGCTTGAATTCGAGCGCCAGCTGGACACTCCAGCAGTGCGGGCTGCCGCTGCCCCAGAAAAGATCGATGGCCATGGGGACTCCGGGCCTGGAGACCTTGGATATTACCGGTGTTCAGTCCGGGACGGGCAAGTCGGGACATCCGTGGGAGCAGGCATGCGTGACCCTCCGGGGCCAGTGACGGGGCCTGCATTACTGCCGCACATTGTCAGGCAGCGCCGTGGCAGTGAAGATCGCGCCATGACCATGCCCTTGATCAACTGCCATGACCTGCAAGCACGGCTGGCGGACCCCGTACTGCTGCTGGTGGACTGCCGCTTCGACCTTGCCGACCGTGACTGGGGGCGCCGGGAATACCTCGGCGGGCACCTTCCCGGGGCCGTGTTCGCGCACATGGAGCACGACCTCTCGGGGCCTCTGACCGCCACCAGCGGCCGCCATCCCCTGCCCTCTGCGCAGCAGTTCGCCGCCACGCTGGGGCGCTGGGGCTTCACGGCGCACTCGCCGGTGGTGGCCTATGACCAAGGGCATGGCGCGGGCGCGGCGCGGCTGTGGTGGTTGCTGCAGGCGGCAGGCTGGCCCAGGGTGCAGGTGCTCGATGGCGGCCTGGCCGCGTGGAAGTCGGCCGGCCTGCCCCTCGAGACCGGTGTTGTGGGCCGCACTCCCACTGGCGTGGCGGCACGGGAACTGCGCGGCTGGCTGTCCAGCCTCGAGCTGCAGCAGGCACTGGCCAAAGATGCGGTGCTGCTGGTCGACGCGCGGGCGGCCGACCGCTTCGCGGGACGCAACGAGACCATCGACCCGGTGGCCGGCCACGTTCCCGGGGCGCGCTGCCACCCGTTTGCAACCAACCTGGGCGACGATGGCTGTTTCCTCCCGGCCGACGCCTTGCGCGCGCGCTGGCACACGACCCTTGCGGGACGTGGACCCGCTGCGCTGGTGAGCATGTGCGGCTCGGGAATCACGGGCTGCCACAACCTGCTGGCGATGGCCCAGGCGGGGCTGCCGGGCGGGCGCCTCTACGCCGGCTCATGGAGTGAATGGATCCGCGATCCGGCACGGCCGGTCGCACGAGGAGAGATGGGGTCATGAGCAGCGCGTCGAACCACAAGTCTTCCCGGCCGGAGCGCAGCAACGGCGGCTGGTCCATCGAGGATGCGCTGGAGCTCTACCAGGTGCCCGCCTGGGGGATGGGCTATTTCGGGATCAACGCAGCAGGGCACGTCGTGGTGCGGCCGGATGGCGGACCAGGCCGCGAGATCGACCTCCACGAAGTCGTGCAGGGCCTGCGTGAGCGCGACTTGCACACGCCCATCGTGGTGCGTTTCTCCGACATCCTCGCGCACCGGCTGCGCCACCTGCACGCGGCCTTCGCCCGTGCCATCGCCGAGAACGACTATCGCAACAACTACGCCGCGGTGTTCCCGATCAAGGTGAACCAGCAACGGCTGGTGGTCGAGGAGGTCTACCGCTACGGGCGTGAGTTCGGCTTCGGGCTGGAAGTCGGTTCCAAGCCCGAACTGCTCGCGGTGATGGCGATCGCGGGCGACTCGCCGGAGCGGCTGGTCATCTGCAACGGCTTCAAGGATGCCAGCTACATCGAGGCTGTCATCCTGGCCACCCAACTTGGCCGGACCATCATCCCCGTGGTGGAAAACCTCCCGGAGCTGGACCTCATCCTCCAGCAGGCGGCGCGCCACGGCGTGCGGCCGCGGATCGGCGTTCGCGTGAAGCTCTCCAGCGAAGGTTCGGGCCGCTGGCGCGACTCGGCCGGGGAGCGCAGCAAGTTCGGCCTGTTCATCACGGAAATCCTCGAGGTGGTGGAGGTGCTGCGCGCGCGCGGCATGCTCGACTGCCTGCAGCTCGTGCACTGCCATCCCGGCAGCCAGCTGCAGGACATCCGCCGCGTCAAGGACGCGATCAACGAGCTGGCGCATGTCTACGCAGAGCTCAAGGGCCTCGGCGCCGGGCTTGAGTACATCGACGTGGGCGGCGGGCTTGGCGTCGACTATGACGGCAGTGGCAGCAACTTCTCCTCGTCGATGAACTACACGCTCGACGAGTACGCCAACGACGTGGTCTACCGCATCGCCAGCGTGTGCAACGCCCGCGGCGTGCCACACCCGCGCATTATCAGCGAATCGGGCCGTGCCATCGCGGCGCACCACAGCGTGCTGGTGTTCGATGTTCCGGGACGGTCGGTGCTCGACCGCTTCGCCGTCGATGAGGGCGAGGCCGCGCCGACGCTGCCGCAGCCCGTGCTCGACCTCTTCGATGCCTGGCGGTCCGTGGGCCCCCGCAACCTCGTCGAGTGCTGGCACGATGCGCAGACCGCGCGCGAGCAGGCGCTGCAGATGTTCAAGCTGGGCTTGCTGTCCTTGCCGCACCGCGGCCTGGCAGAGCGCCTGTACTGGTCTACCTGTGCCCGGGTGCGTGACGCGGCGCGGCGGCTCGATAACCTGCCGGAAGAGCTCGAGGACCTCGAGGATTCGCTGTCCGACACCTATTTCTGCAACGTCTCGGTGTTCCAGTCCTTGCCGGACAGCTGGGCCATCGACCAGCTGTTCCCGATCCTGCCGATCCATCGTCTCGATGAACGGCCGACGCGCCGCGCGGTGCTGGCCGACATCACCTGCGATTCGGACGGCAAGATCGACCACTTCGTCAGCCACCGGGACGTCAAGCGCACGCTCGAGGTCCACGAGCTGCATGCCGACGAGCCCTATTTCCTCGCGGCATTCCTGGTCGGCGCCTACCAGGAGACGCTCGGCGACCTGCACAACCTGTTCGGCGACACGCACGTGGCGCACATCCGTCTGCTGGAGGATGGCCACTGGTGGATCGAGGAGGTCGTCAAGGGCGACACCGCCAACCGCGTTCTGGAGTACATGGAATACGACGTGGCGGACCTGTATCCGGCACTCGCCCGCGACTGCGAACGCGCCGTGCGCGAGGGCCGCATGACGGTCGCACAGGGCCAGGCGCTCAAGCGTTTCTATGAGGGCGAGCTCGACGGTTATGCCTACCTCGAAGGCTGAGGTGGCGCGGTTTGCCTGACGGGACGCGCAGCGCTAGCATCGGGCGGGCAACATGAACGCCAAGGTGACCCTGCACGTCGGCAACCTGCCGTTCTCCGCCACGGAGGATGACCTCCGCGCCGCGTTCGCGCCCCACGGCACCATCCTCACGGCCAGCGTGGTCACCGATCGCGAGACGGGCCGGCCGCGTGGTTTCGGCTTCATCACCCTCGAGGCGGTGGAGCCGGGTCCGTTGCTGGCGGCTGTCGGCACCCTGCAGCTGGGTGGGCGTCCGCTGAAGGTCAGCATCGCCCACGAGCGGCAGCGGCTCAGCGGCGGGCCGTTCCGGCGCTGAACACCATGAAACACCACATCACGCGTCTTGCGCTCGCCCTGCTGGCACTTCCCGCTGTCGCGGGGCTGGCCGGCTGTGCCGGCACGATCGGACGTTCTGCCACCGCCGAGCGGCTGGACGCAGCACTGGTGTCGTCCCTGCGTCCCGAGGCAGACCGGGCACGGGATGTGTGGCGCCACCCGCGGGACACTTTGCTGTTCTTTGGCCTGCGGCCCGGGATGACGGTGGTGGAAATCGAGCCGGGTGGCGGCTGGTACACGCGCATCCTGGCGCCGGTGCTGCGCGAGGAAGGCCGTTTCATCGCTGCCTTGCCACCGCGCGTTGCCGGCAACGCCTACAGCGAACGCCTGCACGACAACTACGCAGCGCTGCTGGCGTCCGCGCCGCAGGCCTTCGACCGCGTCGGGCGCAGCGTCTTCGATCCGGGACAGCAGGCCCTGGCGCCGCCGGGCAGCGTTGACATGATCCTGAGCTTCCGCAGCCTCCACAACTGGATGGCACGCGGACGGGCCGAAGCGGTCTTCGCCGCGCTGCATGCGGCGCTCAAGCCCGGCGGGGTGCTGGGACTGGTGGACCACCGCGCCGCACCCGGCCTGCCGCCGGACCCGAAGGCGGCCGGCGGCTACGTCAGCCAGATCCACGCCATCCGCCTGGCCGAGGCAGCCGGGTTCAGGCTGGTCGGCGTGTCCGAAGTCAACGCCAACCCCCGCGACACCCGCGATCACCCGCGCGGCGTCTGGAACCTGCCGCCCACCTACATCGACGGGGAACTCGATCGGGCGACCTACGCGGCCATTGGCGAAAGCGACCGCTTCACGCTGAAGTTCATCAAGCCGCGCTGAAGGCGCGCACGGCGGGTCCGCTCACCACAGGTCCCGCAACTTCGCCGCCGCGTCGACGCGGGGCAGGTTCCGCCGCGACAGGCCGACGTCCCCGGCGGCAGAGGGCGGCCGCCATGCCTGCACTTCAAGATGCTGCATCACCTCCTCCGTGAGGAAGCGGCTGCGTCCCCCGTAGACGTGGCCGTCGCCCCGTGGAGGCTGCTGGGTGACCGCGAAGCGCAAGGGCGCCACCAGATGCAGTGCATCCCGCGCACGGGTCATGGCGACGTAGAGCAGGCGACGTTCTTCATCGACCAGCGCTGGCTGGCCGGTGGCGAACTCCGACGGGAAGGTTCCGTCCACCACATTGAGCAGGAACACGGTGTCCCACTCCATGCCCTTGGCGGAATGGACCGTGGACAACACCAGGTAATCCTCGTCCTTCAAGGGCGGACCGGCCAGATCGCTGGTTGCCCGCGGCGGGTCCAGTGTCAGCTCGCTGATGAAGCGCTCGCGCGACCCGTAACCGTGTGACAGCAGCTCCAGCTGTTCCAGATCGGCTTCGCGGACCCCAACTTGGGCGTGCAGACGCGCCAGATGCGGGCGGTACCAGTGCCGCAACTGCGCCACCTGTCCCTCCCAGGGCGCCGTGGAGGGGGCCAGCCGCGCCAGCACATCCTGCAGCAGCGCGAAGTCGGCCGCGGCCGCCGGTGGGGGGACAAAGGATGCCAGCGCCTCCCAGGCCCCACCGGCTGACTCCTGCAGCGTCACGCAACGCCGCGCATTGACGGGTCCCATCCCGGGCAGCAACTGCAGCACCCGGAACGCCGCCAGCGCATTGCGCGGATTGTCGAGCCAGCGCAACAGGGCGAGCAGGTCCTTGACGTGCGCGGCCTCGAGGAACTTGAGTCCGCCGTATTTCACGAACGGGATCCGCCGGCGGGTGAGCTCGACCTCGAGCAGGTCGCTGTGGCTGGCAGTGCGGAACAGCACCGCCTGCCGGCGCAGCGCCACGCCTGTCTCGCGCCGTGCCAACACCTGGGTGCACACGTACTCGGCCTGGGCCTGCAGGTCGTCGGTGCTCACCAGCCGCGGCCGTTCGCCGCCGGCACGCACGGCCTGCAGTTGCTTGCGGTGTTGCCGCGGCGCCTGGGCCATGAGCGCATTGGCCAGATCCAGCACAGGTTGGGTGGACCGGTAGTTCTGCTCCAGCGGGATCACGCGGGCCGACGGCACGAAGTGCTCCGGGAATCCCAGGATGTTGTCGACACAGGCCGCGCGGAAGCCGTAGATCGACTGGGCGTCGTCACCGACCACCGTCAGGCCCTGCCCGTCCGGACGCAGCTGGAGCAGGATGTCGCCCTGCAGGCGGTTCGTGTCCTGGTATTCGTCCACCAGGATGTGGTCGAAATGCGCGCCCACGTCGCGCGCCAGCGCCGGCTCGTGCACCAGCATCTGCCAGTACAACAGGAGGTCGTCGTAATCCAGCAGTGCCAGTTGCTGTTTGCGCTCCACGTAGCGCCGGAACAGCGAAGCCAGCTCCGCCTGCCACTCCTGGCACCACGGGAACTGCCCAGCCAGCGTGGTGGCAAGGTCCTGGCCGGTGTTGACGCGCCAGGAGTAGATGCCGAGGCAGGTGTCCTTGCGTGGGAAGCGGCGGTCCAGGGAGGCCAGTCCCAGTTCCTCGCGCAGGCTGTCGAGCAGGTCCGCGGCGTCCCCGCGATCGATCACGGAGAACCCCGGCTCCAGACCCAGCTGTGGCGCATAGTGGCGCAGCAGGCGATTGGCCACGGCGTGGAAGGTGCCGGCCCATGACAGGCGGCGCGCAAGGTCATCGCGTCCGCCGCGCTGCGCCTCGAGCACGGCGCCCGCGCGGCGCCGCATCTCCTGGGCGGCACGCCGGCTGAAGGTCAGCAGCAGGATGCGTGCAGGATCGACGCCGTCGGCCACCAGCCGCGCCACGCGGTGGGCCAGCATCTGCGTCTTGCCGGTTCCCGCCCCGGCGATGACCAGCAGCGGCCCCGCCAGCACCCCGCCTCCCGGCAGCGGATCGCCATGCAGCACCGCAGACTGCTGGGCCGGATTCAGATGCGGGAGGTCCGCCGCCGCCATGCTCATGCAGGCACTATAGCGGCCTGCGCCCGGACCGAGACAGCCATGACCCAGATCGACACACGCTTCGCAGGACGCGTCATCACCGTCAATGTCGAGACCGTCCGTCTGCCCAATGACC
Source organism: Pseudomonadota bacterium (assembly GCA_046047615.1). GTDB lineage: Bacteria > Pseudomonadota > Gammaproteobacteria > Steroidobacterales > Steroidobacteraceae > ZC4RG30. Next base: position 80,715 of record JBJOHO010000083.1, read on the forward strand.
GGGTGGCCGATCTGGAGATCGTGCGGCATCCCGGCGGTGCCACCGCCGTCGCGCTCGACGACCACTCACGCGTCTGCCTGCTGCGGCAGTTCCGCCATGCCGGCGAGGGTTGGCTGTGGGAACTGCCCGCCGGCAAGCTCGAGCCGGGCGAGCCCCCCTTTGCCACAGTGCGCCGCGAACTGGTCGAGGAAGCCGGCGTCTCGGCTCGCGAGTGGCACGACCTGGGCATCCTGCGGCCCTCGCCCGGCGTGCTGACGGAAGTGATCCACCTGTTCCTGGCCCGCGGCCTGCAGCCTGCAACCCTGGCGCATGAGGAACATGAGGTGATCGAAGTGCACTGGATCCCGTTGGAGGAAGCCTGTGAGCGGGCTGTCGCCGGGGACATCGTCGATGCAAAGACCGTGGCGGGACTGCTGCGCACCCAGGCCTGGTTGCGCTCCGGGCGGCTGCCACCTGTCCTCGCAGGACCGTGATGCACTGCACGGAACACGGCAAACCGCTGACCTACCCTGCGTCCATGGCAGGGTTCAACGACACTTCGGAAGACGACGGCCTCTCGCAGACGCAGAACGCACTGCGTACCTTGCGGCTGCTCGAAGGGCTCCCCCTGGACGGCAACCGGCCGCCGAAGGACCCCACCGTGTCGCTGCGTCGCCCTGACCCGGGCGCCATTGCGCGCTGGATCGCCGAGCAGGAGCGCCTCAACTCGCTGGAGCCGGAAGGCCAGCACCCCGCCCTGCGGGCCCTGATCGCCGAACGCTAGGCGTGTCGGCGGCGACGCAGGCGTCGCCAGAACGCCGGTCCGGACAGCACCGCCGCACCCAGCGCCACTGCGGCGATGTGCACCCACCACATCCCCAGCCAGTCGGGCACCCGTTCCTTTTCGACCAGCGTGCGCGCGAACACCAGCAGGTTGGCGTAGACCGCGTACAGCAGCACGCCCAGCGCCACGCGCGCGTAGCGGCCTTGCCGCGGGCGCAGCCGCGCCAGTGGCACGGCGAGGGCACCCAGCAACAGGGGCAGCAGCACCGCCGAGTAGCGCCAATGCAGCTCGGCCCGGAAGCGCGGATCGGTGCTGGCCCGCAGCGCCGCCCACTCCTGCATCGCGGCGAGCTTGCGGGTCACCGTGCTGGTGGCCAGCGCCACCGGCAGCGTCTGTTGGCCAAACTGCACGCGACGCCATGCTCCGGATCCCGGCACGCCTTCGTAGCGGTGTCCGTCCTGGAGCACGACTGCCGCCAGGCTGCCGTCCTCGGCAAGCAGGTAGCGCGCCGTGCGGGCACGCACGATCTCGAGCGGCCACGGGCCACGGGCCTCCGGCCCGGCATCGCCACGGATCTCGCGCTGGTAGAAAACGTCCTGCAGCGTGCCGTCGCCGCCCCAGTCGCGGAAGTAGAGGACTGCATCCGCACCGACCGGCCGGAACTGGCCGGGCACCAGCCCGCTGACGGCGGCAGAGCGCTGGCTGGCGACGCGGATCTCGTGGTTGCGGCGCGCGCCGTCGGGCGCCCCCAGGAAGGCCACCCAGGCGGCCAGCGCGGTGCAGGCCAGGATGACCGTGCCCGCCGCCAGATGGACCGTGGCCGGTGGCATGCCGCAGGCTTGGGCAGCGGCCATCTCGCTGTCGTGGTAGAGCCTCCCCAAGGCGACGAGGATCCCCAGCAGCAGGGCCACGGGAAGGATCACGCCCAGGTTCTCGGTGACGGACAGGCGGAGCATCTCGAACAGGACGCCCTGCGCCAGTTGCCCCCCCGCAATGCGGCCCAGGATGAAGGCCAGCTGGTTGGTGACGAGCAGGACCAGCAGCACCAACAGGACCCCTGCGCAGGCCAGCGCGATCTCGCGCAGGATGTGGCGGTAGAGGATGCTGCCGAGGCGCGGGCTCATGCGTGCAGGATGCGCCAGGGCGCGGGGTATTTCAGCCCCAGTTCGAGGATGCGTTCCAGCAGGGCCCCATAGGCCAGCCCGCCCGCGGCGGCCGATCTGGCGTAGTCCTCGTGCGACGCCAGGCAGGGATTGGCATTGGCCTCCAGCACATGGACCTGGCCATCGGGCGCGAGCCGGAAATCGATCCGTGCATAACCGGACAGGGACAGTGCGCGCCAGGCACTCCGCGCGTGGCGTTGCAACAGACGGGCAGTCTGTTCCGGCAGGTCCGCAGCGGCGGCACTGCCGATCCCATGGCGGGCCCGGTAGGCGAGATTCCACTTGGCTTGCCGGGTGGCCAGGTGACGTTGCCCGGGCAGGCGGCCGAAATCCATCTCCCAGATCGGCAGGGTCCGCGGCGCCTGCCCGTTGCCCAACAGGCCCACGTAGCACTCCCGCCCCGGGATGTAGTCTTCGACCAGCACATCGCAGCGTTGCATCTCGAACAGCATCTCGATGCGACGCCGCAAGGCAGGGAGGTCGTGGACCACCGACGCGTGGGCAATGCCCAGGGAGGCATCGTCGACGGCAGACTTCACGAACAGAGGGCGCCGCAGCGTCGCTGGCAGGCGCAGGGCGCGACCCTGCGGATGGACCGTCCAGGCGGGCGTGGGCACCCCTGCGGACGCCAGCAGGCGTTTGGCCAGAGGCTTGTCACGCGACAACAGCAAGCCGCGCGGGTTGCAGCCGGTGTAGGGCTGGCGCAGCATTTCGAGCAGGCCGACGACATGCTGGTCATTGCCGGCGACACCGTCGAATTCCTCGAGCAAGTTGAAGACGATGTCGGGGCGCCAGTCTTCGATGGCCTGCTGCAGGTCGCCGATGCGGTCCAGCAACGGCAGGTCGCGCACGCTGTGGCCCGCCCCGCGCAAGCCGCGGATGACGTCGTGTTCGGTGCGCCAGTCGTTCGCCTGCTGTGGCGTCACGCCTGCCAGATCTGCCGGCGGCTGCATCTGCGGATGCAGCAGCACCAGGATCCGCCGGGACTTCACCGTCCGGCCTGCAGGAACCCGTCGGCCAGCGCCCGCAACTCCGTGGCCTGGAGCAGCGTGCTGCGCCACGTCGCCGGGATGGCCTGCTCACCCCGCAGCCCCCCCAGCAGCGCACCACACACCGCCGCCGTGACATCCGCGTCACCCCCGGCGTGCACGCACTGCAGGACACCACTGGAGTAATCGCGGGCCTGCAGCGCACCGCGGACTGCGACGTCGAGGGCATGAAGGATGGTCCCCGCCGCGGGCCGGGTCGCCGTCTCTTCCACCGCGCCGCCCCAAGCCTGCACCAATCCCTGCAGCTCGGTGCCAAGTTGCAGCTGGCGCCAGCGTGCCGCCGGGCCGAGCAGGGACTGCGGCTCGCGCAGCACAAGGGCGTCGAGCAGCAGGCAGGTGAGCAGGCGGCAGGCGTCGCGGACCACGACGCCTTGGTGCGACAGTCCGCAGACATCGTCACTGGCCCGCAAGGCCGCACGCGTGTCATCCGGATGACGCAGGGCGACAGCGACGCAGCGCGACAGCGGATCCGGGTCGAGTTGCCGGGGATCGGCACTGCCCGTCACGGCGCCACGTCGCCAGCCGACGCGGGCCAAGGCGCGGCCCAGTCCAGGCCGCAGGCCCACGGCAGTCCCCGTGGCCGAACCGACGCCTTCCCGCTGCCAGCGCTGCAGTTGCGCGAGGGTCTGGCGGCCATCGAATCCACCGGGCTGGAGCAGACCGCGGGCCACGCAGGCTGCCACGGCGGTATCGTCCGTCCAGGCACCCGGTGGCAGGTGGAACGGACCGCCGCCCACCATGCCCGTCGGCAAGGGCACATGGCCCGCGGGCCGGTCCTGCATCGGCACCGCGAGCGCATCGCCCACGGCGGCGCCCAGCCACATGCCCCGGAAGCGGTCACGCCGCCCCTGGAGCGCTGTCTCGGCGGGATCCTCCACCACCGGCTGCCAACGCAGCACATAGTCGGCCTGGCGGCTGGTCTCCGGCACGCGCGGCCAGGTGCGCGCGCGTTCGTTCATCTGCCAGAGCTGGTTCAGACGCTCCAGCGCCTGCGGTGGTGCATCGCCGCTGGCGATCAGGTGGCACGCCATGGCCATGCCGGTACGGCCGATCCCCGCGCGGCAATGCAGGTAGACGCCACGGTCCTCCGCCAGTTGCGCCGCCAGGTGCTGGACGACGCGCGTCATGGTCGCGTTGTCATCGGGCACGCCGTGGTCCACCAGCGGAAAGCGCTGGTAGCGGACGTCGTCCGGCAGCAGCAGGTGGTAGTCCGGACGCTCACCGGGTTCGGTCAGGTCGATGAAACAGTCGATCCCTGCCGCCTGCAGCCGGCCCAGACGCGAGAGGGTGGCAGCCTCGTCGCCCTGCCACGGATGTTCCCCTGCCAGCAAGGCGCCGGGCCGGACCCAGTAGGTGTTGGAGACCGGCGGCCTCATGGGAGCGACCGCAGCCCCGCGAAATCGAAAAGGGTGGTGTCGGCCAAGGTCGCCGGATCGACGTTGCGCAACGCCGAGAACAGCGTCTCGGTGCGGCCGGGAAATTCCTGCTCCCAGGCCTGCAGCATCTGTTTCACGGCGCGGCGCTGCAGGTTCTCCTGCGATCCACACAGATTGCAGGGAATGATGGGAAAGCGGCGGCCCCTGGCGTAGCGCTGGATGTCGCGCTCCGCGACATAGGCCAGCGGCCGGATGACGATCTGGCGGCGGTCTTCCGACAGCAGCTTCGGCGCCATCGCCTTCAGCCGCCCACCGAAGAACAGGTTGAGGAACAGCGTCTCGACGATGTCATCGCGATGGTGCCCCAGGGCGACCTTGGTGACGCCGTTTTCCGCAGCGTAGCGGTACAGGGCACCGCGACGCATGCGCGAGCACAGGCTGCACATCGTGCGTCCCTCGGGCACCAGCCGCTTGACCACACTGTAGGTGTCCTGCTCGATGACATGGAACTCCACCCCCAGCGACGACAGGTATTCCGGGAGCACTTCCGGCGGGAACCCGGGCTGTTTCTGGTCCAGGTTCACGGCCACCAGCGAAAAAGGCACAGGCGCGCTGCGCTGCAGCGACAGCAGCATGTCGAGCAGCGTGTAGGAGTCCTTGCCACCGGAGAGGCACACCATCACCTTGTCGCCGGCCTCGATCATCCGGTAGTCGGCGATCGCCTTGCCCACCAGTCCGCGCAACCGGGCGGCAAGCCGGCGCTGGGTGGCTGACGGGGTGTCGACGGACTGCATCCGCCTATTGTGCCTCAGCCAGTGGGGTTCCCGCCCTTCAGCCGCTGGATCAGTCGGCTCACGTACTCCGGTGAACGGGTGTTGCGGGCGATCAGCACATACAGGGCCGGCACGACGAACATGGTCAGCGCCACCGCGAAGGTGGAACCGAAGAACACGGTCGCGCCGATGGAGCGGCGGCTTTCCGAGCCTGCGCCACTGGCCAGCATGAGCGGCAGCGCGCCCGCTGCGGTGGCGAGCGTGGTCATGAGGACCGGACGCAGGCGCACGGTCGCGGCTTCGATGACCGACTCCATGAACTCGCGCCCCTGGTCGCGCAACTGGTTGGCGAACTCCACCACCAGGATGCCGTTCTTCGCCGCGATGCCGATCAGCATGATGGCGCCAATCTGGCTGAAGACGTTGATCGTCGAGTTGAACAGCCACAAGCCGATCGCCGCGCCCACCAGCGCCAGCGGCACCGCCGCCAGGATCACCACCGGGTGGATGAAGCTCTCGAACTGCGCGGCCAGCACCAGATAGACGATGACGAGCGCGAAGGCGAAGGTGAGGGCCAGACCACTGGCCGACTTCTTCAGTTCGCGGGACTCGCCGTTCCAGTCGTACTGCGCACCGCGGGGGGAAACCTCGCGGATCACGTCTTCCATGTAGGCGAGGGCTTCGCCCAGGGAGTAGTCCGGGGCGATGTTGGCGGTGATGGTCACCGCGCGCAGCCGGTTGAAGCGCTTGTACTCGGTCGGCGCGGCCGCCTCGTCGACGCTGACCAGGCTGGCCAGGGGGACCAGTTGCCGGGTCTTGTCCGAACGCACATAGATGTTGTCGAGATCGTCGACGCTGGCGCGCTGCTCGTCGCGCGCCTGCAGCAGTACGTTGTATTCGTCGCCGCCCATCAGGAAGGTGGTGACGACGCGCGAGCCGAGCATGGTCTCGAGCGCTCGGCCGACGTTGGTCAGCGAGACACCCAGATCGGCCGCCTTGTTGCGGTCGATGCCCACGTCGATCTGCGGCTTGCGCTCCTCGAAGTCGCTCTCCAGGTTGAAGAGCCGGGGATTGTCGGCCGCCCGGACCATCACCTTCTCGGCAAGTCCGGCCAACGCCGGGTACTCCGGGCCTTGCAGCACGATCTGGACGGGCTTCCCGCCACCGCCGATGCCACCGGGCGCATTGACCACCACGCGGGCACCGGCGACGTCCTGGGTGCGCGCGCGCAGCCGGGCGGCAATCTGCGCCACCGACTCCTTGCGGACCTCCCAGTCCTCCAGCGGCAACATCACCATGCCGGAGGACACCGCCGACTGGCGGTTGAAGTTGCCCGTGCGCTGGATGACACGCTTGGCGTTGCCACGCGCCACCTCGTCCTCGGCGATGGCCGCCACTGCCTGCAGCTGGCGCTCGGTGTATTGCAGGCTGGCGCCTTCGGGCCCGATGACCATGACCTGCAGTCGGCCGCGATCTTCGGCGGGCGCAAATTCCTGCTTGAGCTTGAGCACGTCCGCGGGCCAGCCGGCCACGAACAGGCTGATGAGCAAGGCCGCTCCGCCACCGATCAGGCCGAAGGCCCAGGCGGGGCGCCGTCCCTGCAGCAGCCAGCGCAGCAGCGCGCCGTAGCCGTGCGCGAACTGGCGGAAATTGTGGTCCACCATGTGGGCGAAGCGTCCGCGGTGCATGCCACCGGCAAACACCTTGGAGGTCATCATCGGCGTCAGCGTCAGCGCGATCAGCGCGGAGAACACCACGGCGGCCGCCACCATGATGCCGAACTCGCTGAACAGCCTGCCGATGTTGCCTTGCAGGTAGGAGATCGGCAGGAACACTGCAGTGAGGACGGCGGTGGTGGCAATGACGGCGAAGCCGATTTCGCGGCTGCCGTTCATCGCCGCCAGCAGGGCAGGCTCGCCCTGCTCGATCCTGCGCACGATGTTCTCCAGCACGACGATGGCGTCGTCGACCACCAGACCGATGGCCAGCACCGCACCGAGCAGCGTGAGCGTATTGACCGAATAGCCGAGCACGGCCATGACGATGGTTGCGGCGAAGATCGAGACGGGAATGGTGACGGCAGGAATCACCGTGGCACGCAGGCTGCCGAGGAACAGGAAGATGACCACCAGCACGATCACCAGGGTTTCGCCGAGCGCGGTGACCACCTTCTTCATGGAGGCGAGGATGAACACCGAGTTGTCGATGTTGACCTCGACCTGGATGCCTTCCGGCAACGTGGCCTGCGCGCGCGCCAACTCTTCCTTGACCGCGGTGGCCACCTCCAGCACGTTGGCGGTGGACTGCGGCACGATGGGCATCATGATCGCCGGCATGCCGCTGGTGCGCGCCTCGCTGCGCTGGTTCTCGGCGGCAAGCTGCACCGTGGCGACGTCGCCCAGCCGCACCAGATAACCGTCTGCGCCGCGGGCGACCACCAGATTGCGGAAGTCATCCTCGGTCGACAGTGCCGTGCGCGTGCGCAGCGTGAATTCACGCTGCTGGGACTCGAGGCGGCCTGCGGGCAGTTCGACGTTCTCGGCGCGCAACGCCGCCTCGATGTCGCTGATGGCCACCTGGCGCGCAGCGAGCGCGGCACGGTCGAGCCAGATGCGCATCGCGTAGCGGCGGCCACCGTACATGAACACATTGGCGACGCCAGGCACCGCCGAGAAGCGGTCGACGAGATAGCGCTCGGCATAATCCGTCAGTTGCAGCGAATCGAGCGTGCTGCTGCTGAGGATGAGGTAGAGCACGGGGTCGGCGCTGTCGCTCACCTTGCTGATCTGCGGTGGATCAGCCTCCTCCGGCAGGCGCGCCTGTACGCGCGCCACGCGATCGCGTACGTCGTTGGCGGCGGATTCGATGTCCCGCCCGGTGACGAACTCGATGTTGATCGACGAGCTCTCGTCGCGGCTGTTGGAGGTGAGTTTGTCGATGCCCTCGATGCCGGCGAGCTCGTTCTCCAGCACCTGGGTGATGCGGGTCTCGACCACGGTGGCGTTGGCACCGCGGTAGTTCACGCTGACGCCCACGACAGGCTGGGTGATGTCGGGATACTCGCGCACCGGCAGCCGCAGTGCCGCCATGATGCCCAGCAGCAGCAGCAGCAACGACAGGACGGTCGCGAAGACCGGCCGGCGGATGGACAGGTCGGAGATCGTCATGCGGATTCCACCTCGCGCACGGGCGCACCGTCACGCAGCCGGATGGTGCCTTCCACCACGACGTGCTCACCCTCGCGCAGCCCTTCCAGGACCTCGACGCGGCCCGGCTGCCGGCGGCCGATGCGGACCTCCCGCTTGCTGGCCTTGCCGCCGTCGGTCACGTAGACGAACTGCCGCGCCTGCTCGGGCACGAGTGCCTCCTCAGGCACCACGACGGCGTTGCGCTGCTCGGAGGCCATGCGCACGGTCATGAACATGCCGGGCTTGAGCAGGCCTTCCGTGTTGGGAAGGACGGCGCGGACCATGACCGAGCGCGACGTGGGGTCGATGCGCGGATCGACGCTGCCCACCTTGCCGACGAAATGGCGTCCCGCCCAAGCCGTGGTGCTGGCCGTGATCGGCGCGCCGGTGCGCACCACCGGCAGGTTGACGTCCGGCACGGCGAAGTCGACCTTCACGGCGCTCGTGTCGTCGAGCGTCGTCACCACGGTGCCCGGGTTGATCAGGGTGCCGACACTGATGCGGCGCAAGCCGACACGGCCGGCGAAGGGCGCGCGGATGTAGGTGTCAGCGAGCCGCGCTCGCGCAGCAGCCACCCGCGCCTCGTTGGCCTTCATGGCCGCCTCGAGCTGGTCGTACTGCGCCCGCGACAGCGATTGGCTGGCCAGCAATTCCTTGCTGCGGTTGAACTGGTTGACACTGTTGCCATAGTCGGCCGTGGCCACGGCGAGGTCGGCGCTGGCCTGCGCGCGATCGAGCTCGACCAGGACCTGGCCGGCATCGACACGCTGTCCGTCCTGGAAATGGATGGCCGTCACCATGTTGGTGACTTTCGTGGTGACGTTGACGGCCTCGTTGGCCACTGCGGTGCCGATGGCCTCGATGGCAATGTCGAGGGTCTCGCGACGGGCCACCGCCGTGATCACCGGGACGGGCTGCGATGTGCCAGCACCCGGACCCCGCGCACCGGGACCGCCTGCCGCAGGCCCCCCTGCCGCAGCCGCCCCTGCGCCAGGGGCCGCACCGGGCCGTCCGGAGGGGGCAGCCGGCGCAGCATGCTGGGTGGCATAAGTGGCCCAACCCACCGCAACCAAGGCGACCAGGACACTGGTGATGGTGATGACGTTGCGCGTGTCGGCCATGTTGTGTGCAGTGTCCCGGCGTATGCGATGCGGAAGTATCGCACCGCGGTGCTCATCCACCTAGCCGGACGACGCGCCGATTGCCGTGTTTTCAGGGCTTTTCCGTCAGCCCTGGCGACAGTGGGCCGAGCCGGGAACTCATTGCCTTGGGCGCGGTCTTTGTTGGTTGGCCGACAGTTCCAGCAGTGTTGCCAAAGCGCCTTCGAGCACAGCAGCGTCGGCCGGTGCCAGCGCAACATCAAGCCACCAGACCGCGGCCGTGCCTCTCCGCGCATCCGCGTACAGCACGATGCTTTTTCCTGCGTACGACCACGCCTCAGGTGTTCCATTGCCAGTTGCTGCCACACGCAGCAACAGACCCTGTTGCGGCGCAAGCGGCATGGTCCGTGCCAGCGCTCCGCGCAGCTGTGGCCCGGGCCCTGCCGGAATCGACATGCGCGGATCGCCGCCGGCCAGCCACACCGCCAGTGCCAGCCAATCCTCGGCCTCGGCCCGCGCACAACAGTGCATCAAGGGACGGCCTCGCGGCCGGTCGAGGGCAAGCTGCAGGCCGCCCAACTGCCACGGCGTCCAGACGTGTTCCTGCAGCAGTTCCGTCAGGGGCATCCCCGCCGCGCGTTCCAGCCAGGCCGCGAGCAACTGCAGATTGGCTGGCGACGCCTGATGGTGGCTGCCGGGCGGGTACACCATGCGCGTCGCGAGCGCCGCACGCAGCACATCGGGACCAGCTGCCAGCCGGGACCGGGCGCTGAAGGGATCGAATGGCAGGTGCCGGGGAGTTGCCAGTCCGCTGCCATGCCATGCCAGCTGGCGCGGTGTGATGCTGGCGCGGGCATCGTCCTGCCATTCAGGAAACAGGGGGCCGAGCGGCACATCCAGCGCGCTGATGGGGAGCTCGCCGCGCAGGACCAGGCGGTCAAGCAGGGGCAACAGCCACAGCGCGACCAGCGCATCGCCCCCCAGCGCATCGTCGGACCCACCACCGCGCGTCGGCCAGTGCGCGACGCCGTGGCCGCGACGCCAGGTGAGCAGCATGCGTGTGGGCTGCGCGCGGGCCAGCGACGCCACGGCAGGCTGCAATGTCTCGTCGGCGGGGGCATCACGCAGCGCGAGACCCGCCCCCTGCAGCGTGAGGCGGGCGCCCGGCAGTGCCTCCGGCGCAGCAGGGGCTGCAGCGTTCCACGCCAGCGCGCGTTGCCAGTAGGGCCAATGGCCGGCAAGGCTGCCAGCAGCCAGCGCGCCCAGCACGAGCAGAACCAGGGCAACGAGGATGAAGCTGCGCTGCATGCCGCGATGATAGCGCTACACTTGCGCCATGCCCCTGCGCATCTGTTTCATCGCCTCCGAAGTCGCGCCGTTGGCCAAGGCCGGCGGGCTCGCCGACGTTGCCGGCGCACTGGCGAAATACCTGCATGCCGCGGGTCACGACATCCGCGTCTTCATGCCCTTGTACCGGCAGGTGGACCTGGCACAGCTCGAACACTGGCCTGTGGATTTCCTGCAGGACAAGTCGGTGCAACTGGGGCCACACCTGTTCCGCTATGCGGTGCACACAGCGCGGCTGCCGGGCTCGCAGGCCATGATCTACCTGATCGACTGCCCTGCACTGTTCGATCGCGGCACCCTCTACAGCAACGCGCCGGACGAGCACCTGCGCTTCATCGCCCTGACCCACGCCAGCCTGCAGTGCTGCCAGCACATGGGCTTCCAGCCGCAGATCCTGCATTGCAACGACTGGCACACGGCGCTTGCGCCACTGCTCCTGAAGACTGTCTTTGCCTGGGACCGCCTGTTCCATGGGACCCGCAGCCTGCTGACCTTGCACAACCTCGGCTACCAGGGCCAGTTCGGCATCGACCGGGCGCAGGACACCGGCCTGGGCGCCGGCGTCGCGCAACTGGACTACCACGAGACCAGCCGCGGCTGCATCAACCCGCTCAAGGAGGGCATCCTGCATGCCCACCATGTCAGCACCGTCAGCCCGGGATACGCGCGCGAGATCCAGACGGCAGAACACGGCTGGGGCCTCGATGGCGTGCTGCGCCAGCGTGCGGGCAGTCTCAGTGGCATCCTCAACGGCGTTGATTACGAGGACTGGGATCCGCGGCACGACCGTTTCCTGCCGCGGCACTGGCGTTATGACGCCGGGCGCCTCGACCGCAAGGCCGGCGTCAAGACACTGCTGCTGCAGCGTCTGGGACTCGAGGACCAGGGCCGCCGGCCGCTGGCCGGCATCATCAGCCGCATGACCTCGCAGAAGGGTTTCGACCTGCTGTTCGAGGCCTTGCCGGCGCTGCTGGCGGCGCGGGACTTCAGCCTCGCCGTGCTCGGCAGCGGCGACGCCCACTACGAAGACTTCTTTGCCGACCTCGCCCGGCGCTGGCCGGGTCGCGTCGCGTTCCATCGCGGCTACAACGAAGAGCTCTCCCACTGGATCGAAGCCGGCAGCGACCTGTTCATCATGCCGTCGCGCTATGAGCCCTGCGGCCTGAACCAGATGTACAGCCTGCGTTATGGCACGGTGCCCGTGGTCCGCAGGACGGGCGGGCTTGCCGATTCTGTCCAGCACTTCGACCCGGTCAGGGGCGAAGGCACCGGCGTGGTGTTCGAGCACTATGACGCCGGCGGCGTGCGCTGGGGCATCGAGACCGCACTGGAGTGGTACGCCCGGCCTGCGCTCTGGCAGCGCCTGGTGCGCAACGGCATGCGCCAGGACTACTCGTGGCAGAGGCAGGTCGGCGCGTACGAGGCGCTGTACACGCAAATGCTGCACACACGCGTCCCATGACGGCGGCGGCGCGGCCCAGCGGCCGGGAGTTCTGCCTGGGGTGCGTGGTCCCTGCCTACAACGAGGCGGCACTGATCGGAGACTTCCTGCCAGCACTGGCCGAGGCCCTTGGCACGCTGGCGGCCGAGGTGAAGATCATGGTCGTCGACGATGGCAGCCGCGACGCCACCGGCGAGATCGTCCGGAGCTTGTCCGGCAGCCTGCCGCTGCGCTACCTGGGCCTGTCGCGCAACTTCGGCAAGGAGGCGGCGCTGCAGGCCGGGCTCGACCATTGCGACGCGGACTGTGTCCTGTTGATCGATGCCGACTTCCAGCACCCGCTGGCGGTGATCGGCGCCATGGTCGAGCGCTGGCGCGACGGGGTCGACATGGTCTACGCGATCAAGTCGCACCGCGAGGCGGAGTCGCGCCGCAAGCGCTGGGGCACGCGCGTGTTCTACAAGATCGTGTCCGGGCAGCGCGGCGTGGACATCCCTCCGGATGCCGGTGATTTCCGGCTCCTCGACCGCAGGGTGGTGCTCGCCTTGCGCGCACTCCCGGAACGCTCGCGGTTCATGAAAGGCCTCTACGCCTGGGTCGGTTTCCGCAGCGAAGGACTCAGGGTGGACATGCCGCCGCGACCGGCGGGCGAGAGCAAGTTCGACACGCGCGGACTTGCACGCCTCGCCGCCACGGGAGTGACGGCCTTCTCCGTCAAGCCGCTGAGGATGGTGATGCTGGTCGGGCTCCTCGTGTCGCTCGTGTCGATGCTGATGGCCGGCTGGATCGTGTTCGAACGTCTGTTCCTGGGACAGGACATTCCCGGCTTCGCCACGCTGGGCGCCGCGATCTTCTTTCTCGCAGGCGTGCAACTGGTGGGGCTCGGCATCGTCGGTGAGTACGTCGGGCGCATCTTCGAAGAGGTCAAGCAGCGACCACGCTATCTGGTGGCCGAGGACAGCGGCGATCCGCGATGACGCGCATCACGCTGTGCGCCGATGACTTCGGCCTGACTGCAGCGGCCTGCCGCTCGATCCTTGAACTGGCCCGGTGCGGCGCACTCAGCGCCACCAGCTGCTGCGTCGATGGTGAGGCGCTTCCCGAATACCTCGACGCCTTGCGCGGGCTTCGGCCCACGCTGGGCGTGGGCCTGCACCTGGACCTGACCACGCCCCGCCCGCAGGCACCTCACCGCCCGCTGCGGCAGTGGCTGCTTGCCACCACGCTGCACCTGCCATCCAGCCACGGCAGGGCAGCACTCGCCCGCCTCGATGCCGAGATCGATCGCCAGTTCGACCGTTTCGAGACGCTGTTCGGCGCTGCGCCAGACCACGTGGACGGACATGAACATGTCCATCAACTGCCCGGCATCCGGGAGCGCCTGATCCAGCGCCTGCAGCAGCGGTACGGCACGACGGTCGCCGTGCGCAGCACCCGTCCACGACGCTGGCGCGGCCCCAAGGCGGCAGTCATCGCGGCCTTGGGTGGCAGCGCGCTGTTGCGCGTGGCGGCTGCGCAGGGCCTGGCCTGCAACACGGATTTCGCCGGAGCCTACGACCTGCGGAGCACCGAAGGGTATCTGCAGCGCCTTGAACGCTGGCTCACCGGCATGCCTGACGGCGGCCTGCTGATGTGCCACCCGGAGACGGGCGCAGACGCGCTGCCGGCCCGCAGACACGAACACCAGGTATTGGCGTCAGCGCAGTGGCAGCAACTGCGGACCAGGCTCGACGTGACGCTGGCACCGCGCTGGGGCGCGGACCGCGGGCGACTAGCGGAAGGGCACGCTGCCTGACTGCGAGAACGGCAGGCGCGACCGGAGCATGGAGTCGAGGCCGACCTCGCCGCGCAGCTGGTAGTCGACCTTGCCGTCGCGCACACCGCCGGAGAGCAGTCGCAGCGCCACCGCAACGACGTTGACGGAGGTCATGACCTCGAACTCGGCGCTGCCCCGCGCCGGCACCACGAACGGCTGGACCCCACTGCCCTCCGCCGCAGCTTCGCCGGCAACCGCCAGCTGGAAGTCGATGCGGCGTACCGGCAGGGCCATGGCGTTGGGATTGTGGACCTTGAGACGCACGCGCAACTGCTGGCGCGCCAGGTCGGCCTTGACCACCTGCAGCCCCACCACCTGGACCTGTGGTGCCTCGAAACGCCGACCGGTGCTTGCACAGGCCTGGAGCAGCAGGACAGCAGCGACCAGCAGCAGCACACGCAGAGAGGTCATCATGGGCAGCGTCCGTAGAGTTCGTTGAGCTCGCGGTGGCGGCGCGCCAGCGGCACCTCCAGCGCGCCGGGGTCAAGACGCCATTGCCAGTTGCCGGCCACCGTACCGGGCCGGTTGAAGCGCGCCTCGCTGCCCAATTGCAGCAGATCCTGCATGGGCAGCACAGCCAGCCGGCCGACCGAGGACAGCGCCGCCCGCACCAGCATGTCGATGGCATCCTCGTCCCACAGGTCGAGGTAGTCCTGGAGGTGGCGACGCGCGCCGTCCTCCAGGCCCGACAGCCAGCCGCGGGTGGTGTCGTTGTCGTGTGTTCCCGTGTACACGACGCAGTCGGGGGAGTGGTTGTGCGGCAGGTGCGGATTGCGCGCGTCGCCGCCAAAGGCGAATTGCAGCACGCGCATGCCAGGCAGTTCGAAGCTGCGGCGCAACTCCTCGACGTCGGGCGTGATGATGCCGAGATCCTCGGCCACCAGCGGCAGGTGGCCCGTGTCACGGCGCAAGGCCTGCAACAGCTCCGGGCCCGGCGTCTCGCGCCACAGGCCATCGCGCGCCGTCAGGGCACCGAAGGGGACGGCCCAATGGGCGCACAGGCCACGGAAGTGGTCGAGGCGCACCAGGTCGAAACGGTTCCACTGCGCGGCCACGCGGGCACGCCAGAAGGAAAAGCCATCGGCACGGTGGCGTGTCCAGTCGTACAGCGGGTTGCCCCACAGCTGCCCATCGGCGGAAAAGTAGTCCGGCGGCACGCCCGCCACCTCGACCGGAAGCCCCTGCGCATCCAACCGGAACTGCTCCCGCTGTGCCCACACGGCCACCGAGTCCGGAGCGACGTAAATGGGCAGATCGCCGAACAGACGCACGCCGCGCGCATGGGCGTGGGCGCGCAGGCGCTGCCACTGCGCGGCAAAACACCATTGCCCGCGACGCAACTGCTCCATGGGCGCGGCCAACACGCGCCGTGCGGCGTCCAGGGCGGCGGGCTCGCGGTCACGCAACGACGGCGGCCACTCCCACCACGGTGTTCCGCGGTTGGACCGGCTGATGCTCTCGAAGAGCACGTAGTCTTCGAGCCAGCCGGCTTCCGCTGCACACCAGGCGCGGAAGGCCTCCTCGCCACCGGGCGGTTCCCAGTGCGGATCGAGCAACCGGGGATTGCCGGCCTGGTCCGAGCGTGCCCAGTAAGGCGAACCATCGGCGCCGGTCGGCCCCAGCGGCAATACCTGCCAGACCGTGAAGCCGCCCTCGGCCAGCCAATCGATGAAGCGCAGCGCCGGATCGCCCAGACCGCCACGGCCGGTGTCGTCGGACAAGGCCGTCGGATGCAGCAGGACGCCGGCGCGGCGCCGGTCCATCACAGGCAATCGTTCATGCATGGGTGCGCCTCATGACACCGCCGCCCTCGGGCGCACCACGGCCCTCCGAGATCGGCAGGTCGAGCGCAGCAGGGGGCTCGCGGCCCAGCATGCGGTAGAGACTGGTGAGCTGGTGGCGGTAGAGGAGATCGAAGTCACGTACGGCCTCGGGCGGGTTGTAGTCCCCGAACCACCAGAACCAGTCCGAGCTCTCGCACTGCGCCAACTGGCGCTGCACGGCCTGTCGTGCCTGAGGATCGAGCGCGCCACTGGCCAGCACCTCGTCGCAGGCCAGCTTGGCCTCGCACAGCAGGTCCCAGCCACGGTTCTTGTCCGGATCGCCCATCCAGGTGGAGAGCGTCCCGTGGACCCAGCTGCCGGCGCGCCAGCGCGGCACCACATGCGGCACCACAGCGGTGGCCTGCAGTGCGTCCAGATGCGCCGACAGCGTCGTGAGGCGCAGGCGCGGCGACGTGGACAGCAGCGCATACATGGCATCGAGGAAGTAGTAGCCGTTGAACGGGTAATGCTCCCAGGCATTCTCTCCATCCAGCGCCACCAGCACCACCCGACCCGGCTGCCCCTCTGTCCGTGCGGCAAGCGATTCGAGCTCGTGCAGCAGGTGCCGTGCCGCATCGTCGCCGTGCCAGCGCGAGTAGGTGAAGCCGATCAGGTCGGACACATGGTCGTGGCGGAAAAAGCAGGCCAGCCGGCTGCCCTCGGCAGCATGCGCCTGGTTCAGCAGGCGCTCCGCGTCGCCGCCGGCCCCGGCCGACTGGCCGCTCGCCTCCAACGTGCCCTGCAGCACCGCGGCACTCGAGGCGATCCAGCGCAGGCCTGCCGTCTCGATGACCTGCAGGGCAGCCTGGCTGATGGCACCCTCGGACGGCCAGCAGCCTGCCGGCTCGCGACCAAAGACGCGCCGGAAAACCCGCAGCGCCTCCTGCATGTGCCAGGCGGCGCGCTCGGCACCGCCCGGATACGCGCCATGCCGCGGCAGCGCGGACCCGGGCTCGCACTCGCGGGCGGCATTGAAGTCGAGGAGCAGGGGCAGGATGGGGTGGCTGTAGGGCGTGACCGACAGCTCGCAGCGGCCGTCATCCGCCAACCGCCGGTAACGCGGCAGCACGCCGGCCAGCAGGGCGCCCACCAGCTCGAGCAGCAGGCGCCGCTCCCCCGGACCAAACAGCCGGCCGTGCTCGACCAGCCGTGCCACGCGGGTGTCGCTGCGGCGGACGGTCTCGCCAAGCCAGGCAATGTGGTACCAGACCGCGAGGTCGCGCAGGAACTGGTCTGACGCGTAGGCCACCTGCTCGGGGGTGCCGAGCGTGGCGGCCAGCGTGGCCAATTCGCTGTAGATGGGATATCGCTCCACCAGATGCTGGCGGTCGGCGCGCAGGCAGGCGCGCAACAACTGCAAGCGCTGCGCCGGATCGGCAGGCAGCGGGGCCTCGGACAGCAGCGCCAGCACGGCATCGGGCAAGGGCGTGCCGTGGCGCAGGTGCGCGTCAACGCGCTCCGCCAGTTCCTCGACCTGCTCGATGAGCACCGGCGTGAAGTTGACCACCGCACGCGCCGATGGATTCGCCTCGAGGTGGGCGGCCATGTCGACGTAGTCCTTGATGGCGTGCAGGTAGGTCCACGGCAGGACATACCTTCCCGACAGGGCGTCGCGGTACTGAGGCTGGTGCATGTGCCACAACAGCACCACCGGCAACCGGGCGTCGGTCATGGCCCGGCTCAGATCTTCAGGGTGGTGAAGCTGTGCAGCCTGTCCGGCGTGACCAGCACGACACCCTTGGGCGTGACGTCGAAACGTTCGCGGTCCGCCTGCAGGTCGATGCCGATGCGCGTGCCCTCGGGAATGTCGCAGTGCTCGTCGATGATGGCGTTGCGGATCACGCAGTTGCGTCCGATGTGGACGCCGGGCATGACCACGGAACGTTCGATGGACGATCCCTCGTCGACGCGCACCATGGAAAACAGCAGCGATTCGCGCACCACCGCGCCGGAGATGATGCAGCCGCCGGCAACCATGGAGTTGATCGCCATGCCGACGCGCTGGCCGTCGTCGAGCACGAACTTGGCGGGGGGCTGCTGCACCTGGTAGGTCCAGATCGGCCACTCCTCGTCATAGACGTTGAGTTCCGGTGACACGTGCACCAGCTCGATGTTGGCCTCGTAGAAGGCATCAACCGTGCCGACGTCGCGCCAGTAGTTCTGTGCCCGCGTCTTGACGTTGCGGAACGGATAGGCGAAGACCTGCAGCTTCTCGATCGCCTTCGGGATGATGTTCTTGCCGAAGTCGTGCGCGGAGGTCTCG
Source organism: Pseudomonadota bacterium (assembly GCA_046047615.1). GTDB lineage: Bacteria > Pseudomonadota > Gammaproteobacteria > Steroidobacterales > Steroidobacteraceae > ZC4RG30. The sequence goes on from JBJOHO010000083.1 coordinate 98,817, forward strand.
TCCGCGGCGTCTTCCATGAGCATCTGCTCCAGCAGCGCGGTGTTGAAGACGTAGATGCCCATCGAGGCCAGCGCCACGTCATTGCGGCCCGGCATGGGCTCGGGCTCGCGCGGCTTCTCGGTGAACTTCATCACGCGGTTCCATTCGGTGACGGACAGCACGCCGAACTCGCGCGCCTCGGCGATAGGCACCTCGACGACACCGACGGTGATGTCCGCCCCCTTCTCGACGTGGTAGGCGATCATCGGACCATAGTCCATCTTGTAGATGTGGTCGCCAGCCAGCACCAGCACGTGCTTGGGCCGGTGCTGCCGGATGAGGTCGAGGTTCTGGTAGACGCTGTCGGCGGTGCCGCGATACCAGTGCTTGCCGACCTGCTGCTGCGCCGGGATCACGTCGATGAACTCGCCGAACTCGCCGCGCAGGTAGCTCCAGCCGCGCTGCACGTGCTGGATGAGCGACTGGCCCTTGTACTGCGTCAGCAGGGCGATCTTGCGGATGCCGGAGTTGACGCAGTTCGACAGCACGAAGTCGACGATGCGGAACTTGCCGCCGAAGGGCGTGGCCGGCTTGCAGCGTTGTTCGGTGAGGCCGCGCAGGCGCTCGCCCCGCCCACCGGCCATGATCATCGCCAGCGTGCCGCCGGTCAGGCGGCTGACGTACCGGCCGGAAGAGGTGCGCGGACTGGGGGCCATGGGCGCTGTTCTCGGGGTGGTGGACGGCTTCCGTTATAGTAGCCGAGCATCGCCCCGATGTGGCAGGAACCGCCGCAGTGACATCGATTGCAACCTGTGGACCGCCGCCCCCCGGCCTGACCCTCGGCGACTTGCACCGGCTCGCTGCCGGACGGCACCACGACCCCCATTCGCTGCTCGGTCTCCAGGCCGTGGACGGCCACGAGCGTCTGCTGGTGTACCGCCCTGCGGTCGACCATGTATTTCTTGCAGGGGGCACTCCGCTGGCCCGCATCGAGGGCACCGACTTCTTCTGGACGCAGGCGCCGCAGGGCACATTGCCGCGCCACCCGGCCGTGCTCTGGCGCGCCGGCGAGCGCCAGGGCGGCCGCATCGACCCCTACAGCTTTCCACCCTCCGTCCAGGCACCGGACCTGGCGTTGTTCGCCACAGGCCACCACGCCGAGGCCTGGCGCCTGCTCGGAGCCCACCCGGCGAGTTTCGATGGCATCCAGGGCATCCGTTTTGCCGTCTGGGCGCCGAACGCGGAGCGCGTCAGCGTGGTGGGCCCGTTCTGCGACTGGGACGGCCGTACCCTGCCCATGCGGGTCATGGGCAGCAGCGGCGTCTGGGAGTTGTTCGTCCCGGGGCTGCCGCTGGGCGAGATCTACAAGTTCGAGATCCGCCACCGCGACAGCGGTGAGGTGCACCTGAAGACCGACCCCTACGCACGCGGCATGGAACGCCGTCCCTCCACGGCGTCGATCGTGGTGGCGCCGGACGACCATGCCTGGGGCGACGAGGCCTGGCTCACCGGGCGGCAACAACGCGACTGGCTGCACGAACCGATGTCCATCTACGAAGTGCACCTGGGCTCCTGGGAGCGCGACGGGCAGGGCGGTTTCCTGGGCTACCGCGAGTTGGCCGAGCGGCTCATCCCCTATGCGCGACGGCTGCGTTTCACCCACATCGAGCTGCTCCCGGTCACGGAGCACCCGCTGGATGACTCCTGGGGCTACCAGACCACCGGGTATTTCGCCCCGACCAGCCGCTTCGGCAGTCCTGCAGACCTCAAGTACTTCATCGACCAGTGCCATCGCGCCGGCATCGGCGTGCTGCTGGACTGGGTGCCCGCGCACTTCCCGCGGGATGCCCATGCGCTTGCCCGCTTCGATGGCGAGCCGCTGTATGAGCACGCCGACCCGCGCCGCGGCGAGCATCTCGACTGGGGCACCTACATCTTCGACTACGGCCGCGCCGAAGTGCGCAGCTTCCTGCTGTCAAGCGCCTGCTACTGGCTGGAAGAGTTCCACTTCGACGGCCTGCGCGTGGATGCCGTCGCCTCGATGCTCTACCTGGATTTCGGCCGGCGCGGCGACTTCGTGCCCAACGTCCACGGCGGCCGCGGCAACCTTGAAGCCGTTGCCTTCCTGCGCGACCTGAACCGGCTGACCCATTCACGCGCGCCCGGCACCGTGGTCATGGCGGAGGAATCCACCGACTGGCCCGGCGTGAGCCGCCCGGTGGACGGCGGCGGGCTCGGCTTCTCGATGAAGTGGAACATGGGGTGGATGCACGACTACCTGGACTATTTCAAGGAAGACCCGCTCCACCGCCGCCACCACCACGACAAGCTCACCTTCGTGCAGATGTACGCCTACAGCGAGAACTTCATCCTGCCGCTGTCGCACGATGAAGTGGTGCACCTGAAACGCTCGCTGCTGGGGCGCATGCCCGGTGACCGCTGGCAGCAACTGGCCAACCTGCGCCTGCTCTACGTGGCCATGTGGCTGATGCCGGGCAAGAAACTGCTGTTCATGGGTGGCGAGTTCGCCCAGCCCTGGGAGTGGGATTTCCGCAGCGCGCTGCCGTGGTTCCTCACCACGCATGCCGAACACGCCGGCGTGCAGCGCCTGGTGGGCGACCTCAACGCCCTGTACGTGGCGCTGCCTGCGTGGCACCGGCATGACTTCGAGCCTGAGGGCTTCAGCTGGATCGACTGCCACGACCGCGACCAGTCCACGCTGGCACTGCTGCGGCATGGCGACGGCGGCCACGTCGCCGGCGTACTCAACTTCACGCCGGTGCCGCGTCCGGCACGGCGCATCGGCGTGCCGAAGAGCGGTACCTGGCGTGTGTTGCTGAACTCGGACGCGACGGTTTATGGCGGCAGCAACCAGGGCAATGCGCTCGCCGTGGCCGAACCCCTGCCCTGCCACGGCCACCCCTGGTCCGTGCTGCTTGACCTGCCGCCGCTGGGCGGGCTGGTGCTGGCGCCGGAGGACTGAGGCTGCGCGGCAACCCGGGCTCAGATCGTGCGCATCAGCCCCATTTCCAGCGGATGTGCCAGGTCCGGGTGCCAGGGATAGACGCGGAACTGCGCCTCGTACTGGCCTGCGCCTGGCGGCAGGCTCGCCAGCGCGTACAGCGCATGACCGTCGCTGCTGCTGGCGCCCGTCGGCACGCCTTCCGCGCGCCACTGCCCCGCCGGCAGCCCGTGGCCGTAGGAGCACAACGCGGCGGGCTCGAACAGGGTCTCGGGCAGGTTGCGCCGCGCCTTCATCTCCACGCGCACGTCGAGCGGCGACAGCCCATTGAGCTGCACGGCAACCTGCAGCTGCACGGGCACGTCGACACCCGAGACCCGCGCGGTCTCGCTGACCGCCTGCAGGTGCACGCCAGGCCAGGCGGCGCGCACGCGCTGCTTCCAGGCCGCCAGTGCGGTCGCGCGCGCGGCCTGGTCGGCCAGCAGACGCTGCCCTTGCGCGGCGGCCGGCACGTAGAGGTTGTCGCGATAGTTGCGCACCGCGCGCCGCATGTCGAAGCGCGGTGCCACGCTGGCCATGGCGTGCCGTGAACGCTCGATCCAACCCGGCGACATGCCATCCGCGCCGCGCGCGTAGTACAGCGGCACCACCTCGTCCTCGAGCACATCCATGACAGCATCGCTGTCGAGCTGGTCGCGTCGCTGCTCATCCTGGACATCGGCTCCGGGAATGCCCCAGCCATTGCGCCCGTCGTAGGCCTCGGCCCACCAGCCGTCGAGGATCGACACGTTGAGGCGGCCGTTGATCGCCGCCTTCATCCCGGAGGTGCCGCTGGCCTCAAGCGGTGCCACCGGATTGTTCAGCCAGACGTCCACGCCCGTGACCAGCCAGCGGGCCAGCTGCAGGTCGTAGTCCTCGAGGAAGACCACGCGGCCGGCGAACTCCGGCGTCAACATGATCTGCTTGATCTCACGCAGCACCTGCTGCCCTGGGTAATCCGCCGGGTGGGCCTTGCCTGCGAACAGGAACAGCACGGGCCGCTGCGCGTCGGAGACCAGCCGCAGCAGGCGTTCGCGGTCGCGCATCACCAGCGCGGCGCGCTTGTAGGTCGCGAAACGCCGCGCAAAGCCGATCGTCAGCACGTCGGGATTGGAGGGGTCGATGAGGCGGGTGACACGGCGCAGTTGAATGGGCCCGAGGCCCTTGCGCCGATATTCGCGCGCCAGCCGCTCCTGCACGCCATGGAGCATGCGCGACTTGACGTGCTGGGCCGTCGCCCAGAAGCGCGTCGGCGGCAGCGCCTCGATGCGCGCCCAAGCGTCGGCCGGCACCGGCTGCGGAGCGCGCCACTCCGGCAGCGTGGCATCAAGCATGTCTGCCCAGGCGGGTGCCATGAAGGTCGACAGGTGCACGCCGTTGGTGACGTAGCCCACCGGGTTCTCGGCCGGCGGCAGCTGTGGCCAATGGTCGCCACACAGCCGCGCCGAGACTTCGCCGTGGATGCGGCTGACACCGTTGACCCGCCGCGCGCCATTCAGCGCCAGCCGCGTCATGTTGAACAGGCCATGGACGCCAGGCGCGCGCCCGAGGGCCAGCACCCGTTCCATCGGCACTCCCATGGCCGCCACCAAGGCCTCGAAGTGCTCGCTGAACAATCCGTCGTGGAAGGCGTCGTGGCCTGCAGCCACGGGCGTGTGCGTCGTGAACAACGTGCGCGCGGCGACCCCCTCGAGCGCCGCCTCGAAACCCAGCCCCGCCGCCAGCAGTTCGCGCAACTGTTCGAGGATCGCGAAGGCCGCGTGCCCCTCGTTCAGGTGGAAGGCATCCGGCTGCAGGCCCAGTGCACGCAGCGCGCGCAGGCCCCCGATGCCCAGCACCATCTCCTGCCGCAGCCGCACGGCCTGGTCGCCGCCGTAGAGGCGGAAGGTGATGTCGCGGTCGGCGGGCGTGTTGTCCGGCACGTTCGTGTCCAGCAGGTAGACCGTGACCCGGCCAACCTCGGCGCGCCAGACGCCGGCATGGACCTGCCGGCGCCCCATCGGCACTTGCACCGTGAGCCAGCCACCGTCCTGCAGCAGGACCCGCTCGACCGGCAGGTCACGGGGATCGGTATCGTGGTAGAGCGGTGTCTGCACGCCGTCGCTGTCCACCGATTGCGTGAAATAGCCTTGCCGGTAGAGGAGGCCGATGCCGACGAAGCGCAGGCACTCGTCGCTGGCCGCCTTGCAGTGGTCGCCGGCCAGCACGCCCAGCCCGCCCGAATAGATGGGGAAGCTCTCGTGGAAACCATATTCCGCGCAGAAATAGGCCACCAGCGGTTCGCCGTCATTGCGCGGCGGCACGGCCTGGTAGCCGTCGTGGACGGCAAGGGCCTCGTGGTAGCGCGCCAGATAGGTGGCATCGCGTGCGGCGCGCTCCAGCACGGCCTGGTCGATGCAGCGCAGGACCAGCCGCGGGTTCGCGCCGGTCTGTCTCCACAGGATCTGGTCCAGGTCCTCGAACAGCGCGCGCGTCGGCCGGTGCCAACTGTAGGACAGGTTGGCAGCCAACTCCGGCAGCCGCGACAACGCCGGCGGAATCACGGGGCATATTTCGATGAGGTGCATGGCCTGGTCCCACTCACGGCCCGCATTGGCCGCTCGCATACCCTAGACTTCCGCCATGGCACGCGCTTTTCAATCCGTCGCAATACTGCTTGCCCTCGCGCCGCTGGCCCACGCCGCGGCGCCGGCGGCGACCACCCGCTGCGCCAGTGCCGCTGCAAACACGCTGAAAGCCAGCCTGCGGGGCGGACTGCAGGCCGACCTCGATTGGGCAGGCGACGCCATCGACTGCGAACTCTCGCCCCGCCCCGAGGGCCAGGGCTGGCGCCTCACCCTTGCGGGCCCACTGGCCGGTGCCGGGGGCCACAGGCTGCGCCTGGTGCTGGGCATCGATGCCGCGCCGCCCCTTGGCAGTGCCAACGCACTGCCCCTGAACCTCACGCTGATCGTCGAGGGGCAAGGCCGCTTCTACGCCACGAGGGGCAATGACAAGTGCACCGTCGATGCGCTTCACCGCACGGCCGGCCACCTGACCTTGGCCGGCTTCTGCACCGGGCCGGCGACGCGCGCGGACGGCGCATCGCGCGTGCTGCTCACTGCCCTGGACCTGTCCGTTGCCTTGTTGCCTCCGGAGGAGACCCTGCCATGACCGTGCTGCGGCGCGTCCTGTGTTCCCTGTCGACCTGCCTGCTGTTGGCGACGGCCGCAGTGGCCCCGGCCTCTGCCGCCCCGACCCCGGCGGCATTCGCCCCGGCGCAACTCGAGGGCTTCCCCCAGGACCGCCTGGTGCTGCTGCGTGGCGCCACGCGGCATGAGCAGCGGATCTGGCTGGCCGACACGCCCGCACGGCAGCAGCAGGGACTGATGTTCGTCACGCACCTGCCTTCGGGCTACGGGATGCTGTTCCCGCTGGATCCGCCGCGCGAGATGACCATGTGGATGAAGAACACTTTCATCGCGCTCGACATGGTGTTCATCGACAAGAGCGGGCGCATCACCCGCATCGTTGCCGACGCGGTCCCGCAGTCGCTCGACATCATCGCCTCGCGGGGCACGGTGGGCGCGGTGCTGGAACTGCCGGGAGGCGAGGCACGCCGCCTCGGCCTCGTGGCCGGCGACCGCGTGCTTCACAGGCATTTCGGCACCACGGAGCCGTGACCGTGGCGTGGCGCCTGCTGTGGACCGCCGTTGCGGCACTGTGTTTGGCCGCCTGCCAGCAACGGGCCGCGGAGATCGCGTGGTTCGAGGGAGAACTGCCCGCGGCCTTCGAGGTCGCGGCGCGCGACGACAAACCCGTACTGCTGTACTGGGGCGCCGCATGGTGCCCGTCCTGCGCGCAGATCAAGGCGACGGTCATGTCGCAGCCCGGTTTCATCGCCAAGTCGGCACTGTTCGTGCCGGTCTATCTGGATGGCGACGAGCCCGGTGCGCAGAAATGGGCCGAGACCTTCGGCATCACCGGCTATCCCAGCGTGGTCATCCTGAACCCGGACCGCAGCGAAATCCTGCGCATCGCCGGCAGCATGGACCTGTCCCTGTACGCCGGCATGCTCGATGCCGCCCTGGAGGACCGCAGGCCCCTGCGCGAGGTACTGGCGCGGGCGGCAGGCGCCGCAGGTCCGGAGCCTTCGGCCGAGGAGTGCCAGCGGCTGGCGTGGCACGGCTGGGCCCTCGAAGAGCCTGCGCCCGCAGCAGCAGCGCAGTTGTCGCGCGACCTGCGCGCGGCAGCGCTGCGCTGTCCGGCCACCCCGGCTGCCGTCCCTGACCGGCTGCGCCTGGCAGCGGCACTGCTGGCCAGTTGGGCGGCCCAGGGGGGCGACGGCAGCGGCAGTCTGGTCGAAGGACTGCCCGATGTCGCCGGGGTGATGGCAGAGGGCGACCGCGCCGCCGCGCAACTGGACCTGCTGCGCGAGATGGCGCCTGAGTTCTTCGAGGTGCTCGGCGCCGCGGGGCATCCGGCCGCCGTCACCGTGCTGCGTGACTACGTCCATGCCCTGTCGCGGGCGACGGCGGACGGGCGCTTTGCACGTGCCGACCAGATCGGGGCGCACTACAGCCAGATCGTCTCGCTCAAGGCGATGGGACGGGACGATGACATCGCACAGGACGCACGCGCGTCAGCCAGGGCACGCCTGGAGGCCGAACTGGCGCGGGTCGGGGACGACACGCCGTTGGTTCGTGCCGGCATCATCTCGGGAGTGGTGGAGACCTTCCAGGCCCTCGGCGACCACGCCCGGGCCTTCGACATCGCGCAGCGCGAGCTGGCCGTCTCGTCGACGCCGTATTATTTCATGGGCCAGATGGCGACCTCGGCCGAGGCGCTCGGCCGGCCGGACGCCCTGCAGTGGTACGCGCAGGCCCATGCCACGTCGCGCGGCGCGGCGACACGATTCCAGTGGGGCAGCAACCAGCTGCTGGCCGTGCTGCGCATCGCCCCCGGCGACACGGCGCGCGTGCGCGAGGCAGGGCTCGCCCTCGTGGCAGAACTGGAGTCGCCAGACGCCCTCTACCGGCGCTCCCGCAGCCGGCTGGCCAAGGTCGATGCCGCGTTGCGCGATTGGCAGGAGGGCGCGCCGGCGCGGGCCGCGGTCGTGGTGGAACTGCACCAGCGTCTGCGGCAGGCCTGCCAGCGCTGGCAGGCGGACGAAGACGCACGCCAGGACTGCGCGGGCTTCCTCGCCGGCTGACGCGCCAGCGTCAGCGCTGCGGCCGGTCCCCGGTGCCGCTGCGGCAGGCCGCGCAACCCGCGGCCGGTTGGCGCAATTCTTCGAGTCTGGCGCGCAGCAGCGCTGCCCCGCGGCCCGTGCCGGCACGCCGCAGCAGCGCTTCCAGCAGACGGCACTGCAGGCGCGTCCCCGCCAGTATCCAGGCTGCCCGGAGGGCTGCGACCAGCACGATCAGCGCCACCAGCAGGGTTTCGGCCATGGCGACCTCAGCCTGCGCCCAAGGCCACGGCCACGTGGTAGGTGACGAAGGCCGCGGCGTAGGCGAGCGCGAACAGGTAGGCAGCCATCACCACCGGGTAGCGCCAGCTGTTGGTTTCGCGGCGCACCGTGGCCAGCGTGGACAGGCACTGCGGTGCGAACACGAACCACGCCAGCAGGGAGAGCGCGGTGGCCATGCTCCAGTCCGCGGCAATCAGCGGCGCCAGCGTGGCATCCAGCGTCTCGTCGGTGGCCGAGAGCGCATAGACAGTACCCAGTGCACTGACGGCCACCTCGCGGGCGGCCATTCCCGGCACCAGTGCCACGGAGATCTGCCAGTTGAAGCCGATCGGCGCGAACACGAACTCGAGCGTGCGACCCAGCATGCCGGCGAAGCTGTACTCGATGGCCGGGCCGGTAGCTCCCGGTGGCGGCGCCGGGAAGGTCGCCAGGAACCACAGCAGGATGGTCAGTGCGAGGATGATGCCGCCGACACGCGCCAGGAAGATGTAGGCGCGCTCCCACAACCCCACCAGCAGGTTGTTGAGGCTCGGCCAACGGTATTCCGGCAGCTCCATGAGCAGCGGGTGGTAGCTCGACCGCAGCGTGAAGCGCTTCATCACCAATGCCACGGCGACGGCGCCCAGCACGCCGGCCACATAGAGCGCGAACAGCACCAGCCCCTGCAGGTTGAACGGGCCCAGGTCGCGCGACGGGATGAAGGCCGCGATCACCAGCGCGTAGACCGGCAGGCGCGCCGAGCAGGTCATCAACGGCGCCAGCAGGATGGTGGCGAGGCGGTCCCGCAGGTTGGGGATGGTGCGCGCCGCCATGATGCCGGGGATCGCACAGGCGAAGGACGACAGCAGCGGAATGAACGAACGGCCACTCAGGCCCACGTGGCCCATGAGGCGGTCCAGCAGGAACGCCGCACGTGGCAGGTAACCGCTGTCTTCCAGCAACAGGATGAACAGGAACAACACCAGGATCTGCGGCAGGAAGACCAGCACGCCGCCGACGCCGGCGACGACGCCGTCGACCAGCAGGCTGCGGAGCAGGCCCTCCGGCATGATGCTGCTGATCCAGCCGCCCAGGCGTGCCACGCTGCCGTCGATCAGGTCCATGGGCCACGCGGCCCAGCTGAACACGGCCTGGAAGATCAGGAACAGCACCAGCAGCAGCAGCAGCGGGCCGGCCACCGGGTGCAGCACCAGCGCATCAAGGCGCTCCAGGGCCCGCAGGCGCAGCGGTTCGCGATAACCCACGTTTGCCAGCACACGCCTGACGTCGCGCTGTGTCGATTCGATCGTCTCCCGCGTCGGCGTCTGCCACGGTGGGAGCTGTGCCGGACGCTGCAGCGCCGCCTGCGGCTGCGCCGCCAGCCACTCCAGCAAGCCCTGCTCCCCACCGTGCCGGACTGCCACGGACTCGACCACGGGACAGCCCAACTGGGCCGCGAGCCGATCGCTGTCGACCTTCATGCCGCGCCTTGCGGCAAGGTCGCTGAGGTTGAGCACGACGACCATCGGCAGGCCCAGCCGGCGCAATTCGAGGGTCAGCCGCAGCCCCAGCTTGAGATTGGTGGCGTCGATGACGTTGACCACCAACTGCGGCCTCGCCTCGCCCGACAACCGGCCCAGCACCGCGTCGCGGGTGATGGCCTCATCCAGCGTGGTCGCCGCCAGGCTGTAGGTTCCGGGCAGATCCAGCACCCGGTAACGCCGGCCACGACGCGCGTCGTTGCACTGGCCCTCCTTGCGCTCCACGGTGACGCCGGCGTAGTTCGCGACCTTCTGCCGGCTCCCCGTCAGCCGGTTGAACAGCGCCGTCTTGCCGCAGTTGGGCACGCCCACCAAGGCGATGACCGGCAGCGCGTCCTGGCTCATCGGCGCACCATCACGGCCCGTGCCTCACGCCGGCGCAGGGCGAAGCAGCTGCCCCCGACACGGACGGCGATCGGGTCGCCGCCTGGCCGGGACTCCGCGATGATCTCGACGGACTCGCCCGGAACGAAGCCGATCTCGATCAGCCGCAGCGCCAGGGTGGCTCCACCGGCGTCGCCGAGGGTCTCGGCGTCCTCGCGCACGGACTCGACCACGGCTTTTTCACCCCGATGAAGGGTCGCCAGTGAAACGGAATGACGGTCGGCGCTGTCAGAGGTGGCGGGCAAGGTATTCAAACCTTGTTGAGAATTTGTCGCAACAAGATAGCGGATCGGGAACGATGCCGCCAGCCGGGGAGGAACAGCCGATATGATCAACGCCACGATGGCCACAACAGCAACGGATGCAGGCGGAGCGGAGCCGGCGCAAGGTTCGGTCGACACAGCCTTCGAGTCGTCGACGTTTTTCCTGATCATCACGCTCGGCAACCGGCTCAACGTGCTGGCCGAGCGGCGGATGCGCAAGTATTTCGACCTGACCGTCATGGAGTGGCGCGTGCTCACCGTGCTCGCCTTCGAGCCGGCCGCGCCGCCGGGGCGCATCGTGGAGATCGCCGGCGTGAACAAGGCGGCGGTCAGCCGCGCAGTGAATTCGCTGGAGCGCCGCGGCCTGCTGCACCGCACACCCGCGCCCGGCCACCGTCTGCGCACGCAGCTGTTCCTGACGCCCGCCGGGGAGGCCTTGCACGCAAAGGGCATCAGCCACCGCCATGCCAGCGAGGACCTGCTGCTGGCCGGTTTCAGCGACGATGAGCGCACGATCTTCAAGCAGGGGCTGCGCCGCATCATGCGCACCCTCGACACCGGCCGGATGGGCTGAGGCCCGCCGTCCACGCACCACAGGCAGGAGGCCCTCATGTCCACCGCATCCACCATCCGTCTGCAACATGCCGACAGGCTCTACATCGACGGACAATGGGTGTCGCCGGCGACGGGTGGCCGCATCGCGGTCGTCTCACCGGTCGATGGCAGCGTCGTGGCCACGGTCGCCGAGGCCGGACCGGCGGACATGGACCGCGCCGTGCTGGCGGCGCGGCGCGCTTTCGACCACGGACCCTGGCCACGCTTGAGCGGCGCGCAACGCGCGGAGGTGCTCGACCGCCTCGCAGCCGCCCTGGAGCGGCGGCTGCCTGAACTCTCCGCCTGCTGGGTGCGCCAGGTCGGCGCCCTGGCCAGCGTGTCGCCCTTCATGACCGGTGCGGCCGTAGGCCTGGTGAAGTACTACGCCGGCCTGGGGCGCAGCTTCGCGTTCGCCGAGCCCGCGCAACCCTTCGATGGTCGCGGCGCCGCCATCATCGCCCGCGAACCGGTCGGCGTTGTCGCCACCATCGCGCCGTGGAACGCACCGCTGACCATCCTGCTCAACAAGGTGACCCCGGCCCTCCTGGCCGGTTGCACCGTGCTGATGAAACCTGCACCCGAAGCCCCACTCGAGGCCTTCATCATCGCCGAGGCCGCCGAAGAAGCCGGCCTCCCGCCCGGCGTGCTCAACCTGCTGCCAGCGCACCGCGAGGCCTCGGAAGTCCTGGTGCGTCATCCCGGCGTCGACAAAGTCAGCTTCACCGGCAGCACTGCGGCCGGCAAGCGCATCGCCGCGATCTGTGGCGAGCGCATCGCACGCTGCACGCTGGAACTGGGTGGCAAGTCCGCGGCCGTGGTCTGCGAGGACCATGACATCGAGACTGCCGCCAAGGTGCTGGCCCGTACCATCGTGATCAGCAGCGGCCAGGTCTGCGCCACGCTCAGCCGCGTGGTGGTGCCGCGGCACCAGCAGACGGCGTATGCCGAGGCAATCGCCGCAGAACTCAAGGCCGTGCGCGTCGGCGACCCGAATGACCCGGCGACCGAAATGGGGCCACTGGCGATGCGGCGCCAGCTGGAGCGCGTCGAGGCCTACATGGCCATCGGCCGCGACGAAGGCGCGCACCTGGTGTGCGGCGGCACGCGCAGCGCGCAGCTGCCGCAGGGCTGCTATTTCGATCCGACGCTGTTCACAAACGTGCAGAGCGGCATGCGCATCGCCCAGGAAGAGATCTTCGGTCCGGTGATCGCACTGCTCGGCTACGACGATGAGGCCGATGCGCTGCGCATCGCCAACGACTCGCCCTACGGCTTGTTCGGTGCCGTGTTCACCCACGACACCGACCGCGCCTACCGCATCATGCGCGGCATCCGCACCGGGGCTCTCGCGCAGAATGCCTTCAGGCTGGATTTCTTCCTGCCCTTCGGCGGCTTCAAGCAATCCGGCATCGGGCGCGAGGGCGGTCTTGCCGGCCTGCTCGGTTGCACCGAGACCAAGACGATCCTGCTCGACGCCGCGCCGTCGGCGCTCTAACCCGCCACCTGCGCCATCACCGCATCGACTTCGCCGGCGCTGCCCAGCACCACGCAGCAGCGCTGGTGGATGCCCTCCGGCTGCACCGCCATGATCCGCTGGCCCGGCGCGGCCATGGCCTTGCCGCCGGCCTGTTCGACAATGAAGGCCATGGGGTTGGCCTCGTACATCAGGCGCAGCTTGCCCTTGGGGGCCTTCCTGGTCGGCGGATACAGGAACACACCACCCTGGATGAGGATGCGGTGCACGTCGGCGACCATCGCCCCGACATAGCGGCTGGAGTAGCCGCTGGATTGCGCCCAGTGCAGGTAGCGCTGGTAGCCCTCGGGCAAGGACAACCGGTTGCCCTCGTTGAGTGAATAGCACTTCTGCGCCGCAGGCATCCGGACACCCTGGGCCACACGCACGAAGGCGCCGATGGCCAGGTCAAGCACGAACATGTCGACGCCGTGGCCGATGGTCAGCACCATCACCGTTGACGAGCCATAGAGCACATAGCCGGCAGCCACCTGGCGGTCGCCAGGCTGCAGCAGGGCACTGTCGGCGCTGCTGCCCGGTTCGCGCCGCAGGATGCTGAAGATGGTGCCCACGCCGCCGCAGCAATCCAGGTTGGAGGAGCCATCCAGCGGGTCGAACAGCACACAGTAGCGCTGCTCGCCGTCCTCCTGCACGCGCAGGATGACCGGCTCCTCGTTTTCCTCCGAGGCGACGATGGCCACGCCCTCGCGCCCGCCCAGCGTGCGCAACAGCACTTCGTTGGCGATCACATCCAGCTTCTGCTGCTGCTCGCCCTGCACGTTGGCCGCGCCTGCCGCACCCAGAACGTCCTCGAGGCGGGCGCGCCTGACCTGCGAGGCGATCACCTTCGCGGAAATCGAGATGGCCGAGAGGATCCACGACAGCGTGCCGGTCGCGCCGGGGAAGCGTGCCTGCTGTTCGAGGATGTGGGCCTGCAGGGTGACGACGTCGCGCAGCGCGGGGCGTGGTGCAACGGTTTCGGTGGTGTTCATGGCCCGCGATTCTCAACGTGGTCGTGTCGATGCGACAAGCCGACCGGATCACAACAACGATTCACGGCGACGCAATCCTTGTGTCTCGGATGCGCAACATTGATTGCCGAACCTTGCGGCGTCCGGCCGGACCCTCCGGCCCAGCCAGCAAAGGATTCCCATGAACCTTCCCATTTCCCGCGCCGTGCGGGCTTCGCTCGTCGCCAGCCTGGCCTTCCCTGCCTTTGCGCAGGAACCCGCCCCCGAGGCGCTTGAGACCGTCTACGTGCTCGGTGCCGGCGAAACCCGCCAGGTGCAGCAGGTCAGCAGCGCGCAGATCGACCAACTGCCCGCCGGCACCACTGCCTTGAAGGCCATCGAGAAGCTGCCGGGCGTGAACTTCCAGTCCGCCGACCCGTTCGGCGCCTATGAGTGGTCGACGCGCATCACGGTGCGCGGCTTCAACCAGAACCAGATGGGCTTCACGCTGGATGGCGTGCCGCTGGGCGACATGTCGTATGGCAACCACAACGGCCTGCATGTCAGTCGCGCCGCTGCGTCCGAGAACATCGCCAGCGTGCAGCTGGCGCAGGGCACCGGTGCGCTGTCGACGGCGTCGACCAGCAATCTGGGCGGCGCCCTGCTTTTCACGACCAGCGACCCCTCGCGCGAGCGTGGCCTGCGCGCCGAAGTCTCGACGGGCAGCGAGCACACGGAACACTATTTCCTCCGGGCCGACTCGGGCCAGATGGCAACCGGGACCCGCGTGTTCGCATCGTTTGTCGACCACAGCGCGCGCAAGTGGCGCGGCAGCGGCAGCCAGGGCGGCCAGCAGTTCACGGTGAAGGCGGTGCAGGACGCCGGCGACGCCACGCTGACGGCCTATTTCAACTACTCCGACCGCGCCGAGACCGATTACCAGGACCTGTCCTACGACATCATCGAGCGTCGCGGCTATTTCCATGACAACTGGTACCCCAACTACGCCGGTGCCGTCGCTGCGGCCGATGCCTGCGCTGCAGCGGGCTACTCCGATCCCGTGGCCTGCGACGACTCCTACTGGAACGCGGCCGGCCTGCGCGTTGACAAGCTGGGCTACCTCAAGGCCGTTTTGCCCTTTGCCGGGCGCTTCACGCTGGGCGTCACGGGCTACAAGCACGAGAACGTCGGCCAGGGCCTGTGGGGCACGCCCTACCTGGCGACGCCGTCCGGTGCGCCGCTGACCATCCGCACGACGGAGTACGACATCGACCGCCGCGGCGCGATGGCCTCGCTGGTGGGCGACTTCGGCAGCAACACGCTCGAGGTCGGCGCATGGCTGGAACACAACGACTTCAACCAGGCCCGCCGATTCTATGGTGAGGAGTCGCGCAGCACGCCGTCGCGCTCGTTCTACCAGCTCCAGCGCAATCCGCTGCTGACGCAGTGGGAATACGCCTTCGAGACCGAAACCACCGTCGTGTACGTGCAGGACGACATCAAGCTGGGCAACTGGCGGGTGAATCTGGGCGCCAAGTCCGTGGACGTGACCAACACGGCCCGCACGCTGGTCGGCGCCGACAAGAGCGGCACGATCAAGGCCGAGCGCAGCTTCCTCCCGCAGGTCGGCGCGCTGTACAAGGTCAGCGACACGCACGAGGTGTTTGGCGACATCTCGCGCAACATGCGCGCTTTCGTCAGCGCCGGCACGGCGGGTCCTTTCGGCACGTCCGCCGCAGGGTTCGCGGCCATCAAGGACACGCTGCAGCCTGAGCTGGCGACCACCGCCGAACTTGGCTGGCGCTACACCACGCCCGAGCTGTTCGGCTCGCTGACGGTCTACCACGTCGAGTTCAGCAACCGCCAGCTGTCGATCCAGCAGGGTGCCGGCATCATCGGCAACCCCTCCGTGCTCGCCAACGTCGGCGGCGTGACGACGGACGGCGCGGAACTGGCCATCGGCTGGAAGCCGGTCAGCGGCGTGACCTGGTTCAACTCGCTGTCCTACAACGACTCGACCTATGACAACGACTACACCACCAACGGCGTGGTCGTGCCGGTCAAGGGCAAGCAGGTGCCGGACGCTCCTGAATTCATGCTCCGCTCCGAGCTGTCGTTCGAGAGTGGCAACTGGTTCGGGCGCGTCGACGGCAACTACACCGGCAAGCGCTACTACACCTACCTGAACCAGGGCCAGGCCGACTCGTACGTGCTGTTCAACGCCATGGGCGGCTACCGCTTCAATGAGGCGGTGTCGCTGCAACTGGACATCACGAACCTGTTCGACGAGCGCTACATCTCGACGGTCGGGTCCAACGGCTTCGTGAACGCCGATCCGGGCGGCACGAACCAGACCTTGCTGACCGGCGCCCCGCGTCAGGTGTTCGTGGCCCTGAAGGCCCGTCTGTGACCGCAGCCAGCTCCCACGGCTGGACCCGCCGGCGGGCGCTGGCATTGGCCACGATGGCGGCGGGGGCGGCAGTCGTGCCGCCCCTCGCCACGCCGGCCCCCGGCGCACGCCCCGCAACGGGCGTGCCCGATGGCCACTTCGAGGGTCCGCTGACGCGGATCGCCTTCGGCTCCTGCGCGAAGCAGCACAAGGACCAGCCCATCTGGTCAGCCATCATGGCCACGCGCCCGGAGCTGTTCATCTTCCTTGGCGACAACGTCTACGGCGACACGCGCGACATGGACGTGCTCGCTGCCCAGTACCGGGCCTTGGGGGCCAAGCAGAGCCATCAGCGGCTGCGCAGCACCACCCGCGTGCTGGCCACCTGGGACGACCATGACTTCGGCGAGAACGACGCCGGTGGCGACTATCCGCTCAAGGAAGAATCGCGCCGCATCTTCTGTGATTTCTGGAACGAACCGGCGACCTCGCCGCGCCGCAGCCGCGACGGCATCCATGCGTCCTACGTGTTCGGGAAGGCACCGCGCCGTGTGCAGGTGATCCTGCCCGACCTGCGCTTCAACCGCACACCGATCCGGCGGGACAGCGTGTTCGCGCCGGATGATGCCACTTACGCGCAGCGCATCGCGGAGTTGGCGCGGGAAGGCCGCGAAACCCCTGGCTATTACCTCCGCAATCCTGACCTCAGGGCGACGATGCTGGGTGAGCGGCAGTGGCAGTGGCTCGAGGCGCAGCTGCGTGTGCCCGCCGAGGTGCGCATTCTGGCTTCAAGCCTGCAGGTGGTCGCGGACTTCCCGGGCTGGGAGGCGTGGATCAACTACGCGGACGACCACCAGCGCCTGCTGGAGACGATCCGGCGGACGCGCGCGCACGGCTTGGTCTGCATCAGCGGCGACACACACTATGCCGAAGTGTCGCGACTGGAGCGCAATGCGCCCTATCCTCTGTGGGACATCACCTCCAGCGGCCTCACCGAGGTCTGGCCGGTCCTGCCACCCAACGCCCTGCGCGTGGGCGAGGCCTTTCGCGAGCCCAACTTCGGCATGCTGCATATCGACTGGAGCGGGCGGCATCCTCTGGTGGTTGCCGAGATCCGTGACATCGCCGGACGTGCCACCCACGTCCAGCGTATCGACACGCGCGACCTGCAGACCGGGGGGTGACCCCGCGAAGCCCCCAAGTCAGGCTATGCTCGCTTCCATGGAGCGAGCAGCCCCCGGTCTGCCATCTGGCAGAAGCAGCAGACCGCCTCGGGTCGCGGCCGGGGGGCTCGCTGTCCTGGCAGCCTTGCTTGCCGCCGCAGCAGCCGGCGCCGCCTCGCCGGCGCCGTGGTGGCACCAGGTCGTTGACGAGGCCGAATCGGCCGGCCTGCTGATGCCGGAGCTCGAACAGCGCGATGACGGCGTGCTGGTGATCCGCTACCAGAACCGCTCCGGGCATATGGAACCGGAGGCGATACGCCGGCTGCTCTCCCTGGTGCACCGTGACGCGCCGTCCGGCATCCGCAGCGTCGTGCTGGAGCGCCACACGCCGGGCCAGCCACTTCATTCGGTCACGTGGCAGCGGGGCGACGCACTGCCGGGCGGAGGTGAGCCGCCGCCGCGCGTGATCCAGCCATCGCGCAGCAACGTCAGCGACCTGCCCGCGGACAGCGGGGCGACACAGCGCCTGGACCGCCTGCACGACGGACTGTTCCTCGGCGTCCAGCGCGTGATCGCCGCGGCCGACAGCCACTTCGTCGAGGCGGATGAGACGCCTGCAGCCGTGCCGGTCTCGCCCTTCCGCATCGGCCTGCAGGGGGGCGTGGTGCGCGAAGGCCGGCAGTGGTCGCTGGAGCCCCGCCTCGACGTCGACATGCTGTTGCAGATGCCCAACCTGCAGCGCCGGCTGAAGGTCTACATCACCAGCGAACGCACTGATGAGTCGCCGGCGGATCTGGACCGGGGCGGCAGCCCGCTGCGCGCCGGCCTGCGGCTGCTGGCCGCCCGCGACGTGGAACTGGACCTTGGCGTGCGCGCCGACGTCCCGCCCGTGGCGCACCTGTCACTGCGCTGGCAGCGGCGCTTCGAGGCCGGGGACTGGCAGCTGCATCCTTTCGCCAAAGCGTATCTGGAATCCGGCGATGGCTTCGGGGTCGCCTGGGGCGCAAGCCTGGACCGCTGGTGGGGCCCGGTCGTGGCCCGGGCCGGCGCCTACGCCAACTGGCGCCACGAGACTGGCGACACCGGGTGGATCCAGGTGCTCACGCTGGCGCACACACGCGAGGTGCTGCGCTCCGGCCGCTACAGCGATGTCGTCGGCGGGAGGGACTTCGCCCGCGGCTATGGCGCCCAGTTCCTGGCCGAAGGCAGCGATCTGCGTGGCCAGGAGCGCTACGAGGCCAGCCTGTTCCTGAAACGGCCCGCGGGCCGCGACTGGCTGTACTGGAATCTCACGCCCTTCGTGCGCTGGGAGGGCGTCAACGACTGGCGCGCCGACCCGGGCCTGCGGCTCGGTATCGACGCGCTGTTCTGGGGCCTGGCCGGCGAGCCCCGCTGATCCGCCGGCGCTGCGGCCTCAGAGCAGGCTGCCCGTATCGCCTTCGCCCAACATGGCCTTGCGGACCAGCGGTATCGGCGGGCCGCCGTAGGACAGGAACTGGTCGTGGAAGGCCTTCCACGCCGCCTCGCCGCCCCGCGTCGCCGACCAGTCGTCCCGCAGCTTGCGGATCATCAGCTTGCCCAGCGTGTAGTTGAGGTAGGCGGGGTCGTAGGTGCCACGGGCCGCCTGCTGCCGCGCCGTGCCCACGTCCTGGAAGGCCTTGTCGACGAACAGTTGTTCGCTCTGTGCCAACGTCATGCCCTCGGTATGCAGGCCGATGGCCGACAGGAAGCGGGCGTTGCGCAGCAGGGCGTTCGACAACTGGCCGACGCGCGCCTCGGCGCTGCGGCCACGCAGTCCCTTCTCCAGCATCATTTCCTCGGTGTAGTGGGCCCAGCCCTCGGCGAAGGCGTAGCCCACGAACAGCCGGCCGACGGGCGAGGCCGCGCGGTTGGAATGCAGGAACTGCAGGAAATGGCCGGGCCAGACCTCGTGCGCGCTGGTGAACAGCAGGTCCGCCTCGCCGGGTACGTAGGCATCCTGCTCGGCCGCCGACCATGACGGATCAGGCGGCGAGATGTAATAGACGGAGGCCAGCCCTTTCTCGTAGGGGCCAGGGATGTTGATGTAGGCGCTGTTGGCCCGCTGGTGCGGCGGCGATTCGGCCACCAGCGCAGCCTCGGTGCCGGGGATGCTGACGATGTCCCGCTCGACGAGGAAAGCCCGCAGTTCCTCAAGTTGGCGACGCGCGCCCTGCACGGGCCCGCCTTCGGCCTTGCGCGCGCGGACCTTGCTGATGCAATCGGCCGGCGTGGCACCCGGCGCAAATTCGGCACAGGCCTCGCGCAGGGCCTGCAGGTTGCGCTCGAGATCGGTCTCCCCGGCCTTCTTGAGCTCGGCCAGCGGCGTGGTCACGCCCTCGGTCGCGCGCAACATGGCCGCAAAGCGTTCGGCCCCCAAGGCAAAGGCCTGTGTCGCTTGCGGTCGCTGCTCCTCCAGCCACGCCACATGCGCCCGCAGCGCACTCGCGGTGGTGCTGCTGGCGGCCTTGAGTTCGGCCTGCCGCGCCGCGTCCTGCACGCCGGCGAAAATCGCGATGGCATCGCCCTCGAGAAAGTCCGCCAGCCCGGCAAAGCCGCTGCTGGCGCGCTGCAACTGGCTCTGAACCAGCGGCAGTTCCAGGTTCTGCTCAGCAGACTGCAGTACTGGCGGGATCGCGGCGAGGAACTTAAGGTAGGCCGACAGCCGCTCCGCCACGGGCGCGTACTCCCGCTCCAGGTAGGGCGAGGGATCGATCGCCTCGAGGTAGGACACGGGATTGGTCCACGGCTGCCGGGCCTCGGCGATCCAGAACAGGTTGCCGTCAATCAATTGCAGCAGGTAATCGCGCTCGAAGCGCTGCTCCGGCGTCAGGTCCGCGGCCTCGACCGACTGGAACGCCTCGCGTGCGGCCCGCAGTTGCGCAATCCGCGCCTGCAATCCTGCAGCACTGAAGTCGCCGATGCGGCCATCGAACTCATGACGGCCCTGGTACACCGCGAAAGCAGGCTCGGCCACGAACTCCGCCTCGATGAAGGCGTCGCGGCGCGCTGTCCAGTCCGGCGCCTGCGGGGCACAACCCGCCGCGGAAAACACCAGCAGTGCTGCTGCCCCGAGGAACGCCGCACCCTTCCGTGATCGATCCATCTCAGCCCATCCTTTCCGGTGTCTGCCCGGTCCGCAAAGCCTGCGATTCGCGCCGGCCGACCAGCAGCTTGTCGATGACCAGACCATCCATGTCAACCACTTCGATGGCCAAGTCGCGCCACGCCATCTTCTCGCCCTGCTGGGGCAGGCGCCCCAGGTGCCAGAGCACGAAACCGGCCATGGTGTTGTAACTGTCACCGCGTGCCAGATCCTTGCGATCCAGCAGGCGTTCGGCCTCATAGATGGGCAGGTGGCCGTCGATGAGCCACGAACCATCGTCGCGCTGCTGCGCACCGGCGGCGTCGCGGCTGCCCATTTCGGGCCACTCGCCGGCGATCGCCTTGAGGATGTCGGCGGGCGTGACCAGCCCTTCGATGCCGCCATATTCGTTGGTGACCACGGCCAGGTGCACGCTGGAACGCCGGAAGGTCTCCAGCAGTTTCAGCACCGAGATGCCCTCGGGCACGTGCAGCGGTGGCTGCACGTCGACATCCGGGTCCAGGGCCCCGCGGCGCAGGGCCTCGCCCACGTTGGCCAGCGAGATGACGCCGATCAGTTGTTCCAGTTCGCCACGACAGAGCAGGAAGCGGGCGTGGCCACTGCGGCGTGCCTCTTCCCACAGCGTCGCCACGGGCTCGCCGGCATCCAGCCACAGGATGTCGCCGCGCGGCACCATGATCGAGTCGACCTTGCGGTCGGCCAGGCGCAGCACGGAGTCGATCATTTCCGCCTCGTGCCTGTGGATGGCGCCCTTGCGCATGCCCTCGCTGGCCAGGGCGCGCACGTCGTCATCGGTGACGGCGCCCTGCGAAGTGCCGCCCGACGGCAGCAGGCGCAGCAGGGCATCGGTGGAACGCTGCAGCAGCCATACCAGCGGTGCACCGGCGTTCGCGATCCAGTGCATCGGCAGGGCCACGACCATGGCCCAGCGATCGGCGTGCGCCATGGCCAGCCGCTTGGGCACCAGTTCGCCCAGTACCAGGGAGAAGTAGGTCATCACGACGACGATCGCGCTGAAGGCCAGCTCCTCGGCATACGGTGCCGCCGGCGGCCAACGGGACAGCATGGCGGCCAGTTGCGCCGAATAGGCGGCGCCGCTGTAGACACCCGTGAGGATGCCGACCAAGGTGATGCCGATCTGCACCGAAGACAGCAGGCGCGTGGGATCGTCGAGCAGGGCCAGCGCGGCCCGGGCCCCGCGGTGCCCCTGCTCAGCCAGGGCCTGCAGGCGCTGGCGTCGCGCCGAGACCAGCGCGAGCTCGGCCGAGGCGAACAGGCCATTGAGGAAGATCAGACCAAGGATGACCGCTGCTTCATGCATGACGGTCGTGTCGCAAACACATGGTGACAGGCGCGGCGCCCTGGGGAGGGCGGGACCCCGATCATAGCGCGCCCCCGGCGCAACGCATTGATTGTTGCGCGACAGCATCAGCAACGCGGCAGCGCCATCACGCCGGTCTTGTGCTTTCATTGCCGCCCATGAGAACGATCGACCCCCACCGCCCCATCTGGCTGGTCTTCCTCGGCTTCCTCGGGCCGATGATGCTGGCCAACATCCTGCAGTCGTTGTCGGGGACGCTCAACAACATCTACCTGGGGCAGATGGTCGGCATCAATGCACTGGCAGCCGCCTCGGCGTTCTTTCCGCTGTTCCTGTTCCTCATCTCTTTCGTGATGGGCCTGGGCTCCGGCAGTTCGGTGCTGATCGGCCAGGCCTGGGGCGCGCAGCAGCCCGAGCGCGTGCTGGCCGTCGCGGGCACCACGCTCAGTGTCGGACTGCTCGGGGGGCTGGTGGTGGCCCTGACGGGCGGCTTCTTCGCGGAAGGCCTGCTGCGCGCGCTGGCCACACCCGACAGCATCCTGCCCGAGGCGACGGTCTATGCGCGCATCGCCCTGCTGTCCATGCCAGGCTTCTTCATCTTCATCCTCGCCACCTCGATCCTGCGCGGCGTCGGCGACATGTTCACGCCACTGCGTGCACTGGCGGTTTCCACCGGCATCAGCATGCTGCTGACGCCTGCACTCATCAAGGGCTGGCTGGGCCTGCCGCCGATGGGGGTGACGGCCGCGGCGTTCGCCTTCGTCGCCTCGTTTATCGGCAGCCTGGTGTGGTTGGCCCTGCATCTGCGGACCAAGGGACACGCGCTGGCGCCAGGTGCGGCCCTGCTGCGCCACATGCGCATCGACCCGGCCATCCTGCGGCTGATCCTCAAGATCGGCGTGCCCACGGCATTGCAGATGGTGGTGATGTCGCTGGCAGAGATCGCACTGCTGTCGCTGGTCAACGTGCACGGCGCGGACGCGACTGCCGCCTACGGCATCGGCAACCAGGTGCTGGGCTATGTGCAGTTTCCGGCCATGTCGATCGCCATGGCCGCCTCGATCCTCGGCGCCCAGGCCATCGGCGCCGGACACACCGAGCGTCTCGGCGCGATCACCCGTGCCGGCCAGCTCATCAACCTTGCGGTGACCGGCACGCTGCTGGTGCTGTGCTACCTGTTCTCGCACTCGATCATCGGCATGTACACCGGCAGCGTGGAAGCCACGCGCATTGCCGACAGCCTGCTGCGCATCGTGCTGTGGAGCACGCTGCTGTTCGGCGCCGCCGCAGTCTTTTCCGGCGTGATGCGCTCCAGCGGCGCAGTGCTGGCTCCCACATTCCTGTCGATCGGCTGCATCGTGCTGGTGGAAGTCCCCACGGCCTATGCGCTGAGCGGGCGCTACGGACTGGACGGCGTGTGGATGGCCTACCCCGCCACCTTCGCCGCCATGCTGGTGGCGCAGGGCCTCTATTACCACCTGGTGTGGCGGCGCCGGCGCATTGCCCGGCTCATCTGACCCGGCTTCCTGGCCGCAGCGCGGCCGGGGAAGCGTGTTCAGGCCATGAACAGCGGCAGCGCCTTCATCAGGGTCGTCGCGATGCCCCACGCCAGCGGCAGGCCCACCAACGTCCATGCCACGGCGACGACCCAGGCCGGGGTCGCGATGCCAGCGGACGATGACACTGCCGAGGGCGCCGCAGTGTCCGCCTGGGCAAGTTCATGGGCGCGTTCGCGTTCCGCCGCAAGTTGCTGGTCGCTCATGAAGCGGTCGGCCGGCACCGGGCGCACCAGCAGGTTGCAGGCCAATCCCAGCAGCAGCAGGCCCGCCAGCAGGTAGAGCGTCCCGCTGTAGGCAGCCGCGGGTGACACGCCGCGGCCCAATTGGTATTCGCGCAGATAGTTCACCAGCACGGGCCCGAGGATGCCGGCGACAGACCACGCCGTGAGCAGACGGCCATGGATGGCCCCTACATGTTGCGTGCCGAAGAGGTCGGCCAGGTACGCCGGAATGGTCGCGAACCCGCCGCCATAGAACGTCATGACGAGGCAGAACAACGCCACGAACACCGCGACCTGGCCTGCCGCGGCGGCTGACGGTGCAAGGGCATAGAGCGCCACGCCCACCACGAAGAACAGCGTGTAGGTCCGCTGGCGACCGATGACGTCGGACACCGACGACCAGACGATGCGCCCCAGGATGTTGAACAGCGACAGCAGCCCCGTGAATGCCGCCGCGACCGTGGCGGCGAGCGCGGTCTCGTTGGCGTCCATGTGCAGCACGCCCGCCGTGCCGCCGGCCAGGCGCGCGCCGAACACTTCCTGCAGCAGCGGCGAGGCCATGCCGAGCACGCCGATGCCGGCACTGACATTCAGGCACAGCACGCCCCAGAGCAGCCAGAACTGGCGGGTGCCGAGCACACGATCGACGTGCACGTGGCGGGTGGTCACCAGTGGGCTGACCAGGGCCGGCTGCGACTGGCGTGGCGCCGGTTGCCACCCCGGAGCAGGGAGGCGGTATGACAGTGCGCCGGCGATCATCGCCACGGCATACACCGTGGCCATCACCAGCAGCGCCTGCCAGGCACCAACCCCATTGGCGTCCGCGAACTTTTTCATCAACAGATCCGCCAGCGGCGAACCAATCATGGCGCCACCGCCAAACCCCATGATGGCCATGCCCGTGGCCAACCCGCGCCGGTCGGGAAACCACTTCACGAGCGTGGAGACCGGCGAGATGTAACCCAGGCCGAGGCCGATGCCGCCGATGACACCCGCGCCAAGCCAGAGCAGCCACAGTTGGTGGAGCGCCACCCCGAGCGCGCCGAGTGCCAGGCCACCCGCCCAGCAAACGGCCGAGACCAGTCCGGCCTTCCGCGGGCCCTCGCGTTCGACCCAACTGCCGAACAGCGCTGCTGAGGAGCCGAGCACCACGAAGAACAGCGTGTAGGTCCAGCCGAGCAGGGACACCGGCCAGTCGCAATGGGTCGTCACCAGCGTCTGCACCAGCGTCTGCTCCGCCGGGCAGGCCACCGGTGCCTCGATGCCTACGGCGCGCGACAGCGGCATCCAGAACACGCTGAATCCATAGGCCATGCCGATGCACAGGTGGATGGCCAGCGCTGCGGGCGGGATCACCCAGCGGTTGAAGCCCGGAGGGGCGATGATGCGCGACTTGTCCAGCCACCCCGCCATCGGGGACAGTACGGCACCGTTGTTCACGTGCATGGGCGACCTCGGCGATGAAGGCCAAATATACGTTCCGCGGCGCGGTGATCGGCAAGCCACCGGCGCGTCCCGCCACTGCCGCAGCGCCCACCCCCAAGGGTCCGGCCAGGATCCGCGTGGGTCGGGAAACCTCTGGGCGCAGCGGCAAGGGCGTGACGGTGATCACCGGCCTGCCACTGCCGCCGGCCGAACTCGAGGCGCTGGCCACGAAGCTCAAGAAGACCTGCGGCGCGGGCGGCGCCGTGGTGGGCGGCGTGATCGAACTGCAGGGGGAGCACCGCGACCGGCTGGTGGCGGAACTGCAGAAGCTCGGCTACGAGGCGAAGCGGTCCGGCGGTTGAGCACCGCGGGACGCGCGCACTGACCGGTACAGCGACATGGCGTTGCGCAGGACGGTGGTGAGCAACGCAGCCCGCGCCGTCCATGAGACGAGCCGGCCGGGCCGGAGGTAGAGCAGGGCCGCAGCGCCCAATGCGGCCACCCAAGGTTTGCCGCGCGCCGCCTGTACCCAGCGCATGCCCGTGTCGACCACGGCCAAACGGTCGGCCACGCGCTGGCCCTGCAGGGCGAGATCGAGCCTCAAGCGGTTGCTGCGGGCCTGCAGGACGTCCCGCCGCCGTTGCAGGTCGGCCGCGCGTCCTTTCATGCATCCCCCGAGTAGTCGCGGCCATCCAGGGTCTCGCGATCGCGGCGCAGTTCTTCACGGGTTGCGGCGAACAGCGGCTCGCGCCGGTGTGCCAACCGGCGCGCGATCCAGGCCGCCAGCAGGGCCCCCACCAGGAAGATCCCGGTGACCGCGGACGCTGCGGCGATGCGGTGGCTGTCCCACAGGAGGATCACCACGGTGGCGGCCACCCAGAACACCGCAAAGGCAGCGCACAGCAGGGCGACTGCAGACCAGAGCAGCAAGCGCCCTGCACGGTGCAACTCCTGGTCGAGTTCGGTCGCCAGCAACTCGGCGCGCGTCTGCAGCAGCAGCAGCAGCGTCGAGGCAAGGCGCCGGATCGATTCGACCAAGCCGGGCGGCCCCTGCCGCCCCGGATCCGGACCCGCGTCCATGCGTCAGCGACGGCTGACGAGCAGGCCCACCAGGAACGCGACGCCCGCAGCAATGCCGATGGCCTGCCACGGGTTGCCGCGGACGAAATCATCGGCCTGGCCCGCAGCCTCGCGCGCCTGTGCCGTGACCTGGTCCTCCATCGACCCCAACCGGGCCTTGGCGGCGCCGAGCGTACGCTCGGCGCGGGCACGCGCTTCTTCGATGCGGTCTCCCGCCTGCCCCGCAGTGGCCTTGAGCAGCTCCTCGACGTCGGCCATGACCTGGCGCACGTCGGTCATCAGTCGGTCCACGTTCGGCTCAGTGTTCATGAGGCCTCCTCGCGTTGTAGGCTGATCCTCGCAGAGGATGACATAAGACGCTTCCGTACTTGTACGAGGATCCGCGCATGAACCGTGCCGGCCTGCTGCTGGCGGCCTATCTGGTGCTGTGGGCTGCGCTGGCGATCGCGCCCCACGACCGGGCGGACTGGGCTCTGGAAAACCTGCTGACGCTGGCCACGCTCGTCTGGATCGTCCCGGAACACCGTCGCCGGCCCCTCTCGTCACTGTCCTGCCTGCTGGTCTTCGCCTTCATGGTGCTGCATGCCGTGGGCGCGCACTACACGTACGCCGAGGTCCCCTACGACGCGTGGAGCCGGCGTTGGCTCGGCCTGTCGGTCGACAGCCTGCTCGGCTGGGAGCGCAACAACTTCGACCGCGTTGTGCATTTCGCCTTCGGCCTGCTGCTGGCCATGCCGATCCGCGAGCAGTTGCGGCACGTCGCGGCCATACGGGGCGTATGGACGTGGCTCCTGCCGCTCAACATCGTGCTCGTGGCGTCATCCCTGTACGAACTGCTGGAGTGGGGTGCCGCGCTTGTGGTGGGTGGCAACCTCGGCATGGCCTACCTGGGTACGCAGGGCGATGAATGGGACGCGCACAAGGACATGGTGCTGGCCGTGGCCGGTGCGGCGCTCGCGCTGGCGCTGGGCTGGTCGCTGCTGCGGTTAAGGGGCCAGCCGGACCGGTAGTTCAACGGACAGCGGCGGCTCATCCTCGAACACGAAGGTGACCGGCAGCCGCTGGTCCTGCTGCGCCGGCTGGCGCAAGCCGGTGAAATGCAGGTGCCGTCCTTGCAGCTGCAACCTCGCGGTTTCGCCGGGCTGCAGCTGGAACCGTGCCACGGGCCACAGTCGCGCAGCACCGTCGGCGCCAACCGAGAGTTGCCGCAATTCCACGCGGTCGGCGGCGGTGGAGGTCAGCTTCAGCAGGCTGCGGGCCACGCCGCCCGTATTGCGCAGCACGAGGAAGCCGCTGGCCTCCCGTGCTCCGGCCCGCGCCTGGGCACCGGCCGGCGCCGATTCTGCCTTGAGTTCCACCTCGATGCCGGCGGCGGCGGTCGTCGGCAGCAGGAACAGCGCGGCAAGCGCGTGCGCTGCGCAGGAGGCCAAGCGGTGCATGCGGAGGATCCTCGGGAACTTCATGCGCCCATGATGGCCTCGCCGCGGGTTTCCGCGCCAGCCGCCTGGCTGCGCTTGCCCCGACAGGCCCGCCCCCGCTAGCCTCGCCGCCCCATGTTGCGTTTCGACCATGTCACCCTGCGCCGCGGCACCCGCGCATTGTTTGCCGACGCGGACTTCAGCCTGTTCCGCGGCGAGAAGGTGGGCATCACGGGCGAGAACGGCAGCGGCAAGTCCAGCCTCATGGCGCTGGTGCGTGGCGACCTGCAGCCCGACGCCGGACAGTTCTCCATGCCGGGCAACCTCGAGGTCGCGCACGTGGCGCAGGAACTCGACGCCACGGACCAGGCGGCGATCGAGTTCGTGCTCGACGGCGACGCCGCCTTGCGGCGGCTGGAAGCCCGGCTGGCTGACGCAGAAGGCGATCAGGACGCTGGCCACCGGCTGGCAGAACTCCACGCCGACTATGCCGCCGCCGGTGGCTACGACGCCCGCGCACGCGCTGCCCGGCTGATGCATGGCCTTGGATTCGCCGCCGGCGACGAGCAGCGTCCCCTGCGGGATTTTTCCGGCGGTTGGCGGGTACGGCTGAACGTGGCCCGCGCCCTGATGTGCCGGTCCGACCTGCTGCTGCTGGACGAGCCCACCAACCATCTGGACCTCGATGCGATCCTGTGGCTCGAGGGTTGGCTGCGCGACTACCCGGGCACCTTGCTGCTGATCGCGCATGACCGCGAGTTCCTCGACCGCGTTGTCGACCGGATCGTCAACCTCGAGCAGGGCAAGGCCACGCTGTACCGCGGCAACTACTCCGACTTCGAGACGCAGCGTGCCGAACGTCTTGCGCAGCAGGGCGCCCTGTTCGAGCGGCAGCAGCGCGAGATCCGGCACATGGAGGCCTTCGTTGCGCGCTTCCGCGCGCAGGCAACCAAGGCGCGCCAGGCGCAGAGCCGCCTGAAGGCGCTGGAGCGCATGCAGCGGATCGCGCCGGCCCACGTCGACTCACCCTTCCGGTTCAGTTTCGCCGAACCGCAGCGGCTGCCGCGGCCGCTGCTGGCCGCCGATGCCATGGCCACAGGTTATGGCGGCGTGACGCGCGTCTGCGGCATCAACCTCACGGTCTATCCGGGCGACCGCATTGCCTTGCTGGGTCGCAATGGTGCCGGCAAGTCCACGGTCATCAAGCTGCTGGCGGGCGAGTTGCCGGCGCTGGCCGGGCAACGGACCGATGCCCGCGACCTGTCGATCGGCTATTTCGCCCAGCACCAGCTCGAGCAACTGGACCCGCTGGACTCGCCACTGGGCAATCTGCGGCGCTGCGCTGCCGGGGCCCCGCCGGGAAGCGGCGCTTGCGGCGCGACCGAGCAGGATCTGCGCGACTACCTTGCCGGTTTCGGTTTTCGCGGCGACCGGGTGTTCGAACCGGTGGCGCCGTTCTCCGGCGGCGAGAAATCGCGGCTGGCGCTGTGCCTGCTGGCCTGGCGGCGGCCGAACCTGCTGCTGCTGGACGAACCGACCAACCACCTGGACCTCGAAATGCGCCAGGCGCTGGTGATGGCCCTGCAGGACTATGCAGGCGCGGTGATCATGGTCTCGCACGACCGTCATCTGCTGCGCACCGTCAGCGACCAGTTCCTGCTGGTGCACGATGGACGTTGCCAGCCCTTCGATGGCGACCTCGACGACCACGCCCGTTGGCTGTCGCAGGCCGGCGCCACGACCACGCCCCTGGCGGCACCGGTGGTCGTCCCTGAAGCAGCCCGCGAATCCGCGGAGGACCGACGCCTGCGGAAGCGCCAGGAGGCCGACCAGCGGGCGCGCCTGGCACCCTTGCGCGCCGCACTGGCCCGCGCGGAACGGACACTGGAAGCGCTGGCGGCACGTGCCACGGCGCTGGAATCCGCACTGGCCGATCCGGACCTCTACGCCGAGGGTGGCAGGGACCGTCTGCGGCAGCTTTCGCAGGAGAAGGCCAGCCTCGATCGCGACATGGCGGTGGCCGAGGACGCCTGGTTGCAGGCCGGAGAGGCTCTGGAAGCCGCGCAGGGTGATCCCGGACCCTGACGGGCCGGAGTGCGAAACTGTGCGCTGCGCCACAGTCTGCGACCCCAGGGTCCGCAACCCCTCAAGAACCGCACCCGGCGACCGATCACCGTGGAGTTACCTCTACAGGGATCCGGGGAAGGCATGGTCCAGGGCGTGCTCCAAGATGCGGTCGACGCCGACCCGGGGATGGCGCTGTTCTGGGGGACGATTCTCCTGGTGTTGCTGCTGCTGACCCTGTTGCTGGCCTGGCGGACTGTCCTGCACCAGCGCCACAAGGCGCGCCACGGTTCCCTGACGGACCAGTTGACGGGACTGTCCAACCGGCTCCATCTGCACGAGTCACTGCCGGCACTCCTGCGCCAGGCACGCGAGGAAGGCAGCGAACTGGCGGTGTTCCATGTCGGCATCGACCATTTCCGGCGCCTCAACGACCTGAATGGCAGCGAGGCCGGAGACCGCGTCCTGGTCGAGACCGCGCGCCGGTTGCGGGCCTGCACACCGGGTGCGCTGTTGTGTGCGCGGGTCGGCAGCGACGAGTTCGTTCTCGTGGCAGGGGTGCAACTTAAACGCCAGGAGCACGAAGCCCTGGCCCGCCTTCTGGTGACCGTACTGCATGCACCGGTCGAGGCGGCGGATGACATCCACGAGCTCACGGTGAGCCTCGGGGTCAGCGTACTCACACCGACCTTGCCCGGCGCCAGCGAACTGCTGCGTCAGGCCCATATCGCGATGCACGAGGCACGCCGGCACGGGCGCAACCAATGGCGCCTGTTCCGCCACCAGATGGATGCGGACATGCGCAGCCAGCTCGAGCTCGAGCATGCGCTGCGGGGCGCACTGGCCAAGGGCGAGCTGCATGTGGTCTACCAGCCGGTCGTTGCCCTCGTGGACGGCCAGCTGACCGGGTTCGAGGCCCTGATCCGCTGGCGCAGCCCGCTGCTGGGCGACGTGCCGCCGGGGCGTTTCATTCCTGTCGCCGAGTCCTGTGGGCTGATCGGCGCCATTGGCGAATTCGTGTTGCGCCAGGCCTGCCGGCAGTTGCGGTCCTGGCAGGAGGCCGGCCTCGCGTTGCGGCCGGTCGCGGTGAACATCTCGCCGCTGCAGTTCGAACGCGGGATGCTGCGGCAGGCCGTCGAGAGTGCACTGCATGAAAGCGGCATCCATGCGCGCTGGCTGCATCTGGAACTCACGGAATCCACCGTGATGCAGAACCCGGAAGTCCATGGCCGCGACCTGCAGGCCCTGCGGGCGCGCGGCTGCAAGGTCTCGATCGACGATTTCGGGACCGGCCATTCCAGCCTCAGCCGCCTGAGCCAGCTGCCCGTGGACAAGCTGAAGATCGACCGTGGCTTCGTCAAGGCGATGCGTTCGGACGCAGGACAGGCTGCCATCATCCGTGCCATCGTCACGATGGCCGGAGCACTGGGGCTGACGACGGTGGCCGAAGGCATCGAGGGCGCGGACGAGTTGACCTGGCTTCAGGAGATCGGCTGCGTCGAGGGCCAGGGCTTCCACTTCAGCCATCCCCTGCCTGTCGAGGAGTGCGCGAAGCTGCTGCGATCGGCAACGCCCTATGACGACCGGAAGATCGTGCCCTTGCGCACGCCCCGCTGAAAAAAATGAAAGCCCCGCAGGGGTATCTTGCGGGGCTTTCGGTGGCCAGGACCGCTTACCTGCCCTAGTGGCAGACCCTCAAGTGGGCGGGCGAACATCCACGCCGGCCTGATGCTCTGGAACCGACGTTACGCAGGCCGCACGCGCCGTGCCACCGTGAGTGTGCGAAACCGTGACGCCGCTCACTCGAGATCGGTATCGCGGCGGCCCGTGTGGTCGCGCCGCTCATCGCCGCTGTACCAGCTGGAGCGGATGCTGTGCCGCAGGCCACCCAAGGCGCGACGCTCGGCGTCCGGCTGGCGACGGTCATTGAACTTGCGGAACTTGCAAGTGCACTTGTCCTGCATCGTGCAGTTTTTCAAGGGCAGCATGGGCGCGTCCTTCGTCAGGACGCGCTTGCCGCCCAGGGAGCCGACGTCCTGGCAGCACGGCTTGCCGCACACGACCTCGACAGCCGCGAAACCTTGTACCGATGGGCGCTTGCTGTTGGTCGTCACGGGATTGGTCCTCGATCGATCGCTGCGGTACCCGGCGCCGGGATATTGCCTCTGTTCAACCTTGCCGGGACGTGACGCAGTCCCGGTTCCTGCGCGCGGTGCTCACTCAACCTTAGGCAACTGGACAGCCCCTCGTGGCAGGCCGCATTCTCCACTCCGGAAGAACCATGACGATCCCTGGGGGGGAATCGCTTGAACATCACCCGAGCCTTGCTGCTGGGCGCCTTGCTGGCGTCGATCTGCCTGCCGCCGGACGCGGCCGCACAGGCCCGCCCGCGCAAGCGGCTCAATGACAGCGACGATCCGCTGCTGTCCCTCACCAATCCGATCCTGCGCGTGTCGGGCGAGGCCAAGACGGGCTCCGCGCCACCCAGCGCCGATCCACGCGACTTCGAGGGCGTGTGGTGGATCAGCCGCTATGAGTACCTGCTGGGGCCGGAGCCCGGCGTGCCGCCGCCCCTCAAGCCGGAGTACATGCAGATCCTGGAGCGGCGCATCCGCGCCAAGAACCAGGGTGTGCCGGAAGCGGATGCATCGACGGATTGCCGCCCGCACGGCATGCCCCGCGTCATGGAGAGCCCCTACCCGATCCGCATCGTGCAGACACCGGGGCAGGTGACCCTGCTGCACGAGGTGGCGCACAACATCCGGCGCCTCCACATCGGACGCGATGCGCCCAAGGACTGGCCGGCGAGCTATCTGGGTTTTTCCTCCGCCCGGTGGGAGGGCGACACGCTGGTGGTCCGGACCACGCACCTGAATGACAAGACCTTCATCGACGACGAGGGCAGCGCCCATTCCGACCGGCTGGAGGTCGTCGAGCGCTTCCGGAAGATCAACGGGGGGCGCGAACTCGAGGTCCACTTCACGATCACCGACCCCGTCACCTTGACGCAGCCTTACAGCTACACGCGCACCTACAAGTGGCGTCCCGACGTGCGTCCTGCCGAGTACGTCTGCGAGGAAAACAACCGCAACGCGCCTGAAAATGGCGTCACGGTGGCCAAATGAGAACGCTGTTGACCGCCTTCCTGCTGGGCTCCCTCGGCGCCAATTCAGGCCAGGCGCAAGTGCCGCTGGCCGCTGACAAGCCAGACTTCTCCGGTATCTGGCGCCGCGTGGGGTACCAGCCAGCCGCCCTTCCCGACGGCGGCAAACCACTGCCTCTGCTGCCCGCCGCTGCGGCCACGCTGGCGGCACACCAGGCGGCCGCCAGTCGCGGTGACCGCTCCCATGATCTTTCGGCACTCTGCCTGCCTGAAGGGCTGCCGCGGCTGATGCTGAAGGCCGAGCCTTTCGAGGTGCTGCAGCGACCGGGATTCCTCGCCTTCAATTACCAGATCAACCGTCTCAGCCGGCTGGCCTACATCGGCGAGGCGCCGCCGGAGGAGAACAACGGGTTTTATCTCGGCGAGTCCACCGCACGCTGGGAAGGCGACAGCCTCGTGATCGACACGCGTGGCTTCAATGACCAGACCCTGCTGGACGACGCCGGACTGCCGCACAGCGACGCCCTGGTGCTCACGGAGCGCCTGCAGTTGAGCAAGGAGGGCCGTGAACTGGTCAACCAGATCACTGTCCAGGATCCGCGGACCTTCAGCGCGGCGTGGACGATCACGGTGCGCTACGAGCGGCTGAAAGACTTCCTGATGCCGGAGGACGTCTGCGCGGACCGTCTCGGCAGCACTGCCCCCCGGGACCGCCGGACGGAACCTTGAGCACGGCTCCGGCGGCGGGGCACGCTGCCCGGGCGTTGCTGCTGCTGCTGGCCCTCACTGCGTGTTCCGCGAGGGCCGCGCAGTCAATTGCCGGCCTCGCCTACGTCGAGGGCGGTCGCGCGGACCAGGTCCTCGACCTTCACTTGCCGGCGCTTCCGGCCCCGGCACCGCTGGTGGTCTACGTGCACGGCGGTGCCTGGCGCAGCGGCAACCGCTCCGCCTATCCGGCGTTCCTCGTCGAACGGGGCTTCGCGGTGGCCAGCCTGGAATTCCGTTCCACGGAGGTCGCGCCCTTTCCTGCCAACGTCCACGACATCAAGGCGGCGATCCGTTTCCTGCGGGCCAATGCCCTGCGACTGGGTTACCGCGGTGACCGGATCGCCATCGCCGGCGCTTCTTCCGGGGGCCACCTTGCGGCCCTCGTGGGCGTGAGCCATGGGGTTCCCGATGTCGAAGGGGCTCTCGGCGAACATGTCGGCACGACATCGCAGGTGCAGGCCATCGTCAGCTGGTTCGGTGCCAGCAACCTGCAGACGATCCTGGCGCAATCCACACCCCATGGACTTGCCGTCCGCGAGCCCGCGCTGAGGCTGCTGTTGGGCGACCTCCCCGTTGCGGTTCCCGATATGGCGCGCCTGGCCAGTCCCGTGACGCATGTGGATCCTCAGGACCCGCCCCTGCTGTTGCTGCATGGGGACCAGGATGTGCAGATGCCGATCAACCAGTTGCACGAGCTTCAGGGGGCCTATGCCCGCGCAGGTGTGCCCGTGCAGACCCACGTCCTGCATGGGGTCGGCCATGACGGGGGCCCGTTTTTCCA
>JBJOHO010000084.1:0-20130 GCA_046047615.1 Pseudomonadota bacterium
CGGGCAGGCCGCGGCGGAAATTCTCCGCAAAGCCCCACCAGTCCGTGTTGTGCCCGATGCGGCGTGTCCCCTGGAACACGACGGTGTTGACCGACTGCAGCGCCCGGGCATCCGGCGAGAGTTCGTCGAGCAGCGGAATGACGGCCTGCTTGCAGGGGTAGGTGATGTTCAGGCCGGCGAATCCTTCCTGCTGGGCGGCGCCCAGCAGGTGCGCCAAGGCCCCGGGACCCTGCGGATGACAGTCCGTGTCGATGAGTTGGTAGTGGTAGTCCAGCCCGAGCGCCCGCGCTTCCTCCATGTGGATGGCCGGGCTGCCGGACTTCTGGATGCCGGCGCCGATGAGGCCGGTGCGGAAAGTGGAGAATCTCATGCAGGGCTGTACGAACTGGGGGGTTTGACTGTACGAACCGGTACGTTTATGTTCTTTGAAATGCAGGGTAGCCGCTAAGGCAGCCCTAGAACAAGACGACTTTCGCACAAACAGGGGAAACCGAATGAGCACCGAGACCTTCCGACGTGAATGGCTGCGCCTGCGCGCGCGCCAATGGGTGGCTGCGGGCGCCGTGGCAGCGCTGCCGCTGCTGGGCAGTGCCGCTCTGGCCGCGGAAGAGGTTGATGAACTGGAAGAGGTGGTCGTCACCGGTTCCAGCATCAAGGGTGCCGCACCGGTCGGTTCGGCCATCGTCACCGTGGGCCGCGAGAATCTTGAGGAGATCGGCGCGCAGACCGTGCAGCAGGTGCTCAAGACCGTGCCGGCAGTGGTCGGCATGAACAGCGCGGGACAGGGCTCTTATGGCAGCTTCGACGGTGCCGGTACCAACGCGCCCACCATCCACGGCCTGGGTGCTTCGGCCTCCAACAGCACGCTGATCCTGATCAACGGCCATCGCCTGCCGCTGACCGGCCTCAACCACACGCTGGCCGACCCGAACATCCTGGCGCCCGCCGCGCTGGAGCGCGTGGAAGTGCTCGCAGACGGTGCCTCGTCGGTGTACGGCTCGGACGCCGTCGCCGGCGTCATCAACTTCATCACCCGCCGCAAGTACGACGGTGCCGAGTTCTCGGTGCAGAAGGGCTTCGGCGACGCCTATGACACCTTCTCGGCCAGCATGGTCGCCGGCAAGCGCTGGGACGATGGTTCGGCGCTCGTGTCCTATGCCTATTCCGACCGCAGCAGCCTGAGCGCGGGCGACCGCGACTTCACCCGCGCCGACCACCGGGCGCAGGGCGGCGGCAACTTCGCCAGCTTCGCCTGCTCGCCGGCCACGGTATCGCCGGCCGGCCAGGCGCTGATCTTCTACGCGCCCTACAGCAGCGGCGTGGCCAACAGCAGCGCCAACGCCAGCTGCGACTACTCCGGTCTCACGGACCTGATTCCGCAGGAGCGTCGCCACAGCCTGTTCGTTTCGCTCGAGCAGAGCCTCAACGACCGGCTGGATGTCAGCGGAGACTTCATCTACTCGCGCCGCGACAACCGCCAGGACGTGGCGCGTGGCAACGTGCAGGCGACGGTCTCGCAGGCGGTCTACCCGTTCTTCCAGGTTCCCGCCGGCAGCGCCGCCACGTCGGCGACGGTGCGCTTCCAGGCCGACGACCTGCTGGGTCCCGGTGCGCACATCGACAGCCGCGCCGAGACGTTCTATGCCTCGCTCAAGGCCAATTACCAGTTGAGCGAGAGCTGGGATGCCGAGGTCGGCACGGTTCTTGGCCGTGACAGCGCATTCCAGAAGAACTACGGCCAGCTGTGCGTGAGCTGCGCCTACCTCGCACTGACGGGCACGACCAGC
The DNA here is from genome assembly GCA_046047615.1 of Pseudomonadota bacterium. GTDB lineage: Bacteria > Pseudomonadota > Gammaproteobacteria > Steroidobacterales > Steroidobacteraceae > ZC4RG30. The sequence goes on from JBJOHO010000084.1 coordinate 1,788, forward strand.
GGCTCCACGCAGGCCACCACGCCGCTGACCGCGGCGACCGCGTTGGACGTGTTCAACACAGGCGCCGCCAACCGCACGTCGGCGGCCGTGCGGGCCGATCTGGTCGACAACTTCCAGACCCGCATCGGCGACCAGACGATTGCCAACTATTGGGTGACCTTGAACGGTTCGCTGTTCGCACTGCCGGGTGGTGACGCCAAGGCGGCGGTCGGCGCCGAGTACATCCGCTACACGCTCAAGCAGGACAACACCATCCCCACCAACACCGGTCCGGTGTCGAAGGGTGGCGCGCGCCACGAGACCCTGAACTACGGGCGCGACGTGAAGTCCGCCTATGCGGAGGTGCTGCTGCCCTTCGTCTCGCCGGACATGGGCGTGACCGGCATCCGCAAGCTCGAGGCGAACGTCTCCGGCCGCATCGACGACTACAGCGACTTCGGCCAGACCAGCAACCCCAAGCTGGCCGCGAACTGGGAAGTCACCGAGGGCTTCCAGTTCCGCGCCAACTGGGGCAAGTCCTTCGTGGCGCCGGCGCTCACCAGCCGCGGCAACGCCCAGGGCATCACGGGTGAGTCGGGCTTCGGAGGCTATGGTCTGGGCCAGGTCAACGTTCCTGTGGCGAATTTCCCCAACGCCGTCGGCCTGCCGGGTTGCGTGGCCGGCGCCGTGACCTGCGTCATCGGCAACTCGACGGTGACCGGTGCGCAGATCACCGGCGGCAATGGCAACCTGAAGCCGCAGACCGGCGAGAGCTGGGGTGTCGGTTTCGACTGGCGTCCGTCGGTTGTCGAGGGACTGTCGCTCAGCGCCACCTACTGGAACAACGAGCTGAAGGGCGGCATCACGGCGCCGGTGCCGTCGCTGGCCCTCAACACCGCGGCACTGTCCAACCTGCTGCAGATCTTCCCCGCGGGGGCCACGCCTGCGCAGCTCGCCGCAGCCCGCGGCAGCCTGCCGGCCAGCGGCGCGCTGCCGCCGACGGTCTATTTCATCTACAACTACCAGCAGAACAACATCCTGAATCTCGACATCGCCGGCGTCGACGTCGACCTGCGTTACGTCGTTGATTCGGACTTCGGCAAGTGGAACTTCGGTGCTGGCGCCACGCGCAAGGTGAAGTTCGACCAGTCGATCGGCAGCGGTGGCCAGGTCTTCTCTGTCCTGGGTACGGCCGGGTTCAACACGACCTTCCCGTCGCTGAAGCTCGAAGGTCGCGCTAATGTCGGCTGGGAGATGGGCCCGCTGTCGGCGGACCTGTTCTTCAACTACGTCGGCAGCTACCGCAACTGGAGCGGCGGCACCATCAGCCCGGTGGTGCGCGTGAACAACGTGCCGGCCAGCGGTGGCGACAAGGTTGACGCGATGAAGATCGTTGACCTGAACCTCAACTACAAGTTGTCCGGCAAGCTGGAGGGCACGCAGCTGTTCCTGGATGCCACCAACCTGTTTGACGAGGATCCGCCGTTCTACAACAACGCCAACGGCTACGACGGCATCAATGCGAGCCCGATCGGTCGTGTGGTGACCATCGGCGTGCGCACGAAGCTGTAAGTCGTGGAGCAGGGGATCGTGGGCATCCGACGTGCTTCGCGGGTGTCCGCGATCCTTCTGGTGGCGGCCTTGTTGCCGCAATCGGCACTGGCTGCTGCCGGCGACGGCGGCGACTGGCCCACCTATGGCCACGATGCCGGCGGCCAGCGGCATTCGCCGCTCACCCAGATCACCGTCGACAATGTCGCCACGTTGCAGCCCGCGTGGACCTACCGCATGCGCCCGGCCAACACGGCGGCACCCGCTGTGTCGCAGGCCGATGCGGCCCAGCGCGTTGCGGAAGGCGTGGCACCGCAACCGCCTGCTGCCGGGCCTCCGGGCCGGCGTCGCGCCAACAGCCGCTTTTCGCAGTCGCAAGCCACACCGCTGGTTGTCGGCGGCCGCATGTTCCTCAGCACACCCTATTCCCGCGTGGTGGCGCTGGAGCCTGAGACGGGCAAGGAGCTCTGGGTCTACGCGGTGCCGGGTCCGGGCCAGCCCTCGCTGCGTGGCGTGGAGTACTGGCCGGGCGATGCGAAGCATGCCCCGCGCATCCTGTTCGGTACACGCGACGGGCGGTTGATCGCCCTTGATGCCGCGACGGGGAAGCTGGCCAGCGGGTTCGGCAAGGACGGCATCCTCGACCTCAAGACGCCCGGGCTGGTGGGCGACATGGCGGATCGGCCGGGCGCGGCCAACTATGGCATGACCTCGCCGCCGCTGATCTGGCGCGACCTGGTCATCACGGGAGCCGCCGTACAGGAAAATCCACCGCTCGGGCTACCGGGCGACGTGCGCGCCTGGGATGTGCGCACCGGCGAGCTGCGCTGGACGTTCCATACCGTGCCGCGGCCGGGTGAGACGGGCCACGACAGTTGGGGTAGCGAGAGCTGGAAGCAGCGCTCCGGCGTCAACGTCTGGGGCTTCATGACGGTGGATGCAGGCCGCGGGCTGGTGTACCTGCCTGTGGCGGCACCGGCCTGGGACCGTTACGGCGGCGACCGCCCCGGCAACAACCTCTTCGGCACGAGCATCGTTGCCTTGGATGCGCGCACCGGCAAGCGGCGCTGGCATTTCCAGGTGGTGCACCACGACATCTGGGATTTCGATACGCAGGCGCCGCCCGTGCTCTTCGAATGGCGGCAGGGGCGACGCACGGTGCCCGCGGTCGGCATTGTCGGCAAGACCGGCTACCTGTACGTGCTCGACCGCCGCAACGGCAGGCCGTTGCATCCCATCATCGAGACGCCGGTGCCGGCCAGCGACGTACCCGGCGAACAGGCATCGCCGACGCAGCCGCTGCCGCTGCGCCCCGCACCTTATGCGCGCACGAGCTTCAGCATGGCGGACCTGGCCACGGTGACGCCCGAACTGGCACAGCACTGCCGGCAGTGGATCGAATCGCTGGACATGCGCATGGGCGGACCTTTCCTGCCGGTGGGCCACAAGATTCCCACCATCAATTTCCCGGGCCGGCTGGGTGGCGCCAACTGGGGCGGGGCGTCCTACAACCCGCAACTGGGTCTGCTGTTCGTCAATTCCAGCGACTTCGGCCACGTCGAGCAGCTGGGCCAACGTGAGGACGGCAGCTGGACGAATGCCGGGCCCGCCACGGGCCGCTTCATGGAGCGCGAGAAGCGCTGGCCCTGCCAGCAACCGCCCTGGGGCACGCTGACAGCCATCGATCCGCACAAGGGCGAGATCCTGTGGCGCAAGCCGCTGGGGCGCACCGACAACCTGCCGGACGAACTCGCCGACACGGGGAGGCCCAACATCGGGGGATCCATTTCCACCGCTGCCGGGCTGGTCTTCGTCGGTGCAACCGACGACGCACGCCTGAGGGCCTTCGATGCCCGCAGCGGCGAGATCCTGTGGACCCACAAGCTGGAGGCTTCCGCACATGCCACGCCCATCACTTATCTCGGCAGGGACGGCCGCCAGTACGTGGCGATCGTGGCCACGGGCGGCAGCTTCCTGGACAGCCCGCTGGCGAGCGATGGCCTGTTCGTCTTTGCCCTGCCTGCTGGCGCTGCTGATCGCAGCGCAAGCCCAGGCCGCTGACGCGCCACGAGGCCCGCGTGATCCCTACGCGGGCCGCAAGAAGGTGCTGGTGGTCGGCGACCTGCGCACCGGCAACCAGGTGGCGCATGATGCCGTCAGCCACGCCATGGCCGTCATCGAGCAACTGGGCCGTGAGAGCGGCGCCTATGTCGCCTTCCTGCGCAGCGACACGGACCTGGTGACGAAGGGCGAGGTCTGGGGCAAAGGCGACTACGCCAAGGGTGGCCCGCGGCAGGCCCGGGGGCGCAACCTCGACTACTTCGATGCCGTGGTGTTCTACACCAACGGCGAGACGGAGATGACCGCGCAGCAACGCGCGGACCTGCTGTCCTTCATCCACGACGATGGCAAGGGCTTCGTCGCGATCCATACGGGCACGATCTCCTATCCATCATGGCCCGACTATGCAGCGCTGATCGGCGCCCGCTGGGACAACCATCCGTGGAATGTCGTCGAAGGCCGGTTGCGCAACGAGCGAGCGGACTTTCCGGTGATGCAGGGCGTGCCCGCGGCGTTCACGCTGCGCGACGAGCACTACCAGTTCCATCCGCCGTCGATCCGTGGCACCGCCGATGTGCTGCTGAGCCTCGACCCTGCGAGCGTCGACATGACGGCGCGCGGCGTGCACCGGGGTGACGGCGACTTCCCCTTGGTCTGGGCCAGGACCCATGGCAAGGGGCGGGTACTGGTGTCGTCGCTGGGCCACACGGACGAGTCCTGGGATGACGCGAACCTGCGGCGCATCCATCTGCAGGGTTTGAAGTGGGTGCTGGGGCTCACGGAGGGCATGCCGCAGCCCCATGCCGCGCCGCGCGTCCCGGCGGGCGTGCCGCTGGGCAGCGGGCCGCACAAGGCCGTGATGCTGCAGGAACCCACGCTGCCCACGCACACGCTCTACCGTCCTGCGGACCTCGCGGCCCTGGGAGACCAGAAGTTGCCGGTGGTCGTCTGGGGCAATGGCGCCTGCGTCAACATGGGCAACCGCTTCCGCTATTTCCTGACCGAGATCGCCTCGCGGGGCTATCTGGTGATTGCCACCGGACCTGAGGGCCCGGCAGAGGCTGAAGGCAACGTGCAGATCCCCAGACCCGCAAACGCCCGGCCACGTGATCCTGCGAACGATCCTCCGGAGACCACGGCGCGGCAGCTCAACGACGCCATCGACTGGGCCCTGCGCGAGAACCGTCGTCGCGGCAGCCCACTGCGTGGCCGCATCGATGCGCAGCACATCGCCGCGATGGGGCAGTCCTGCGGCGGCGCGCAGGCGATCGTCGCAGGTGCTGACCGGCGGGTGAGCACGACTGTCGTGTGGAACAGTGGCACCTTTGCGACGGGACCCGTGGCTGCAACCGGCCTGCCCGGAGCGCCGGCCACCAAGGCCTCGCTGCGCAAGCTGCATGGCACGGTCGCCTACTTCAGCGGCGACGAGAGCGACATCGCCCATCCCAATGCGAAGGACGACTTCGCGCGCATCAACCACATGCCCGTGCTGTGGGCCTGGCCCAAGGGTGTGGGCCATGGCGGCACCTATCGGGAACCGATGGGCGGCGAGTTTTCTGGCGTGGCCATCGCATGGCTTGATTGGCAGCTGAAGGGCTCCGAGGCCGGCAGGGCGTGGTTCCTCGGAGCGGAGTGCCGCCTGTGCCGCGACCCGCGCTGGACGGTGCAGGCCAAGGGGTTCTGAGCGACAATCCCCAACCGGCAGGGGGAGGGCAGGGACATGGTGGATCGCGGTCGGATTCGCTGGCGGTTTGGCGTGTTCCTCCTGCTGTGCACCGCTGCGGGTGCGGCGGTTCCGGACCTGTCCGGCGTGTGGCTTCCGGACTCGCGCCTGCCTCTGCCCGCGGTGTCAGAGCTGCCGCTGACTGAAGCCGCCCGCGAGCGCCTGATGCGGTTCGATGCGGGCCGTGAAGACCCCACCGGGTTCTGCATGCCCTTGGGCACGCCGCGCAACACGCTCGCGGCGACGTCGCCGATGGAAGTGCTGCAGACGCACGACCGGGTGTACTTCGTGTTCCAGCCCAACCTGCTCAACGCCGAGGTCCGGCGCGTCTACCTCGATGGCCGGCCGCTGCCGGCGCCTGAGGAGGTGCCGCCGACCTGGTACGGCAGTTCCCGAGGGCAGTGGCAGGGCAACGCGTTGCTCGTCCAGACGTCGCATCTCGAGCCACAGGCGCTCATCAGCGGCATGGGGCTGTCCCATGAGGGAGCGCTCAGGATCCGAGAACGCTGGTCGCTGCAGGAAGATGTGGCGTCCGGTCGCCGCCTGGTGAACGACATGACGCTGGAAGACCCGTTGACATTCACACGTCCCGTGCAGTTGCGGCGTGTCTTCCATTGGGCACCGCACGCCCAGTTCGGCGAAACCAACTGCTCCGAGCGCTTGTGGATCGACAGTCTGTGGCGCCAGCGCCTGGCTGAACATGCCGAGGGGCAGCGCGTCCGGCCTGCCGGTGCCCTGCCATGACCCTGCGTTCCAGTGCCCTGTTGCCATGGCTGCTGCTGTTGGCGCAGGGGCTTGCCACTGCGGCTGATGGCGCAGGGGGCGAGAGGGATCTTTCGGGAGTCTGGTTGCCCGACAGCCGGCGGAGCGAGCGCCTGCCGGCCGACCTGCCCTGGACGGAGGCGGCGCGGATCGCTGTGGCGGCGTATTCGGCACGGTATGAGCCGGTGGATCCCACCCGCGACGACGCCAACGCCTCCTGCATCGCCGAGCCCATGCCTTATGGCATGCGGTTGCTCGCGCAATACCCTTTCGAGATCCTCATGACGCCGCAACGCGTCACGGTGTTTTTCGAGGTCTACGGTGGTGTGCGTCGCATCCATCTGGATGGACGGCTTGCACCGGCGGAGATGTTGCCGACGACGCTGGGGCATTCCACCGGTCGCTGGGAAGGCAACGAGCTCGTCGTGGAGACGACACGGGTCAAAGTGGAGGGTGCAGGACCGATGTCCGGCTCGCCGCCGCGCAGCCCTGGCAGGCGCTTCGTGGAACGACTCTCGATCGGGCAGGATCCGCAAGGCCGGCGTGAATTGCGCAACACGATCACGATCCACGATCCCGCCGTCCTGCGCGAGCCGGTCACGCTACGGATGTATTACAAGCAGGCGGCTGCGGGCATCGAAGTTGGCGAGTACCTGTGCCAGCAGGACATCTGGGACCAGAACGTGCAGGGCAATCCCAGTACGATTCCCTGGCGCCACTGACCCGACGGACCACACGAGGCGACACATGAACCTTCGAGCCCTGATGACGACCGTGCTGCTGGCGGCGGTGTGCGGGGTGGCACAAGCCCACCACTCCACAGCCAACTTTGACAGCCGCAAGGAGCAGACGCTGCAGGGCACGGTGAAGTATTTCGGCTTCACCAATCCTCATTCGTTCATTGATGTGGAAGGCGCCGTGGCGGGTTCCGACCCGGGCATTGCGGCAACGCCCTACAAGGTCTTCACTGTCGGGCGCGTGCTGCTCGTGCGCTATGGCTGGAAGCAGGGCGACCTGAAACCTGGCGATGTGGTCACTGTCACCGGCCACCCGGATCGCGAGGATCCGCACTTCATGTACCTGACGAAAATCACCTTTGCCGACGGCAGGGTTTGGGAACGCAAAACCATCGAGGAATGACGGCAGGCTTCAGTCGCGCCCGAACACGGTCTCCAGGTAATCCAGCACCTGGTCCTGCTCCTCTGGCGTGAGCCGCGCGCCGAAGTCGAGCATGCGTGCGACCTGACGCTGCCAGTCGTCGGGCGTGCGCCGCTGGGCCACCACCATCTCGATGGGGTGGCACAGTCCGCATCGTTCGACGACCAGGCTGCGGTTCGGGCCTTCCGGAAGCACTTTCAGGCTGATGCTGGCCGGATCCGGCGCGGCACCCGGCAGCATGGCCAACATCAGCAGGCCCACCGCTGTCATGCTGCCCCGCCGGCCGCCGGCAGTTCCACGCGCTTGACCTCACCCACCACGAACACGTAGCAGGCAACGCCGAGGGCAGCGAGCGAGGCGATGTAGGCGAGCGCCCAGTAGAACGAGCCGGTCGCCGCCACGATGAAGCCGATCACCAGCGGCGTGACGACGCCGGCGACGTTGGCGCAGAAGTTGAACACGCCGCCCGTGAGCCCCACCAGTTCCTTGGGTGCCACGTCCGTGATGAGCGTCCAGCCGAGGTTGCACATGCCTTGGCCGAAGAAGGCCACGGACATCACGGCGATCACCAGCACGTCGTCGTCGAGGAAGTTCGCGGCGACGATGCAGGACGCCAGCACCAGTCCCATGATCACCGGCAGCTTGCGGGCCACCGACGCAGAGCCGGTGCGCTTGAGCAGCAGGTCAGACAGGGTTCCGCCCGCCAGCACACCCACTGAGGCCGCTATGAAAGGCATCACGGCAAAGAACCCGACCTTGATCCAGCCCATCTGCCGTTCCGTGGCGAGGTAGGTCGGGAACCAGGTCAGGAAGAACACCAGCGTGGAGTTGCTGCAGAACTGCCCCAGCGACGCGCCGAGCACCTGGCGCTTGGAGAGCAGGTAGCGGATGTGCGACCAGGAAAAGGGCAGGGGCTTCTGCTGCATGGCCAGCGCACCACCGGCCCTGATGTAGTCCAGTTCCGCCTGGTTGATGCGCGTGCTCTCGGTGGGCTCGCGGTATTGCCACCACCACAGCAGCGCGAACGCAATGCCGAACACGCCGGCGCCGATGAACAGCGCACGCCAGCCGAAGCTGGCCACCACCCAGAACAGGAAGGGGCTGAGGAAGGCGAGGCCGGCATATTGGCCGACGGAATAAACGCCTGTGGCACGCGCGCGCTCGGATTGCGGGAACCAGCTGTTGAGCACACGGCTGTTGCAGGGGTAGGCCGGGGCTTCGGCGACGCCGAGGCCCAGCCGGTAGCCGATGAGGGAGTACAGCCCGGTGGCAAAGCCCTGCAGCAGCGTGAACAGTGACCAGGTGGCCACCGACCAGAAGTAGGCCAGGCGCACGCCGATGCGGTCGATCAGCAGCCCACCAGGCACCTGGGCCAGCGCATAGGTCCAGGAGAAGGCCGAGAACACCAGGCCCATCACCACGGCGTCCAGCTGCAGCTCCTCGCGCATGGCGGGCGCGGCGACGCTGACGACGGTCCGGTCCAGGTAGTTGATGAGGGTGCCGATGGTCAGCAGCGCCAGCACGCCCAGGCGCGCACGCGTCGGGCGGTCACCCGTCTTGGCAAGATTCACGCGGCACCGCCGGTGATGCGCCGGACGAGGTGGTCCATGGCCAGGCGGTAGCCCTCGGTACCGAGGCCCGCGATCACGCCCGTGACGGCCTGCGTCATGATGGTGTTGGCGCGCCACTCCGCCTCGCGGCGGTGGATGTTGCTGATGTGCACTTCGATCACCGGACATTCGCAGGTGAGCAGCGCATCGAGCAGGGGCACCGAGTGGTAGCTGAGGCCGGCAGGATTGATGATGACGCCGGCGGACTTGCGCGCGGCCTGCACCCAGTCCACCAGTTGGCCCTCATGGTTGGACTGGTGGCAGTGCAGCTCGATGCCTGCACGGGCGGCGATGTCCCGGCACATGGCCTCGACATCGGCCAGGGTGGTGCGGCCATAGATCTCCGGCTGGCGCTGGCCGAGCAGGTTCAGGTTGGGGCCGTTCAGCAGGTAGACGACGGGTTTCATTTCGCGGGTCCTCAGTATTCGGTCTTGTGGCGCGCCTGCGCGGCGAGGCGCACCGGGGCGTTGGGGGCGCCGTAGGCATCGTAGCCCTTGCGCTGCACGATCTCGAAGAAGAAGCGCTTGTCGAAGGCGCGCGTGAAGTACTGGAAATATTCGCCACCGGTGTCGCGGTCGTAAAGGATGTTGGCCGCAGCCATCCGGTCCACCAGCGCGGGGTCCAGGGCGAAGCGCGCCAGCAGGTCGTCGTAGTAGTTGCGCGGGATCGCCAGCAGGTCCACGCCCAGCCGGCGCATGCGGTCCGCGGTGGCGAAGATGTCATCGGTGCTGAAGGTCAGGTGCTGCACGCCCGCACCGTGGTATTTGTCGAGAAAACGCGTGGACAGCGTCTGTTGAGCTGCGGACGCATTGAGCAGGATGCGCAGGCCCCGGTCCGGCGATTCCATGGCTTGCAGCTGCACCAGTCCCAGGGGGTCCGCGATCTCCACCAGTGGCGACTTGGCGAGGTCGAGCAGCGAGCCGTAGAAGAGCAGCCAGGACAGCATCTCTTCGTAGGGCATCACCTGGGAGATGTAGTCCACGGTCTTCAGGCCCGCATCCGGCGCAGGTGGTGCGCCGGGCGCCGGTTCCAGTGATTCGAACTCCCCAGACCAGACGTCGGCGGCCTCGTTCTCGCCAACGAAGTACAGCAGGCTGCCACCCACGCCGCGCAGTGCCGGGATGTCCCGCTCGCCGGGCCCGACCGGTTGCGAGTAGGCCGGGATGCGCAGCGCCTGCGCCCGTGCCATGGCGCCTGCCACATCGTCAACGCGCAGGCCGAGGGCGCAGACAGAGGCTCCGTGCGCCATGTCATGGGTGGCGGCGAAGCCCTCGGCCTCGCTGTTCACCACGATGTTGATCCCGCCCTGCGTCCAGCGGTTCACGGCCTTGCGACGGTGGCGGCCGCTGTGGCGGAAGCCCAACGTCTGCAGCATCCGCTCCAGGCGCGGAGCCTCGCTCTCGTTGGCGGCGAACTCGACGAACTCGATCGCGTTGGCACGCACGCGCGGCGCGGGCAGCTGGGCCTGACGCTGGCGGGCGATCTGGTCCTGCAGGTAGGTCAGCGAACGCAGGCCGTCGACCGCGACGGTAGCGGCTTTGGCCGCACGGAAGCGGTCGTTGAAGATCTCGAGGGAGAAGATGCCCCGGTAGCCGATGTCCTGCAGCGTGCCCACGTAGTCCGCGAGCGGGAAATCTCCCTGCCCGGGCATGGTGCGGAAATGGCGGCTCCAGGAGAGTTCGTCCATATACAGCTGCGGGGCATCGGCCAGCTGCACGAGGCAGATCTTGGCCGGGTCGATGTCGCGCAGGCTGTCGAGTGGCACCTTCCGCGCAAAGGAATGGAAGCTGTCCAGCACCAGGCCGATGGCGGGGTGGTCCGTGCGGCGCACGATGTCCCAGGCATCGCGGTGGTCCCACACATGCCGGCCCCAGGCCAGGGCTTCGTAACCGACCGACAGGCCGCGCCGGGCTGCGCGCTCGCCCAGTTCGCGGAAGTCGTCGATGATGCGCTCGCGGTCACCGCTGCACTCCGGATGCACGTTGCTGCAGATGAGCAGCCGCGTGGTGCCCAGCTCCTGGGTGACGTCGAACTTGCGTTCCATGCGGTCGAAGGTCCGCTGCCGCAGCGGTCCCGTCATGCCTTCGAAATCGCGGAACGGCTGGTAGGCGGTACAGGCCAGGCCATGGGAGCGCAACATCTGGCCGATGGCGCGCGGCGAGGCCGGGCAGCTGACCAGATCACTTTCCATGATCTCGGCACCCCAGAAGCCCGCTGCGGCGATGGCGGCAATCTTGGCCTCGAGGCTGCCGCTGATCGATACCGTGGCGATGGACGTGCGCATGGCTCAGCGGCCGATCGTGTCGTCGAGGAAGGCGAAAGTCCGTTCCAGCGCCTGCAGGCTGGCGGCGCGCGTACTTGCCGCGTTCCTGCCTATGAAGCTGTGGTCGACGTCCGGGATGACCAGCAGTTCGCTGCGCACGCCGGCCTTGCGCAGGGAGGCATGCAGGGCCTCCGACTGGCCGGCGGCGACCACGCGGTCGGCTGCGCCGTGCACCAGCAGCATCGGCGGCGTCCTGGCATCCACCTGCAGCAGCGGGCTGGCGAGACGGATCCGTTCGGCATCGCAGGCCTGGCCGGGCGGACAGCCCAGGTAACGGTGGACGTTGCTGCCTGCGCCCGCAGGGGCGCTACTGGCCAGTGGCGTGAAGTCCGTGACCGGATACCACAGCACGGCCGCCTGCGCGCAGTCCGACTCGACCGAGTCGCCGGACGGCGCCAGAGCCTCCATGCCGCAGGACGTGGCCGCCAGGGCTGCCAGCTGGCCACCAGCAGAGCCGCCCCAGACGGCGGCGCGGTCCACATCGAGCCCGTATTCCGTCGACCGCTCGCGCAGCCAGCGCAGCGCCGCCTTCACGTCCTGGATGGCTGCCGGGAAGGGCGCCTCTGCGTTCAGGCGGTAGTTCAGCGAGGCCACCACGTAGCCGCGACGGGCGAGATCCGCGAGCACGCCGGGCCAATTGCCAAAGGCACCAGAGTGCCGGGTGTGGCCGCTGCTCCAGCCACCGCCATGGACATAAAGCACGAGCGGCCGGCCAGAGGGGCGGCGCGATATCCCGGGCGGTGGCAGATAGACGTCCAGCGTCAGCGGCCGGAAGCCCGGCGGCTGCGCGTACACCTGGTCGGGCAGGCCTGTCACGCCGCCGGGAAAGGCAACCTGCCGGCTGGGATAGCGGTCTTCGAGGACTGCAGCGGCCTCTATGGGCGGCTCGCTGGCAGCACATACATGGCTGGCGACAACGGCGGTGAGCAGGACGCTCGACAACAGCATGCCCCGACGCATGGAGACCCCCGGTTCAATGGACCCAGCGCCGACGCTAGCGTGTACGAACCAGTACGTCAAACTTCCGCTGGGTGCTTCAGGCACCAGCGCAGGATGGTGTCGACGACCACGCCACGGCGCTGTGCCACCACCTCCGGTGCCGTCATGTCCCGCTCGAAGATCCGCGAGAAGGTATGGCGGTTCGAGACGTTGTAGAAGCACAGGGCGCTGATCGACATGTGCAGGTCGACGGGGTCCAGGCCACTGCGGAACAGTCCCGCCGCCTCGCCACGCTGCAGCAGGCCCTGCAGCAGCGCCAGGATGCCATGGCGCCGCCGCGCGGGAATCTCGCCCATGGTGCTGATGTGGACGCCGCGGTGGATGTTCTCGTTCATCACCAGACGCACGAAGTCCGGGTTGCCGTGGTGCCAGTCGAAGGTGACCCCCACCAGCTCTGCGAGTGCCGCATCCGGCGCCAGGCCGGCGACGTCGACGCTGTCCTCAATGAGGCGGATCTGCTCGTAGACCTTCTCGAGCACGGCCCGGTACAGGCCCTCCTTGCTCTCGAAGTAGTAGTAGATCATCCGCTTGCTGGTGCGCGTCTGGTCTGCGATCTCGTCGACCCGGGCGCCCGCCAGCCCCTTCTCGGCGAACTCGCGTGTGGCGACGGCCAGGATGTCGGACCGGGTACGCTCGGTGGGGTTCTCTGGCGGAAGATCTCGGGAAACGGTCATGCGCGCTCCGGGGTATGACCGCCGATGATAGCCGTGCATTGCGGCGGCGTGCGTTTCGGGTGAAGCTTGGCGACCATCCAACGGGGGAACGGGTCGAATGAGCGAGAACAAGAAGACGATCGACGTCGCGGAAGTGATCAACGCCGCGAACTTCTTTCCGGTGCCTTTCTTCATCGCCATCATGATGATCCTCATCATGCTGGCCGACGGTTTCGACCTGTTCATGATGGGCCATGTCAGCAACTTCATCGTGACCGACTGGGGCGTCAGCCGCGCCGATCTGGGTCCGATCAATTCCGCCGGACTGCTGGGCATGGCGGTGGGCTCGGTGGCCCTGGGCTGGCTGGGTGACCGGATCGGCCGCAAGCGGTCCTACTTCACCTGCCTGGTGTTCCTGTTCGTCGGCTCCGTGCTGTGCTACCACGCGGCCATCAACGGATCGGGCGCCACCGCGGCTGAAGACCTGCGCGAGATGACCCTCTGGCGCTTCGTCACGGGCCTGGGCATGGGTGGCGTCACGCCGCTTGCCACGACGCTGATCAGCGAGTGGACCTCGCATCGCGTGCGCAGCGTGGTGGTCGCCCTGGTGATCTCCTCCGTGCCCATGGGCGGCTCCGTCGCCGGCTTTGCCATCAAGCACGTGCCCACCTGGGAAGACATGTTCCTGCTGGGCGGCCTCATCCCGCTGGCGCTGTTCGTGCTGTTCGGCTACCTGCTCCCGGAGTCGCCCAAATACATGGCGCAGCACGCCTCGCAGCACGGCAAGCTGGCACGCCAGCTCAACCGGTTGCTGGGCGAGAAGCGTTTCGACGGCACCGAGGCCTTCGTGGTCCAGGAGCAGGGCAAGCGGTCTTCACACTGGTTCAAGACGCTGTGGAACAGCGACTACCGCAAGGCGACGTTCTTCATCTGGGTCGCGTTCTCCTTCAACAGCTTCGTGCTTTATGTCTACACGAACTACCTGAAGGTGCTGCTGCCCGAGGACCGCGTTGCCGTCGAGGTGGCCGGTTCAGCCCTCAGCCTGTTCTCCATCGGCGCCTTCTTCGGTTCGATCGGTGGCGCCATGCTCATCCGCTGGTACGGGTCACGTTGGGTCGGCTCCGGCTTGTCGTTCCTGGGCGTTGCCGCGACCTTCGTGATCGGCCTGCTGCTGGTCGGCAGCGGTCGCCCCTCGGCAGACCTGGTGCTGGGGGCCAGCTTTGTCGTGGGTGCCGCCATCAATGGCATGCAGGCGTTCATGTACGCGGTCAGTGCCCACTCCTACCCGACAGACATCCGTGGCTCTGCCGTGGGCCTGGCGCAGACCATCTCCCGCGTAGGCGCGGTGGCCAGCCCCAGCGTGGCGTCGATCTACTTCGCCATGCAGCCGCTGCCGGGCGTGAACCTGTTCTTCTGGTTCGTCGCAGCCTGCGCGTTCATCACCACGCTGAGCTTCTTCCTGATTCCCTCGCACATCCCGTCGCACCAGCACCAGGCACACTGACCGCCCGCGGGATGCATATCGCGCAGGTCCGGGCCGAGCTCGACGCACTGGGGGCCCGGCCTGCGCACCAGCGCCGCCTGCTGCAGCGCTGGCTGCAGGGGCGCGCGCTCAGCGGGCCGGAGGACGCCGCGGCCGATGCCCACGTGCTGTCCGCGCGGCTGCGGGCGGCGCTGCCGGACCTGCAGCGGCGCCTTGATGCCCTGCTGACGCCGGTGTCCGAGCATCCTGCCGAGGATGCCGTGCGTTTGCTGTCGTCTCTGGCCGACGGCCAGACGGTGGAGTCGGTCCTGCTGCCGCGGGAGGGTGTCTGTGTCTCCACGCAGGTCGGCTGCGCCGTCGGCTGCCGTTTCTGCATGACAGGGCAGGGCGGGCTGCTGCGGCAACTCGGCAGCGCCGAGATCCTGGCCCAGGTGGTCCTCGCCCGCCGCCGCCAGACCCTGCGACGTGTCGTCTTCATGGGCATGGGCGAACCGGCGCACAACCTCGAGGCCGTGGTCGAGGCCATCGAACACCTGGGGGCAGAGGGTGGCTTGGGGTGGCGCAACCTGGTGTTTTCGACGGTGGGTGATCCGCGTGTGTTCGAGCGCTTGCCTGCGGCGGCGGTCCGGCCTGCGTTGGCCCTGTCCCTGCACAGCACGGATGCGGCGCGCCGCCGCATGCTGCTGCCCAAGGCGCCGGCGATGGACCCTGCCGAGTTGGTGGCGTTGGCGGACGCCTATTCGCGCTCCATCCGCTATCCGTTGCAGCTGCAGTGGACCTTGCTGGCCGGCATCAATGACGCGGACGACGAAGTCGACGGACTGATCGCGCTGTTGCGCGGGCGTCGCGTCATCGTCAACTTCATTCCCTACAACCGCGTCGAGGGTCTGCCCTTCAAGCGCACCGACTGGGCCCGGGCAGGCGAGATGGCTCAGCGCCTGCTCGAGGCCGGCATCGTGACCCGCCTGCGCCGTTCGGCGGGGCAGGATGTTGACGGAGGCTGTGGCCAGTTGAGGGCGCGACAGCTGCGCAACCCTCCGCCCATGCTGTGAGTCAGCGCTCAGTTCCCACCGGCGCCCCGCCGGACCGGGGTACGGGGCCGGAGGCCAGCAGCTAGACTTCCGCCATGACTCTGGAGTTACACGTTCTCGGTCGCGACGGCCTGGTTCCCGCGCTGCAGGCCGAGTGGGCCGGGCTCGAGGCGCGCGCCGTCGAGCCCAACATCTATATGTCGCCGCTGTTCGTCATGCCGCTGCTCAGGCATCTCATGCCCAAGGCGCGGCTGCAGTGCGTCACGGTCCGGGAGCGCGGTGCCGGTCGCCTGGTCGGCATCGCCCTGCTGCTGTCCGCGGCACCCAGCGTGGCCTGGCCGATGCCGCACAGCCTCTCCTTCACCTCGATGCACAGCTACCTTTCTGGCTGGCTGGTGGATGCCGAGCACCTCGACGACGCAACGCGGGTGCTGGTCGATGGCTGGCTGGGTGGCGCGTTCGGTCCGGGTTGTCTGGTGTGGCCGGATCTTGCCTTGGAAGGCCCGACTGCGCGCAGCCTTCGTCACTGTGCCGAGGCACGAGGCTGCCGCATCAGCGTCAGCACGGTGCGGGAGCGGGCCACACTCTGCCCTCCTGCTGCGGATGAGGACGCCATCCGGGCGCACGCCGGCAGCCGACGCATGAAGGACTGGGGCCGCAAGCGACGCCGGCTGGCCGAACTGGGCGAGGTCGTGTGGCGTGTCAGCGGACCTGAAGATTCCCCGGCAACGTTGACCGAGGCCAGCGAACGTTTTGCCGAGCTTGAGAACCAGGGCTGGCGCGCATCGGGCGGCACGGCGCTGCTCGCTGATCCGGCCCAGGCCGCGTTCTACCGTGACATGGCCGCCAGGATGATCGAAGCCCGGCGCTTGGTGATCAGCGAGACCTGCATGGACGGCCGTGTCATTGCCGCGAACTTCAACATGCTGTCCGGCAACCACGGATTTGCCTTCAAGCTGGGCTGGGATCCGGCCTATTCGAAGTACAGCGTCGGTGTGCTCAACGAGTTGGCCCTCGTTGATTACTTCCATGCGCGGCAGCCGGCACTGCAGCTGGTCGACAGCGGCACCCAGCCGGGCTCCTTCATGGAAGATCTTTGGCCCGGCCGCGTCCAACTGGGCACGCTGGCGCTCGCCAGACCCGGCGTCCCGTCTCTGTTGCTGCGCCTGCGTGAGGCGCTCCACGCCATCAAGGCGCGGTTGCACTCCCGCAAGGGGACGCTGGCGCCCGCCGACTCGCAGGAGCGCGCGACGGACGCCGCCGCATGAGCCTTGCCCGCCACTTGCGTTGGCTGTGCTGCTACGCTCTGTTCCTGCCGTTGGCCACCGCGGCCGGACAGGAAGGGAGCAGCATGTTTGCGATTGCCGTCCATGGCGGTGCCGGAGTCATCAGCCGCGAACAGTTGGGGCCGGACGGAGGCGCGGAGTACCGCGCAGGCATCGCGGAGGCCGTCGACGCAGGGTATGCGGTTCTGGAGGGCGGGGGCAGCAGCCTCGATGCGGTGACCGCTGCAGTGCGCGTCCTGGAGGACAACCCGCTCTTCAACGCCGGACGTGGCGCGGTGCTTGCGCACGATGGCCATGCCGAACTCGACGCCTCGATCATGGACGGGCGCACTCTTGCGGCGGGCGCAGTGACCGGACTGCGGCACGTCAAGCACCCGGTTGCGCTGGCACGGCGTGTCATGGAGCAGTCACCTCATGTGTTCCTGTCAGGTGGCGGCGCCGAAGAATTCGCGCTTTCACAGGGGCTGGAACTGGTCCCCAACGATTATTTCATCACGCCGTCGCGCCAGCGCCAGTTGCAGCGCGTCCTGCAAGGGCTGGCGCAGCCCCGCAACGAGCTCTCTGGGCTGGGCACCGTGGGTGCCGTTGCGGTTGATGCGCAAGGCCATGTGGCCGCAGCCACCTCGACGGGAGGCATGACCAACAAACGCTGGGGGCGCATCGGTGACTCGCCGGTCATCGGCGCGGGCACCTACGCGAACGATGCCAGTTGTGCTGTCTCCGCGACGGGCCACGGGGAATATTTCATCCGCTCTGTGGTGGCCTACGACATCTGCGCGCTGATGGAATACCGCGGCTGGTCGCTCGAACGCGCCGCCCGCGAGGTGGTCCTGGGCAAGCTGGTCCAGCGCGGCGGCGAGGGCGGCATCATCGCCGTGGATCCGCGCGGTAACGTGGTAATGACCTTCAACAGCGCCGGCATGTTCCGTGGCATGCGCGATTCGCGCGGCCATCGCCTGGTGGCAATACACGAGGACTGAAGCGCCCCCCCGGCGGTGGCGTTGACTCCCGCGCGCGCAGGGATGGTCATGTTGCCGGGTTGGCAGGAGTACGGTCCAACCACGCGCACAGCAGATCGATCCACAGGGCGGAGGGCGTGCCTTCGCGCCCAACGCCAAAGGCATGTCCGCCTTCCTGCAGCAGATGGGCCTCGACCGGACGTTTGGCTTCGCGCATGGCGGACATCATCCGCAGTGTGTTCTCGACCGGCACGGCGGTGTCGTCCAGCGCGTGGCACAGGAAAAGGGGCGGCGTGGAAGGGTCCACGTGCAACTCGGCCGAGCGCCGGTCGATTTGGCCGGGGTGCGGAACGTCGCCCAGCAGCAACTTCCGCGAGAGTTCGTGGGCCCACGGATCTCTCAGGGTGATGACCGGGTAGATGAGGCCCGCTGCCCAAGGGCGGGCATCCAGTTGGTCGATGGAATCCCGCGCCTGATACGCGGATTCCGCGTGCCGCGTCGCGAGCGTGGCAGCCAGATGGCCACCGGCCGAGAAACCCAGCGCTGCAACCCGCGCCGGATCCAGATGGTATCCGGCGGCGCGTGAGCGGATCAGTCTCATGGCGCGCTGCGCATCCTGAAGCGGCACGTCGGCGCGGGCAGCCCAGCCTTCACCCGGCAGCCGGTACGTGAGAACGAAAACCGTATAGCCGCGATCCGTCAGCCGCGGTGCAAGGTCTGCCCCTTCGTTGACGACCGAGACAAACCAGTACGCGCCGCCGGGCA
>JBJOHO010000085.1:0-43529 GCA_046047615.1 Pseudomonadota bacterium
TTCCTGCCGACGCAGGCCGCCTGGCCATGGCTCAAGGCCAGTGGCAGCGCCGCGGTCATCAACTTCGCGTCGGCCAATGCGCACCATGCGCTGCCGGGGTCGCCGGCGCTGGCGCACTGCGCCGGCAAGGGCGGTGTGCTGGCCATGACGCGCCAACTGGCCATGGAAGGGGCGCCGCAGGGCATACGGGCCAACACGATCTCGCCCGGCTTCATCCTCACTGCGGCGACTCAGCGGCACATGGACGCCGACCCGGGTTTCCGCGACAGGGTGCTGGCGAAGAACATGATCCAGCGCCTCGGTCGGCCCGAGGACATCGCGGCCTGTGCGCTATGGTTGGTCTCGACCGAGGCTGGTTATGTGACCGGGGCCGACATTTCCGTGGATGGCGGCGCGACCGCCTGGTAAGCATTTCAACAAGGTTCGCCCACAAGGATCGACCATGAGACTGGCAACACTGCGCAACGGCGGCCGCGACGGCCGCCTCGTGAAGATTTCCCGCGATGGCCGCCACTGTGCCGATGCGTCGGCCATCGCGCCCACGCTGCAGGACGCCATCGAGCGTTGGGACGAGGTGGCACCGCGGCTGGCGGCGCTGCCCGAGGGCACACAGCCTCTCGATGCGGCCGACGTGCTGGCCCCGCTGCCGCGCGCCTGGCAGTGGCTCGATGGCTCCGCCTACCGCAGCCACGGCGACCTCATGGACCAGCTGCTGGGCATCAAGGTCGAGCGCAGCGGGCTGCCGCTGATGTACCAGGGCGTTTCCGACCGCTTCTATGCGCCACTGGAAGATGTGGTCATGGCCGGCGAGGAGTTCGGCATCGATTTCGAGGGCGAATTCGGCGTCATTGTCGACCATGTTCCGATGGGCACGAGCGCCGCCGATGCGCTGCGCCACATCAAGCTGCTGGTGCAGATCAACGACTGGTCGCTGCGCACGCTGGCACGCCCGGAGATGCAGACCGGCTTCGGCTGGGTGCAGGCCAAGCCGCCCTGCAGCATGGCGCCCTTCGCGGTGACCCCGGAGGAACTCGGTGCGCAGTGGCGCAACGGCCGCGTCTGCCTGGACCTCGAGGTGCAGTGGAACGGCGAGCGCTTCGGCAACGCCAACGGCGAGCCGATGGAGTTCGGCTTCCACGAGCTGGTGGCGCATGCCGCGCGCACGCGCGACCTGGTGGCCGGCACGGTGATCGGTTCAGGCACGGTCTCCAACGCCAATTTCCGCGACATCGGCTCCTCCTGCATCGCCGAACGGCGCGGCATCGAGGTGGTGGACACCGGCGCGGCCAGGACCGCCTTCATGAAGTTCGGTGACCGCGTGCGCATGGAAGCGCACGCCAGCGACGGCAGCGCTCCGTTTGGTGCGATCGACCAGAAGGTGGTGTCCCGATGAGCAACCTGGGCAAGACGCCGATCCGCCGCGTGGTCACGGGCCACGATGCCAATGGGCGCGCACGGTTCCGCTCGGATGAGCAGTTCGCGCTCAAGCAGATCGCCTCGGGCGATGCGGATTTCGCGTTGCTGTGGACCACCGCCACCGTGCCCGCGGACAACAACGACGACACCGACGGCCGCGCCCGCGATGCCGGCCTGACCCTCAACCAGGGCTCGGTGATCCGCGTGGTCGACATGCTGCCGGGTGGCACCTCGCCCATGCACCGCACCAACAGCATCGACTACGGCATCGTGCTCTCCGGGCAGCTTGAGCTGGAACTCGAGGACGGTGTGAAGACCCTGCTGGGCCCCGGCGACGTCGTGGTGCAGCGGGGCACGAACCACCTGTGGCGCAACCCCAGCACCACCGAGGTCTGCCGCATCGTCTTCATCCTCATCGAGGCCCCGCCCTACCTGCACAACGGCCAGCCCCTCGAGGAGCACAAGCCGGAGCAGGTGACCGCACACGAGGCTGCGTCCGCGGCCCGCGGCTGAGAAGCACGGCGCGGCCCGGCCGCGCTACCATCGGCGGCATGAACAGTCGTCATGCCGCTGCTGCCGCGCTGCTGGCAGTCCTCAGCCTTGGCCTGGCCGGTCCGGTGCTGTCACAGGAAACACCGCCACCGGATGCCACAACTGTCCCTGCGCCTGTCCCTGCGACGGTCGACGTTGTCATGCGCACGCCGATGGGCAACATCCGCCTGGCGCTGGAGAAGGACAGGGCCCCGGTCACGGTGGCGAATTTCCTGCGCTACGTCGATGGCAAGCGCTTCGACGGCGTCAATTTCTACCGCGCCGTGAAGGTGGATGCCGAGGGCAGCTATGGCCTGGTGCAGGGCGGCTTGCGTGGCAACCCCAAGCGCGCGCTCAAGCCCATTCCGCACGAGTCGCCCGCCAGGACCGGCCTCAGCCACACCGATGGTGCCATCTCAATGGCGCGCACCCAGCCGGGCACGGCCACGGGAGACTTCTTCATCGTTGTCGGTGACCTGGTCTCGCTCGATGGCACGCCGGATGGCAAGGATCCGGGCTATGCCGTCTTCGGTCGCGTGACCGAGGGCATGGAGCTGGTGCGGCAGATGCTGCTGATGCCGCGCGCCGACGATACCGGCGACGGCAGCATGCAGGGGCAGATCCTGGCCTCGCCGCTGCAGATCACTTCAGTGGTACGCGCCCCCTGACCGGGTTGTCGTAGTGGAAGGGCACCATGCCCGCTGCCGGGTAGGTCTGGTAAAGGCGCGTCGGTGGACGGTCCGGCGGCAGCTTTGGCTCCGGGCCGGTGTTCGGCAGCCCCTGCCGGTGCCACCCCGCCGAGTAGGGTGAGTAGAAGTTGAAGAAGGCATACAGGCGGGCAATGCGCCACACGCCGTCCTCCTTCACATAGGCGTTCTCGTAGGTCGCTTCGCCGAACACCGTGCCCTCACCGAACTTGGCCTTGTCCGGGTCGGGCACGGGCGAGCCGCCCATGATGAAGGCACGCAGTCGTGCGTTGGCATGTTGGCCATCGTCGTCGACGCTGGCGATGAGCTGCCACTGCGAGTGGTCGTAGAGCCAGCCGCGCTCCGGGCCCTCGTTGCCGAGGAAATGCAGGTACTCCCGGATGCGTTCGCGGCCGGCAAACACGCCGCGCCCGCCGATCTCCAGTGTGGCGTCGCGGGCAAACAGCTCGACGGCCTCGTTCCACAGGCGCTTGTCGACGTAGTAGCCGTAGCTGCGCTGCAGCTGCTGCACGGCGACCAGGTCCTGCAGGCGCGTGATCGCGGCATCGAGGCGGGCCAGGTCCGCTGCGGCCGTTGCCGGCAAGGGCGCAAAGGCGGGGGTACGGCCCGGGTTGTCGTAGTGGTAGGGGAAGACGGCCACTTCCGGCAGCGAG
Organism: Pseudomonadota bacterium; assembly: GCA_046047615.1. GTDB lineage: Bacteria > Pseudomonadota > Gammaproteobacteria > Steroidobacterales > Steroidobacteraceae > ZC4RG30. Next base: position 3,308 of record JBJOHO010000085.1, read on the forward strand.
CCGTAGCGCAGGCTGGGTGGTGCGTCGGGCGGCAGCGTCGGCGAGGGGCCGGCCATCGGCAGGGCACCGATGGACCAGCCGCGGTCATAGTCGGCGCGGAAGGTCGTGTAGGCCTGCAGGCTGCGGATGCGCCAGCGGCCGTCCTCAAGGGCGTACTGGTTCTCCTGCACGCCCGATCCCCACTGGCCTGACTGCCCATGCAGCCCGGCCAGCAGGAAGGTCCGCCAGCGGCCCTGCGCCGTGTCTGCGTGGCTGCCGACATGGATCACCGGCTGCAGCATGAATTCAAGGTCGACCACGCCCGGCGGTGGTGGGCCGTTGGACCGCTTCCCGTCATTGATGACGTCGAGGGGCAAGGCCGCGCGCACGCGCGCCCGGCCGCGGTAGACGCCGCGCTGGCCGGACTCCCAGCGGGCATCCGCGGTGAACAGCATTGCCGCGTCGTTCCACCGCTGGGCGTCACGCAGGTAACCGAAAGTCGCCTGCAGGTTCTCGATGGCCTCGCGTGCCTCCAGTGCGCGCAGGGCCGCGTCGCGTTCGGCCAGTTCGGCGTGCAAGTCCGCAGGCACGGGCACCACGGGCTGCTGCACGGCAGCCTCGGCAGGGAAGGGTCGTGCATCCACCTGAGGCGCGCGCGCAGCCTTGGCCCAGCCGCCCTCATAGGCCGCCTCGAAGCTGGCGTGCCACTGCAGGTCGGCAATGCGCCAAGCGCCATCGCGCTTCTCATAGCGCACGTCCAGCGGTCCCTCGGCCCAGAACGCCTCGCCACCATAGGTGCCGCGCTGGACGAACTGGCGCCAGCGCGCCACCGCCGTGCGCCCGTCGCGGGCCACGTGCACCACCGGCTGCAGCTGGAAGTGGTTGTGCAGCCGGCCCTCGAACGGGCCGTCCTGGTTCCCGGCCTGCGCGCGCAGCGCGGCGCGGATCGCGGCCGGTCCGCGTGCGTTGGCTTGGGCGTCGTGGCGCCATTGCGCGTCGGGCGTGAACAGGGCCGCAGCGTCGTCCCACTGTCCCTTGTCGATGTAGTAGCCATACGCCCGCTGCAGGCGGCGGATCGCCTCGGCATCGGCCAGACGGGTTGCACGCGCCTCAAGGGAGGCCACTTGTGCGCGGCGCTGCGGATCCCCTTCGACGTGTTGTGCCCCTGCGGGCGCAGTCAGACCAGGACACAGGGCCAACAGCAGGAAGGTCCGGCGCAGGACGGCAGGCAAGGTGTTCATGGGCCGATGTTAGCCGGTTGCGCGCCGGCGCTGGCACGGGCAGTCTTGCCTGACAACAATTCCATGCGTTCCGGGGGTTCCAGATGCGTCCCATGATGTTGCGCGCCAGCCTGGCGCTGGTGCTGTCGGCGTGGTTGGCCGCGCCTGCCCAGGCCAAGGAATGGGTCACCAGCTGGGCCGCGGCGCCATCGCCGGCGATGAATGCGCCGCCGCCCTTCCCTCAGGCCCTGGCGGTCGAGAACCAGACCGTGCAGCAGGTCTTGCGCCTGAGCGCCGGTGGCTCGCGCCTGCGGGTCCGCTTGACCAACGAATACGGCGGGAAGCCCTTGGCCATCGGTGCGGCCAGCATTGCGCTGCGACGTGCCGATGGCAGCGTCGATGAGGCCTCGCGACGCGAACTGCGTTTCGGGGGCTCGAGCGCAGCCGTGATCCCGCGCGGGGCGCCGCTGCTCAGCGATGCCGTGGAACTTCCCGTCGCGGACCGCGCGGATGTGGTGCTCGCGGTGTACTTCCCTGAAGCCACCGGTCCCTGCACCTGCCATCCGGTGGCGCTGCAGGAGGGCCTGGTCTCCGAACCCGGCAACTACGCACGCAGCGGCGTGGCACGGGGCACGCCTCTCACCCAGCGCGCCTGGGTCTCTGCCGTCGAGGTCGAAGTGGCGCGCGGCGCGACCTTGGTCGTGCTGGGTGACTCGATTTCTGATGGCGTCGGTTCCACCAGCGGGGCGAACCGCCGCTGGCCTGACCTGCTTGCGGAGCGTCTGCTGGCGCGCCGTGGTGGAGTGCGCGTGGGCATCGCCAACCAGGGCATCAGTGGCAACCGCGTGCTGGTGGATGGCGCCGGGCGCAGTGCCTTGGCGCGTCTGGACCGCGATGCGCTGGCCGTGACGGGCGCACGCTGGCTCATCGTCTTCGAGGGTGTCAATGACCTGGGCACTGCGCACGGCGCCTCGATGCGCGCGCCCTCCGAGGCTTTCCCGGCCAGCACGGCAACCGCTGAGAGCATGATCGCCGGCTACCGGCAGATCATCGCCCGTGCCCACGCCAACGGCCTCAAGGTGTATGGCGCGACCATTGCGCCCTACAAGGGGGCCTCGTACTGGAGCGAGGCGGGCGAGCAGCACCGCCAGGCCATCAACCGCTGGATCCGCGAGGGTGGCGAGTTCGACGCCGTGCTCGACTTCGACAAGGTCTTTGCCGATCCCGCAGATCCGGCGCGCATGGCGCAGGCTTTCCACAGTGGCGACTCGCTCCATGGCAGTGATGCAGGCTATGAAGCCGTCGCCCGATCCATCGACCTGAAGCTGTTCCGTTGACCGTGGAGTGAAGCCGTGACCCGCATGACCCGTCGTCTTTCCCCCGTGCTGGCGGCTGCCGGCCTGGTGCTCGCCCTGCTGGCAACGCCCAAGGACGCCGCCGCACAGGGGCTGGTGCCCGCCGGCACGCTGAAGCCGGCCTGCGACCGCCAGTGCCTGTATGGCCACATGGACCGCTATCTGGAAGCGCTGGAGGCGAAGGATCCGAACCGGTTGTCCTGGGCCAAGGGCGCGCGCTACACCGAGAACAATGTCGAGCTGGAGATCGGCGACGGCGTCTGGGGCACGATCAGCGGGCTCGGCAAGTACCGCCTGAAGTTCGCCGACGTGCGCATGGGGCAGGTCGGGTTCTTCGGTGAACTGGCCGAGACCGACAGCAATTCCGTGTTCGCCATGCGCATGAAGGTGGTGGACGGGCAGATCAGCGAGGTCGAGAAGGTCATCGTGCGCATCAACGATTTCGGTGCGCTCGCCGGCGGCATCAACCCGTTCGCCACGCCGGAGTTCAAGGACAAGCCCATCCTGCTGTCGAACCTTGCGCCGTCGGAGCGCCGCGAACGCGAACGGCTGATCTCGGTGGCCGACGGCTATTTCGATACGCTGCAGCTGAACGACGGGCAGATCCTCACCAGCTTCCACAAGGACTGCAACCGCGTCGAGAACGGCGTGCAGACCACCAACAATCCGGCCAAGCCGCTGGGGCCGCTCAGCGCGGTGGGCTGCGAGGCGCAGTTCAAGCTCGGCCAGTACAAGTACGACGACCGCCTGCGCGGCCGGCGCTTCCCCCTGGTGGACGAGGAGCGTGGCCTCGTGCTGGCCGCCGGCTTCATCGACCATGCCGGCAAGCTGGGCAAGTATTCGCTGGCCGACGGCACGCCGGCCGTCTCGCCCATCAACCGTCCGCACAGCTTCTACCTGCTCGAGCTGTTCAAGATCGTCGACGGCCAGATCCGCCAGATCGAAGCGGCCTTCATCACCGTGCCCTACAACATGCCCAGCCCTTGGGATGCGCGCTGAGCACGGCTGCGGATGGACCGTCGCCACTTCTGCGCTGCCGCCGGTTCGGCGCTGCTCACCGGCGCCCTGGCAGCGCCGGTGGCGGCGGCCCGCCGCCGTCCGCCCAACTTCATCATCGTGTTCTGCGATGACCTGGGATTCGGCGATCTCGCCTTCCAGGGCAACACGCGGATCCGCACGCCGCATCTGGACAGGATGGCGCGCGAGGGCACGGTGCTCACGCAGTTCTATGCGGCCGCCAACCTCTGCACCCCTTCACGGGCCGGCCTGCTTACCGGGCGTTACCCGGTGCGCACCGGCCTGGCCTATGAAGTGGTCATGCAGAACGACGAGCGCGGCCTCCCGCAGTCGGAAGTGACGCTGGCTGAGGCGCTCAAGCCCGGCTACGCGACCGCCCTGATCGGCAAATGGCACCTGGGGCACACCTCGCCACACTGGCCACCGACCACACAGGGCTTCGACCTGTTCCATGGGTTGCCTTACAGCCACGACATGAAACCCTTGGCGCTGTACGAGTCGCAGGGCCCCGGCGTCGAACTGACGCAGGAGGACGTCGACTTCCCGGTCCTGCAGCAGCGCTTCCTGCAGCGTGCACAGCGCTTCATCGCCGAGCACCGCGACCGGCCTTTCCTGCTCAACCTCGCGCTCAGCGCGCCGCACCTTCCCAACTACCCGCATCACGCGCATGCAGGGCACTCCGATGCCGGCATCTACGGCGACACGGTCGAGGAGATCGACGCGATCGTCGGGCAGCTGCTGGACCAGCTCAAGACGCTGGGCCTCGACCGCGACACCTTCGTGGTATTCACCTCCGACAACGGACCCTGGTACGAGGGCTCGGCTGGCGACTTGCGTTCACGCAAAGGTGGCGCCGGGTACGAGGGCGGCTATCGCGTGCCCTGCATCGTCCGCCAGCCGGGTGTGGTGCCGGCAGGCCGGCGTGTGGATTCCATCGCCATGGCCATCGATTGGCTGCCCACCTTCTGTGCCATGGCCGGCAAGCCGCTGCCGGCCGGTGTCGATATCGACGGTCGCGATCTCACCGCCGTGATCCAGCGCGGCGCGCCGTCACCGCACGAGCATCTGCTGCTGTTCGACAACGCGACCGTGGCCGCGGTACGCACGCAGCATTGGAAGTACGTCACCGGGGATTACTACCGCGCGTTCGGGCGCATTCCCGACAACCCCGAGTATCCGCAGCTCTACGACATGCGCCTGCCGGAGCCGGAGAACTACAGTCTGGCCGACCGCCACCCTGCCGTACTGGCCGACATGAGGCAGCGCCTCGACGCGGCACGCGCGCAGTTCGCAGCTTATGTGCCGGCGGACCTGCCGCCAGCGTGGCGCACGCTGCGCCAGCGGATCCGGGAACGTCTCGAGAGCAGCCGATGAACATGACACGATGGACCGCTTTCACCGCCTTGGGCACGGCCCTGCTGCTGGGGGCCTGCAGTGGGGCCTGGCTCGGACCCTCACCACCGCCGGTCGATGCCGCGCGCCTCGCCAATGCAGCAGCGGAACCGCAGAACTGGCTGATGGACGGGCGCACCTACGAGGCGCAACGCCACAGCACGCTCACCGGCATCAACGAACAGAACGTCGCGCAGCTGGGCCTGGCCTGGTATGCCGAACTCGACGAGATGCGCGGCGTGGAGGCTACGCCCCTGGTGAACGACGGCGTGCTCTACAGCACCAGCGCCTGGAACATCACCAGCGCCTACGACGCCGCCACCGGCAGGCTGCTGTGGCGTCATGACCCGCAGGTGCCGCGCGAGTGGGGCCGCTATGCCTGCTGCGAGCCGGTCTCGCGTGGCCTGGCCCTGTGGAAGAAGAGCGTGATCATCGCCACGCTCGATGGTCGTCTCATCGCCCTGGATGCGCGCACGGGTCGGCCGCGCTGGAGCGTGCAGACCTTCGACAAGGACTGGCCGTATTCCATCACCGGCGCGCCGCGCGTGTTCGACGGCAAGATCGTCATCGGCAACAGCGGCGCCGACCTGGGCGTGCGCGCGTTCGTTTCCGCCTGGGATGCCGACACGGGCAAACCGCTGTGGAAGTTCCACCTGGTGCCGGGCAACCCCGCTGACGGCTTCGAGAACGAGGCCATGGCGATGGCCGCGAAGACCTGGACCGGCGAGTGGTGGACGCTTGGGGGCGGTGGTACTGCGTGGGACTCGATTGCCTACGATCCGCAGCGCCGCTTGGTCTATGTCGGTACGGGCAACGGTTCTCCCGTGGCCTGGAAACATCGCAGCCCGCAGGGTGGCGACAACCTGTTCCTCTGTTCCGTCGTGGCGCTGGATGCCGATACCGGCGCCTACCGCTGGCACTACCAGCAGGTGCCTGAAGAGGACTGGGACTACACCTGCACCCAATCGCTGGTGCAGGCGACCTTGCCCATCGATGGCAGGCCGCGCGACGTGCTGCTGCACGCGCCCAAGAACGGTTTCTTCTACGTCATCGACCGCGACAACGGGCGTGTACTGTCGGCCAAAAACTATGTACCGGTCACCTGGGCCAAGGGCATCGACCTCACCACCGGCCGGCCGCAGATCAATCCGGAGGCGCACTTCGGGGCCGATCCTGTGCTGGTGGCGCCTGGGCCGGGCGGTGGCCACAACTGGTTCCCCATGGCCTTCAATCCGCAGACCGGGTTGGCCTACTTCCCGTTCTACGAGCATTGGTTCGTCTACGCCGTGGATGCCACGTTCACGCCGAAGAAGTTCCGCTCCAACGGCGGCTGGGGCGGCTACAGCGGCGAGGCGCTCGCCAAGCGCCGTGAACTGGAAGCGAAGATCCCGGGGCTCGAACGCACGGGACTTGTCGCCTGGGACCCGGTGAAGCAGCAGCCGGCCTGGAAGCAGCCCTTGCCGCGCCATGGCAACGGCGGCGTGCTGAGCACCGCCGGCAACGTGGTGTTCGAGGGCACCACGCGCCAGACCTTCGCCGCCTTCCGCGCCACCGACGGCCAGTTGCTGTGGGAAGTGCCGGTGCAGACGGCACCGGTCGCCGGGCCCATCACCTACGAAGTCGATGGCGTGCAGTACGTGGCCGTGAATGCGGGCTGGGGTGGTGGTGCGGCGCAGATCGAGCGCGGCATGGGTACCGCGCAGCACCGCGCGCCGGGGCGCCTGCTGGTGTTCCGCTTGGGCGGCAACGCGCAGCTGCCTGCGCTTGCACCGGCTGCCCCGGTGCCCGATCCGCCGCCGCTGCGGGCCAGCGAGGAGCAGATCAAGCGCGGCGCCCAGCGCTTCGCCGATGCCTGCGCGCGCTGCCATGGCAACCAGGCGATCGGTGGCGTGAAAGACCTGCGCCACATGGATCGCACCACCCACGCCGAGTTCAACGACATCGTGCTCAAGGGCACGCGGTCAGCCAAGGGGATGGGCGCCTTCGCGGACCTGGTCTCGCCGCAGGACGTCGAAGACATCCACGGCTACCTGATCGCGCGGGCCCATGAAGACTGGGGCCGCGGCGCCCCGGGCGAGGGCGGGCCGCATTGATGTGCAGTGTTTGACGCGTTGGGCATGCGTATTCCGGAGGAGCCGAGATGTGCGCTGAAATGATGAAGGTCGCCAGGCGCCCGGGCTTCTGGCTGGCAACGTTGGTCCTCTGCGGCCTGGGTCAGGCGCAGGCGGCGGACGACACGGCGCGGCTGGCCGCCCTGCAGGCGCGCGTGCAGCATCTGGACGCCGCCACGCAGCGCCTGGAGGCCGTGAGCCAGATCCAGCGCATTGGCCGCGCCTTCGGCTACTACGTGGACAAGGGCTACTTCGGCGAAGCCGCCGACCTGTTTGCCGAAGACGCGCAACTGCAGTGGTCCAGCGAGGGCGTGTTCCGCGGCACAGCGCAGATCCGCGAGCTGCTCACGCGCCAGGGCGGGGGCAGCCTGAAGGAAGGCCCGGGCCTGCCTTTTGGCCGCCTGAACCTGCGGATGCAGCTGCAGCCGGTCATCACCGTGGCCGATGACGGACTGAGCGCGCGCGCGCGCTGGCGCGAGTGGGGCCTGCTGGGCCAGTACCGTCGCTGGGCCAGCTGGGGCGACGCGATCATCGAGGACCGCTATGTCAACGCGCAGGGCACCTGGAAGATCGCCGAGCGCCAGTACTTCCTGAACTTCGAGGCGCCCTATCTCGGAGGCTGGGCCACCCTGCAGCCGTCGGGACAACCAGAGTCCTCGCCGCGTTTCCCGACGCCCTTCGTGCCGCCTTACCACTACGAGGGGGCGGAGGCCGCCACGCTGCGCAGCGCGGCGCCGGCAGTGCCGCCGGTGCGCGCCGCCGATGCGCTCGGCCAGCTCGAGGCCGCCGCCGACGCACGCGCGCTGGCACTCGCGCGTGCGCAGTCCGTGCGGGCCATCGAGAACCTGCAGGGCATGTACGGCTATTACATCGACAAGGCGCGCTGGTCGCAGGCTGCTGCGTTGTTCAGTCGCGAGGGCAGCTACGAAGCAGGGCAGGGTGGCGTCTACGTCGGGCCGGCCAGCATTGCCCGTGGCCTGTCGCTGATGGGACCGCAAGGGCAGCAGCACGGCTGGCTCAACAACTACGTGATGGTGCAACCGGTCATCCATGTGGCGGCCGACAACCGTACTGCGAAAGCCCGCTGGCGCAGCGACGTGATGCTGGCCAGTGGCGGCGAAGGCCGCTGGGGTGGCGGCGTCTACGAGAACGAATATGTCAACGAGGACGGTGTCTGGAAGTTCAGCAAGCTGCACTACCACGTCACTTTCTGGGGCGACTATGCGCAGGGCTGGGCCGCAAAACCGATTCCCATGGCAGGCCCCAGCACCACCGTGCCACCGGACCGCCCGCCCAGCCTGGTCTACCAGCCCTTCCCGAAGTTGCAGGTGGTGCCTTTCCATTACTCGGACCTGACGGCACCGCGCGCGCCTGCCGTTGCCGCCCTGTCGGGCGGCGGGGACTTGCCTGCCGCGCTGCAGCCCCTGCAGCAGCAATTGCAGGCTCTGGGCGAGCGCATCACGCGCCAGCAGGACCTGGTGGACGTGGAGATCGTGCAGAACGCCTACGGCTATTACGTCGACAAGGCGCAGTGGCAGCAACTGGCGGAACTCTTCGCGCCGGATGGCACGCTGGAGATCGGCGGCAAGGGCGTGTTCACTGGCCGGGCCCGCGTATTCGAGTACATGAACGTGGGCTTGGGTCCGATCGGGCCGCGCGAGGGCCTGCTGATCGACCACCAGCAGTTCCAGTGCCTGCCCACGATCCTGCCGGATGGGGTCACCGCGCGGGCGCGCTGCATCGCCTTCGTGATGAGTTCCGGGGGCTGGGGCCACAACTACTACGAGAATCTGTACACCAAGCAGGACGGTGCCTGGCGCCTGCAGGCGCTGCATGGCCCTTTCAACATGTATTCCGGCTACAAGGTCGGCTGGCTCGACAACGTGATCGTCAACACCTTCCCCGAGAAGTTTCCGCCGTGGCCGGACCTGCCGCCCACCGTGGTCTACCTGACCTACCCCAGTTACTACGTCGAACCGTTCCATTACCCGAACCCGGTGACCGGGCGCAGCATGCCCGCGCCGAGTCCGCGCGCGGGGGGCGAGGCCTTCGGGCGGCAGTGACCCTCGTCAGGGACGGTTGCTGACGTTCGGGTCCTTGGTCGCGTTCGACGTGCTGCGGCCGACGTTGTCCCAGTGCTCGGCGATCAGGCCATTCTCGATGCGGAACAGGTCGAAGTGCGTGGTCACGTACTTCTGGCCCGGCTTCTCCGGGTCGTCCTCGTAACTGACGGTGGCCACGCTGACCAGGTCGCCTTCGGCGACGATGGAGATCACCGGGAAGGTCACTTGCTCCGGAATCGCCCGCGCCGGCCGGGTGCGACGGATGTAGTCGGCCAGCGCTGCGCGGCCGCTCTGCACGTTCGGGTTGTGCTGGATGTACCCTGCGGTGACGAAGCGGTCGACGAGATCTGCGCGGCCTGCATTGAGCACCGTGCGCATCATGTCGAACACCAGCCGCTTGTTGGCCGCCAGGCGCGGGTCGGCACTCTCCAGCAGCGGGCGCTGGTCGGCCACTGCCACCGGCGGCACCTGGGCGTGGGCGGTCGCGTACAGGCAGGTGAGGCCGAGAAACGTGCGGGCCATCAGGCGGTTCATGGCGGGGTCTCCGGGGCGGCGGTGAGGCTTGCCGGGCTGACCCGGCGAGTCCGGCCATAGTACCCTTCGCGCCATGAATCCCATCGTTCTTGACCACGTGGCGCACCACGCGCGCGTCTGGCCCCACCGCACCGCGCTCACCGAACTGGTGACCGGCCGCACCTGGACCTGGCAGCAGTTCGACCAGGACGCACGCCGTGCCGAGGCCGTGCTGCGGCAGCGCATCGGCACCACCGCCGGCGCGCGCGTCGCGATGCTGTCGCGCAACTCGGCCGCCATGCTCATCGTGCAGCAGGCCTGCATCCGCAGCGGTGCGATCTTCGTGCCGCTGAACTGGCGCCTGGCGGCACCGGAGATCCGCTTCCTGCTCGAGGACTGCCAGCCCGCGCTGCTGGTGCACGAGGAGATGTTCGCGCCGCTGGTGCCGGCCGAGGCCTCCTGCCCGCGCCTGGTGATCGGCGAGACACACGATGAGCTGGCCACGGCGATGGCGGGCTGCGAGGCGGTGGGTGTAGGCCGCGGCCAGGCGCTCGACCCGCAGACGCCGATCACGATCCTCTACAGCTCGGGCACCACCGGCAAGCCCAAGGGCGCCGTGGTCAGCCTGCTGAATGCCTTCACGGGGGCTTTCGGTCTTGCGCTGGCCACACAGGTGTCCGCCAGCTCGCGGCTGTTGCTCGACATGCCGCTGTTCCACACCGCCGGACTGTTCGGCGCCACGTGGTCGCAGCTGGTCATGGGTGGCTCGGTGTTGATCAGCCAGCGCTTCGATGCGCCGGTGACCTACGAGCGGCTGGCCAGCACGGTTCTGGGTGTCACCCATTATTTTTCAGTCACGCAGATGGCGATGATGATGCGCCAGCTGCCGGATTTCGACGGTCGCAAGCTGTCGCGCCTCACGGCCTACGTCACCGGCGGCTCACCCAATCCCGCCGCGCACCACCGGTCCTGGCTGGACGAGGGCGTGATGATGCTCAACGGCTTCGGCATGAGCGAGACCTGCTCGTCGACGGCGACGCCGATGGGCGACCTCGAGTGGCTCAAGCGCAAGGCGGGCACCGTCGGCGTGACCCACCTGTCGGTCGAGTTCCGCATCGTGCGTGCCGACGGGCAGGACGCCGCCACCAACGAGGTGGGCGAGTTGTGGGCGCGGGGTGCCACGGTGATGTCAGGCTACTGGAACCGCGACGAGCTCAACCGCCAGGCCTTCAAGGACGGCTGGTTCCGCACCGGCGATGCGGCGCTGTGCGACGAGGACGGCTTCTACATGCTCGTCGACCGCATCAAGGACATGTTCATTTCCGGTGGCGAGAACGTCTACCCGGCGGAGATCGAGGCGGCGCTGAGCGCCATGCCCGGCGTCGCCGACATGGCGGTGATCGGCGTGCCGGACGAGCGCTGGGGCGAGGTCGGCTGTGCCTATGTGGTGCCGGGCCCGCACGCCGCACTGACCGCACAGCAGGTGATGGACCACTGCGCGCAGCTGCTGGCCCGCTACAAGGTCCCCAAGCATGTGGTGATCACCACGACAATCGAACGCACGGCCTCGGGCAAGGCCCAGAAACACCTGCTGCTGGAGCGCTGGCGCCGGGAATCCGGCGCTACCTGACGGCGCAGGGCCTGCCGTGGCCCCGCCAGGCGGCCCCGCTGCCGGGGCCGCCGTTGCGGTTCAGGGCTTCTTCGGCGTGACCGGCTGGTTGGTCACGTTGGGGTCCTTGCTCGCGCTGGACGTGCTGCGGCCGACGTTGTCCCAATGCTCGGCGATCAGTCCGTTCTCGATGCGGTACAGGTCGAAGTGCGTGGTGACGTATTTCTCGCCGGGCCGCTCCAGGTCGTCCTCGTAGCTCACCGTGGCCACGCTGACCATGTCGCCCTCGGCGATGATCGAGATCACCGGGAAGGTGATCTGGTCCGGGATCGGCCGCGCCGGGCGGGTCTTGCGGATGTACTCCACCAGCGCCGCCTTGCCGCTCTTCACGTTCGGGTTGTGCTGGATGTACTCCTCGGTGAAGTACTTGTCCGCCAGGTCGGCGCGGCCCGCATTGACAATCGTGCGGTACATGTCGAAGACCAGCTTCTTGTTGGCGGCCAGTTTCGGGTCGTGGCTCTGGAGCAGGGGCAGCTGGTCCTTCACCGGTTCCGGCGGCACCTGGGCGGAAACCTGTGTGCCCAGGCAAGTTGCGATGCAGCAGAAAACAATGGCGGCGCGGAATCTCATTGGTCGTCCCCCTCCAGAGGCGTGTTGCCGGTAGCAGCCTACGGGCGATCGCCGCCCTGTGTCCACGCTGCCTGATCCGCCCTGTTGCAGCCAGGCAACGTCAGCCGGCCCGCTCTGCCGCCACGCGCACAGGGCTGGTGGTGAAATCGTATTCATCCGGGTGCTCATCCGCACGTCATGCAGAGTACGAGGCCTGCGGGATCCGTCCGCACCGAGTATTCAAAGAAACCAAGGGGAGCCAACAGCCCATGTCGAAGCCCATCCACCGCCATCCGCGCAGCGCCCTGTCGCTGGCCGTTGCCGCGGCCATCGCCATGTCCAATGGTGCGGCTGCCCAGCAGGCCCCGGCCGACGACAACCTTGAGGAAATCACGGTCACCGGCATCCGCGCCGCGATCGAGAGCGCCATTGCGGCCAAGAAGCAGTCAGAGGCCATCGTCGAGGTCGTGTCGGCGCAGGACATCGGCAAGTTGCCGGACACCAGCATCGCCGAGTCGATCGCGCGCCTGCCCGGTGTGGCGGCGCAGCGTACCGGTGGACGTGCCCAGCAGATCTCGATCCGTGGTTTCGGCCCGGACTTCACCACCGGCCTGCTGAACGGCCGCCAGCAGGTGTCGACCGGCGACAGCCGTGCCGTCGAATACGACCAGTACCCGTCGGAACTGGTCAACCAGGTCGAGGTCTCCAAGACCACGGATGCCGCACTGGTCGGCCAGGGCCTGGCCGGCACGGTCAACATCCAGACCGTCCGCCCGCTGAGCCGCGACAAGATGACGGTCGCCGCCAACTACCGCCGCCAGAAGTTGGGCGTCGGCACGATCGCCGAGGGCGAGGGCGACCGCTACAACGTCGCCTACATCGACCAGTTCGCCGATGGCAAGCTGGGCGTGGCCGTCGGCTTCGCCCGCCTCGACGAGACGGGTCCCACGACCTCCCGCTTCGAGTCCTGGGGCGGTGGTGGCGCCGACTACAACGGCACGCCGGTCAATGTGCCCTACAACGGCTTCAACGCCTGGGCGGACCAGACCACGCAGCGCCGCGATGGCGCGATGGCCGTGCTGCAGTTCGAGCCGGGCGAGAACGTCAGCAGCACCGTCGACCTCTTCTACGCCAAGTTCCACAGCGTGAAGGCTGCCAAGGGTTTCCAGGCGCCGCTCAACGATTCCTGGAACGGCAGCCCCGGCAACTATGACTCCGCGGGCGTGCTGACGTCGGCCACCGTCAGCGGCGGCAACGTCACGGCGGGCACGTTCAACAACGTGCGTGCCGTCGTCCGCAACGACGCCGAAGACAACGAGGACGAGCTGCGTTCGATCGGCTGGAAGACCGAGTTGCGCAACGGGGACTACAGGTTCACCGCCGACCTGTCCTACTCCAAGGCCGAGAAGAACGGCACGATCATCGAGACCACGGCGGGCACGGCGCAGTCTGCGCTGGGCACTGCCGCACTCGACAGCGTGCAGTTCACCAATGCGGGCGTGTTCACGCCGGGCCTCGACTATTCCAACCGCAGCATCATCAAGCTGACGGACGTGCAGGGTTGGGGTGGCGGCACGGCCACGCCGCAGGCCGGCTACACCAAGCTGCCCTTCGTCTCGGACGAAGTGAAGTCGGTGCGCATGAATGTCGCCAAGGACATCGAGAGCAGCTTCTTCAGTGACATCGAGGTCGGCGCGGACTTCACCGAGCGCGGCAAGCTGCGCTCCTACACGGAGGGTCGTCTGGTCATCGCTGCGGGCGGTCCGCTGGCGGCCGCGGACATGCCGGGCTCCGGGTCCACCACGGTCAACGGCATCAAGATCGGTACCTTCAGCCCGGTGGGCAGCATCGGCTCGATCTACCGGGTCGAGGCCAAGCGCGTGCCGGACATCTACAACAAGGACTGGACGGTCGAGGAGAAGCTGTTCACGGCGCATGTGAAGGCCAACATCGACGGCACGCTGTGGGACAAGCCCGTGCGCGGCAACCTCGGCCTGCAGGTTGTCAACACCGACCAGAGCTCCACGGCCTTCAACGTGAGCCGCGCCGCGGCCTGCGTGGCCGACGTCTGCCCCGCGACGGAAACCTCGGCGGGCGACTCGTTCACCGACTACCTGCCCAGCGCCAACCTGATCTTCGACCTGGGTGATGACCAGCAGCTGCGCTTCGGCATCGCGCGGCAGATGGCGCGCCCGACGCTGAACGACATGCGGGCCAGCTTCGACTTCGGCTATGACGCCGGCCAGAACCGCATCAGCGGTGGTGGCGGCAACCCGGCACTGAAGCCGTTCCGTGCCACCGCGCTGGACCTGCGCTATGAGAAATACTTCGGAACCCGTGCCTACGTGGGTGCTGCCGCCTTCTACAAGAAGCTCGGCACCTACATCGTGCGCGTCCCGAACCCGCAGTTCGACTTCACCAGCTACGTCACGGCCAGCTCCGGCATTCCTGCCGGTGTGAGCCGCACCGGCACGTTCACCCAGCCGATCAACGGCAGCGGTGGCGACATCAAGGGCCTGGAGCTGTCCGGCTCCTTCCCGCTGGGCATGGTCACCGCGTATCTGGACGGCTTCGGCATCGAAGCCAACTACGCCTACACGGACAGCCAGATCTCGCTGCCGGTCGGAGGCGTGACGGTGGACAACATCCTGACCAGCACCATCCCGCTGCCGGGCCTGTCGGAGAACGTCGGTGACATCACCGTGTACTTCGCCAAGGCGGGCTTCGAGGTGCGGCTGGCGCAGCGCTACCGGTCGAGCTTTGTCGGTGAGGTCTCCAGCTTCACGGGTGATCGCCAGCTCTCCTACATCAAGAGCGAGACGATCCTCGACGGCCAGCTGAGCTACGAGATCCAGTCGGGCTTTGCCAAGGGCCTGCAGCTGCAGTTCCAGGCCCAGAACCTGGGCAACGAGCCCTTCGTCCGCTATCGCGACAGCGAGAGCAACGTCATCGAGCGCGTGAAGTACGGCAAGACCTACCTGATCGGCCTGAACTACCGCTACTGACGGCCTGAAGCGGCGCTGCCCGCCGGGTCCCCTGTGGCCCCGGCGGGTGCGCTACGCTCACCGGGGCGCCGCCGGGGCGCCGAATTCCAGAGTGACTGTCCCGCATGGACAACCACCTCCTGCACACGATCGTCATTGTTGGTGGCGGCACCTCCGGCTGGATGACGGCCGCGGCGCTGTCGCGCATCCTCCAGGGCCGGTATCGCATCCGCCTGGTGGAGTCGGACGAGATCGGCACCGTCGGCGTCGGCGAGGCCACCATCCCCATGATCCGCCTGTACAACCAGGTGGTGGGCATCGATGAGAACGAGATGCTCCGTGCCACGCAGGGCACGTTCAAGATGGGCATCGAGTTCGTCGACTGGTGGCGGCGCGGCGAACGCTACATGCATGCCTTCGGCCGCATCGGCCAGGACCTGTCCACCGTCAACTTCGAGCACTACTGGCGCCGCATGCAGCACAGCGGGCGCGCCGGCCCGCTCGAGGACTATTCCATCGTCGCCATGGCCGCCCGCGGGCACCGCTTCATGCGGCCCCCTGCGAACATGCCGGGTTCGCCGCTGGCAGACATCAACTACGCCTTCCATTTCGACGCCAGCCTTTATGCGCGCTTCCTGCGCGCGCGCAGCGAGGCCGCCGGCGTCGAACGCATCGAGGGCCGGGTCTCCGGTGTCGAGCTGCGACCGGACACTGGCCACGTCGCTGCCGTGCACATGGCCGATGGCCGGCGCATCGACGGCGACCTGTTCATCGATTGCTCTGGATTCCGCGGCTTGCTCATCGAGCAGACCCTGGGCACGGGCTTCGAGGACTGGAGCCATTGGCTGCCCAACGACCGTGCCGTCGCCGTGCCCTGCACCCCGGCCACGCCGCTGCTGCCGTACACGCGCTCCACGGCGCATCGCGCCGGCTGGCAGTGGCGCATTCCGCTGCAGCACCGCATTGGCAACGGGCATGTGTTCTGCAGCCGCTACATGAGCGAGGACGAGGCCACCGCCATCCTGCTGGGCAACCTCGACGGCGAGCCGACCGCCGAGCCGCGGACACTGAAGTTCACGGCCGGCATGCGCCGTCTGGCCTGGAACCGCAACGTGATCGCCGTCGGCCTCGCCAGCGGATTCCTCGAGCCGCTGGAGTCCACCAGCATCCACCTGGTGCAGACGATGATCGCACGGCTCATCGCCTGGTTCCCCGATCGTGGCTTCAACCCTGCGGACATCGACGAGTTCAACCGCCAGGCGCGCCACGAGTACGAGACGATCCGCGACTTCATCATCCTCCATTACCACGCCACCGGGCGCGACGACTCCCCCTATTGGGACTACTGCCGGACGATGCCGATCCCGGAGTCCCTGCAGCACAAGATCGATGTCTACCGCAGCCATGGCCGCACGCTGCGCGAGGGCAACGAACTGTTCGCCGAGGTGTCGTGGCTGCAGGTCATGCACGGGCAGGGGCTGCAGCCACGTGGCTGGCACCCGCTGGCGGATCTGCTGCCCGAGGATGAGGTGGCGGACTACCTCGAGAACGTGCGCCAGACCATCCGCAAGTGCGTGGGCGTCATGCCCGGGCATGCAGAATTCATCCGGCAGAACTGCGCGGCGGACCGCTGATCCGCCTGGAGCGTCCCGTGCGAAAAGCGTCATTCATGGCGATGTTGTGTGCCTGGCTGGTGGCAGGTCCTTCTTCCGGGGCACCCGCGCCCGCAGGGGCGCCGCAGCGGCCGGCCGAGGACGAGATCGTCTACTTCCTGCTGCCGGACCGTTTCGAAAACGGCGATCCGGCCAACGACCGCGGAGGGCTCACGGGCGACCGCCTGGCCACAGGCTTCGACCCTTCGCACAAGGGCTTCTTCCACGGTGGCGACCTCAAGGGGCTGCAGTCCCGCCTCGATTACATCCAGTCGCTGGGTGCGACGGCGCTGTGGGTGGCACCGGTGTTCCGCAACAAGGTGGTGCAGGGGCCCGCGGGCCAGGAATCGGCCGGTTATCACGGCTACTGGATCACCGACTTCACGCAAGTGGATCCCCACTTCGGCAGCAACGCGGATTTCGCGTCGCTGGTGGAGGCGGCACATGCGCGCGGATTGAAGGTCTACCTCGACATCGTCGCCAACCACACGGCTGACGTCATCAATTACCGTGAGTGCCCCGACAACGGCTGTGCCTACCGGAGGCGCATCGAGCCACCGTACACGGCTTTCGTGCCAGCTGCGGAGCAGTCGGTGAAAGTGCCGGCCTGGCTCAACGATACGCAGTACTACCACAACCGCGGCAACTCGACCTTCCGCGACGAGAGTTCGCTGGACGGCGATTTCGCCGGCCTTGATGACCTCATGACCGAACATCCTGCGGTCGTGCAGGGGCTCATCGACGTCTATGCAGACTGGATCCGCCGCTACCGCATCGACGGCTTCCGCATCGACACCGTGCGCCACGTGAATCCGGAGTTCTGGCAGGCCTTCGTGCCTGCCATGCGCAAGGCCGCCGACGAGGCCGGCATTCCCCACTTCCACATTTTCGGCGAAGTGGCCACCGACGAGCTCGATCCCGTATTGCTGGCGTGGCATACGCGTGTGGCAAAGCTGCCTTCGGTGCTCGACTTCGGATTCTTCAACACCGTCCGGGCGACGGTCGCCGGCACGGCACCCACGCGGCAACTGGCGCGCCTGTTCGAGGCGGATGCGCTGTTCGAGGGCGGCGAGGCCGCGGCGCTGCGCCTGCCCACCTTCGTCAGCAACCACGATGCCGGGCGCTTCGCCCACTTCGTGCACAAAGGCCTGCCGCAGGCCGATGATGCCGAGGTCATGCAGCGCGTCGTGCTGGCGCATGCCATGTTGCTGACGCTGCGCGGCGTGCCAGTGCTTTACTACGGGGACGAGCAGGGCTTCGCCGGCCTCGGCGGCGACCAGGCCTCGCGGCATGACCTGTTCACCAGCCAGGTGGCCGAGTACAACGCCGACCGCCGCGTGGGCACGACGCCGCGCTCCACTCCGGCCAGTGCCGGCAGCGACCACCCGCTGTTCAAGGCAGTGGCCGAACTCGCCCGCCTGCGCAGCAGCCAGCCGGCGTTGCGCCGGGGCCTGCAGCGCGTGCGCGCCTACGGCGATGCGCCGGGCCTGTTCGCGGTCTCGCGCCTTGATCCTGATTCGGGCCGCGAGTTGCTGATTGCGTTCAACACGTCGACGGCTGCCGTGACAGATCTGGTGCAGGTCGAGGCCGCGTCACGCCGCTTCGGCAGCCTGCACGGCCAGTGTGCCCCTGCGGTCGAGCGGGCCGGTGTTGTCCGGCTGCACGTGCCGCCTTTGGGCTTCGTCGTCTGCGGGGCGCTGCCCTGACGGACACCGCTGCGCCCGCCAGGTCCTGCTACATCCGGCAGGCCCTTGCAAGCCTTGTCGCCCCCGGGGCTGTCGCGCATAGTCCGCGCCACCATGACGACCCTCGATCCGGCGGCCACTGCCGCCATCCTGCAACGCCTCGCCCAGGAACTCGCGGCACGACCGCAGCAGGTGACGGCAGCCGTCGAGTTGCTTGACGGCGGTGCGACCGTGCCGTTCATCGCGCGCTACCGCAAGGAGGCCACGGGTGGCCTGGACGACACGCAGCTGCGCTTGCTGGAGGAACGCCTCGCCTACCTGCGT
Source organism: Pseudomonadota bacterium (assembly GCA_046047615.1). GTDB lineage: Bacteria > Pseudomonadota > Gammaproteobacteria > Steroidobacterales > Steroidobacteraceae > ZC4RG30. The sequence goes on from JBJOHO010000085.1 coordinate 21,821, forward strand.
GAGCTCGAGGAACGGCGTGCCTCGGTGATCGAGAGCATCCGCTCGCAGGACAAGCTGACGGCGCAACTCGAGCAGTCCATCCGCGCGGCCGACACCAAGCAGCGCCTCGAGGATCTCTACGCCCCCTACAAGCCCAAGCGGCGCACCAAGGCAATGATCGCGCTTGAAGCGGGCCTGGGTGCGCTCGCGGCGGCGTTGCTGGCCGATCCGGCACTTGATCCTGAGACCGAGGCCGCCAAATACCTGCGCGAGCCGTTCGAGACCGCAGAGGGGAAGAATCCGGGTGTCGCCGATGCGAAGGCGGCGCTCGACGGCGCGCGGCTGATCCTCATCGACCAGTTCGCCGAGGATGCGGAGCTGGTCGGTGCCCTGCGCGGCCAGTTGCAGGACCAGGGTGTGGTCGTGGCCAGCGTCGTGCCGGGCAAGGAAGAGGCTGGCGCGAAGTTCCGCGATTACTTCGACTACAGCGAGCCGCTGGCCAAGGTCGCGCCGCACCGGGCGTTGGCGCTGTTCCGCGGGCGCAACGAGGACGTGCTGCGCGTGGCGCTGAAGCTGCCCGAAGACCTGGCTGCCGATGACACCGTCGTGCGCCCCATGAATGCCTGTGAACGCCGCATCGCAGCGCGCAAGGGCATTGGCGAGCAGGGCCGCAGGGCCGATGCCTGGCTGCTGCAGACGGCGCGCTGGACCTGGAGCGTGAAGCTCGCCTGGCAGCTGGAGACCGAACTCTTCACCGAGTTGCGTGAGCGCGCCGAGGCGGAGGCCATCCGCGTTTTCGCCACCAACCTGCGTGACCTGCTGCTGGCGGCGCCCGCCGGGCGCAAGGCGACGATGGGTCTGGATCCGGGCCTGCGTACCGGCGTGAAGGTGGCGGTGGTCGATGACACCGGCAAGCTGGTGGAGACTGCCACCATCTTTCCCCACGTGCCCCGCAACGACTGGGACGGCTCATTGCACACACTGGCGCAACTGGCGCGCCGCCATGCCGTGCGTCTGGTCAGCATCGGCAACGGCACGGCCTCGCGCGAGACCGACAAGCTGGCGGCGGAGTTGATCAAGCGCCATCCGGATCTCGGCCTCACCAAGGTGGTCGTGTCCGAGGCCGGCGCCTCGGTGTACTCGGCATCAGAGACCGCCGCCAAGGAGTTCCCGCAGCTGGATGTCAGCCTGCGCGGTGCGGTGTCGATCGCGCGGCGACTGCAGGATCCACTGGCCGAGCTGGTGAAGATCGACCCGAAGTCGATCGGCGTGGGCCAGTACCAGCATGACGTCAGCCAGGTGAAGCTGGCGCGGCAGCTGGATGCGGTGGTCGAAGACTGCGTGAACGCCGTCGGCGTGGACGTGAACACGGCCTCGGCGGCGCTGCTGTCGCGCATATCGGGGCTGTCGCAGTGGCTGGCCGAGAACATCGTCGGCCACCGTGATGCCAACGGCCCGTTCCGCAACCGCGAGCAGCTCAAGGCCGTGCCGCGCATCGGCCCGAAGACCTTCGAGCAGGCGGCCGGCTTCCTCCGTGTCAGCGGCGGCGACAACCCGCTCGATGCTTCGGCCGTGCATCCGGAATCCTATCCCGTGGTCGAGCGCATTCTTGCCGATCTGCAGCGCCCCGTGGCCGAACTCATGCGTGACGGTGCCGCCTTGCGCAAGCTGGACGCGCGCCGCTACACCGACGACCGCTTCGGCCTGCCGACGGTGCAGGACATCCTCAAGGAACTGGAGAAGCCCGGACGCGACCCGCGGCCTGAGTTCCGCACGGCCGCCTTCCAGGAGGGCATCGAGGAGATCGACCAATTGACGCCGGGCATGGTGCTCGAGGGCCAGGTGACCAACGTCACCAACTTCGGCGCTTTCGTCGACATCGGCGTCCACCAGGATGGGCTGGTGCACATTTCCCTGTTGGCCAACCGCTTCGTGAAGGACCCGCATGAAGTCGTGAAGGCCGGTGACATCGTCAGGGTCAAGGTGCTCGAGGTGGACGTGAAGCGCCGGCGCATCGCCCTGTCGATGCGCATGGACGCCGAGCCCGGTGGGCGCGGCGAACGTGGCCGCGAGGCATCGGCACCGGCAGCGGCGGGCAGCAGGTCTCGCGCTCCGGCACCGCCGCGGCGTGAGGAGCGGGCGCCGGAGGGCGCGATGGCCGATGCGCTGCGGAGTCTGCTGAAGCGCTGATCCGCCACGCCTCCCGCGGCGCTACACTGCGCCGACAACAAGCAGGGGGCGGCATGGACGGACTCACCGGCCGGCAGTGGTATGCCATCGTGCTGTGCACGCTGGCCGTGTTCTTCGACGGCTACGACGCGCAGATGCTGGCCATGGCCATTCCCCTGATGGCCACGGATTTCGGCGTGGAGCCCACGGCGTTCAGGTACGCCGGCTCGGCCTCGCTGCTGGGCATGGCGGTCGGTGCGCTGCTGCTGGCGCCGCTGGCAGACCGGCATGGCAGGCGCCGCCTGCTGCGCCTGGCGCTGGCCTTGTTCGGCGTGCCGACCTTGCTGGCGATGGCCGCGTCCACGCCGCAGCAGATCACCGCGCTGCGGTTCATCGCCGGTTGCGGCCTCGGCCTTGCGGTGCCGGTCACCATCGCGATCGTGGCCGGCATGGCACCCGCGGCACGGCGCGTGCAGGTGGTCACCTTGATGGCCAGCGGCTTTGCCGTCGGCGCCTCCTCCGCGGGACTCATCGCACCGGTGCTCACCGCAGCGGGGGGCTGGCACTGGCTCTTTGCCTACGGCGGTCTGGCGCCGTTGCTGCTGTTGGTCTTCGTCTGGACGGGCGTGCCGGAATCCCGTGCGGAGACGGCCGTCGTTGGCGCAGCGGCACCCACGCTCCAACCGTCCGTGCGGACCTTGTTCCTCCCGGCGTTGCGCGCGCGGACCAGCCTGCTGTGGGCGCTGAACGCCATCAACCTGTTCGCCAACTACGGCTTGGCCACCTGGCTGCCGACGCTGCTGATCCAGAACGGCTGGGAACCGGCGCAGGCCTTCCGCGTGATGGCGGTGCTGTCCATCGGCGCGCTCGCCGGCAGCTACACCGCCTCGCGCCTGGCAGACCAGGGGCGGATCGCCTTGGGGCTGGCCGGCGCCTATGCCGTGGCCACCGTGGCTTTGGCGGTCTGTGCCACCAACCCGGGGCCCGGCTGGGTCTGGGTGCTCTTGCTGGTGTTGATCGGCTTCGGCGCCATCGGCTCGATGCTCACCCTTGGGCCGCTGGCCTCGGCGTACTATCCGGAGGCATTGCGCGGTACCGGCGTGGGCTGGGCCAATGGCGTGGGCCGTTTCGGCTCGCTGTTCGGCCCGCTGGCACTGGCGGCGCTCATGGACCTGCAGTTGCCACCGACCTGGGTGATCGGCGCACTGATGCTGCCCATGTTCTGCTGCGTTGGCATCGCCCTGTGGTTGCCGCGTGCCCTGCGTCCCTTGCCTGGTGACACCGGAGGAACTCCCGCATGACTGCGTCCCTGAATGACCTGCCGTTGCTCGTCGATACCGCCTGGTTGTCCGCGCACCTTGACGACCCGGACCTGCGCATCCTCGACTGCAGCGTCAACCTGGTACCGGTGCCCACGGGAGGCGTGCGGCCTGAGAGTGGCAAGGCGGCCTGGGCTGAAGGCCATATCCCCGGAGCAGGCTTTGCAGACCTGCTGGCGGACCTGTCCGACCGCGACACAAAGCTGCCGGTGATGATGCCGCCGGCGGCGCAGTTCGCCGCGGCACTCGGGCGTTACGGGGTGGGCCCTGGCACCCGCGTGGTGCTTTACGACAGCGGCTCACACACCTGGGCCACGCGACTGTGGTGGATGCTGCGTGCCATGGGCCATGACCAGGCCGCGGTACTCGATGGCGGCCTCGCGAAGTGGAAGGCCGAGGGGCGGCCGCTGTCCGTTGCCGTGCCCGCCGTGACCCCCATGCTGTTCACGCCGCGCCCCCGCGCCGGCAGCTTCGTCGGCAAGCGGGAGGTGCAGGCGGCACTCGGCGATGCCGGGACCTGCCTGCTCAATGCGCTGTCGGCCGACGAACACGCGGGCCGCATCAGCCGCACGCCGCGTCCCGGACGCATCCCGGGCAGTGGCAACGTGCCGGCGGGCTCGCTGCTCGATGCAGCAAGCGGTGGATTCCTGCCGCTGCCGCAGCTGCGGGAACGCTTTGCCGCCGTTGGTGCCCTGGATGGCCGGCGCGTGGTCAACTACTGCGGCGGCGGCATTGCGGCCACCTGTACCGCCTTCACGCTCGTGCGGCTCGGGCTCGACGACGTGGCGGTCTATGACGGCTCATTGGTGGAGTGGAGCGGCGATCCGGACCTGCCGATGGAAACCGGGGACTGAGGCGCTCGGCCCCGGGGAGTTGCCGCGGCCTGCGCGGGTCAATAGGTACAAGAACGGCGCTGCGTCCCGGTGCCGGCCGGGGCTAGGCTTGGACACGATCCAGAGTCCCCAAGGGAGGGGGTGTCCATGACCGACCGCAACCCGATCGACCGTCGTGCCTTTCTTGCGGCCGCCGGCGCCAGTGCCGTCGCCCTCGGTGCCGCGCCAGGCGAAGTGCTCGCCGCCACGGCGGCGGCCGACAATGACCTCGTGACGCCGCCGCAGGGTCCGCCGATCCGCCAGGCCGGCAGCGGTGGCCAGTTCGCGCCGATCCGTGCGGAGGTCACGATCAATGACTGTGAGATCGAGGGCAGGCTGCCCGCGGACCTCAGTGGCGGCTTCTATGCCACCGGCCCGGATCCGCAGTACCCGATGGCCAAGGGCAACATCATCTTCGACGGCGAAGGCCATGCCCGGCTGTTCCGCATCAGGAACGGCCGCGTGGACTATCGCACCCGCTATGTGAAGAGCGACCGCTACGTCGCCCAGGACAAGGCGCGCCAGCTGCTGTTCCCGATGTACCGCAATCCCTACCTGGATGATCCGCGCGCCAAGGGCCTGTCACGCAGCACGGCCAACACGCACGTCATCAACCACAAGGGCCTGATCCTCGCGTTGAAGGAAGACAGCCCGCCGGTGGCCCTGGACCTCAACACCCTCGAGACGGTCGAAACGGTCTACACCTTCGGTGGCCAGCTGCCGCGCACGCAGCCGTTCACGGCGCACCCCAAAGTGTGCTCGAAGACCGGCAACATCGTGGCCTTCGGCTATGAGGCCGAGGGCCATGGCAGCGACGTGGTTTCCGTCTTCGAGATCGACAAGGACACGGGCCGCAAGGTCTGGGAGGCGCGCATCAAGGTGCCCTACGTGGGCCTGCTGCACGACTTCGCCGTCACCGAAAACCACATCGCCCTCTATGTCGTGCCGCTGGCCTTCGACGAAGCGCAGATGAAGCGCGGTGGCATCCACTGGTCCTGGGACAGGACGAAGAAGAGCTACTTCGGATTTTTCCGCCGTGGCGGCGACGGCACCGACCTCAAGTGGATCGAGGGTCCGCCGCAGAGCGGCACCCACACCATGGGCGCTTTCGAAGACAAGGGCCGCCTCTACCTGGATACCGAGATGACGGCGGGAAACCCGTTCCCGTTCATGCCCAACAAGGACGGCTCGCCGCCGGACCTGCCAGGCAGTGTCAGCACGATCCACCGCATTTCCGCCAACCTCAACGGCCGCAACAAGGGCTACCGTGTCGAGCAGTTGTTCAATTTGCAGCTGCCCTTGCCCAAGCAGGATGACCGCTACAACACCATGCCCTACCGCTATGGCTACGGCGCCTGCCCGGATCCGGACACCGCGCCCGGGCAGCTGGCCGGTGCCTGCCTGGTGCGCATGGACATCCAGACCAAGACCTTCCAGAAGTGGAACGCCGGGACGGATGTCTCGCTGGCTGAGCCGGTGTTTGCGCCGAAGAACGCCCGCGCCCGCGAGGGCGAGGGCTACCTGATCGGCGTGGCCTACAACCTCAAGGAGCGGATGCGGTCTGACCTGGTCATCCTCGACGCCGAGCGCGTGCAGGAGGGACCGGTCGCCAAGGTCAAGCTGCCGGTGCAGTGCTCCCCGCAGGTGCACGGCTGGTGGGTGCGCGAGGACCAGTACCCGGCCTGAACCGCCACTGGCGCTGCAGCGGCCGCGGCTCAGTGTTTCCCTTGGCCACCGTCGCCCGTGGCGGTTGCCGCGGGTGGCATGTAGGCCACCGGCTTCACCGGCACCTGCAGCGTCACCTCGCCGGCCTTGCGGAACCGCAGGGTCAGCGGCAGTGTCGCGCCTTCGCGGGAGGGTTCGCGCAGCCCGAACAGCATGATGTGGTAGCCGCCGTGCTGCAGGCGCACGCTGCCGTTCGCGGGGATCGTGAGTCCCTGCTCCATGTGCCGCATGCGCATCACGCCATCCGGACCCGTCGCCGAACTGTGCACCTCGACCCTCGTGGCGGCCGTGCTGCTGCCGCCGACCAGGACGTCGTCCGCCAGGCCGGTGTTTTCCAGCGTCATGAACACGCCCGTGACCTCGCGCGGCGCGGGCATGGCACGCGTCCAGGGGTCGACCACGCGCAGTGCACCGACCTGCGTGGTCTGGGCCAAGGAAGTGGCCGCAGCTGCGCTGGCCAACAGGACGAGGGTCAGTTTCTTCATGGGGAGGATTCCTGCAGTCGACAGCCTAGGGGGTTGGCACCGATACTTCCGGTTTCAGTCAAACGGCGCCAAGAACCGACATGTCAAAGCCCCTGAGTGAGGCCGAGCAGGCCCTGCGCGACGCCGCCCGCGATTATCACCGCCTGCCGACGCCAGGCAAGGTCTCGGTCACGCCGACCAAGCTGCTGTCGAACCAGCGCGACCTGTCGCTGGCCTATTCCCCGGGCGTCGCCTATCCCTGTCTCGACATCGCCGAGGATCCCAATGCCGCGGCGCTGTACACGTCGCGCGGCAACCTGGTGGCGGTCATCACCAACGGCACCGCGGTGCTCGGCCTGGGCGACATCGGTCCGCTGGCCGCCAAGCCGGTAATGGAGGGCAAGGGCTGCCTGTTCAAGAAATTCGCCGACATCGACGTCTTCGACATCGAACTGGCCGAGCGCGACCCGGACAAGCTCATCGAGATCATCGCCGCCCTCGAGCCCACGCTGGGGGGCATCAACCTCGAGGACATCAAGGCGCCGGAGTGCTTCTACATCGAGAAGCAGCTCAGCAGCCGCATGAACATCCCGGTCTTCCACGACGACCAGCATGGCACGGCCATCATCTCCGCGGCTGCCATGCTCAACGGCCTGGAACTGGTCGGCAAGGACATCGGCGAGGTGAAGGTGGTCACCTCGGGTGCCGGTGCCGCGGCCATCGCCTGCCTCGACGTCATGGTGGGGCTGGGCGTGAAGCGCGAGCACATCTGGCTCTGCGACTCCAAGGGCGTGGTCTACGAGGGCCGGCCCGGCGGTTTCGACGAATCCAAGGCGCGCTACGCGCAGGCCACGGCCGAGCGCACGCTGGGCGATGCGATCCGCGGCTGCGATGTATTCCTGGGCTGCTCGGCCGCCGGCGTGCTCACGCCGGAGATGGTGAAGACCATGGCCGACAGGCCGATCATCCTGGCGCTCGCCAATCCGGAGCCGGAGATCCGGCCGGAGCTTGCCAAGGCGGCACGCCCGGACTGCATCATCGCCACCGGCCGTTCCGACTATCCGAACCAGGTCAACAACGTCCTGTGCTTCCCCTACATCTTCCGCGGTGCGCTCGATTGCGGAGCCACCAAGATCACGCAGGAAATGAAGCTGGCCTGCGTGCGCGAGATCGCCGACCTCGCCAAGGCCGACATCAGCGAGGAGGTCGCCAGCGCCTACGCCGGCCAGGACCTTGAGTTCGGGCCGGACTACCTGATCCCCAAACCTTTCGACTCGCGGCTCATCCTGCGCATCGCGCCGGCCGTGGCGGCGGCGGCGGCGGCCTCGGGCGTGGCGACGCGTCCGATCGAGGACATGAATGCCTACCGCCAGGAACTGGTGCGGCGCTTCTCCACGGTGGGCATGCTGATGCGGCCGGTGTTCGGCGCCGCTGTGGCTTCGCCCGCCAAGCGCGTGGCCTATGCCGAAGGCGAGGACCTCCGTGTGCTGCGCGCGGCGCAGTTCGCGCTCGACGAGGGCATCGCACGGCCCATCCTCATCGGCCGTCCGGCGGTCATCGAAACACGCATCGCCAAGGCCGGTCTCAGGTTCAAGCTCGGCCAGGACGTCACGGTGGTCAACCCGGATGACGACCCGCGCTTCCGCCAGTACTGGCAGACCTACCACCGCATCATGGGGCGCCGCGGTTTCAGCCCCGAGGCCGCCAAGGCCGCCGTGCATCGTTCCACAACCACCATCGCGGCGCTCATGGTGCATCTGGGCGATGCGGATTCCATGCTGTGCGGATTGCATGGGCGCTTCGATGCGCACCTGGGACATATCGAGGACGTGATCGGCTTGCGCAAGGATGCGGTCGAGCTGGCGACGCTCAACGCGCTGATGCTCAACAAGCGGACGCTGTTCATCGCCGACACCTATGTGAACGGCGATCCGGACGCGCAGCAGCTGGCCCGCATCGCGGCGATGGCGGCCCGCGAGGTGCAGCACTTCGGGCTGCAGCCCAAGCTCGCCTTCGTGTCGCACTCCAATTACGGTTCCTCGCGGCGGCCCTCGGCCAACAAGATGCGCGTGGCCTACGAGCTGTTCTCCGCGGCACATCCGCAGATCGAGTGCGACGGCGAGATGCACGGCGATGCCGCGCTGTCCGAGGCCATCCGCCAGTCGAACCTCATGGACAGCCGCCTCAATGGCGAGGCCAATGTCATCATCTGCCCGAACGTCGATGCCGCCAACATCTCCTACAACCTGCTCAAGCAGGTGGCGGGCGATGGCGTCACGGTGGGTCCCATCCTCATGGGGGCCGCGGCACCGGCACATGTGCTCACGCCTTCGTCGACGGTGCGGCGTGTGATGAACATGACCGCGCTGTGCGTGGCACAAGGCCGCAAAAGCTGACGGACGCTTGCCGCGCTGCGGATTCCGCGTAGCAGCGCACGGTTCATGAGGCCGTCACCGGCGACGATGCGGCATGACCTCGGGTGGCGCACGGTTGCCGGCCTGGAGCGGGGCGGCCGCCGTGTTTGCCCTGTGCGCGGCCATTTGGGTCGTCGGCTGGAATGCCGGCGACCGCAACCTGCTTCCTGATGGCGCCAGCGTCGTTGGCGTCGCCACCTTTCTGCTGTGGATGTTGGCCGCCTGGCTGTTCGCGCGCGTCGCCGGTCGCCTGCCGGAGGCGGCGCCGGCCCGCCGCATTGCGCTGCTGGCGGCCGCTGGAGCGTCCGGGCAGTCCATCGCCGGGCTGTGGTTCAGCCTGCCGCCTCTGTCGGCCTGGGGTCATGCGACGGGTTGGCCGCTGGGCGATCTGTTCCTGTTTGCGTCCTATCTCGCCTGGGTGCTCGCCCTGGTGCTGCCAGACCGCCCCGGTGTGGGCCGGGATCTGCGCTGGCGCCTGGAGGCGCTGGACGTTGCCATCGCGCTCGCCGTGCTGGCGCTGCTGAACTGGTACTACCTCATCGAGGATTCCACCCTGTATGAGGACTATGGACGCTTGCTTGGCCAGTTGGTTGAAGCGCTCTATCTGGTGTTCGACTTCGCCCTGCTGCTGGCCGTCGTGGCGGCCTGGTCGGCCCGGCACTCCGCAGACACGCTGGTCGACCGCCGCGGGCTCATTGCCGCGGCGGCCGTGCTGTCACTGGCGGACATGTTCGTTGCCGCCCATCTCTACCTGTTCGATGGAGGCTACGCCGACACCATTGCCGTCGTGCTGCAACAGCTTGCGCTGTGCATCCTCATCGGTCTGGGCTTGCAGTGGGAGGGGCGGGGCGCAGCGCCCGGCGCGCCCGGGACGGCCTCCCCGGCAGTGGCGCCGGAACTGCGCGGCAGGGGGCGGCAACCCGCCCGATTGCTGACGCCGGCTGCGCTGTTGTCGACGTTGGCGCTGTTCTGCTTGCTCATCATCGAGCATTGGCCGCGTCCGCTGGACCGGGACACGGTCCTGACCATTGGCGCGAGCCTGGTGGCGATGGCCATCCTCGCCCGCCAGATCCTGACCGCACGCTCCAACGAAACCTGGCTGCTGGCCGAGCGGCAGAAGTTGGAACGGGAAGTCGAGCACCGCTCGCGCGAGCTGGAGATCGCCAACGGCGAACTGCGCCGCTTGGCACGCCAGGATGCCCTGAGCGGTCTTGGCAACCGCCGTGCCTTCGACGAATGGCTGGCAGAGGCCTGGCGTGAAGCCGGGACCGGCGGACGGCCGCTGGCACTGGTGATGATCGACATCGACGCCTTCAAGGCCTACAACGATGCGCTGGGGCATCTGGCCGGCGACGCCTGCCTGCGCCGTGCGGCAGCAGTGCTGGTGGCCGAATTGGACCGGCACGACCATCGGCTGGCGCGTTACGGGGGCGAAGAGTTTGCTCTGCTGCTGCCCGGGTCCGACGTGGCCGATGCCGTGCGCGTCATCGAGACCCTGCGCAGCGCCTTGCGCGAACGTGCCCTGCCGCACCCGGCCTCGCCGGTGGGCCCGCACGTCACCTTCAGCGCTGGCGTGGCCAGCCATGTCCCGGGACCTGCACAGTCCGCCGACGGCCTGGTCGAGGCAGCCGATCGCGCGCTGTACCTGGCCAAGACTGGCGGACGCGACCGGGTCGCCACCGCATCGGTGCAGATTTGATGGTGCAAGGGGGTGGACTCAAGCCGCCGTCTCCCCTATAGTTCGCGTCCGTTTTTTGCGCCCGTAGCTCAGTTGGATAGAGCGTCTGGCTACGAACCAGAAGGTCAGGAGTTCGAATCTCTTCGGGCGCGCCATACGGATCCTGAAAGGCCAGCGAAAGCTGGCCTTTTGCGTTTCTGCGGGCCGGCTGCGCACTTCTCCTGATTGCCGTTTCCGGCGGACCGGTCACGCTGCAGGCTTGGTTCCGGCACGCAAGGTGGACCATGAGCCGTCGGAAAACTGCCGCCGGGCGTGGAGCAGAACCCGCCGGCGGTGGTCTACAGCGTGGAGCGCGGTCGCTACGGGCGCTTGACCGCCTATGCCTTCAAGCAGGGCCGCGGAGGCTTCTGGTTCGACGTGCCTGCCGATGACCTGGTCGTCCATGTGGGTTCGCTGTCGCTGGCCTGCAAGGGTGGACGCGACCTGTTCGGCAGCCTGATCGACAGCTGCAATGCGTTCACCCCTGCGGAGGCGACCGATACCGCAGCGCAGATCGCGGCACAGGTCGCGGCCGGTCGTCCCTTCGCCACGCGCCTGCTCGCGCCATATGGTGCGCTGCGGCCCGCCGCCGTGGCGCCGGCACTGGTGCCCTCGCCGGATCCCACTGCACCCGCGGTGCCGCAGGCGCTGCCCGCGATGACCGTGGGGTCCGCCACCGTGGGCCTTGCCGCTGCGAAAACCCTGCACGGCGCCGGGCCGGCGGTGAATCTCTACAACCTGCTGGCGGTGGGCGGGGAACTCAGCCGGCTTGCCGCAGAGCAACGGCGTATGCGCGAGGTGCAGGCAGGCCTGCAGGACTGTCTTGGACGGCTTTCGGCCGCGGTGGCTCTGCTCGATGTGCCGCAGCGCCTCTTGGCGGCTTGGGCGCTGCTGCCCGGCGGCGTGCCCCGGCGTGGGTCGGCCACCGTACCGCTGCTGCGCCTGCGGGAGACGGCGGAGCCCGGCCAGTGGGCGCTGGAACTGGGCGTTTCGCTCAAGATCTATCCCACCCCGGAAGCGCCGGAAGAGGGCCATCTGATCCTGGTGTCCGGCCCGGCCATGCCCGTTGGCGATCCGCACGCGGCGGGCTCGCCGCTGTACCTGCAGTGGGTGCCGGAACCGGCCGCGGCCCGCGCCGTCGAGGCTTGGTGCGGCGAGCGGGGCGGCGCGACCTTGGAGGCCGAGGTCGATGCGGCCCTGGGCCGCATCGCCATCCATGCGGCGAGGCTCAGGAGCGTTTCACCAGTCCCGTGAAGACGACCGCGTCGCCGGCCGGGTTCCCCGGTGCAGGCGATGTCTGCGGCGCGCGGACGCTCCGATATGGCGGTGATTCATGTTCCCAAATGGAATTATTGTTGCGGCGCGCTAGTGCAGAATCGGCTGCCATCCCGCACCGGCGTTGCCGCCGATCACACAGCCATGAGGATTCCACCGATGAGCAGCAAGCACCCGACCACTGACACGCTGCGTGCCGAGGATTGGGCCGGGGAAATGGGCGAGCGTTGGCTGGCCCACCTCGACCGTTTCGAGGGCATGATCGCGCCGGTGGGTCAGGCCTTGGTGAGCCATGCGGCCTTCCAGCCCGGCGAGCGTGTGCTCGACATCGGCTGTGGTGGGGGTGCCACCAGTCGTGCCATCGCAGCGGCGGTCGTCCCCGGCGGCAGCGTCCTGGGCCTCGACATCTCGCCGGCGCTGATCGCTGAGGCCGCGCGCCGGGGTCTGGCAGCGGGTCTGTCCAACCTGTCCTTCATGACCGCGGATGCGGCCAGCGCGCAGCCGCCCGGCATGCCCTTCGACCGGCTGGTGTCACGCTTCGGTTGCATGTTCTTTCCGGACCCGGCCGTGGCCTACGCCAATCTGGCGCGCTGCCTGCGGCCCGGCGGCCGGGCCGATTTCGCAGTCTGGGCGCCGGCCAAGGAAAACCCCTGGGTTGCCTCGCTGATGGGCGTGCTGGCCAACCACATCGAGTTGCCGCCGCCGCCACCTGCGGGAACGCCCGGACCCTTCTCGCTGGATGACCCGCAGCGCTTTGGCAGCATCCTGGCAGCTGCCGGGTTCCGCGATGCCTCGTTCACGCTGTGGCGGGGCGAGCAGATGATCGGCGGCCCCGGCGCCAGCGCGGCCGAGGCCGCCCGCTTCGTGCTGCAGGCGATGTCCTTCGCGGACATGCTCGACGCCCATCCGCCGGCGGTCCGTGCAGCGGTGCACGAAGACCTGGTGGGCCTGTTCTCCCGCCACGAGAGCGCCGCGGGTATCGCGATGGGTGCCAACGCCTGGTTGGTCACCGCCTATCGCTGAGGAGACGCCCGCGCGGAGCGCGCTTTTGCCGCCAGCGCAGCCACCCCGTGATCGCGAGCAGTGCTGGCAGCAGTCCTGACACCAGCACCAGCCAGCGGCCGGCAAGGCCCAGTGCCTCGCCATTGTGCAGGGGGTGAAGCCAGGCCAGCAGTGCATCGCCGGCACCTTGCCGGCGGGCATCATGGACCGCCAGCACCCGGCCATCGTAGGCATCGATCCACACGTAGCTGTGCGGGAAACGGTCGCCCGGATCCCCCGGTTGCCGCAAGCGGATGCGGAACACGCCCTGTGCGTCCGCGGGAGTGTCCATCCAGCGCGGTTCGGCGTCGGGCAGGGTGTGTCGTGCCGCGCGCAGTGCCACGTCCACGCTGATGGGTGACTGTCCGGGCAGCGGCCGGGCGGCAAGGGCGGGCGTCGATCGCGGTGGTGACAAGGGCTGCAGCCAGGAGTCCAGCCGGGCCGGCCACGCCAGCAGGCTGCCCGTCAACGCGAGCAACAGCAGCAGACCTGAACCATAGACACCTGCCCGGGTATGCAGGTCCCAGGTCCGCCGTGCCGCGCCGCGGCGCCATTGGGGCCGCAACGCGGGCCACCACGCGCCGCGGGGCCACCACAGCAGCAGTCCACTGGCCAGCGACAGGCACAACACGAGCCCGCCCCAGCCGACCGCCTCCCGACCCGCGTGCTCCAGCAGCAGTTGGTAATGCAGGTCGTAGACGAAGGTCATGGCCGTCTCGCCCCAGCGGCCGCGCGGCACCACCTGCAGCGTGCAAGGGTCGACCGAGAACAGCAGCGGCGCGTGCAGCTTCGAGGCGGCTGCCGCGTCCTGCAGGCGCGCGTGCACCGGCACGCCCGGCCCACGTGGCAACTCCAGGCGCCAGCGCCCGGTGGCACCGGCGGGCGCGGCGGCCTGCAAGGCTTCCAGCACCGGTTGCCACGCCAGCGGTCCTGTGCAGTGGCCCTCGACCGCCGGCCGGGGCTGCAGCCAGCGGTCGATCTGCGGGTAGAACACCAGCAGGCTGCCGGTGAGGCCGACCAGCACGAACCACAGGCCCAGCGACAGCCCCAGCCAGAGGTGCAGCGTCAACCAGGCCCGGCGTGCGGACATGGGTTCAGCGCTCCAGCTTGAGACCCAGGTGCGCGCTGCGGCCGCTGCCCGGCGCATGCAGCGACTGGACGCCGTCCCACCACACGTATTCGTGGTACTTGTCGAAGACGTTCTTGATCTGCATCTGGACCTGCAGCTGCGCCGATGCCTGCCAGCGGCCCCCCAGGTCCAGCAGCGTGAAGCTGCCGTAGCGGGCGGTACTGTTGCTGCGCTCAAGGTAATAGGACGATTGGCCCGTGAGCTGGCCGGTCAGGGTCAGCTGCGGCGTCACGCGGTGCTCGATGCCCGCCGAATAAAGGCGGTGCGGCACGTGGTCGATCTCCTTGCCTTGGCTGAGCGGCAGCGAACTCTCGGCCTTGAGGATCTTCGAGTCCTGCCAGGACATCGCCGCCCACACCGAGGTGCCGTCGACGGGTTCCGCGTTCAGCTGCAGATCGAGGCCGTTGCGGCGCGTGCGGCCGATGTTTTCGGCATCGTTCGCCGGATCGTTGAGCTTGCGGCGTGCCTCGTTGCTCGCGGTCTGCTCCCACAGCGTGAGCCGCCCCTCGACGTGGTCACCGAAGCGGAACTTGCTGCCCAGTTCCCAGCCCTCGTTGATCGAGGGCGCCAAGGCGCTGCTCTGGTTCACCGCATAGGAGGCAGTGCCCACGCCGACCTGGAAGCTGCGGCCCCAGTTGGCGTAGTAGGAGGCGCGTCCGCCGGGCGCATAGATCGCGCTGAACTTGGGCTGGCTCACGGTGCCGTAGTCGTTGATGGCATAGCGCAGGCCGTTGCGGCGGTTGAGGTAGCTGCCGTCGACCTGGTCCACGCGCCAGGCGGGCACCAGCTTCAGGCCGCTGGCCGGCTGCAGCACCGCCTGCAGGTAAGCGCCGCGGATGTCGAAATCGAACTGCTGGTCACGCGTCTGTGCGGTGCGCGTCCGCAGCGCCGTGTTGTAGCGCTGGCTGACATTGTCCTGCCATTCGGCGTCCACGCCGCCCTCCAGCGTGACCTCTCCCAGCCGCGTCGCGCCCGCGCTCCACGTGAGCGTGCTGGCGGCGCCGTAGTGGCGCTCATCGGTGTAGCGTTCCTGTTGCGACACACCGGCCGAGAAACGCACGAAGCGCCGGTCCGAAAGGTCGTTGGCGTAGGCCAGCGCATTCCACGACAGCGAATCACCCAGCGCGATGCTGGCGCGCAGGGCTCCCTGGGTCAGCAGCCGGTGGCCACCGTCGCTGGCGTTGTGGGCGGGCGACTGCGTCGGGTCGGTCTTCACCTCGGCCTGCGTGAGGTAGCCGGCCTCCTCGGACTCCAGGTCGGTGTGGCGCAGTGACAGGCCCAGGCTGTGCCCACCGTCGAGGCTGATGGTCCATTTGCCGGCCAGCGACGTCTTCTCGCTGTCGGAGTGGTCGCGATGCCCGCTTGAGCGCTGGTAGGCCGCGGTGTAGTTCTGGGCCAGCACCGTGCCGGAGATGCCGGCGACGGCCTGCGCATCCAACGTGTCGAAACTGCCGTAGGCGACGCGACCGCGCAGGAAGTTGCCGCCCGTCCAGGTGCGCACATCAGCACTGCCGGCGATGTTGTGCAGGCCGTGCCGTGGGTCGTTCGTGCCGCGCACCACCTCGATGGCGGCGATCTCCAGCGGCTGCAGCATGTCCAGGTAGGGCATGTTGCCGTCGTTGCTGTTGGACGGGATGCCGTCCACCAGCAGCTTGATGGCGTTGATCTCGCCTTCGCCGTTGAAGCCGCGGAAGGAGAGCTTGCCTGAGACAGTGCCCTGGTTGAACTGCGTCAGCATGACGCCGGGCACTTTCGAGAACAGCTGCCAGGCCTGGGTGACGTTGGCATCCTGCAGGCGCGCGGCGCCAAGGATGTCGACGGAACTGAGCACGGCGCTGGCCTGCAGGGCGCCCATGCGCTGGGCGGTGACGGTGACTTCACCCAGTTGCAGCGCCGTGTCGTCGACGCTGGCGGCGTGGCTGCAGACAGGGAGGGCCAAAGCGAGGCCCGGGAGGAAACGGACGAGGGAAGACATGAGGTGTCCTTGAAAATCCGGATGAACGCGCGCAGGCCGGCACGGGGCCGACGGCTGCGACAGGGCGGGCCGGTACGGCCCACGGGCGATCAGGCGGACAGGACGGGAGGACCTCGGGGCAGCCGCGCGCGACCTTGGGACTGCAGCGGCGTGGGCAGGACGGAGACCGATGCCGCATGTGGCGCCGTCGGCCACGGCAGGACCTGGAACCAGGCATCCGTCGCGGCCAGCGGCGTGACATCTGCGGCCGCGAAGCTGCAGCCGGGCGCGTGCGGGCGGGCGCCGGAGCCGGCGTCATCGGAACCCGCGGGCCCGTTGTTGCCCTGCCAGGTGGCACCGGAGCAGAGCTTCAGGGGCACGCCAGAACCGCCGGCATCCAGCATGTGGCCCGCCGGCACCAGCGCACGCAACAGCAGCGCGAACAGCAGCAGGGCGCTGAGCGGCGTGTTGCGGTGCAGCCAGTGGGCGAGCTGGGTCATGGCGCGCGCGAGGGTAGCAGGGCGAGTGTGGCCAGCCAAGTCAGGCCCACCACCAGCAGGCAACCCCACCACAGGCCGTGGGCCTGCAAGGGCAGCCAGATCTGCGGGGTGAGGACCGTGCACAGCGCGCCCATCTGGCTCATCAGTCCGGCGGCGGCGGCGCCGCGCGAGGGGTCGCGGATCACGCGCGGCAAAGTCGAGGTGACCAGCGCCATCGCCGCGCCGGAGGTCAGCATCCACACCCCCAGACCCGCGGTCACCGACGTGGCCGAGCCTCCCGGGACGAGCACCAGGCTGCAACCGAGCAGGCTCAGGGCGGCCGTCGACCGCAACAGCGTCGCCGGCGCCCAGCCGCGCCCGAGCAACAGTGCCGTCAGCGCACCACCCGGAATCATGGCGAGGTTGACCAGCGACAGCAGCCGGGCCGCATCGCCGGCCGGCACGCCATGGGCGCGGGCGTGCCAGACAGGGAAGATGGCCGTGACACCGAAGCCCATCACCACCAGCATGCCGAAGGCCAGCGCCACGCGCAGCGGACCCTTGTCGGTGTAGGCCGCGAGCAGTCCGCGGCCGGCGCGTGGCGCGGCCAGGCTGCGCGGCGGCTGCGGCAGGAACAGGCTGATGAGGAACAACAGTGCGAAGGCCGCGGCATGCACCCCATAGCCGCTGCGCCAAAGCAGCGTGCCCGCGAAGGCCCCGGACAGCAGCAGACCCGTCGACACGCCGACCGGCGTGTAGGTCGACCATACCGCCATGGCCCTGCCGCGGTCCGCATCGCGCATGGTCGCCATGATGAGCGCGGGCGCTGCCGAGTAGGCGCCGACCAGGATGCAGCCCTCCAGCAGGCGCAGCGCCAGGAAGGTCTGAAGATCAGGCGCCACGGTGTAGAGCAGGTTGGCGATGACGCCCAGCAGCGCCGCGCCCATCAACGTGGTCCGTGCACCGATGCGGTCCGCCAGTGTGCCGCCGAGTGTGGCCAGCAGCGCCGACGGTACGGCCATCAAGGACAGCATCAGGCCGAACTGCGCCGGCGTGGCGCCGAGCTGCGACTGGAAATCCGCCTGCAGAGGAATGACCTTGGACAGCGAGGCCGAGCCCAGCACGCCGTAGAGGTAGATGATGGCGACAGCCCACCAGCTGCCGGCGGGAATCCGCGGCATCAGGAGGCCGGGCGCTGTGGCCAGCGCGGCAGGAAGGCCGGCGTGCGGCGGATGTAGTCGGCGTAGTCCGGCCGGCGCTCGCCGATGTCCTTTTCCAGCAGGGCGACGCCGGAGATCTTCAGCAGCAGCCAGGTCATGAGCACGGGACCGGGCAGCGTCCACCAGGCACCGGCCTGCACGGCCATGAGGTAGAAGCCCCACCACAGGCACGCGTTGCCGAAGTAGTTGGGGTGGCGCGTGAGTGCCCACAGGCCACGGTCGAGCACCTTGCCGGCGTTGGCCGGGTCGGCCTTGAAGCGCGACAACTGCCAGTCGCCGCCGGCCTCGAACACCATGCCCGCGAGCCACAGCAGTACGCCGGCCACGTCAAGCAGCCCCAGCGGCGCCGGCGAGTTGATGGCGCCGAGCAGCGGCAGCGACACCACCCAGGCCAGCCCGGCCTGCAGGCCGAAGACAATGTAGAGGCTCTTGAAGGCGAAACCGGGGGAGTTGTTGCGGCGGATCGCCGCATAGCGGTGGTCCTCGGCGTGGCCCCAGTTGCGCAGCGTGAGGTAGACCGACAGCCGCAGCGCCCACAGGCCGGTCAGCACCAGCACCAGCGTCGTGCGCGGCGTGCCGGGCACGGCGCCCCAGGCGTAGACCCCGGCAGCCAGCAGGAACATCAGCGACCAGAGCGAGTCCACCAGCGTGACGTTGCGCAGCGGCAGGCTGGCCAGCCAGCCGGCGATGCCCAGCCCCAGCAGGGCCATGAGGCCCTGCAACCACAGCGCGCCGTCGAACATGGGGAGATTCCTTACGGGATGATGCCGTAGTTGACCAAGCTGTCCTGGTAGCCGGTGACCGTCAGGGTGATGGTGATCGGGCCATCGCTGGTGTTGAGCCAGAACCAGCCGTGCTCGCCGGAGAAGGGCGCCACCAGCGAGCCATGGCCCGCCTTCGTGCCGTCCACTTCCTCATAGCGCACCCAGAATTTCTCGCCCAGCTTCGGATCGTGGCCGTGGTAGTCCACATAGACCTGTCCGCCCTCGACGCTCCAGCTGTAGGTGAGCATCTTGCCGGCAGCCATCTTCGCCTTGACCTCGGTCTTCTCGTCGAGGCCCAGGCGGATCTTGAGGGTCTCGGTCCTGGGCGCGGCATCCTGTTTCTGGTGCACCGCCGGGTTGGGCAGCGGGACCGGGTCGCGGCCATCACCGACCACGACCGTCGAGGCCAGCGCGGCATTGCCCCCCACGACCTCCTGCAGCACGACGGTCTGGCCGTCGCCAGCCGCTGTCGCAGCGCCGGTAGCGCCACCCGGGCTGCCCATGGCCGTGAGACCGAGCAGACGGCCCGTGCCCAAGGGGTCGAAGCCACGCTCGGCAGGCAGGATCACGGTGAACAACAGCACGATCGCCACGGCGATGGCGACGAGCACGCCGACAAGCAGGCGACGTGGAGCAGGTGCGGGAGTGTTCATGAGGGCGTGTGTCCTTCAAGGAAATGGAGCGACAGCTGGTACCCGCAGAGCAGCAGCCCGGCGGTGACGAGCAGCCAGTTGGCGCGCCGCGCCGTTGCACTGAAGCGGCTGCTGCGGCGCCAGGCCGTGAACAGCAGGACCATGGCGGCCAGCGCCACCAGTTGGCCGAGTTCGACGCCGAGGTTGAAGGCGACGAGGTTGCCGGCCAGGCCGTCCGGCGACAGCGACAACTCCTGCAGCTTGGTGGCAAGCCCCAGCCCATGCACAAGGCCGAAGCCGAACACGGCGAGACGCGTGTCGGGCATGCCGCGCAGGCCTTGGAAGGCGCCAAGGTTCTCAAGGCCCTTCCAGGTCACCGACAAGCCGATGACCGCGTCCACCAGGAAAGCATCGGCCTGCCACCCCAGCAGCACGCTGGAAAGCAGCGTGACCGTGTGGCCGAGGGCGAACAGCGATGCATAGACGGCAACATCCTTCAGACGGTGCAGGAAGAAGATGACGCCGGCGAGGAACAGCAGGTGGTCGTAGCCGGTGACCATGTGCTTGGCGCCGAGGTAGACGAAGGGCCCGAAGGCGACGCCTTCGACCCCCTCGACGAAGCCTGCATCCTTGCCGGAAACGCCGTGCGCCACCGCCACGGCTGGCAGTGCCAACAGTGCGAGCATTGCCAGGAGATTGCGCTGTTTCATGATGTCCGGTGGGCGGCCGGTGCCGCCAGGGCCTTGCGGAATGTGAGGTTGATGCGTGCCGTGCCAGTGAAAGGATGAACGCCTGCTGCGACGGGCGCAATGCCGTGGAAGAACAGGCGCGAGTGCCCCCCCCAGACCACCACGTCGCCATGTTGCAGCGGGACACGCCGGGCCCGCTGGCTGCGTTGCACGCCCCCCCACAGGAATACCGCGGGCAGCCCCAGCGACACGGAGACGATGGGATGCGTGAGGTCGGCTTCGTCCCGGTCCTGGTGCAGGCCCATGCCGGCACCCGGTGCATACCGGTTGATGAGGCAGGCGTCCGGTTCGAAGCCCGGGAAGCCGGCGAGCGCTGCGGCTGTCCTGGCGAGGATCCGGAAGGCTGCTGGCATCGGTGGCCAGGGCAGGCCGGTGTCGGGATCCGTCGAGGCATACCGGTAGCCTTGCCGGTCGCTGACCCAGCCGGCCGCACCGCAGTTCGTCATGGCAGCGGCAATGCTGCGCCCGCCCGGCGTGCGCATGTGGCGCCACGGGGCCGCGGCGGTGACGGCCGCGAGCTCCCCGGACAGTCCCGGGAGGAGGGGGAGCGCGAAGCCCGGCAGCAGCCATGCATCGGCATCCAGGGACAGTCGCTGCGCTGCCGCATGATCATCGAAGAGTCCACCCTGCATGGGCCGATGGTGCGCCAGCCGCAGTCAGCCGTCATCCGCGCCGGTTATCCTGCACGCCTGTTGATGGAGAGCCCCATGACCCAGCGCAACTCCCCGGCCGTGTTCACCCTCCTGTCCTTGGCGCTGCTGGCGCCCACGGGCCTGACATCGGCCGTGGCGGCGCCAGCGGAATCCGCGGATTACGCCGGTGCGGCGGCGCGGGTCGCGGCACGTGATGCGCAGTTGCCGCGCAGCGAGCGGCGCCGTGCGCGCAACGTGATCCTCTTCGTGGGCGACGGCATGGGCATCTCGACGCTGACCGCCGCGCGCATCCTCGAGGGCCAGCGCCGCGGCGAGAGCGGCGAGGACAATCGCCTGTCCTTCGAGGAGTTCCCGCACACGGCGCTGGTGAAGACCTTCAGCGCCAACCAGCAGACTTCGGACTCGGCGCCCACCGCCACTGCGATGGTCACCGGCCACCGCGCCAACGACGGCACCCTGTCCGTGGCGCCGGTCGTCGCAGACAGCGAGCCGGACCAGGCCAAGGTGCAGGCGGCATCGCTCGTCACCGTGCTGGAGCAGGCGCGCGCCCGCGGCATGGCGACGGGCCTGGTCACGACCACGCGCATCACGCATGCCACGCCGGCGGCCAATTACGCGCACACGGCCAACCGCGACTGGGAACACAATGGCCAGTTGCCACAGGGCGCCACAGTGCCCGACATCGCCGCACAGCTGGTGGCCCAGCAGCGCACGGCGGGCGGCCTCCATGTCGTGATGGGCGGTGGTCGCGAGATGTTGCTGCCGCGCGGCACAACGGATCCGGAATACCCGCAACTGCAGGGCCGCCGTACCGATGGCCGCAACCTGGTCGATGAATGGCTCGCCGCACAGCCGGCTTCCCGCTATGTCTGGAACAGGACGCAATTCGACGCGCTTGACCCGCGGCAGAAGGGGCCGGTGCTCGCGCTGTTCGAGCCCTCCCACCTGCGCTACGAGACCGACCGTGCCGCGGATCCCGCCGGCGAGCCCTCGCTGGCCGAGATGACCCGCAAGGCGCTGCAGCTGCTGCAGGCCTCCGGCAAGGGCTATTACCTGATGGTGGAGGGGGGGCGCATCGACCATGCCCACCACGCCGGCAATGCCTATCGCGCGCTGACCGATGCCATCGCCCTGTCGGACGCGGTGCGTGTTGC
>JBJOHO010000086.1:0-4587 GCA_046047615.1 Pseudomonadota bacterium
GGGGTCGGCACAGGCGGCGAGGAACAGGAAGGAGACGATTCCGGCGACCGGCAGCAGGGTATTCATGCGCTGCAATCTAGCGCCTGATCCGAGCAGGGCGCCAGACCGTGTAAAAACGAACGTGATCGTCGCCTAACGCCCCACCACCCCACCGGTCCGCTGCCCCGTCGCATCCGGCGCATCGCGGTTGTTCTCGAAGCAGGAATACTCGCGGATGCGCCAATCCGGCCGCTGCGAATAGACCACCGCCATCTCCACGGGCTTCACGAAGGCCTCGGCGTCGGTGATCGACATCCGCAGTTCTATGGTGTCGTCGTCGCGCCAGGTGACGCGTTCTTCTATCACCATGCTTTCGCTGTGCGGCAAGCCGCGCACCTGGGTCTGCGTGTTGAATCCGGTGGTATGGATGATCAGCTGATCGCCCTCCCAGCGACCGATCGAGTCACCGTTGTAGGTCGGGTCCAGTTCATCGAAAGGCAGGTGCTCGCGGCGGTCCATGAAGATGCGCCGCACCTGGCTGTGCCCCTCGAACAGGAAATAGACCACCTTCGGGGTCTGCACGATCTCGAAGGGAAAGGGGTAGGTCATGATGCCGGGCATGCCCGGCCAGGCGCAGGACTCGGCGCCTTCGGCGAGGCGGGCACGCTCGGCCTGCAGCGCGTCGTACTTCGCACGGTAGGCCGGCGTCAGGTGCTCGACGGCCGGCCCGCGGCGATCGGCCTTGCGCTCGGCCTCGGTCATGCGCACGCGACCCTCGCGTTTCATGGTCTCGTCGAGGGTGTTGTCGTTCATCCAGATGCCGGAAAGGTCGCGCGGGGCGGTCGCCTGCGCCACGGGCGCAGCGCCGAAACACATCATCAGGGCGACCGCGGTCAGCGGCAGGCGAAACAGCAGGCGCAGGTTCATCGGGTCACCCGTGGTAGTAGAGCGTGCTGCCGTCGGCCTTGGTGACTTCGAGGAAGGCACCGCCCGGAGTGCCGTCCTTCAGCGGGTAGATGACCACCTTCACCACATCGCCCGGCTGCAGGGAGGTCCGCTTCCAACCGCCGCGCGACAGCACGCCGGGGCTGCCGCCTTCCAGGCTCCATTCCACCTCGCGGCCCTGCGCATCCTTCACCGTGAGCTGGATCCAGGAGTGCGGATTGGTCCACTGGAACTCCTTCACCACGCCCTGCAGCGTCACCTCGCGCTCGCGGTCGAACATGGCGAAGGAATGGTGGGCCTGCGCCGCGGGCAGCACGCTGCCCAGCGCCAGCACCGCCGCCAGCAGCGCGCGCCTCACTTGGCCGCCGCGGCCTGGCCGCCGCCGGTGTTGATGAGCGGCGCCACGCTCATGCCGGCAGGCACGATGACGGTGCTGGTGTTGCCGCTTTCGGCGAACTTCAGCAGCGCCTGGTTCGCCTCATGCTGCAGATACTCGCGCGTGAGGCTGCCGGAGATGATGCGGTTCGACTCGGCGATGCCGCGCGCCTCGGTCACCTTGATCTGTGCCTCCTTCTCGGCGATCTGCGTCTGCACCGCCATGGCCTCGAGCTTCTTCTGGTTGGCCACCGCCGTGCGGATCGACTCCTCGATCGACGGATCGGTGGCCACGGCACGGATCACCACGCGCGTCACCCTGAACACGCCCGGGTCCGACTCGTCCAGTTCGGTTTGCATGCTGGCGTGCATGGCATCGCTCAGTTCATTGCGACGCGTGTGCATGACCAGCGAGTCGACCTTGGCCACTTCCTCGTAGGCCGTGTTGCGCGCCACGCGCAGCACCAGCCCATAGGCCGGCAGGCGATGACCGGTGTCTTCGGCGCGCGCCGCCTGGCCCGCGTATTTGGCGTAGAGGTCGGCAATGGCAGCGCCCTCCGCCCGGTAATAGACGCTGATGTCCATGTCGCGCAGCGAGAGGTTGTCACGCGCCTTGGGCGTGAGGTCGGTGAGGTCGATGGCGATCTCCTTCGCGGAGAACTCCTCGACGCGCGAGATGAGCGGCCACTTGAGGTAGATGCCGGGCTCGACTTCCTCCGGGCTCATGATGCCCAGCGTGGTGCGCACGCCGACGTTGCCGGTGTCGATGATGCCGATCGCCCCCGTCAGGAAGATGAGGGCAAACACGGCGGCAGCGGCGAGTGCCACGCGTCGCATCACCCTGCCGAAGGCCTCCTTGGTCCCCTGCACGTCAATCACGGCCATGACACACCTCCCGGTTCTGTCTCCGACTCTAGCGCACCAGGCAGCCCATCGGCCGCCCCGTGGCAAAATGCGGCCATGAAGACCTTCCTGATGATTTCGGTGGGCATCTCGCTGGCGCTCATCCTGCTGGCGACCTTGATGGAGCGCTCGGCCATCCGTGCGCGCATCAATGGCGCCAACGGCATGGTCATTCTCGTGGCGCTGATCGTGTCGTTCCTGGCCTCACTGTTGGTCGCCCTGGTCAGCGGCCTGCTGGAAGGCTGGGGCGCCTTGTTCACCGTGCTCCTGGGCTCGGTGGCCTACCACGCCCTGCTGGGTTTTCTCACCGTCGGCTATCTGCAGAAGCTGGCGACCTGGGTCGTCAAGAAGTATGGAAAATAGAGCGTGCAGCGGCATATCGGAGGACTGACTCCCATTCGTGTACCAAACGGTTAATATCGGGCGGCAACCGTCATCCTTGGGGGGATCCATGAGACTGCCGCGCCTGAGCCTGCTCGCCTGCGCCCTGGTCGCCACGACCGCGCTGGCCCTGCCTGTCCAGAAACCTGTCGCGCCCATCCAGACCACCGGCGGCCTCGTCTCCGGCATGGTGCTGCCGTCCGGCGTTAAGGCCTGGTACGGCCTGCCCTTTGCCAAGCCGCCGGTGGGCGAGCTGCGCTGGCAGCGCCCGCAGCCGCTGCAATGGCAGGGCGTGTGGAACGCCGACCGCATGATGCCGGAGTGCATGCAGGTGCTCCGCCCGCACAAGATCAACCACTACTTCGGCGAGGAGGCGACGTCCGAGGACTGCCTCTACATGAACATCTGGGCGCCGGCCAAGGCGACCGCGAAGTCGAAGCTGCCGGTCATCGTCTTCATTTACGGTGGCGGCGGCACGATAGGCTCGTCCGGCATCCCGACCTACGGCGGCGAATCCATGGCCCGCCGCGGGGACGTGGTCTTCGTCAACTTCAATTACCGCGTGGGGGTGCTGGGCTTCCTGTCCCACCCGGAACTGTCGAAGGAGCAGGGCGGCAGCTCCGGCAACTATGCCTACCTGGACCAGAACGCGGCGCTGCGCTGGGTGCAGGACAACATCGCGAAGTTCGGTGGCGATCCGTCGCGCGTGGTGATCATGGGCCAGTCGGCCGGTGCCAGCTCGGTGACGCAGCAGGTGTTCAGCCCGCTGTCCAAGGGGCTGTTCAGCGGCGCGGTGATGTCTTCCGGCTGCAACTGGGGCTCGGCCACGGGCATCACGTTGGCCGAGGGCGAGAAGAACGGCCTCGACATCCAGCGCCGGCTGGGCGCGGCCAATCTCGCCGAGATGCGTGACATCCCGGCGGACCGCATCATCGACCTGCAGGCGGAGTTCCAGCTGGGTCTGTCCACGGGCGGTTTCCGCGCGACGGGCATCATCGACGGCCACTTCATGCCCAAGACGCAGGCAGCCATCCTGGCGGCCCGCGAGTTCAACGACGTGCCGATCATCGCCAGCTACAACCGCGATGAAGCCAACAACCCGTTGATGACCGCAGCCAGCATGGATGAATACCGCGGCATCGCACGGCGCATGTACGGTACGGACGCCGACGCCTTCCTTGCGATGTATCCGCTGGCCCGCGACGCCGACATCCGTACCGTCGGTGCCGCCGTGGCCCGCGACACGGGCCTGGCCGGCAACGCGCGCAACTGCGCCCGTCTGATGGCGGAGCACGGCAATTCGAAGGCCTACGTGGACATGTTCTCGCGCCGTCATTCCTATGCGCCGGGCGTGGTGATCGCGGACCAGGATGTGGCCACCGTGGGGGCCTACCACACCGCCGACATCCCGTTCTTCTTCGGCACGCTCGACGTCTTCAACTCGCTGCGGCAGACGCGTGACTGGACCGCCGACGACCGCGCGCTGTCAGCGAAGATGATGGACTCGTTGGTGGCGTTCGCGGCTACCGGCAATCCGGCGACGAAGGACGTCGTCTGGCCGGCCTGGACGGCTGACAACGAAGCGCAGGTCGAGTTTGGCGGCAGCGCGGGCCATGCGGTGGTCACGCGCCTGAACGCACAGGGCATCGACTGGCTGAGGGCGCACCCGGCCAAGGCGCTGCCGGGGCCACCCCCGCCGCGTGCACCGACGCCGCGCGACTAAAGGACGCGCGCGCCCTCCACGGGCCTGACGGCGAGGAACAGCGGGACCTCGCCGTCCGCGCGCTGGTGACCACGGGCCACGGCCTCACGCAGCGCTGCCACGCCCTCCTCGGGCAACACGGCCACCACGCAGCCGCCGAAGCCGCCGCCGGTCATGCGCACGCCACCGGCCGCGCCGATGACGTCGCCCATCAGCGCCACCAGCGCATCAACGGCGGGGACCGTCACTTCAAAGTCGTCGGCCAGGGAACGGTGCGACGCCGCCATCAGCGCGCCAAAGGC
>JBJOHO010000087.1:0-20822 GCA_046047615.1 Pseudomonadota bacterium
TCGCCCACCACGTCACGCTTGAAGTCGAGCGTGAGGTAATCGAGCGTGATCGGCAGCGTGAGCTCCATCCGGCGGATGATCTGCAGGCCCACGCGCACCCGTCGTGGTGCGCAGCTCATCACGTGCCCGCCCTGCTGCCGATCCTCCGACAGGAAGTGCAGGTGTACGCCGGGCACGTTGAGTGTGGCCATGTACGCCGGCGTATAGAAGCCGGCCAGCGTGCCGCGCACGTTGGCGAACTGCAGTTCTTTCTGCTGGCGCGCCACTTCGACCAAGGGCCGGTAGCTGTCCTGGCGCGGCACCGACCTCGCCTCGACGAGCGAGAATTCCCCCTCCACGCGGATCGCATAGAAGAGGTTGGGGGAGGGCATCAGTGCCTGCAGCAGCGCCTCGAAGCCCGTCGCGTCGAGCCCGTGCTCGATGATCTCGGTCGACAGCGGCCGCCAGCGCGTCACGCAGGCGAAAGGCGTATGCGCCGTCGCGGCGTCCACCTTGCGGACGGCGCCTTCGCCATCCACCTGGAACACCTCGCCGTCGAGGATGACCATTTCGCCATCCAGCTGGTCGAAAGTGCCGAGGCCGAAATCCCCGTGCGCGAGCACTTCCGGCAGGGGGATGCGTTCCTCATAGACGCCCTCCACCAGCGCATTGACCGGTGAACACAGGTAGATCGGCGCGTCGTCGGGTTTGGACATGATGGCTTGCCGGCTGTCAGGATGCCGGCACGCTAGAGGGAGAGTGTCGATGGGTCAACGCACGCCGCAGACAGTCCTGATCACCGGCGCATCCTCCGGGATCGGTGCCGGGCTCGCTCGCGCCCATGCCGGGCGCGGGGACCGCGTGCTGCTGTTGGCGCGGCGCGTTGAGCGCCTGGAGGCGCTCGCCGCAGAACTGCGCGCCGCCGGGACCTCGGTGCAGGTACACGAAGCGGACGTCACCCGGGATGGGGCACTTGCGGCCGCGGTGGCGGCGCTGGAAGCGGAAGGCCACGCCCTGCACCGGGTCTATGCCAATGCCGGTTTCGGTGTCGCCGGCCCCTTGCCGGCGCTGACCCTGGACGACTACCGCCGGCAATTCGAGACGAACGTCTTCGGCGTGTTGCGGACCGTCTATGAAACCTTGCCGGCCTTGCGGCGCAGCCGCGGCCAGTTGGTTCTGGTCGGCAGCGTGGCGGGCCACGTGGCGCCCCCCGCGACCTCGGCCTACGCGATGAGCAAGTTCGCGGTGCGGGCGCTGGCCGATTCACTGCGGGGAGACCTTGCCCGCGACGGCATTGCCGTCACTTTGCTGTCACCGGGATTCGTGGATTCAGATATCCGCCGTACGGACAACCGCGGCATCTTGCAGGATCGGGCACCGGACCCGATTCCGGCCTGGCTGCGCGTGGGGACGGCGCGGGCTGTTCGCGAGATATTGCGCGGCGTGGATCGGCGTCGTGCGGAGATCATCGTCACCGGGCACGGCAAGCTGATCGTATTCCTGGTACGCCATTTTCCGCGCTTCTCGCGCTGGCTGACGCTGCGGGCCTATGGTGGCCGGCCTGAGCCGAGGGATCCCGGCTGAGGCGACTGGTGTTCACGCCGGAGTTGCCGCGCCGGACCATGAAGGGTTGCGGCAGCGGCACCCACTGGCCGGGCTCAGGGAATCTTGAACTCTTCCCGGTTGCGACCGGCTGCCTCAAGCGCCGCCAGCCACTTCGGCGGACGGCCACGGCCGGTCCAGGTGTTGCCCTGCTCGTCCTTGTACTTGATGGGAACGCTGCCCGCCGCCTTGGCCTTGGCGCCGGGCTTGCGGCCACGCTTGGCGACAGGCGCGCTGGACAGATCCTCGACGCTGATGCCCAGCTTCTTCATGAGGGCCTGGACCTGGCGGATGCCCGGTCCCTTGTCCTTTTCCAGCTTGTCGAGTTTCTTCTGGAGTTCGGCGATCTTGCCCTTGAGCGAATCAGCGGAAATGCGTGCCATGGTTTTCCTGATGTCCTGAAAAGCCCCGGAAACAGGGGGCGCGGTAAATCATACATACCCTCCGGGGATAATCCAGACCTGATTTGTGATGTATTCCGGGATAAATGCCGCAGCAGGCCGCCACTACGGCTTTCAATTCCGCAGGCGCATCATGATTTCCCGGCGCCGGTAATCAATGATCAACGTATCGAGCAGTCCGAGAATGTCCATCCCGACCAGCAGCGCAGGTTCGTGGGTCAGTTTCCAGTGCCCGAAGATATTCATGTCGCCGAAAGTCAGGCGTGCGCGGGAAACCCGGAGACTGCCGATGCCTATCGACGGGACAAAAAATCCCTCGCCGGTCTGCATGTGCCCTGTGGCGCCATAGATCTGGTCCGGTATGCCGCTGTCGGCGCGCAAACGCCTTTCCATTGCCTGACGCAGCGCGCCATTGCCGATGCTGGTCTGGGCGCCGGTATCAATGATGGCCACCGCGCGCACGCCACCCACGTTGGCATCCACCAGCAGCAGCGGGAAACCGCGCCGCTGCACGCCCAAGGTGATGAACCCAGAAGGTGCCGCCTGCGATCGCGAGCGGGATATGTTGATGAAGTCGTGCTGGAAATCGATGTAGATGCGCTTGTCACGCAGGCCCTCGGTGCCCAGCAGGCCATCGGCGCCACCGAAAGCGTCCGGAACGATCGGCAGCGTATGGGGCGAAATGAAAAGGTCGCCAACGCCGATGCTGTCCGCACGCAGGGTCGGGACGGGAGCTGAACCGGTGACGCCGCGCAGCATCACGGGCTTGGACAACCGGTCCTGCATGCCCAGCGCCTCGACGACCGGCGCCGTGATGGCGGTGCGTGTCGCCCCGGTATCGAGAACCAGCCGGAAAGGACCCTGGCGGTTGATCAATACCGGCACCCAGACGCGGCCGATGCGGTCCCGCTGCGTCGCAGCCACATAGCGCGGCTCACGCGCCCGGACCACCACTTCCTCCAAACCGTCGGCGCCGATGACCGGTGTCTGCTGGCCGGGCAGGACGGTGGGACAGGCCAGTGCCGCCACCAGAATGCAGGATCTGAAACACATCGCAAAAACCTCGTCTCTATACTACGCGCCGCCTGCTCCCTCCCTGGAAACCCTCAATGCGCCGCCGTTGTTCCGGCCCCTTCCTGGCCTTCGCTGCTCTTGCTCTGACAGCCTGCACGCCGAAGGGTGCCCCGCCCGCTGATGCGTCGGCTGAAGCGCCGGCAGGCAAGCCGGTGCTCACCGTGGCGGTCGAGTCCGTCGCTGCCCGCCCTCTCGAGGCTTGGCTCAGCGTGTCCGGGGCGGTCCACCCGTGGCAGGAGGTGGTTGTCGGTGCCGAAATCAGCGGCCAACGGCTGGCGGAACTGCGGGCGGATGTGGGCGACCGTGTGCGCCGTGGCCAGGTGCTGGCGCGGCTGGACGCCCGCGTGCTGCAAACGGAATTGCAGGAGGCGCAGGCCCAGCAGGCCGAGGCGCTGGCATTGCGCGAGGAGGCCGAAGCCAACGCCGTCCGCGCCGCAGGCCTGAAGTCCGCGGGCGCCCTGTCGGCCCGTGACACCGACCAGTTGCTGGCCGCCGCCAAGGCGGCCGCTGCCCGCCTGCAGTCGGCCGAAGCCCGGCTTGCCGCCGCACGGCTGCGCCGCAGCTTCGCCGACATCGTTGCGCCCGATGATGGCGTGGTGGCCGCCCGCAGCGGCGGTGTCGGCCAGGTGGTGGTGGCGGGCGGCGAACTGTTCCGGCTGATCCGCCAGGGCCGCCTCGAGTGGCGGGCGGAGGTCCAGGAAGCTGACATGGCGTTGGCCCGCGTCGGCCAGGTGGCCCGGCTGCGCCAGGGTGATCAATGGCTGGCGGGCACCGTCCGTACGCTGGCGCCGGGACTCGAGCCCGGCACCCGGACCGGGCTCGCCTACATCGACCTGCCGCCAGACACACCCCTGCGCGCCGGCATGTTCGTCGAGGGCGGGCTGGCGGCGGGGCGCCGGGAGGGACTGACCGTGCCCGCCAGCGCCCTGCTGCAACGGGACGGTTTCGATTACGTCTTCGTGCTGGGTGATGCCGATCGTGTGTTGCAGCGCCGGGTGCAGCGTGGCCTCGTCGAGGGTGACCGCATCGAGGTCAAGGCCGGGCTTGCCGCGGGTGAGCGCGTGGTGGTCGACGGTGTCGGCTTCCTGCGCGACGGCGACCTTGTGCGCGTGGCCACCGGCAGCGGCGCATGAACGTTTCCGCCTGGGGCATCCGCCGGCCCCTGCCGGTGGTGCTGCTGTTCACCTTCCTCTGCGGACTCGGACTGTTCGCCTTCGGGCGCCTGGGCATCTCCGACCTGCCCGACGTCGAGATGCCGCAGGTCACGGTCGTTGCCCGGCTCTCGGGCGCCTCGCCCGCGCAACTGGAGACCGATGTCACGCGCCGCATCGAGGATGCGATCGCCGGCACCGAGAAGCTGCGCCAGATCCGCTCCACCATCACCGACGGTGTGTCCACCACCATGGTGGAGTTCGAGCTCGACAAACCGGTCGAGGTGGCGCTCGACGACGTGCGCGACGCGGTGTCGCGGATCCGCGCGGACTTGCCCGAGGACCTTGAGGAACCCGTCATCTCGCGCGTCACCACGGCCTTCCAGCCGCTGATGACCTATGCCGTGTCGGCCGGATCCCTGCAGCCTGAAGAATTGTCCTGGTTTGTCGATGACGTCGTCGCCAAGGCGCTGATGAGCGTGCGTGGCGTCGGGCGGATCCAGCGGGTCGGCGGTGTCGACCGCGAGGTCCGCATCGACCTGCTGCCGGAACGCCTGCTGGCCTATGGCATCACCGCGGGTGACGTGTCTCGGCAGCTGCGGCGCCTGCAGCTGGAGGCGGCGGGCGGCCGCGGCACGGTCGGTGGTACTGAACAGGCCATCCGCACCGTGGGCACCGTGGCGGACGCCGTGGCACTGCGGGATTTCCCGATCCTGTTGCCCGATGGGCGCCGTGTCCCGCTGCTGTCGCTCGGCAGGGTCGAGGACCGCCACGCCGAGCAGCGCGAGGTGGCGCTGGTGGATGGCAAGCCGGTGGTGGCCTTCCAGGTGTGGAGATCGCGGGATGCCAGCGAAGTGGGCGTGGCCCGCCTGGTGCGCGAGCGCATGGCGCAGCTGCAGGTTGAGCATCCGCGCGTGGACATGGCCGTGGTCGCCTCCATCATTCCCTTCGTCGAGTCGTCCTACCACGCCTCGATGCAGATGCTGCTCGAGGGCGCCCTGCTGGCGCTGGTCGTGGTCTGGCTGTTCCTGCGCGACTGGCGCGCCACCTGGGTGTCGGCCGTGGCCCTGCCACTGTCGATCATCCCGACATTTTTCCTGATGTGGCTGATGGATCTCAGCCTCAACACGCTCACGCTGTTGGCGTTCTCGCTGGTCGTCGGGCTCCTGGTCGACGATGCCATCGTCGAGGTCGAGAACATCGTGCGCCACCTGCGCATGGGCAAGCCGCCCCGGGAGGCGGCCTTGGAAGCGGCCGACGAGATCGGTCTTGCCGTGGTCGCCACCACGCTCACGCTGGTGGCGGTGTTCGCGCCGGTGGCCCTGATGCCTGGCATCCCCGGGAAGATCTTCCGCGAGTTCGCCATCACTGCGGTCACGGCCGTGCTGGTGTCGCTGTTGGTGGCCCGCCTGCTGACACCGATGATGGCCTCACGCAGCCTGCGGGCCGCCACCAAGGTCGAGCACGATGAGCCGGGCTGGCTGGCGCCCTATCTGCGGGCAGTGGCCTGGACGCTGGATCACCGGCGCCGCACGCTGGGGCTTGCGGCCGTGTTCTTCGTCGGCTCGCTGACCTTGGTGCCGCTGCTGCCCTCGGGTTTCCTGCCGGTCGAGGACCGGGACCAGACCACGATGAGCATCGAGCTGCCGCCGGGCGCAAGCCTTCAGCAGACTTTGGCGGTGACCGAGCGGGTCCGGCAGGTGCTTGCGGCACACCCGGACGTGGTGCGCGTGTTCGCGGCCGTGGGCATGGCGCAGGGCGGGGAGTTCGGCGCACCGGCCATGGGCGATGCCCGCAAGGCCACCCTGTCCATCACGCTCAAGACGCGTGGCGACGGCAACCGCGACACGCAGCAGGAGTTCGAGATTGCTGTGCGTGAGGGGCTCGCCGACATCAGTGGTGCCCGCATGGCGTTCATTTCCACCGAGCCGGGCCAGAAGCTCCAGGTCATCCTCGCCGGTGATGACGCCGCGCAACTCATCAAGGCTGCGGCCGCCGTCGAGGCTGATGTGCGCGGCATCCCGGGCATTGGCACGGTCACCTCCACCGCGGGGCTGCTGCGGCCCGAGCTGGTGGTGCGTCCTGATCCGCAGCGCGCGGCACAGCTGGGCGTGGCCACCGCCGACATCGCCGACGCCGCACGCATCGCCACGCTGGGCGATGTCGGCTTCCGGCTGGCCAAGCTGAACCTGCCCTCGCGCCAGATCCCCATCCGCGTGCAGCTGGCCGAAGCCGAACGCGCCCGGCTGGACGTGCTGCGTGAATTGAGAGTGCCCGGCAAGTCGGGTCCGGTGCCGCTGGCCGCCGTCGCCGACATCGAGTTCACCAGTGGCCTGGCGCAGGTCGACCGCTTCAACCGCTACCGCAACGTCACCATCGAGGCCGAACTCTCGGGCATTCCCTTGGGTGCCGCGCTGGCGCAAGTCGAGGCCTTCGACTCCATCCGCAAGTTGCCGCCGGGCGTGCGCACGGTCGAGGGCAACGATGCGCAGGTCTTTGCGGAGCTGTTTGCCGGCTTCGGGCTGGCGATGCTCGCCGGCATCTTCTGCGTGTACGCCGTGCTGGTGCTGCTGTTCAACGACACGCTGCAGCCACTGACGATCCTGGCTGCCCTGCCGCTGTCGATCGGCGGTGCCTTCGGCGCCTTGCTGCTCGGCGGATTCGCTTTGTCTGTCCCGGCCCTCATCGGCGTGCTGATGCTCATGGGCATTGTCACCAAGAATTCGATCCTGCTGGTGGACTACGCGATCATCGCGCGGGAGCAGGGGATGCCGCGCCGCGAGGCGCTGCTCGACGCCTGCGCCAAGCGGGCCCGCCCCATCATCATGACCACGCTGGCGATGGCCGCCGGCATGCTGCCGGTCGCGCTCGGACTGGGGGGCGATTCCGGCTTCCGTACGCCCATGGGCGCCGCCGTGCTGGGCGGCCTGTTCACCTCGACTTTCCTGAGCCTGCTGGTCGTGCCGGCCGTGTTCACGGTGGTCGATGACCTGGGCGGCCGGCTGCGCCGGCGCCGCACTGCGTTCAGTCCTTGAACAACTGATCCCAGCCCGCCGGGCCGAGGGCCTCCAGGCGGCGGATGTTGGCCCCGAAGATCGCTTCGGGGTCCGGGAACGCCTCGATGGCCTTGTCGAGGCTGTCTTCGCGCAGCAGGTGCAGGGTCGGGAACGGCGCGCGGTTGCTGAAGTTGCCCATGTCGTCTGCCGCGGTGCCGGCGAACTGGTACTGCGGGTGGAAGCTCGCGACCTGCAGTACGCCTTCCAGCTCCAGTCCCTCGAGCAGCCGCTCGGCGTCATCCAGGAAATCGTTGAAGTCGAGGAAGTCGCCCAGCACCTGTGGGTGTATGAGCAGGGTGGTGTCGATGAGGGCCGGGTCTGCCTGGTCGAGCAGCGTCAGCTCCTGCGCCAGTTCTTCGAGCAGTTCAGCCGTCGTGCCGGCGCCGGTCACGACGATGCGCACCTGGTCCTTGACGTAGACCGCCTTGGCAAAGGGGCAGAGGTTCAGGCCGATCACCGCGCGCTCGAGCCAGCGGCGCATGGCCGCTTCCACGGCGGCCGCCTGCGCGGCGTCGGCCGGCGGGAAACGCGACGGCAGGAGGGTCACCACATCAGGTCGTCCGGAACGACGTAGTCCTTGTAGGGGTCGTCGCCGGCGGCCTCGGCCTTGGGCGTGTTGTGGTGGACCACGGCCTTGGGCACGCGTTCGCGGATCTCCCCGGCGATGGCTGCCGGCACGAAGGAATAGCGCCCCTCGAGACGGATGATGGCCAGCTCGCCGCGGATCAGGCGCTCCCGCTGCTCCGGCGCGACACTGACGCGGCGGATGCGCACGCCGTCGACGAAGTTGTAGTAGTCGTCGGACTCGACGCGGGCGACCTGGTGCTGTTCCACCAGCTGCCGGGCCTGGGCGTGCCGGGCCTTGAGTTCGAGCTTGGCCTGCTGCTTGCGGTTGAGCTCCGCGTCGCGCGCGGCTTTTTCGGCAGCGGCCTTCTGTGCCGCGAGCTGGGCCGGCGTGGGCCCCTGCGGCTGGCGACGGTCGCGGGGCTGCCGGAACTGCTGCTGTTTCTGCTGGCGCTCGGCCTGCTCCACCTGCTTTTCGGTCACCAGGCCGGCTTTGAGCAATTGGTCGCGGAGGGACATCATCCCCGCATCCTAGCGGCAACCGCCGCCGGCGGCGAGCCGGCGGGTGGCAGGGGCAGTGCCTCAGGCCTTGAGCAGGGCGTCGTGCAGGAAGTCCACGGAATCGTGGGTGTGTTCCTTGCCGAGTTCGCCCAGCAGCCGCTCGCGCAGCTGGCCATGGTAATGCCGCCGCAATTCACCCAGCGTACGCGGCGGTGCCACGATGAACAGCTTCTCGATGGCGCCGGCGAGCACCTGGCTGTTGAGCCAGTCGGCCGCGGCGGCGGCGTGGCTGTCTTCCTCAAGTTGTCCATGGTCCGGGTTGTCCCCGCCGGTGTGGTGGCGGCGGCCGCCACCCTGGTTGTGGCCCGTGATCTCGGGCGCAGCCAGTTCGACCAGGCGCAGGTGGAAATCATCACCATTGTTGCGGAACAGGCGCAGGCGCCGTCCGTCAGTGACGGCGATCGTCGTGCCGTGGGGATATTGCATGGTCGGGCCCTCGCTGTGCTGCCGGTGAGCCCCCACTCTCGCGACCCGCCGCAACGCGGGCAATACGGGATATCCGCGCTCCCGCGTCAGGAGTGCGGGTGATGCCGCAGCAAGTCGCGCAGCGCAGGTTCCAGCGTCTCATGCTGGAACATGAAGCCGGCCTCCCGGGCGCGCAGCGGCAGCACGTAGCTGCCATCCACCAGCAGCTGCGCCATCTCGCCCAGCGCCGCACGCAGGACGGGAGCGGGCACGCGCATCCACAGGGGCCGGCGCAGCACACGCGCCAGTGTTTGCTGGAAGGTCCGGTGAGAGACCTGCTCCGGCGACACAGCGTTCACCGGGCCCGCCAGCCTTGCCTCATCGAGCGCGAAAAGGATCAGACGCACCGCATCGTCGATGTGGATCCACGGTGAGCCCTGGTTCCCGCCGCCCAGGACCGTCCCCAAGCCGAGGCGCACGGGCAGTGCCAGTTGCGGCAGCGCGCCGCCATCGCTGCCCAGTACGACGCCAAAACGCAGCAACACGACGCGCATGCCCAGCGCACCCGCCTGGGCTGCAGCCTGCTCCCAGTCCGCGCAGAGCTGCGACTGGAAGATCGGCTGCGGCGCGGCGGATTCGTCCACCGGTGTCGCATCACGCACGCCGTAGTAGCCGATGGCGCTGGCGTTGACGAGCACGGTGGGCCGTTGCGCCCGCCCTGCCAGCCCCGCGACAAGCCGCCGGGTCAGATCGATGCGGCTGTCGCGCAGCAGTTGCCGGCGGCGGCGCGTCCAGGGCATGCCGAGGATGCGCGCTCCGGCCAGGTTCACGATGGCGTCGGGAGAACAGTCCGCTGGCAGCGTGACATCCCGGCCGAGGGCGATGACGCGGTCTCCGCGCGCCTCCAGTGCGGCCCGCAGATGCCGGCCGATGAAGCCCGAGGCGCCAGTGATTCCGACAAGGCGTGTCATCAACACACAATAGCGGCAACGGGCCTGGCACGGCGCTGCTGCAACAGCCTGTTACAAACCGTTGCACTTTTGACACTAAACGGCCCCAATACAACAGCTCGCCTTGAGAAAGCCGTCGTGCTGCGGCAACATCCGCGCCGGAATGCCGTCAGACCCATGACGGCTGCAGTTCCCAACGCCTGTCCCACACCATAGGGGGCTTTCATGTCCGCACGTATCCGCGCTGCCGTCGGCAGCATCGTCCTGGCGAGCGCCATCGGCGCCGCCCAGGCCCAGGTCTTGGAAGAGGTGGTCGTCACCGCGCAGAAGCGCACCGAGAATGTGCGTGAAGTGCCCATCGCCATTTCCGCCTACACGGCCGAGGCCCTGCAGGAGCGCGCCGTCGGCGACGTGTCGCAGCTGGCCAACTCGTCTTCGAACGTGTCCTTCGATGCCGGTACGCCGTTCTCGGGCAGCACCTCGGTGCTGTCGGCCTTCATCCGCGGCATCGGCCAGAACGACTTCGCGTTCAACCTCGACCCGGGCGTGGGCATCTACCTCGACGGCGTCTATCTGGCGCGCACGGTCGGTGCCAACCAGGACCTGCTGGACGTCGAGCGCATCGAGGTGCTGAAGGGCCCTCAGGGCACGCTGTTCGGCCGCAACACCATCGGTGGCGCGGTCTCGATCGTCACCCGTGATCCGGGCAACGAGCAGAAGATCATTGCCAACCTGACCACGGGCAGCTACGAGCGCGTGCAGGCCGGCGTGTCTGCCGACATCCCGTTCAGCGATGCGCTCAAGAGCAGCTTCACGGTGTCCATGAAGCGCCGCGAAGGCTACATGAAGCGCGTCCCGTTCCCCTATCCCTCGAGCACCGCGCAGGCCTTCGAGTTCAACTCGCCGCAGGATTTCAAGGCGGCCGGCTACGATGAAGGTGGCGACAGCGAGGGTGGCGACAACGCCTGGAGCGCCCGCGCCAAGTTCAAGTACGACACCGGCGGCAGCACGCGCGCCACGTTCGCGGTCGACTTCACGCAGAACGACCAGAGCCAGCTCGCCAACAGCGTCATCAAGACCACGATCGTGCCGGGTCCGTTCGCCGATCTCGCGGCCAACAACATCCCGGGCACGGCCCTGAACCCCGGTGCCAACCCCGGCGGCTTCCTGTTCGCGGGCCTGTACAACTTCTGCATCGGCTCCACCGCTGCGCAGATCGCCGCCCGCAATGCCACGAACCTGTGCGGCCCGCGTGGCACGCCGCTGAACCCCACGCTGCTGATCGGCGGCCTGGTGAATCCGGTGACCGGTGACGGCGTGAACGTCGACACCGACCGCTTCAACAACCGCATGGTCTACAACGACCAGTTCCTGACCGGGAACAAGGACACGACCTACGCGACCGGCAACAACTACACGAAGCTGCGCAACCATGGCCTGTCGCTCACGCTCGAGCACGACCTGACTGACAACATGATGCTGCGCTCGATCACGTCCTACCGCGACCTGTTCTGGTCGTCCGGCATGGACCTGGACGGCTCGCCGATCATGATGCTGGCCACCAGCTTCAACATGAACCAGATCCAGTTCAGCGAAGAGTTGCAGCTCAACGGCACCGCCAACGACGGCGCCGTGAAGTATGTGATCGGTGGCTACTACTTCCGCGAGGGTGGCAACCTGCACGACTTCGTGACCTTCGCCGAGGGCCTGCTGCAGGTCGACGGTCCGAACAACCTGCAGACCTCGAACTACGCTGCCTTCGCCCAGGTCGACTGGCGCGTGAGCGACCTGGTCGGCCTGACCTTCGGTGGCCGCTACACCAAGGAAGACAAGGACTTCGAGGGCTTCCAGTCCGACCTGAACGGCTTCAACTACAAGCTGTTCAACGCCGGTGACCCGCTGGCGGTGGCCACCTACACCAACGCCCGCGCGGGCCTGGGCTTCCCGGACCCGAGCTCCGCGCTGCGCTACTACACGCCTGGCACGCAGAACAAGAAGTTCAACAACTTCTCGCCCAAGCTGGGCGTGCAGCTGTACCCCGTCGACGACACGATGGTCTACGCCTCGTACTCGCAGGGTTACAAGACGGGTGGCTGGACGACCCGCCTCTCCAACCCGGTCGGCAATGTCGCGCCGGGCTTCGGCGAGGAAGAGGCCACCACCTACGAGCTGGGCCTGAAGTCGCTGGTCCTCGACCGCCGGCTGAACATCTCGGCGGCGGTCTTCCAGACCGACTACGAGGGCATCCAGCTGAACTTCCAGGAAGGTGTGTCGCCGACCATCAAGAACGCCGGTGATGCCCGCATCCGCGGCGCGGAGCTGGAGCTGAACGCGGCGGTCACCGAGGCCTTCACCGTGTCGGCCAGTGTCGGCCTGGCGGATGCCGAGTACACGGCGATCTCGGCCCAGGCGGCCGTCGCGCCGAACCCGTTCCAGGAAGGCACCTTCGTTGGCGCCAAGCTGCCGAAGACGCCCAACAGCAAGATCAACGTCAGCCCGCGCTACGAGATCGGCCTGGACGGCGGCGCTTCGGTGGTCCTGGTGGCGGACTACACCCGCACCAGCTCGATGCGCAACGACACGGAAGGCACCTTCCTGCTCAACCGTCCGACCACGGATGTCCTGAATGCCGGCCTGACCTACAAGGCGGCGTCGGGAACCTGGGAAGCGACGCTGGGTGGCACCAACCTCACCGACGAGCGCTTCCTGACCACCGGTCAGGCGCAGATCGCCGGTGGGCAGATCTATGGCACCTGGAACCGCCCGGCGGAGTGGTACCTGTCGATCAAGGTCAACCAGTAAGCGGCTGACCGACGGACCGGGCCTGCGTCCTGTCGTGCATGCACGGCGGGCCGCAGGCCCTTTTCATTGGGGGCGTTGCGCGGTTCTGGCGCTAGAATCCGCGCATGCCTACTGGAGCCCCTGCCATGTCCTCAACCCGCCACCTGCGTGCCGTCGTCGCCCTCATCCTTGCCTCGGCCTCGTTGCCGGTGGCCGCCGTGCCCGACATGCCGGTCCCCGAGACCGCACCGGTTGCCGCTGGCCCGGAAGGCATGATGAAAGCCCGTCTGGCCTACAACGTCGGCTATGAGGACTACGAGAAGGCGCAGCGACTCGAGATGGAGGCCGGCAGCCTGCCGCCGGCCAAGGCCCGCGACTACGCGGGACGCATCGCCGCCGGCTACTCGGCCGCGCGCGACCGTTTCGCGGAGGCCACCGAAGCCGATCCGTCGCAGAAGCAGGGCTGGAACATGCTCGGTTTCACCCGGCGCAAGCTGGGAGATTTCGGTGGCGCACTGGCAGCCTACGACAAGGCGCTGGCGCTGGATCCGGACTACCCCGAGGCGACGGAATACCGGGCTGAGGCCCTGCTTGCGCTCGGCCGCCTCGAGGAAGTGAAGGCCGCCCACCAGCGCCTGCGGTCGCTTGACGCGGCATACGCGGCGACGTTGCGCGACGCCGCGGGCCGCTGGCTGGCGGACCGCCGCAAGTCGCCCGGTGGCGTGCCTGCGGCGGACCTCGACGCGCTGGAGGCCTGGTTGGCCGCCGCGCGCTGAGCCGGCCTCAGTCGGCGCGGACGGCCTCGATGGAAATGCGCAGCGTCACATCCATCTTGAAGCCGAAGGCCTTGCCATAGCCGATGCCGAAGTCTTCGCGGTTGATCGTCGCGCTCGCGTCGGCACCGCAGACTTCCTTGCGGATCATCGGATTCTGCTTGCACAGGAAGCTGTTGATCTTCAGCGTGACCGGCTTGCTGATGCCGTGGAGCGTCAAGGTGCCGTTCACTTCCGTGGGGGCATCACCCTGGAAGGCGCCCAGCGTGCCCGTGAAGCTGGCCTTGGGAAACTTCGCGACGTCGAACATGTCCGCGCCCTTGGCGTGGTCGTTCATCCCGTCGTGGCCGAAGTCGATGGATGCGGTGTCGATGCTGACCTCGACCGTGCCGGAGCGGCCCTCGCGGTCGAGCACGACCTTGCCGCTGCTGCTGTTGAACTTCCCGCGCCACAGCGACAGCCCGCCCATGTGGTCGGCCTCGAAGGCCGGGTAGGTGTGCGCCGGATCGATGTTGTAGGTCACGGGCGCGGCGAGGGCCGTGGTGCCGGCCAGTAAGGACAGGCCAAGGGCAATGCGCTGAAGCTTCATGTGACTCCTGTGGATCGTGGAGGGGGTGCAGGGTGCCGATCTGGCTCCGCCATCATTCCCGCGGCACGCCGCCGGCGCCATGTCCGTGCAGGACCGTCGCGCCGGGCTCAGTCCCAACCTTCCAGCACGAGCTTGCCGGTGGTGTGCGTGGTCTCGAGGCGGCGGTGGGCCTCGCGCAGGTTCGCGGCGTTGATGCGACCGAGTGTTTCGCTCCGTGTCGAACGCAGTGCACCCTCATCCACCAGCGCCGCTGCGGCGTCCAGCAGTCGATGCTGTTCGATCATGTCCGGCGTGCGGAACATGCCGCGCGTGAACATGAACTCGTGTGCATAGCGCAGGGCCTTGTTCTTCATCAGCCCGAGGTCGACCGGTGC
Organism: Pseudomonadota bacterium; assembly: GCA_046047615.1. GTDB lineage: Bacteria > Pseudomonadota > Gammaproteobacteria > Steroidobacterales > Steroidobacteraceae > ZC4RG30. The sequence goes on from JBJOHO010000087.1 coordinate 14,261, forward strand.
CCGGGGGGCAACGATGGTGCACAGCGTGCCGAAGGGCGCGAGCATGTCGCAGGCCGCGGCGAAGTAGGCGTCGAGTTCCGCGCAACTGAACACCAGATCCACAGCCGGCATGCCGATGGCCTGCAATTGCGGGAGCAAGTCCTCCCGGTGGTCGATGACATGATGCGCACCGTGCCGCAGGCACTGCTCACGGCTTTCCGGCCGAGACGCCGTCGCGACAACGGTCAGGCCGAGACGCCGTGCCAATTGCAGCAGGATGCTGCCGACGCCGCCGCCCGCACCCAGCACCAGCAGGCTCCGCGGTGCATCGACACCGCCCAGAGGCACGCGCATCTGCTCGTGCAGGGCCTCCCAGGCCGTGATCAGGGTCAGCGGCAGCGCGGCCGCGTCCGCCCAGCCGACGGTGCGAGGCTTGCGGCCGACGAGACGCTCATCCACCAACTGGAACTGGCTGTTGCTGCCCGGGCGGAGCATCTCTCCCGCGTACCAGACGGCATCGCCAGGCCTGAACAGCTCGCAGTCCGGCCCCGCCTCGACGACGACGCCTGCAGCGTCATAGCCCAGGACGCGCGGCGTCGTCTTGCCGGGCCCGGCGCGCCGGACACGGTAGTCCACCGGATTGACGGATACGGCATGCACGGCGACACGCAGGTCGCGGCCGCCCGCGACGGGCACCGGCAGCTCAAGATCGACCAGGCATTGGGGGTCGTCAACAGGCAGCGCCGAGGTGAAGCCGACGGCTTTCATGTGGATGCTCCGTGCAGTGCGAGGATTTCACGGGCCGCGGTGCACCCGCTCTGCCACGCCCCGTGCAGCGTACCGAAATGCTGGACAGAGCAGGCTTCCCCCGCGTACCAGAGGCGCTCACCGACGGGCTGCGACAACCGCTGCCGCGCATCGGCACGGCCCGGGCGTGCGGCGGAATAGGAACCGCGCGACCAGGGTTCGTTGCCCCAGCCCGTGCACCGCACAACCGTGATGGCCGCGGCCAGATCGGCACCCAGGCAGTCCCGCAACGCGTCGCGCGCGAAGGACTCCAGTTCACCGGCCACTTCCAGTTCGCGCGACAGGTCGCCCCCAAAATAGGCCATCACCACCGACTGTGTCGCCGGACGCAGCGCGAAATGCACGGTGCGGGATCGGTCGCCATGGGCGACGCAGTGCTCGGTCGGGCCCTCACCCAGGGCGCCCCCCGCGATGCCGAAGAACACCTTGTTGGCCACGCCGAGCGGCAGGTCTGCCGCCGCCTGCTGCCACGCCGGCGGTGGCGCAGGCCAGATCGACAACGCCTGCTCCTGCAGCAGCGGCGTCGGTACGGTGAGCACCACGGCATCGGCCTCCAGGCTTCCCCGGTCGGTGACCACGCGCACGCCGCGAGCGCGCAGGTCGAGGCCGCGCACGGGCGTCGACAGGCGCAGGTCCAGGCCCTGCGCGGCGGCCGCGACAACCTGTCCCAGGCCCTCGCGAACCGCCCAGTCATGGCGTGAGTCGGCGTAGCGGTCGAGGTCCACCGTGGAGACCTGGCTGCTCTCGACGCCCACGGCCCAGGTCATGACGGCATCAAACCGGCAGCGCCAGGGGTTGTCCGGCAGCACACTGGCCACTGGCACGTCCTCGCCCCGTGCAGCAGCTTCAGCTACGGCGCCGAAAAACGCCTCGAAGGCCGCACCCGTTGCGGCGGCCTCCTCGGCCGTGGGAGTCCGCCCGCCCACGCGGCTGCGGCCACCCCAGTCCGGCTCACGTTCGATGACCGAGCAGCCCTGCTCGCGGGCCAGCCGGGTGAAGACGTTCTCGTCGGCGAAGTGCAGCCATGCGGCGCCGAGGTCGACCGGCACGCCGGGTTGCAGTTCAACGGTATGCGCGCGTCCGCCGGCACGTGACCGTGCCTCGAGCACCGTCACGTCGGCGCCCCCCGAACGCAAGGTCTGCGCAGCCGCGATGCCAGCCGCGCCTGCGCCCACGACCACCACCCGGAGAGCTGCGCCCTGCTTCATGTGCATATTCTGCCCCGGGGCAGGATCCGCTGATACGATCCCGCGCATGAAGCGCCTCGACCAATTGCTCGACAGCAACCGGGCCTGGGCCGCACAGAAAGTGCGTGAACGGCCGGACTTCTTTTCCCGCCTCAGCAACCAGCAGTCGCCACGCTACCTCTGGATCGGCTGTGCCGACAGCCGTGTGCCTGCCAACGAGATCGTCGACCTCGCCCCGGGCGAACTGTTCGTCCACCGCAATGTCGCGAACCTTGTCATCCATACCGACCTCAACTGCCTGTCGGTGCTGCAGTACGCGGTCGATGTGCTGAAAGTGGAGGACGTGATCGTCACAGGCCATTACGGCTGTGGCGGCGTCGCGGCGGCGTTGCAGGATCGCAGTTTTGGCCTGGTGGACAACTGGATCCGCCACGTGCAGGACATCCGCGACCACCACCGCACGCGGTTGGCCAACGCTGGCGAACAGGCGCTGGATCGCCTCTGCGAACTCAACGTGCTGGAACAGGCGCTCAACGTCTGCCGCACCACCGTCGTGCAGGACGCCTGGCGGCGCGGCCAGCAGGTGGCGGTGCACGGCTGGATCTATGCCGTGAGTGATGGCCTGCTGCGCGACCTCGGGTTCTGCGTCACTGCCGAAGACGACGTGGTGGCGCAGTTCAACCGCGCCGTTGCGGCGCTGCCGCCCGCGCCGGCCTGACGGCGGCGCGCTTCAGCACCGACGCAGCAGGAACAGCGCGGCAGACTCGGCCTGCAAGGCCGGCGTGACCAGCCCAAGCTCGCGCAGCCAGCGGCCGTCGACCTGCAGTGGCCTGTCCCAGGGCGCACCGTGCCGCGGCTGCAGGCTGTTGCCGTGGCTGTGCACGTCCACCGGCGGGGGGTCGATGCGCTGCACCCGGTATTGCGCGTCGGCATCCACGAATGGCAGTGACGCAACGGGCGGATAGCGCCAAGTCGTGGGTTGCAGCCGGTACAGGCACAGCAAGGCTTCATCCTCACCGCCCATGGCCGTCCAGCTGACGCTGTCGCCCGCCTCGCCACGCCAGCAGCCGCGGCCCTGCAGGTGCCTCACCGATTTGTACAGCGCCAGCCATTGGGCAAGCCGGGCCCGCTGCGCGGCATCCATCTTGCGCACGTCCAGTTCCACGCCCAGATGGCCAGTGAGGGCCACAGCCGCGCGGAAATCCAGGGTCTGGCTGCGACCCGTGCTGTGGGCAGGCGAGGCGCCGATATGCGCGCCCATGACTTCCGGTGGCAGGAACTGCAGGAAGCCGCGTTGTGCGCCGACGCGATACACCGCGTCGATGCAATCGCTGGTCCAGAAGCGGTGCACCCAGGGTAGGATGCCCGTGTCGATGCGGCCACCGCCACCCGCACAGGACTCGATCTCCACGCCCGGGTGGGCTGCGCGCAGTCGCGCGAACAAGGCATATGCGCCGTGCACTTGTGCGTGGTGGCTGATGCGGCCCTGCGCGTTGCCCGCGGGTGCGAGGTCGCGGTTGTGGTCCCACTTCAGGTAGGCGATGGGCAGTTCGCGCAGCAGCCCGTCGAGCCTCTGAAACAGATAGTCCTGCACGTCAGCACGCGACAGGTCGAGCACCAGCTGGTTGCGCGCGGTCAGCAGCGCACGGCCAGCCAGCTGCAGCGCCCAGTCCGGATGGCTGCGGAACAGCTCGCTGTCCGGATTCACCATCTCCGGCTCCACCCACAGCCCGAACTGCATGCCGCGGTCGATCACGTGCTGGGCCAGCGGCAGCAGGCCCTGCGGATACTTGCGCGTGTCGGGCCACCAGTCGCCCAGCGCGCGCCGGTCATCGTCGCGACGGTGGAACCAGCCGTCGTCGAGCACGAAACGCTCGATGCCCACCTGCGCGGCCACGTCGGCCAGTTCCCGCAGCGCCGTTTCATCGTGGTCGAAGTAGAAACCTTCCCAGGTGTTCAGGTGCACCGGTCGCGGCGACATCCGGCCGCCGGGCCACCGCAGGCGCTGCCGTGCCGCGGCGTGGAAGTTCGCGGCCACACCATCGAAACCGGCATCGCTCCAGGTGGCCAGCACGGTTGGCGCCGCCAACGATCCACCGGGCGCGAGCGTGAGCTCGCCCGGGGCCAGCCACTCACCCAGTTGCCACTGGTAGCGGCCGTCATCCAGCCATTCGAGGGTCTGCGTGCTGTTGCCGGACCAGGCCAGCTGCGCTCCCCAGCAAGGGCCGTCGTGCTGCGTGGTGCCCGCGGTGCCGACCACGCCCAGCGGCATGGCGTCATGCGAAGTCAGGCCGCGCCGGTTCTCGCGCCGCCACTGGCCACGCCCCAGCAGGTCCTCGCACTCGGTGAACTCGTGGTTGTGCCGGCCGCTGTAATGGCGCACGCGGCAGGCCGTGGCTGGCAGCGGCAATGTGGCAGCGGCCAGCCACTGCAGTGCCAAGGGCGACTCGCCCAGGTTGCGCAGCGTGGTATCGATCGACAGTACGTCGTTGGCGTCGAGGCGCAGCACCATGTCGACGCCGACACCGGCGACCCGGTCCTGCGCGCTGAGGCGCAGTGCGCGCCCGGCTTCAACCCAGTGCAGTTGGCAAGCCGTGAAGCCCTGCGCCGCATCGCGACCGTCGCGATGCGCGAGCAGCGCACTCTGTGCAAACCAGCCGAGGCCGAAAGTGGGGAAGACCGTCAGCGGCCAGTGCGCGTCCAGGGTGAAGGACGGCAGCGGCCGCAGCGCCAGCAGCGAGGGGCCGCACGCAGGTGCCGCGCCGATGTCGGAGCCCCAATGCCGCCACAGGGGCATGCCTTCGGCCACGGCCTCGAGCACGAGGCTGCTGTGCCTTCCGCGCAGCGTCAGCAGCGCGCCGGCGACCGGGTTCATGGCGTGGACGCTTCCGGTGGCGAGGTCCTCACGCGCAGCGTCGCCGCCGCACCGCACAGCATGAGCACACCGCAGAGCGTGATGACATTGCGCGCGTCGCCGTCCAGCCAGGGTTCGTAGTACAGCGGCAGGGTCACGGCAATCAGCAGCATGGGGATGACGATGAACATGTTGAAGATTCCCATGTACACGCCTGTACGTTCCGGCGGGATGCTGTCGGCCAGCATCACGTAGGGATTGCCCATCATGCTCGCCCACCCCAGGCCCACGCCGATGGCAGGCAGGAACAGCCAGGCCTTGTCGCTGACATGCGGCAGCCAGAGCATGCCGAGACCGGACATGGTGAGGCAGAAGGCATGGAGCCGCCCTGCGCCGAGCCGGCGTGCCACCGGCGCCATGGCCAGGGCGGCGACGAAGGCGATGGCGTTGTAGAAAGCACCCACCTGGCCGTTGGTCAGGACGGCCTCGCGGTAGGCCGCGGTGCCCGCGTCCGCCGTGCCGTACACGGACCGGCTGATCGAGTAGATGATGTAGGTCCAGTAGGTCGCCATCGCGTACCACTGGAACAGGCACATCAAGCCCAGTTGGCGCATGGCGCGCGGCATGTGCACGATCGCGTCCCAGATCTCGTGCAGCGTTGCCAGCGGATTGCGCGGCATTTTCCTGAGGGCCGCGCGTTCGGCCTCCGTCAGCGGTGCCTCGGGCACGCGCAGGATCGACCACAGGATGGTCGCCAGCGACAGCACCGCGCCGACAATGAACGCAACGCGGGTGGCGATCGGGATGCCGTTCTCATCCACCAGATCCCGGCCCAGGCCGAACCAGACCAGCAGCGAGGGCGCGAGGTAGGACAGCGTCTGCGCGAGGCCGGTGAAGGCGCTTTGCCACAGGAAGCCCTGACCATGCTGCGACTCGTGCAGCCGGTCCTTCACGTAGGCGCGATAGGGCTCCATCGTGATGTTGTTGCCCGCGTCCAGCAGCCACAGCAGGCTGACGGCCATCAGGATGCTGGAGCTCAGCGGCATGAACAGCAGGCCCACGCTGCACATCAGCGCGCCGCTGATGAAGTAGGGCGTGCGGCGTCCCCAGCGCGAGTAGGTGCGGTCGCTGAGCGCGCCGATGATCGGCTGCACCAGCAGGCCCGTCACCGGGCCAGCCAGCTGCAGCAGCGGCAGCTGTGCCTCGTCGGCGCCCAGGAAGCTGTAGATCGGCGCCATGTTGCTCTGCTGCAGCCCGAAGCTGAACTGCAGCCCCAGGAAGCCGAGGTTCATCTGGATGATCTGCCACAGCGACAGCCGCGGCTTGCCCGTCAGTTCCATCTCGCCCCCCTCATTGTTGTTGTCGTCGTACCGGGCACGTGCCCGTTGTTCCGTCAGCTTGCGGCCTGCGCCTCGATATAGGCCTGCTCGGCCAGCAGCATGGCGCCGGTGATGCCGGAATGGTGGCCAAGTCCCGGTGGCACCACCAGTTGGTCGATCGCTTCCCCGTAGCAGGGGTCTTGCAGGTAGCCATTGAGCCGGGCCCGCGTCGCGGTGCGCACCTCGGCGAGAAGACCGGGCGCGTCCATCACGCCGCCACCGAAAATCACGCGGTCGACGGAACAGGTGAGCGCCAGGTTGGCGGCCAGCTGGCCCAGGTAACCGCCAATGATCCGCGTGCCGGGATGGTCGGCATCCAGCTGGTCGAGCGGACGGCCCCAGCGGGCCATGATCGC
>JBJOHO010000088.1:0-45238 GCA_046047615.1 Pseudomonadota bacterium
CGCATCACCGTGACGGCATCGCCGCCGATCCGGACGCGATCACCGCAATCTTCACCATGGACCCAACCGCCGCGCGCGGAGACCTGGCGGGCCAGCAGCCGCGTGCGGCCAAGACGTCGCGACCACCAGGGCAGCAGCGTGCAGTGCGCCGAACCGGTCACCGGATCTTCAGGAACACCTGCCCCGGGCGCGAAAAACCGCGACACGAAGTCGGCATCACCTTCCCCCGGCGCGGTGACGATCACGCCAAAGCTGTCGAGGGTGGCGAGCAGACGCATGTCCGGCCGCAGGCGGACCACCGCGTCCGCGGAGCCGAGGACGACCAGGTAGTCGCGGCTGCGTCCGACCCAGACAGGCGGCGTGTCCGCATTGAGCCCCAGGCCAGACAGCAGCGCGGGTGGCGGCTCGCAGGGTTCGGCCGGGCGGGCCGGGAAGTCGAGCACCAGGCGCTGGCCATCGCGGCTGACGCCCAGTTCGCCCGAGGCGGTGGCGAAACGCAGCACGGGCTCCGCCGCCCCGAAGTGCTGCACCAGCACGTGGGCCGCGGCCAGGGTCGCATGGCCACACAGGTCGACCTCGGTCGCCGGGGTGAACCAGCGGAGACTGCGCACGCCCGCACCGCGGCGCAGGAAGGCGGTTTCGGACAGGTTGATCTCGGCAGCGACGGCCTGCATCACCTCGGCGGGCAGGTCGGCGTCAAGCACGCAGACACCCGCCGGGTTGCCGCCGAAGGGCCGCGCGCTGAAAGCATCCACCAGGAAATAGGGCAGTTCCATGTTCAGGTCCGTGATATGGTCATGACCATGGTCATGACTCGTTGCAGCTGATGAACGTCATCAAGGCCTCGGAATTCAAGGCCAAGTGCCTCGGCATCATGGATACCGTGGCCGAAACCGGCCGCCCCGTGGTGATCACCAAGAACGGCAAGCCGGTCGCGGAGCTGCGGCCGTACCAGCCGGCGGGCAGCAGCTTGCTGGGCGTCCTGAAGGGCAAGGTGGAAATCACCGGCGACATCATCTCGCCTCTCGACGTGGAGTGGGAGGCCATGAAGTGAAGCTGCTGCTGGACACCCATGTGGTGCTCTGGCGGGCGCTGTCACAGGCCGGCGTCGGCACTCACAGCCGTGCCCTGCTGGAGCAAGCCGAGCGCGCGGGCACACTGTGCGTCAGCGCCGTCACGTTCTGGGAGATCGCGCTGCTGTGCCAGAAGGGGCGGCTGTCCGTCCTTGTGGCGCCCGAGGAGATACGGAGAGAGGTCCTCGCCGCCGGCGTCACCGAAATCCCCCTGTCCGGCGACATCGCCGTGCTGGCCACCCAGCTGGAACTGCTCGGCGATCCGGCGGACCGCTGTATTGCCGCGTCGGCGATCGCCTGGAATGCCACGCTGCTGACGGCCGACGAACGGCTGCTGTCCTTCCCCCACGCACTCGCCCGCCAGGACGCGCGGCAATAGGCACGGCCATGGACTACCTCGCGCTCGCCCTCCTCCACCTGGCGACGGTGCTGCCTGCACTGCTGCTCGGGCTCGTGCTGTTCATCCTGCGCAAGGGCAGCCCGCTGCACCGCCGGTTGGGTCGTCTGTACATGGCATTGATGCTGTTCACGGCCGCGGTCACGCTGTTCATGCCGGCCTACGTGGGTCCACGCTGGCTGGGGCATTTCGGTTTCATCCACCTGTTCAGCCTGCTCACGCTGTACAGCGTCCCTTCGGCCTGGTGGGCGGCGCGCCGGCACGATGTGAACGCCCACCGCGCGTCGATGATCGGCCTCTACGTCGGGGGCATCGTCATCGCCGGCAGCTTTGCCTTGATGCCGGGGCGGCTGCTGTACCGCTGGCTGTTCAGCGGCTGACCAGTCCGTCGAGGTAAGCCGCGGCATCCGCGCGGATCTGCGCGCGGCGTTCGGCGGTCATCTTCGCCAGCGTCCGGTAGGGCATGGCCATGCGGGGGTTCGCGCCCAGGCGCGACCCGTTGCGATCGAGGAAATCCCAGTACAGCGCGTTGAAGGGGCAGGCGCGCGGACCGGTCTTGTCCTTCACGCGATAGGTGCAGTGCCCGCAGTAGTCGCTCATGCGGTCGATGTAGGCGCCGCTGGCGGCGTAGGGCTTGCTGCCGAGCAGACCGCCATCCGCGTGCAGCACCATGCCATGGACGTTGGGCAACTCGACCCACTCGTAGGCGTCGGCGTACACGGCCAAGTACCAGGCCTGCACCTCGCGTGGCGCCAGCCCGGCCAGCAGCGCGAAGTTGCCGATGACCATCAGTCGCTGGATGTGGTGCGCATAGGCGCGGTCACGGGTGTCGGTGAGGCACTCGCGCAGGCAGGCCATCTTCGTTTCGGCGGTCCAGAAGAAACCGGGGAGCGGCCGCGTGGCCTGCAGGCCATTGCTGGCGCCGTAGTCGCGGCCCTGCTGCCAGTAGAGGCCGCGCACGTATTCCCGCCAGCCGAGGATCTGGCGGATGAAGCCCTCGACGGCGTTCAGCGGCGCGTGCCCAGCGCGCCACGCCGCCAGCGCAGCCTCGCAGACCTCGCGCGCCACCAGCAGCCCGGCGTTGAGGTAAGGCGAGATGATGCCGTGGAACAGCCAGGGGTCGCCGCGGCGCATCGCGTCCTGGTAGTCGCCGAAGCGCGGCAGGCAGTCGGCGATGAACTGTGCCAGCGCGGCCAAGGCGTCAGCGCGCGTCACACCCCAACCGAAGCCGTCGAGCGTGCCGAAGTGGTGACCGAAGCGCCGTGCCACCAGTGCCAGCACGTCCGCCGTGACCGCATCCGGCGCGAAGCGCAGGCGCGGTGGCACCACCTCGTCGGCGGGCAGGGACTGGCGGTTGTCGGCGTCATAGTTCCAGTCGCCACCCACCGGCGCGTTGCCGTCCATCAGCCAGCCGGTGCGGCGGCGCATGTCGCGGTAGAAGTGTTCCATGCGCGGTGCGCGACGCCCCTGCATCCAGTGCGCGAACTGCGCACGCGGGCACAGGAAGCGGTCGTCATCGCGCAGCTCGACCGGCGGCAGCGCGGCATCGCCTCGCCAGGCCTGCATCATGTCGAGAACGCGCCACTCGCCAGGCTCGGTCAGCACGACGCGTGAGGGTGCATGCCGGGCCACCGCGCGGCGCAGCTCGCCATCGAAGGAGCCGGTGTTGCCGGGCGCTTCAAGCATCACGTAATCGACCGTGATGCCCTCGTCGCGCAGGACCTGGGCGAAATGGCGCATGGCCGAAAACAGGAACGCGATCTTCTGCGGATGGTGCGGCACATAGTTGGCCTCCGCGGCCACCTCGACCATCAGCACCACGTCGCGTGCCGGGTCGAGATCACGCAATGAGGCGAGCTCGCGGGTCAGCTGGTCGCCCAGCACCAGCCGCAGCGCGCCGGGTTTCACTTGCCGTCCCGGCAGCGGTCGGAGCAGTACTTCACCTGCTCCCAGTCTTTCGCCCACTTGCGGCGCCAGGTGAACGGCCGGCCGCAGCGTGCGCAGGGCTTCTGCGGCAGATCAGCCTTGCGGACGCCGCGGGGCACGGCGCTGCGCTCAGCGGCCGCCGGGCAGCAAGGCCTGGTACAGCAGAGGCCGCGCCAGCTCCTGCACGCGCGGGAACGACGGCCCGCCGCCCATGCGCTGGATCATGCCCACGAACACCAGGTCGTTCTCCGGGTCGACCCAGAAGAAGGTGCCCGCCGCACCATCCCACAGGAAGCTGCCCTTGCCGATGACGGTCTGCGCCTTGAAGGGATCCTCGTAGACGGCGACGTCGTAACCGAAGCCGAAGCCCGGCTTGAGCTGCTGCATGCCGATGCCGAAGCCGCCTTCCAGCAGGCGCGGCGACAGGTGGTTGGTGGCCATCAGCTGCACGGTGCGCGGGGCGAGAAGCCGCACACCATCGAGCTGACCGCCGCCGGCCAGCATGCGCGCGAAACGCAGGTAATCGTCCGCCGTGCTGTAGAGGCCCGCGCCCCCGCTGGCCAGCGCGGGTGCGCGCGACACGTTCGGATCGCGCGGCACCGGCGCGAGCTTGCCGTCCGCACCCGCGCTGTAGATGGTGGCCAGCCGCGGCAGCTTGTCTTCCGGCACGCGGAAGGCGGTGTCCTTCATGCCCAGCGGTCCGAAGATGCGCTGCTGCATGAAGTCGTCGAGGCGCTGCCCGGTGATGCGTTCGAGGATGTAGCCCTGGATGTCGACGGCGATGCTGTATTGCCACTCGCTGCCCGGCTGGTAGCGCAGCGGGATCTTCGCCAGCTTGGCGATGGCCTCGTCGCGGCTGGCCGAACCCATGATGTTGGCCTTCTGGAACAGTGCCTCGACCGGGTGGCCCGGGAACAGGCCATAGCCGAAGCCCGCCGTGTGCGACATCAGTTCGCCCATCGTCGGCACGCGGCGCGCCGCCTCCGTGAGCATGCGGCCATCCGGTGCCATGCCGGTGTAGACCTGCAGGTCCGCGAACTCGGGAATGAACCTGGTGACCGGATCCGACGGGCTCCAGAGACCTTCTTCGTAGAGCATCATCATGGCCACGCCGGTCACGGGCTTGGTCATGGAATAGGCGCGGAAGATCGTGTCGCGGGCCATCGGCGTGTTGCTGGCGATGTCCTGGCGGCCCAGCACATGGCTGTGCACGAGCTTGCCGCGGTGCGACACCAACGACACCATGCCCGACAGTTGGCCCGCATCGACCATGCCCTGCACGGCGCCGTCGAGGCGCTGCAGGCGCTCGGCGCTGAACGCCGGCGGTGCCGGTGTCTGGACGCTGGCCGCCGCCTGCGCACCCTGCGTGCCCAGCGTCCCTGCCGTTGCGAGCGCCACCACCGCGACCAGCGCGAGTGGTCGGTGAACCCTGGTCATCCCTGCTGCGTGCATGTCTTTACTCCCCCGTTGAGCGGTCGCCGCAGCCTAGCGCCTATACTCGGTCCACGCCAAACAACGGGGGTTCCATGGGTCATTTGCACACAAGGCTGGCGGCGCTGCTGCTGGTCGGCTCAGGCCTGGCGGCCATGGTTGCCGCCGCCGCGCAGGTCGGCGAAGGCGAGCTGCTGTTCAACATCCATTGCTCGGCCTGCCACACGGCACAGCCGCAGCCCGCGGGTTCGCCCAATGAGCGCGCGCCCACGCAGTCCACCCTCAAGTCATTGTCGGCGGGATCCATCGTCACAGCGCTCACCAACGGCAAGATGGCGACGCAGGGCGCGCTGCTGACGCCGGCGCAGCGCACCGCCGTGGCCGAGCACGCTGCCGGCAAGGCCATCGGCGCCGAGCAGGTGGCGGCGGGCACGGGCCGATGCCTGCGCAGCACGCCGATGCGCGCCGTGCGCGCCGGCGAGGGCTGGAACGGCTTCAACAACGGCGCCAGCGGCACGCGCCTGCAGACGGCCGCGGCCGCCGGCCTGCGCGCGGCGGACCTGCCGAAGCTCAAGCTCAAGTGGGCCTTCGGCTACGCCAATGTGTCGGCGGTGCGCGCCCTGCCCGCGGTTGCCGGCGGGCGGCTGTTCACCGCCAGCGAGAACGGCGAGGTGCACGCGCTGGACCCGCGCAGCGGCTGCAGCCACTGGACGTTCAAGGCCAAGGCCGGCGTGCGCAGCGCGCTGTCGGTCGGTCCCTGGGCCGCGGAGGGCAAGCGTGGGCAGGCCGTGTTCTTCGGCGACACCCGTGCCAACGTCTATGCGGTGGATGCGCAGGATGGCACGCTGCTGTGGACCACCAAGGTGGACCTGCACACCGCAGCGGGCATCACCGGTTCGCCGACGCTGCATGCCGGGGTGCTCTACGTGCCTGTCCAGGGCCTAGGCGAGGAAGGGCGCGGTGGCCTCAACAACTACCCCTGCTGCACCTTCCGCGGCAGCGTGGTGGCGCTGGAGGCCAGCACGGGCCTGCGGCTGTGGAAGGCGTGGACGATCGACGAGCCGAAGCCGCGGGCGCTCAACGCGCTGGGCGTGCAGATGTGGGGACCGGCGGGTGGCGGCATCTGGTCCGCGCCCACGGTCGATGCGAAGCGCGGCGTGATCTATGTCTCCACGGGCAACGGCTATGCCGACCCGGTGCAGCAGATGACCAATGCCGTCATCGCGCTCGACATGAAGACCGGCGCGGTGCGGTGGCACCAGCAGTTGCTGGCCGCCGACCAATGGACCATGGGCTGCCAGCCGACCAACCCGGACAACCCGGCCTGCCCGGCCGTGATGGGCCCGGACATGGACTTCTCGGCCACGCCATTGCTGGTGCGCCAGGGGGGGCGTGACCTCATCGTCATCCCGCAGAAGTCGGCGGTGATGTGGGCGCTGGACCCGGACAAGGGCGGCGCCGTGCTGTGGGAGCGCCGCTTCTCCAAGGGCAGCGGCTTGGGCGGGCAGTGGGGCGCGGCCAGCGACGGCGTCAACGTCTATACCGGCGCCAACGATTTCCACGCCGATACGCAGGGCGGCGTGCACGCGCTGCGCGTGGCCGACGGCCAGCCGGTGTGGAGTTCGCCGCCGCAGTCGCTGCTGTGCGGCGAGAAACGCCAGGGCTGTGATGCCGGCCAGGGCGCAGCGGTCACCTTGATCCCCGGTGCTGCGCTGGTGACGTCGCGCGATGGCGGGCTGCGCGCCTACGACACGCGCGACGGCCGTGTGCTGTGGACCCAGGACACGGCAGGCGACTACGCAACCGTCAACGGCGTCGCGGCGAAGGGTGGCAGCATGGACGCCGAGGGTGTCATCGTTGCCGGTGGCATGGTCTACGTGCACTCAGGCTATGGTGGCCTGGTCGGCACGCCGGGCAACGTGCTGCTGGCCTACGGTCTCGACTGACCGCGCTGGAACCACGCCGCGAGGCCCTCAGGCCTCCGGCGTGCCGGTGTCCTGCTTGCCCTCGCGCTGCTGCTCGCGCGCGCGCCGGCGGCTCACAGCGTTGCCCAGTGCTCTTCCATGCGCTTGACCATGGCCGCGTCCGGCACCCGGCCCCGGCCACCGGCCTGGTTGTCGAGCAGGTGCGCCACGGTGGTGGTGCCGGGAATCACGATGTTCACGGCCGGGTTCGCGAGGATGTACTTGAGCATGTACTGCGCCCAGCTGGTGGCGTCGATGTCCTTGGCGAAGTCCGGCAGCGGCTTGCCGGCCAGCCGGCCGAAGACACTGCCGCGGCGGCCACCAAAGGGCACGTTGATGATCACGGCGATGCCCATGGCGCGCGCCATCGGCAGCACGCGCTCGGCCGAACCCCGGTTGTCGATCGAGTAGTCGACCTGGATGAAGTCGAACTTGTACTTGTGCATGGCGGCGAGCAGGGCGTCGTACTGGCTGTCGACGGAGGTGGACACGCCGATGTAGCGCAGCTTGCCGGCCTGCTTGTACTCCACGTAGTGGGGCATGAGTTCGTCGAGGCCCCAGAGATTGTGGATCTGCAGCAGGTCGAGCGTGTCCACCTGCAGGCGCTTGAACGACTGGTCGAGCACGGCCTTGCCGCCGCTGATGTCCTGGCCTTGCAGCGGCGTCTTGGTGGCGAGGAAGAACTGGTCGCGGTTGCCCAGTTCCTTGAGCAGCTCGCCGATCACGACTTCCGACGTGCCGTAACCGAAGGCCGTGTCGATGAACTTGCCGCCCTGGCCCGGCATCTGCTGCAGCACGTTCTTGAGCTCGGCACGCTGCGCCGGATCGCTGACGCCGTAGGCGTTGGTGCCGACGCCGATGACGGGCAGCATCTCGCCGCTGGAGGGAATGCGCCGCAGGATCGGCGCCGGAGCTGCGGCCGCAAGGACGGTGCCGCTGCCGAAGGTCGCGGCGATGCCGGCGGCCACGCCAGCCTGCAGCAGGCCGCGGCGCGTCAGGAAGGGATCGTTCGTCGTCGTCATGGAACCCCCGGGGTCGTGGTGTGGCGGGACTGGTCAAGCTGGCGCAGCGTGGCAAGCACGCGGCGCGTGTTGGCATAGCGGTCGACGATGACCACGGCATTGCTGCCGGGTACGGCGGCGAGGTGGCCGTGCACCGGCAGCAGGGGCCGCAGTGCCGGCACCAGTGCCGCAGCCTCCAGATGCTGCAGCGGCACCGTGCGCGTCACCCACTCGTCGGCGGCGATCGTCGGGTCGTCTTCCGCCGCGAGCACCGGCAACGGCAGGCTGCGTACCTGGGCTTCCGGCACCAGGTTGACCACGCCCTCGATGCGCACGGCGGCGATCTGCTGCTGGCGCAGCAGCGCCAGCAACTGCGTGTACGACAGCGTGGCCGGATCGGCGTTCCCGAGACGCAACTGGCGCGGCAAGGCCGGATCGAGGAGGAAGGTCTGGCCGAGGGATCGGCCCACGGCCTCGAGGTAGGGTGCAGCCTCGATCAGCGCAACCGCCGCAGTCGCAGCCGTCGCGGTGGCAGGGGGCACGCCCGGTCCGGGCGGTGGCAGCACGGCCCCGCGCGGCCACAACAGCCAGAGCTGGCCAGGGTTGCGCATGCGGCCCGCCGCTTCGCCGGCGGCGTGCCCGAGGCCCCAGAACAGGTCGGCACGCACCACGCCGCGGATGGCACCACCGGTGTCCTGCGCCATCACCAGGCGCCGCAGCGGCGCGCCGGAGCCGGGTTCGCCAGTGGCCGGCTCGGTGGTCACCAGGAACATGGGCGCGCCCAGCGGCAGGTTGCGCGGGTCGATGGCGATGGAGCGGCCGGCGGTGAGTGGCACGCCCAAGGCGCCCTTGGGGCCCAGTGTGGGATCGGGCAGGGCCTCTTCGCGGAAGAACACCACGCTGGGATTGGTGTCGAGCACCTCGCGCAGCCGGGCGGGATTCGCGGCGAGCCAGCGCCGGATGCCGGGTCCATCGGCCTCGGCCACCGGCACGCCGGCGCGCTGCACGAGGTAGCGCCCGATGGCACGGTAGGGCTGGCCGTTCTGGTCGGCATAGGCCAGGCGGACCACGCTCCCGTCCGGCAGGGTCACGCGTCCGGAGCCCTGGACCTGCAGGAAAAAGGCATCGACCGGATCGTCGACCCAGACGATCTCGCGTCCCCGCAGCGGGGCATGGCGCTCGACCGCCGCACGCTCCGGGTAAGGCACGACCTTGCGGCCCTGCACACGGCCGCGCACACGTTCACCGCGCAGCGCCGGGAACAGTTCGCCGAGTTCGACGGTGAGCAGGTCATCCGGCACGGCATGCAGCGGCGTCTGGAACACGCCACCGCGCTGCCGCGCGCCGCGCAGCACGGGCTCGTAGTAGCCGGTGATCAGGCCCTCGCGCGCCGGTTGGCCTTGCGCGTCGTCGTAGGCCACGTGCCAAGGCGTGAAGTGTTGCTCGAAGAAGAGGCGCACAGCGGTGTTGTCCGGCGCGGCCGGCAGCGCATTGGCTGCCTCGCAGGGCGTGCGCCACGGGTCACGGGTGCGCAGCACCTGGCAGCTTGCCAGGAAAGCCGGCCACGCCGCGGCCATGTCGTCCCCGGCCCAGCCCGGCAGCTCCGCGAAACCGGCGGGATTCCAGCGCAAGGTGGCCGGCAGCACGACGTCTGGCGGCGGTGCTGGCGGCGGCGGAACAGGCTTCGGTGCTGGCGCGGGCGGCACGACGGCCACCGGCGGCGGCGCGGCCACCGGCGCGGTCGACGGCGTGGTGCAGGCTGCCAGGCACAGCACGGCCAGCACCGGCAGCAAGGTCAAACAGCGGGACGGGCGACGCATGTCCGCCACTCTACGCCAGCAGGCGCTGGTAGAACGCCAGGTCGAGCCAACGGCCGAACTTCCACCCCGCCTCGCGCAAGGTGCCGGCGTGCTCGAAGCCCAGCTTGCGGTGCAGTGCGATGCTGGCGGCGTTGCCGGCATCCAGGCAGCCGACCATCAGATGCAGCTGCTGGGCCGTCGCCCTGTCCAGCAGCTCGCGCAACAGCCGCTCGCCATGACCCTGCCCGCGGTGTGCCGGATGGATGTAGACCGAGTGCTCCACGCAACGGCCGAAGGCGGCGTAGGCGCGGAACACGCCATAGGTGGCGAAGCCCAGCAGCACGCCGTCGCGATCCTCCAGCCCGAGCACCGGGAAGCCGCGCTCGTGGCGCGTTGCGAACCAGCCGTCCATGCTCTGCGGAGTGCGCGGCTCGTACTCGTACAGGGCCGTCGTGTGGAGGATGGCATCGTTGAGGACGTCGAGGATCGCAGCACCGTGGCGTGCCTGCGTGCACTCGACAAGTGTGGCCGTGTTCATGTCCTGCCCTCGTCGGCGGTGATGCGCCCATCCACGAGCGTGATCGTGCGGTCGCAGCGCGCCGAGAGGCGCGGGTCGTGCGTCACCACCAGCACGGCGCAGCCGTGGTCGCGGTGGAAGCGGCGCAGCAGCTCGAAGACCGCATCCGCGGTCTGCGTGTCGAGGTTGCCGGTGGGCTCGTCGGCCAGCAACAGCGCGGGCCGCGTGACCAGAGCGCGTGCGATCGCCACGCGCTGCTGCTGGCCGCCGGAGAGCGCCTGCGGCCGGCGGTCCGCGTAGGCTGCAAGCCCCACCGCATCCAGCAGGGCGCGGGCACGCTCGCGGGCAGCGGCGTCCGGCCGGCCCTGCGCCAGCATCAGCGGCATCAGCACATTGTCGAGCGCACTGAAGGCGGGAATGAGATGGTGGAACTGGAACACGAAGCCGATGCGGCGGCCACGCAGCGCGGTGCGGCCGGCATCATCGAGGCTGCTGGTCGGCTGGCCCAGCAGCCGCAGCTCGCCCGAGGTGGGTCGGTCGAGCAAGCCCAGCAGGTTCAGCAAGGTGCTCTTGCCGGAGCCGGAAGGCCCGACCAGCGCGGCGAAGTCGCGCGTGCCCAGCCTCAGGTCGAGGCCATGCAGGACCTCGACCTCGGTGGACAGACCAACGTTGTAGGCCTTGCGCAGTGCTGAGAGCTCGAGCACCGGAACGGGATCAGCCATGGCGGATCGCATCCACCGGATCCATCGCGGCCGCCCGGCGTGCTGGCAGCGCAGCCGCCACCACACCGGTCACCGTGGCCAGCGCCATCGCAGCCGGCACCAGCCACGGCGACACCGGGATGTAGAACAGCTTCGGCCCGAAAGTGTTGAACACCCACACCAGGCCCCAGCCCACTGCGGCACCCAGGGCGGCGCCGCCGAAGCCCAGCACGGCACCCTGCACGAGGAAGGTCCGCAGCAACTGTTCGCGGCGCATGCCCATGGCGCGCAGGATGCCGATCTCGCGCGTGCGCTGCACCACGCTGATCGACAGCACGCTGGCGATGCCGAAGGCCACCGACAGCGCGACGAACAGGCTGATCATGCGCGTGGACAGCGACTGCGAGCGCAGCGCGTTCATCAGCTGGCCATTGGTCTGCATCCAGCTTTCCGCTTTCAGGCCCAGCAGCCCGTGGATACGTGCCGCCGTGGCGTCGGCGGCGAAAAGATCGTGCACGGCGACGTCGATGACGGTGACCCCGCCGGGCAGGTCGAGCAGCGACTGCGCCTGCTTCAGGTCCAGGTAGACGTAGCGTTGGTCGAGCTCGCGCACACCCAGCTCGAAGATCCCCGCGACATCCAGCACCGCGCTGCGGCCCTGGCCGGTCTGCACCCGCAGGCGGTCGCCGATGCCGAGCCCGAGGTCACGTGCCAGCAGACGGCCGATGACGGCGCGGCCGGCACCCACCTGAAGGCGGCCCGCGATGATGTCGTCGCCCAGCGGGATGATCCGCTGGTAGCGCGCAGGATCAATGCCCAGCAGCGCCACCGACACCACGCCATCGCCCTGCCGCGCGAATGCGGGGCCGGACACGACCGGCGAGGCGGCGCGCACATCAGGCAGCCCCTCGATGGCGGCGAGGACCCGGGGCCAGTTGTTGATCGAGCGCAGGCGCTGTGGCCGCGGATCTTCGAGCAGCAGTTGCAGCGTGCCGCGTGGCACGGGCAACACGAGGTTGCGCTCCTCGGTCGGCTCCACGCGAACCTGCGCCTGCGTGCCAAGCGTCCGGTCGATGATGTTGGCCTGCAGACCGGTGATCAGCGCCGTGATGAAGACGATGACCGCGACGCCGACCGAGATGCCGACGACGATCAGCGTGGTCTGTGCCCGGCCCTCGCGCAGGAACTGCAGGGCGATGGTGGTCTCGACCCACATGTGTGGCCGGCTCAGTCGAGGGAGACCGGCAGCTCGCGCCGGTCTGCCGTGGCATCCGTGGCCGCGGGCAGTGCCTGCAGCACGGGACGCACGGCGGCGCCGTCGGGCAGCGCCCGCGCCGCTGCGGCATCGGCCAGCACGACATCGTCCGCGGCCAGCCCGGCCGTGATTTCGGTGTGCACGAGGCCGCGCAACCCGAGGGTCACGGCCACGCGACGCAAGCGTCCGTCCTCGACGCGCAGCACCTGCGGTCTGCCATCGGCACCCAAGGCGAGCGCATCGTTCGGCACGGCCAAGGCCGCGGCGCGGAGACCGCTCTGGATGTTGGCGGTGACCGTCATGTCCTGACGCAGTCCATCAGGCGGCGACGCTACGCGCAGCCACAGGTCCACCGTGCCGCGCGTGGCATCGACGGTGGGCGCCAGACGGTCCACCGTGGCTGCAAAAGGCCGGTCTGGCCAGGCATCGGCCACGACCTGCACGGACTGCCCCGGAGCCAGCACGGCGAGGTTCTCCTCGTCCACCGGCACCAGGATCTCGGTCGGGCCGTCCAGCGCCAGCTCGAAGAGCACGCGACCCGGCTGCGCCAGATCGCCCGGCTCCACGCGCCGCAGCAGCACCGTGCCCGCCGCCGGTGCCCGCAGCAGCGTGCGTTCGCGGACGGCGCGTGCCGTGGCCTGCCGCTGCAGGAGCAAGCGTTCTTCCGGTCCGCCGGCGGCCGTGCCCTGCGCGGCCATGCGGGCCTTCTGCACGACGGCTTCGGCGACCTCAGCGGCCTGCTGCGCCTGCTCCGCCGCCTCGGCAGGCAACAGGCCCCGGCCCAGCAGTTCACGGCGGCGATCACGCTCGCGAAGCGCCTGGCGCAGGCGTACCTCGGCCTCTGATAGCGTCGCGGCTGCCTGCGGACGTTGCACGCGGCGCAGCACGTCGAGCGCGGCAGCGGCCTCGTCGAGCCTGGCAACGGCCTCGTCATTGCGCAGCACGGCAAGGATGTCGCCACGCTGGACGCGGTCGCCCTCGCGCACGCGACGCTCCACCACGGTGGCCGTGATCTCGGCGCCGACCTGCACGCGTGAAAGACTGGTGACGCGCCCGGTGGCCACGACCGTCTGCACCAAGGGACCGGTCTTGAGGGCGTAGGCCGGCCACTCCGGACCGCGGCGCTGCTGCCAGGCCCACAGGGCGGCAATCAGGGCAAACGCCACCAGCGGCAGCAGCAGCCGGCGCCCGGACCACATGTCAGCCGGTCCGCTTCTGGCCTTCCGGCAGGGCTACGGTGAGTTCCAGCACCTGGTGGCCGGCATCGTTCTCGAGATTGATCTGCACCGCCTCCGGATCGACGGTCACGTACTTGGCGATGACCTGCAGCAGCTCGCGACGCAGCGTGGGCAGGTAATCCGGTGCCCCGCTGCCACGACCTTCCTGGGCGACGATGATGCGCAGCCGCTCGCGGGCCGTGACGGCCGTCGGGGGATTGCGCTTGAAGTAGTCCAGCAGCGCCATGTCAGCCTCCGAAGATCCGCGAGAAGAAGCCCGGCTTGACGTCGTCGAGGAAGCGCAGCGGCAGGTCCTGGCCCATCAGGCGTTCGACGGTATCGCCATAGGCCAGCGCCGCCGCGCTGTTCTCCCGCAGGATCACCGGCATGCCTTCGTTGGAGGCCGTCAGCACGTCGCCGGACTCGGGGATGACCCCGATCACCGGGATGCCGAGGATCTCCTTCACGTCGTCGATGCCCAACATCTCGCCGGCGGCGACGCGCCGCGGGTTGTAGCGCGTCAGCAGCAGGTGCTCGGCGACGCGGCCACTGCCGGTCTCGGCGCGGTGCGTCTTGCTGGCAAGCAGGCCGAGGATGCGGTCGGAGTCACGCACCGAGGACACCTCGGGGTTCACGACCACGACGGCACGGTCGGCGTAGTACATCGCCAGGTGCGCACCTTTCTCGATGCCGGCCGGCGAATCACAGATGATGTAGTCGAAGCCGTCGGCGCGGAGTTCGTCGAGCACGCGCTTGACGCCGTCCTGCGTCAGCGCATCCTTGTCGCGCGTCTGCGAGGCTGCGAGCACGTAGAGGGTGTCGAGCCGCTTGTCCTTGATGAGCGCCTGTCGCAGCGTCGCATCGCCCTGGATGACGTTGACGAAGTCGAACACCACGCGGCGCTCGCAGCCCATGATGAGGTCGAGGTTGCGCAGGCCGATGTCGAAGTCGATGACCGCGACCTTCTTGCCGGCACGGGCCAGCCCGCAGGCCAGGCTTGCCGAACTGGTCGTCTTGCCGACGCCACCCTTGCCCGACGTCACGACGATGATCTCTGTCACGGATGGATTCCCTTTGTTGGGCGGCGCAGGGTCAGGCACCCAGCCGCTCGATACGCAGTTCCTCGCCCTCGAGCCAGGCCATCACGGGACGGCCGGCGAGCTCGGGGGGCAAGGTCTCGAAGACGCGGAACACGCCATTGATGGCGACCAGCTCCGCATGGAAGTCCTGGCAGAACACGCGTGCCGTGACGTCGCCACGCACGCCGGCGAGGACGCGGCCCCGCAGGCTGCCATAGACGTGCACGCAGCCATCAGCCATGAGTTCGGCCCCCGCGCCCACCGTGCCCAGCACCACGAGGTCGCGGTGGCGGGCGTAGACGCGCTGGCCCGAGCGCACGGTGCCCTCGTGGACCAGGGCGGGCTCGGACGCCGGCGGGGTTGCCGCGGGCACAGCCGCTTCGACGGGTGGCGGTGCCACCACTTCCGGCGCAGGCGCCACGGCCGTGAAGGGGATGTCGCGCGTCGGCGTCGGCAGCGGCTGGCCCGGCGGACGGCTGAGCTGGCGGAAACCGCCCAGCACCGGCAAGCCCAAGGCTCCGGCGATCCGTGCCGAATCGCTGCTGCCCTCGGCGATGCCGATCGTGAACAGGCCGGCGCGGCGGATGGCATCAACCACGCCGGCGAGCGCCGTGGCATCGGCCGCGCCCGGCAAGGCTGACAGGTCGAGGCTCACGCCCGTGTTCTGGAACACCTGCGGTGCAGAAGCCATGCGTGCGACGAGTTCGTCGTGGATGGCTTGCGGCTCAGTGCTGCGCAACCGCAGCTGCAGCAGGCTGACCTGCCCGAAGCGCAGGTCCATCGCAGGGGCCCGGGAGGCAGTGGCGGTTCTGTTCATGGCAACGCGGGAGTGTACCCGTTTGCAAGGACTCAGTTCACAGCGGCGCTCGACTCCCGCAGCACCAGCCGTGTCGGCAACAGCACGGTGGAGGTCTCCTCGCCGTCCATGCGCTTGAGCAGCAGTTCCACCAGCGTGCGGGCGCCGCGTTCGAGGTCCTGGCGTACCGTGGTCAGGGAGGGCGTGGTGAGCGCAGCGAGCGAGATGTCGTCGAAGCCGACGACGGCGATGTCCTGCGGAACGCGCTTGCCGGCCGCCGAGATGGCGCGGATGGCGCTGATGGCGGTCACATCGGTCGCGGCGAACACGGCATCGAAGGACTGGTTGTGCGCGAGGGCCTGGCGGACTGCGGCAAAGGCCGCATCGCCGTTCAGCGGCGTCGGCAGGGTCTTCGGGGGCGCGAGGCCTTTCGGACCACTGGCGAGCGCGAGGCAGTAACCGTCATAGCGCAGGCGCAGTTCCGGCGCCGTGGGGTCGCCGAGGAACACGATGCGGCGCCGGCCCGTCTGGATCAGGTGCTCGACGGCGGCCCGTGCGCCACCGACGTTGTCGCTGCCCACCGTGCAGTACGACTGCTGCGGCAGGTGCCCGCCCCAGACCACGAGCGGCTTGTAGTGGGCGGAGGCGGCCTCGAGCGCGGCGTGCTCGGTGCTCTGCCCGACCACGATGATGCCGTCGGACCGGCCTGCGCCGATCAGTTGTGGCAGCCAGTCGCCGCTGCTGGGCAGGATTTTCTGCAGCAGCATGCCGTAGCCACGCAGCGTGATCTCATCGGCGAGGTGGCCGAGCATCTCGATGAAGAACGGGTCCGTGAGGTGCTGGCCACTGTCATGGCCCATGGGGATGACGACCGAGATCGTCTGCGTGCGCTTGAGGCGCAGGTTGCGGGCGACGGCATTGATGACGTAACCGTGCTCCTGCGCCAGCCGCAGGATTTCGTCGCGCTTGGGCTTGGCCACCAGCGTGCTGCCGGCCAGCGCGCGCGACACGGTGGATGCCGACACGCCCGCCAGCCGGGCGATGTCGGCCATCTTGCTGGCCGGTGCGGAGTTCTTGCGGCGCCGCTTCATCATCCCGGCAGCATAGCCCAGCGGGCGCGGGCCGCGTCAGAGTGCGGCGGCCTCGCGGGACAACGCGCGGATCCGCTCCCAATCGCCCGCGGCCACGGCATCGGCCGGGGTAAGCCACGACAGACCAACCATGCGGATGTTGCCGACCGCGAGGAAATTGCCGGCGTTCTCGCGGGTGATGCCTCCGGTGGCGCAGAAGCGCGCCTGGGGGAAGGGACCCTGCAGGGCACGGGCCGTGGCCGTGCCCAGCACCGAGGCCGGGAACAGCTTGAAGTCGGTGTAGCCGTACTCGAGGCCGAGCATCAGTTCGGAAGCACTCGCCACCGCGGGCAGGAACGGCAGGCCGCTGTCGCGCGCGGCCGCCAGCAGCGCCGGCGTCAGCCCCGGGGAGATGGCGAACTCGGCGCCGGCAGCACGGGCATTGGCGAGATCGGCCGCGGACAACACCGTGCCTGCGCCGAGCCTGAGGCCAGGAACATCGCGACGGATGGCCTCGATGGCCGCGAGCGCGACCGGTGTGCGCAGGACCACTTCGGCAGTGGTGATGCCGCCGTCGAGCAGGGCCTGCGCGACGGGCACGGCGTGCTGCAGCGCAGTGATCGTGACCACGGGCAACACGCGGCCGCGGCCCAGGATGTCGGGGGAAGAGGCCGCGTCAGTCATGGAGGTCACCACAGAAAAGACGCGCCCACGTCGGCAGGTCCCACCACCAGACGCAGGCGCTTGAACAATTCGCGACCGGTGCCATGCACCGGAGCATCGAGGTCGGGCATCACGGCCTCGCGGGTCGCGAGTGTGGACTCTTCCACATGCAATTGCAAGACGCCCCGTCTCGCATCAAGGGTGACCAGGTCGCCATCCCGCACGCGGGACAGCAGTCCACCACTCGCCGCCTCGGGGGTGACATGCAGCGCAGCGGGCACCCGGCCCGAGGCGCCCGACAACCGGCCATCGGTCACCAGTGCGACGCGCTGGCCGCGGGAGAGCAAGGACGACAGCGCCGGCATCAGTTTGTGCAGTTCGGGCATGCCGTTGGCGCGCGGGCCCTGTCCCCTGACGACCGCGACGAAGTCTCCTGCGATGCCCTGCCGCAGCGCGCTGCCGAGGGCGTCCTGGCTCTCGAACACGCGTGCCGGGGCGGCGACATGCCAGAGGGCCGGATCGACAGCGGAGACCTTGATCACGGCCTGGCCCAGATTGCCCTGCAGCAATTTGAGGCCACCCTCCGGAGCGAAGGGGTCGCTGACAGGGCGCAGCACAGCCGGGTCAAGCGAGTGCGCCGGTGGCGCGCGCCAGTCGAGGGTAGCCCCGTCCCGGAGCCACGGCTCCTCGACGGTTGCGGCCAGCGGGCGCCCGTCGAAGGTCCGGGCGTCACCGTGCAGCAGGCCCGCTGCCAGCAGCTCACGCAGCAGGTAGCCCACACCGCCCGCGGCATGGAAATGGTTGATGTCGGCGGTTCCATTGGGATAGACCCGCGCCAGCAGCGGCGTGACGGCACTGAGCGCTGCCATGTCGGCCCAGGTCAGCACCACCCCTACCGCACGCGCCATGGCGACCAGGTGCATGGCGTGGTTGGTCGAGCCCCCGGTGGCCATCAGGCCCACCACGGCATTGACCAGCGAGCGCTCGTCGATGGTCTCCGCAAAAGAAGGACAGGCCTGCGGGCCGACCGTCGTCAGCAGTCGCTGTGTGGCGGCCACGGTGAGCGCATGGCGCAACGGCGTACCCGGATTCACGAAGGCCGCTCCCGGCAGGTGCAGGCCCATCATCTCCAGGAGCAGCTGGTTGGAGTTCGCCGTGCCGTAGAACGTGCAGGTGCCTGCATCATGGTAGGACGCGGTCTCGGCCTGCAGCAGCTCCTCGCGGCTGGCCAGCCCTTCCGCATGACGCTGGCGCACCTCGGCCTTGGCTTTGTTCGGCAAGCCCGAGGGCATCGGACCGGCCGGGATGAAGACCGCCGGCAGGTGGCCGAAGGCTGCGGCGCCCATGAACAGCCCGGGCACGATCTTGTCGCAGACGCCCAGCAGGGCGACGGCATCGAAGGCCTCGTGGCTCAGGGCGACGACCGTGGACAGCGCGATGACATCGCGGCTGAACAGCGACAATTCCATGCCGGCGCGGCCCTGGGTGACGCCGTCGCACATGGCGGGCACGCCGCCGGCCACCTGCGCGGTCGCGCCGACCTGGCGCGCCGCGGCGCGCAGGATTTCCGGGTAGCGCTCGTAGGGCTGGTGCGCCGAGAGCATGTCGTTGTACGCGGTGACGATGCCCAGGTTCGGGCTGGCACCTGCCAGCGCCAGCTTGTCGGCGCCTGCGGCCGCGACCACGTGCGCGAGGTTGGCGCAGGCCAGACGTGCCCGCGCCGGTCCGTCCTGCCGCGCGGCAGCCATCCGCGCCCGGTAGTCCGCCCGCAGGTCTGCGCTGCGGGTGGCGATCTGGCGGGTGACTTCCGCCACCACGGGATGCAAGGGCGCAAGACCCTGCGATGTCGCACTCACGGTCCCTCCTCCAGCCACAGCACGTCCAGCGGTGGCGTGCCAGTGCACAGCAACGCGGCGACCGGCCAGCGGGCAGCGCAGGCCTCGGGAGCCGCCAGTGCCTCGCGCAGCAGCTCGCGCTTGCGGCGGCCGCCGATCAGCAGTACCAGGCGCCGCGCCTCGCGCAGGCGCGCGAGGCCCAGCGTGAGCCGCGGCACGGCGGGGGGCGGTGCCCCCGGAGCCGGCACGACCGCGTGCACCGCTTGGTCGGACTCAAGGTCCATGGCGGTCTCCACGCCCTGTCCACCGGGAAACAGCGAGGCCACATGGCCGTCCTCGCCCATGCCCAGCAGCACGATGTCGAGGGGTCGCGGCAGCACGGCGAGGCGGCGCGACGCCAGGGCCGCGGCCTCGCGGGCGTCGCTGTCCGGCGGACCCCTCAAGCCCAGCAAACGCGCTGCCTCGGCCGGGGTGCCCGCCAGCAGCCCACGCAGGACGCCCTCGTTGCTCGCCGGATCATCAACCGGTACGCAGCGCTCGTCGGTGGGCAGCATGATGACCCGCGACCAGTCGAGCGGGTGGCGCGCCAACTGCGCATAGGCGGCCAACGGCGTGCGTCCGCCCGCCAGGGCGATGGTAGCCAGGTCGCGCTCGCGCAGCGACGCCGTCAGCAAGGAACCGAGCCATGCGGCCACGCGGCCGGGAGCGTCGTCCTGGGGACCCAGGGTTTGCCAGCTGGCGAGCATGGTCATTCGTACCAGCTGTGGCCGTGGCGCTCAGCCAGGGCGATCGCCGCGGAGGGCCCCCAGGTGCCGGCCGGATAAGGCCTGGGCTGCTGGGCGGTGTCCCGCCAGCCCTTCTGGATGCCGTCGATGAACTGCCACGCCGCCTCGACCTCATCACGACGGACGAACAGCGTGTTGTTGCCCTTGATGGCGTCCAGCAGCAGACGCTCATAAGCGATGCGCGAGCGCTGCTTGCCGAAAGCGTCGCTGAGCGAGAGGTCGAGGTGCAGCGGCTGCAGCCGCACGCCGTCGAGTCCGGGCCGCTTGCCCATCACCTCGAGCGTGATGCGCTCCTCCGGCTGCAGGCGGATCACCAGCCGGTTCGGCGGCGGCGCGTGGTGGTCCAGGGCGAAGATGTTGTGCGGCACCGGCTTGAACTGGATGACGATGTCGCTGCGGCGGGCCTGCAGGCGCTTGCCCGTGCGCAGGTAGAAGGGCACGCCGGCCCAGCGCCAGTTCTGGACTTCGGCACGCAGGGCGACGAAGGTCTCGGTGTGGCTGCCGCGGCGGGCGCCGGCCTCTTCGTTGTACCCCGGCGCGGCCTGGCCATGCGCGACCCCCGCGGTGTACTGGCCACGCACGGTATGGGTGGATACTTCGGCGCCGGTGATCGGCCGCAGGCTGCGCAGCACCTTCACTTTCTCGGTGCGCACGGCATCCGGATCGAGGCTCTGCGGGGGCTCCATGGCCACCAGCGCGACCAGTTGCAGCAGGTGGTTCTGCACCATGTCGCGCAGCGCGCCGGCGTCGTCGTAATAGGACCAGCGTCCCTCGACGCCGACCGTTTCGGCGACGGTGATCTGCACGTTGTCGATGTGCTGTGCGTTCCACAAGGGCTCGAACAGGGAGTTGCCGAAGCGCAGCGCCGCGAGGTTCTGCACGGTCTCCTTGCCGAGGTAGTGGTCGATGCGGAAGACCTGCGTCTCGCCGAAGACCTCGGCCACGGCGGCATTGATGACCCGTCCGGATTCCTGGTCGTGGCCGATGGGCTTCTCGAGGATGATGCGGCTGGCGGCGTTCACCAGGCCGGCGGCGCCAAGCCCGCGGCAGATCGCGCCATAGTGCGCGGGCGAGACCGACAGGAAATAGAGCACCCGGCCGCAGGTCTGCAGGCGCGTCGCCAGCGTGCCGGCGTCGAAGGCGCCGGCCTCGTCGACGGCTGCCGTGGCGTAATCGACGCGGTCGAGCAGGTCTTGCAGGACCTTGGCATCGACGATGTCATCCGGCAGGAACTCGCGCAGGGCCGTGGCCAGTTGTGCGCGCCAGGCCTGCACCTCCATCGGCTTGCGGCCGACGGCCACCACGCGCAGCCCGCTGGGCAGCAGGCCGTCACGCACCAGATGGAACAGTGACGGCCAGATCATGCGCCGCGCGAGGTCGCCGGTTGCACCAAACAGGACCAGGACATCGGGGCATTCGCTGCCGCCGACTGCTGCATGACCAGGCATCGTCCGCCCTTCCCGGGGATTTTCCGGCTTTGCAATCGATTGTAGGACGCTGTTTACGAAGTATCGCAGCCGCGTCCGGGACTGGCAACCGGCCGCCGGCATGGCGTGCTTCACCACGGTTGCAGCAGAATCCATGCCATGAAGCTCATCACCACCACCGATCTTGACGCACTCGCCGCGCGCGCCCGCGCCGCTCCACGCGGCCGTGCACACCTGACCGTCCATGCCTCGGACGACGATGCCGTACAGCGATTCTTCGTCTGCGCTGACGCCCGCAGCTATTTCCGTCCCCACTGTCACCTCAGCAAGTCGGAGCTCGCCGTGGTGCTGCGCGGTACGGTGGACCTGCTGGTGTTCGACGACGCCGGCGTGGTGCTGGCGCGGCATGACGGCCAGGTGGCCGGCAATGCCTATGAAACGCCCGAGGGGACCTGGCACACGCTGGTGGTGCGCGAGGACGGCAGCTGCTTCTTCGAGGTCAAGCAGGGGCCCTACAACCCTGCGACGGCGGTGAGCTATGCGGTCTGGGCCCCGCCCGAGGGCGATGCGGCAGTGCCGGCCTTCCAGGCCTGGCTGCAACGGGCCCGTCCCGGCATGCGCTGGCAGCCGTCCGGAGACTCAGCGGCCGTCGGGTAGGGGCTCGAGCGGGACCCGCACCAACGCCAGGGCGGACAGTGCGACAGGGACCGCGAGGACGAGGCAGGTCCACCACCGCCCCGCACCGGCCGCCAGCAGATAGCCGGCGAGGATCGGCCCGAGGAAGGCTCCGAAGCGCCCGGCGGTCATCGACAGGCCCATGCCGGTGGCACGGACATGGGCCGGGTAGGTGGCCGCCCCGGTGGCATACAGGGCAACCGCACCGCCAAAGATGCCGAAGCCGGTGAGCACCGACGCCAGCACCGCGAGCGGGTAACTGTGCGCAGCGGCGCCGAACAGCACGATCGTTGCCGCCATCGCCACCAGGGTGACCGTCGCCACCGCGCGCAGCGGCAGGCGCAGCGTGAGGGCGCCGATCACGATCCCCCCCACGATGCCGCCGACATTGGTCAGGGTCACCACCAGCCGTCCCGCGGCGTCGGTGGCACCGGCCTCGACGGTGAGCTGGTTGTTCCAGTTCATGAAGAAATACGACGACAGCATGTAGAGCAGGTAGGCCAGCATCATCAGCAGCAGGCGCGGCCGGAGGGGTTCACGCAGCAGGTCCAGCGGTGAGGCGGAAGCCCGTGCGGCAGGCGGCGTGGGCAGGGCGGCGAGCTGCGGCAGTTCCAGCCGTTGCAGGATGCGGTTGAGCTGCGGCAACGTGTTGTGGCGCGGCCGGGCCACCATGAAGTCGATGGACTCCGGCAGCAGGAAATGCACCAACGGCATCAGCGCCGCCGTGCACAGGCCACCGAACACGAAGATCGAGCGCCAGCCGTACAGGTCGATGATCCACATCGACACCACACCGCCGATGACGACACCGACGTTGTAGCCGATGGTGACCAGGCCGAGACCGAGGTTGCGGGTCTTGTGCGAGCAGTACTCGAACACGAGCGTGCCGACGCAGCTGGCCATGGCGCCCACGCCCATGCCGGTGAGGAAGCGCAGGACCGTAAGTTCGAGCACGCTGTCCGCCAGCGCCGAGGCCAGCATGCCGACGGTCATGAAGGCCAGGTTGACGAGGATGGAGGTACGGCGTCCGAGCAGATCGGCGATCGGTGACAGCAGCAGCGCCCCGACGGCGGTGCCGGCCAGGCCGGCACCGAGCAGCCAGCCGAGCGACTGCGGGGCCAGGCCCCATTCCCTGACAAGGATGGGAGAGACGATGGAGGCGGCCAGCAGATCGAGGCCGTCGACCATGTTGACCAGCACACCCAGGGCGATGACCAGCACCTGCAACGGCCGCAAGGGCCGGCTCGCGATCTGCTCGCGGATGGCCTCGATCGACATCCCTGCCCCCGGTCGTTGTCGTGGTTGTCCGTGATGGCCCCGCCCCGGCGGGCAGTGCTATAAGCGGCAGCATACAACAAGCGGGTGGGGATACTGGGCATGGGCGAGGCAAGGCAGATCCGCGCGGTGATCCGCTATGTCGTGAAGGGCGAGAAGGCCATCTTCTACGCGGCCGAGCGCGAGCGCTCTTACTGGCCGCCCGACGACCACGAGATGACCATCACTGACGCCCGTGCGCTGGACGAACCGCTCACCGTGGCCCGCAACGGCTTCGCGCTGCTGCGTCACCGGACCGCGGTCACGGATTTCCAGGACCCGACGCAGATCACGGACGTGTTCGCACCGGAGGCCTGCGAGCTCGCGCGCCAGATCAACGGCGCGAGCAAGGTGATCAGCTTTGGGCCGGTGGCGCGCACCGACGACCCCGCCAGCCGGCCGGGCGCATTGCCGGCGGTGGGCGCGCATGTGGACTATGGCCGACGCACGATCGAGGACCAGGCGCGCCAGATCCTGGGTGATGAGGCCGATCACTGGCTGGCCAAGCGCGTCGTGCTGATGAACTTCTGGCGGCCGATCACGCCCGTGTTCAGTTCACCGCTGGCGCTGTGTGATGCATCGACGGTGGCCGCAGACGACCTGAACGACAGCGAGATCCGCGGCGGCCTGATGGATGCCAACCGCAAGCCGCTGTACGGCTTCAACCTCAGCTACAACCCGGCGCACCGCTGGTACTACGCGCCCCGCATGCAGCCGGATGAAATGTTCGCGTTCAAGCTCTATGACTCGGACAGCTCCCGCCCGCAATGGACGGGGCACACCGCGATCACCGATCCGGACACGCCTGCCGGAGCACCGCCCCGGCAGAGCATGGAGATCCGCACGATCTCGTTCATCGACTGAACAGCATGCAGCCGCGCGTTCAGCGCGGCTTGCGGAACTTCAGCACGAACTGGTCGGTCTTGCCGCGCACGCCGGTTTCGCGCACGACCTGCGTGCGGTCATCCTGCGGATTGGCCAGCGCGTTGCTCTCGGCCTCGAACACAAAGCCGGCAGCCATCACCTCGGCCTTGACGAACTGCTTGTCGATGCGGTGCAGGGTCGAGGTGTCGCGCTTGCCGGAGCCGTCCTGCGCGGAATGGTCGATCACGATGTAGACACCGCCGGGCTTCAGCGACGCCAGCACCATGCGGTTGAAGGCGCCAAGGTCGGCGTTGGGACGGTTCTGCAGGTCGTGGTAGTTCAGGGAGGTCCAGGCCATCTCGGCCGGGGTCGGCGGCGTGGCCGCCGTGTCGAGCGTGACGACGCGCACGTTGGCATGGCCCGCTTCGGCGGCGATGGCCTTGACTGCCGCCTGCGGGTCGCGCGCACCGGCCGGCGCGTTGGGCGGCAGCCCATTGGCCACCGCATAGACGAGACCCTTGTCGCCCACGACCTTGCTGAACAGCCGCGTGAAATAGCCCCCGCCCGGCAGCAGGTCGATCGCCGTATCGCCCGCCTTGAGGCCTGCAAACGCGATGACCTCCGCCGGCTTGCGGTCGGCGTCACGGGCACGGTCGGCTTCAGGCCTTGATGCATCGGCGACGGCAGCGGCTATGGCGGCGGGCGGGGTTGCCTCGGCGGCCCCTGCAGGTGCCGCCACGGCGGCAAGGACGAGAGCGAGGGCTGTGGCGGGAAGACAATGGCGCAGGCGCATGGAGGACCCCCTGGTTTCAGGTGTGTGGATCAGGTGTGACGTTCGATCAGTGAATCGCGGCGGATTTCGCGCAGCTGGCGGGCGCCGCAACCCACCATCGCCAGACGCAGCTCATTGTCGAGCAGGTCAAGCACACGTGCGACGCCGGCATCGCCATGCACCGCCAGGCCCCAGACATACGGACGGCCGACGCCGACCGCGGTGGCGCCAAGGGCGAGGGCTTTGTAGACATCCGTGCCACGCCGCACTCCACCATCCAGCAGCACCGGGATTCGACCCCGCACCGCCTGGACAACGCCCGGCAAGGCATCGAGGGTGCCGCGGCCGGTTTCCATGGCCCGACCCCCGTGGTTGCTGACGATCAGGCCGTCGGCGCCGTGGCGGACGGCAAGGGCTGCATCCGCGGCGGATTCGATACCCTTGAGCACGACCTTCATCGACGTGCTGTCCTTGAGCCGCTTGACGAAGTCCCAGGTGAGCGATGGCGAGGTCTGGCCGAGGCCTGCGGTATCGATATCGGTGAAATTGGGCTTGCGGGCAAGGTCGGGTCGGGGACTGCCGTTCGGGCCCACCGTATGGCAGTTCGCGCAGACGCGCGTGTCCGCCTGGCGCCCCCGCGTCGCAGTGACCGTATTGCGGCCGTTCGGCGTGTCGATGGTGACGGCCACGACCTCGCAGCCCGCCGCCTCGGCCCGCCGCATCAGCTGACGCATCGCCTCCGGCCGGTTGGTGGTGTAGAGCTGGAACCATGGCGCCTGGCCACGCGCCTCGGCCACCTGTTCGACGCTGCGCGATGACACCGTGGAGAGCATCTGCAGGTGGCCGCGTTGGCGTGCGCCGCGGGCCGCGGCAACGTCTGCTTCAGGGTGGAAGGCCCCGAGGCTGCCGACCGGACACAAAGCGACCGGTGACGCGTAGCGGCGGCCGAACAGCTCCACCGAGAGGTCGAGCGTCGAGACATCCACCATGCGACGTGGCTCGAGTTGCCAGCGCGCAAAAGCCTCGCTGTTGGCGCGCAGCGTCTGGTCGCCGTCGACACCGCTCATGAGATAGGCCCAATGCGCGGGCGGCACGACGGCCTCGGCGGCGCGGGCGAAGTCGAACACATCGAGCGCGTCGGTTGCCGCGTGGAGCGGGGAGCCGGGCACTGTCTGGCCCAGCAGACCCTGGGCGGGCAGCCCTGCGAGCAGGGGGCTGCCGGCCAGCCAGCGCAGGAGTCGGCGTCGCCGGGCGTCCATGGCGACTCAGCCCACGGCGTCGACGCTGCCGTCGAGTGCCATCAACAGGGTTTCCACCTGCAGCGCGGGCTTGCGCTGCTGCAGCTGCCGACGCAACTCCTGCAGTTGTGCGGCATGCGTGCCGCGCTCGGTGGCCATGTCTGCGGCATGCGCCTCGCCCAGCAGCACCTTGTAGGCGCCGCAGTCACGGTGGTCGATGATGATGACCTGCTGGATGTGGTGCAGCTCGATGGCGATGTCGAGGTGCTGCCAGAAGGTCTGGCCCCACGCAGGGTAGCGGTCGGTGACGGCGCCCAGGGAGGCACCGGCAAGCACCACATGGTCGTAGCGATCGCGGAGGCCCCGGCCGGCCATGTAGCGCTCGATGTCGTCCATGAGGCGGTAGTCCATGCAAGTGAGCAGGAGCGCATCGGTCTTGCCGGCGGCCTGGGCCCGATCGGATCGGGCCAGGCCGAACAGCATGGCGCCCGTACCGAGCGCCGCCGTCTTCAGGAAACGGCGGCGTCCGGGGGTTGCCTGTAGTGAAAGGGCGTGGCAGCTGTACATCGTGAGTCCTCGGTTGGAGGCTCCGACTTTACGCTGCCAGGCCCGGCCCGTCAGAACTCGTAGTTCACACCGAGCACGAAGCGGCGACCGACCGTGTCGTGCAGTGAACCGTTGAATTCCGAGGGTCCCGTACGGCCGATCGCCGACACCGCCAGCGGCGGCGCACGATCGAACAGGTTGGTCATGGTGCCGTACACGCGCAGGCCTTCGAACTGCTCCGGCTTCCAGCCCAGTGTCAGGTCCGTGTAGAACACCGAGCCCACCGTGTTGTCGTCGATCGTGGTGATCGTCGCGCCGGTCGTGGCGTTCCGCAGCGGCACATCGCTCTGCACCAGCGTGCGGTCCAGGATGCCGCTGCCGATGTAGCGGCCGATCAGCGTGCCGGTGTAGGCGCCGTTGGTGTACGACAGCACACCGGTGGCCTTCCACTTCGGCAGGCCGAGGCCGCCGACCTGGCCGACACGCTCGTCCAGCGCGGCGCCGCGGTTCTGCGTGGAGTTGTGCAGCAGCTTGGTGCCAAACAGGCGCAGCGTGATGTTCTCGGGACCACCGCCGAGCAGTTCGAGGCCCTTGCGATAGCTGACCTCGGCGTCGATGCCCTCGATCTTCTGCTCAGCGAGGTTGATGAACAGCGAGTCGATGCGCTCGATGGTGCCGGTGTTCGGATCGCCCGAACGCAGCACGTACTGGCACAGCGTCTGGTCCTTGTTGACGGCGCAGCCGTCGACCAGTTGCTGGGCGGTCAGCTGGGCAATGGCGCCGGAGATCTTGATGTCATACCAGTCGACCGACGCCTGCAGCCCCTCCACGAACGAGGGCTGGTACACCAGGCCGGCCGTCGTGGTGTCCGCCTCCTCGGGCGCCACCAGCGGGTTGCCGCCGGAGAACGTCGCGCCCGAGACCGTCTGCGGAGGGTTCTGCGCCCGGTCCGTGACGGTGAAGCCGCCGCGGGTCTGGTCGAAGCGCTCCTGCAGCGTGGCAGCGCGCACGTCACGCGACTGCGTGGCGCGAAGGCGCAGCTGGTCGTTCATCTCCCAGCTCAGGCCGGCCTTCCAGGCCCAGATGTTGCCGGAGCCGGAGTAGTCCGCCCAGCGGGCGGCGAAGCTGGAGTCGACGCGTTGCGCGAACGCGGCGTCCTTGAGCAGCGGGATCGAGAACTCGGCGAAGGCCTCCTTCACGTCGCTGCTGCCGCTGATGGCGCGCAGGCTGCTGAACTGCACCGAGCTGGAGTTGCCGTCACCCTTGTAGCCCGAGCCGACGAAGCGCAGGCCCGGGAACCCCGTGTAGCCGGCGACACCACCGCTTTCGCCCTGCGGCACGAGGCCGCGCAGGCTGGCCGGGTGCAGGCCGAGCGAGCTGAACAGCGTGCCATTGGGCAGCGCCGGGTATTCATCCGACGGATCGACCGTGGCCTGGTTCAGCTTGTCCTCGCGGTAGGAGGCGCCGAAGGCCATGGCGATGTTGCCTGCCGACAGACCGACCGGCAATTCACCGCTCATCGTGACTTCGCCGACGGTCTGCTCGACCCACTGCGAGGCGACCTTGAGCGGATCCCGGATCCACGCGGCAGCTTCCGGTGTCACCGTGTTCACGCCGCCCAGCAGGTTGAGCGGCACGCAGCCCTTGAGGTAACCGTTCGGATCGAACTGCGACTGGGCGGCGCGGCAGACGACGTTGCCGCTGGCGTCACGGACGGCATCAAGCGCCAGCCAGATGCGATCCACGCGGATGCCGTTGATCGTGTTGAAGTCCTGGCGGTTGTTGCCCTTCTGCAGGTAACCGTTGGCGTTCCAGCCATCGAACCAGCCGCCGCTCAACCGGGCGTCAAAGCCGACCGTCAGGCTGCGCATGCTGTTGGCTGTGATCTGGCGGGTGTCACCGATCGGGTTGTCCGCGTTGTTGGGCAGGAACACGCCGAAGCCGACGTAGCCCACGCCGTTGCTGACCTGCTGCGGCCGCTGCGCCTGGATCGTCGACAGCATCCGCGCGCTGATGTCCGGCGTCAGGAAGGCGTTGTCCGTGTACAGGCGACCCTGCCAGATCGACAGCAGCGCCACGCTCTCGCGGCGCTGGTTGGCGGCGTTGTCGCTCCAGATGCCCTGCGCGAACAGGTCGACGTTGTCGTTCAGTGCAAAGCCCAGGCGCGCGAAGGCATTGGTGCGGCGATAGCCGACCTGCACTTCATCATCGCTGCTGACGCCATAGTCCTGCGAAGGCAGGGCCTGGCAGAGGCAGCCTGCATCGCGCTGGCCGACCCCGTAGAACGGCATCTGGCTGACCGAGGTGCCGGTGCTGCTGAACAGCAGGCGGTTGAGACCCGGCACGTTGTTGTCGACGATGAGGCCGGTGGGCGCGTAATTGGTCGGGGCGACGTAGGGCTTGACCAGGAAGGTGGGGCCACCCGTGCCGGCCGCCGGGTTCGACGCCGTGTTGGTGACGCGCGAGGCCTGGTTGAACCAGGGGCGGTCCTGCAACGACGACAGGTCGGAGATCGCCTCCTGGTTGTAGTACTGGAAGGAACCGACGAAGTTGAGGCGTTCGCCGATCTTGTGGCCGATCGCAATGCCCACCTCGTGGTTGTCGCCATCCTGGCGTGTCGTCTGGCCCATCTGCGCGCGCAGCTTCACACCCTCGAACTTGGTGTCGAGGCGGAAGTTGACGACGCCGGCCACGGCATCGGTGCCGTAGCTCGCCGAGGCGCCACCCGTCACGGTCTCGACGTTCTGCAGCAGCATCTCCGGCAGGGAGTTCACATCGACCGTGCCGAAGCGGTTCGACGACACCAGGCGGCGACCATCGAGCAGGACCAAGGTGCGGTTGATGCCGGCGCCGCGCAGGTTCACGTTCGAGCCGCCGGAGTTCTGGCCGCCGAGCGCGGTCTGCTGCGACGTGTTGCCAAAGAACACCGGCAGCGTCGACAGGCTGTCGATGAGGTTGGCCGGCGCCATCATCTTGAGTTCATCGGCCTGCACCGCGGTGACTGGCGTCGGCGTGAACATGCCGGGGGCCTGCACGATACGGGAACCCGTGATCGCAACTTCCTCGAGTTCCGCCTCCTGGGCCAGCAACTGCGCGGGCAGTGCAAGCGCGAGGGCGACGGCCGCAGCGACGCGGACTGGCGGTAGCGTGGACTTGTTCATTGAGCTCCCTGTGTTCTTGTAGTGACCGCAGTGTTCGCGTCGCGCCCTGCGGTACGGGCGCGACGATTTCCGATCAGTCGGTTTCCTGCTCGGCAACCGCTTCCTGTGGACCCACCATGCGGGCCGGATCGCGGTTGTTTTCCTGGCAGAGGTAGTCGAAAGGCTCGTTGCCCGCGGACCAGCGCATATGCCAGCCGCCGCCCCAGGGTGCGGTGTAGGTGCCCGGATCGTCGATGACGGCTTCGTAGCGCAGTTGGCCGTAGTTGGGCCGCGAGATGCGTTCGTGGAGCTTCACCTGGCGGGTGTGCGGCACACCTTCGCGTGTCAGCCAGAAGCGCTCGTTGAAGCCGACCGTGTCGATGACGAGGACGTCGCCTTCCCAACGGCCCGATGAATGCCCGTACCACGTTGGTGTCGGCTTGGCCGGCAGGGCACGCCCATCGGTGGGGATGTGGCGCCAGCTGTGCGGCGAGCCGACGCTGAGGATGATCACTTCCTGCGTATCCCGCAGGTCGAGGATTTCGGTGCCGTAGGGCGTGTGGAACATCCGCGGACCACCGGAAGGCTTGCAGCGGGTGTGCGGGTCTTCCGCGGTCAGCGTGGCCTGACGGTGGTCATAGACCTTGCGTGCCCAGGGCTTGAACGGCACCTGGTCGACCAGCAGGTTGCCGGGCAGGCTGGACGGCGGCCGGACCACCTTGCCGTCGACGATGTTGTAGAACAGCGTGCCGCTGGCCGGGCCCTCCCAGTTGCCAGGTTCGGCGGCGGTGCCGGTGAAGCTGATGCGCCCGTCGGGCCAACGGGGCGCCGGTCGCGACTGCAGGGGTGAAGCCGCCTGCTGGGCGATCGTGCTGCAGGCCATGCCGGCCAGCGCGAGAGTGGCGAGGACGTGGCGCATGGCTTCAGGGTGCCGTGGCCGAGCCTTGGGAGGAGCCGACGGTACCGGTCAGCGTCTGCCCGGCCGACGACGCTGCGCCGAGCACCTCACCCGTGGCGCTGCGCATGACGCGCCGTGCGTTGGCGGTGTTGCTGCCGTCGCGCGCCCTCCAGCCGTCGACCTCGACCTGCTCGCCGATGGCCAGCGTGTTTTTCTTCCAGCCTGCCTTCTGCAGCATGTGCGGCGGACCCATCTCGAAGCCCCAGTTCACCGTGGTGTCGGCGGTGGCACCCGGGACGTCGATGTAGATGTAGACGTGCGGATTCGTCCACTCGACCTTGGTGACCACCCCGCTCATCTTCACCGGCTGCTTGGAGTCGTACTGCGCGGCGAAGGAGTGGTGCGCGTGGAGGACAGGCGCCGCGGCAAGCAGGGTGCCCGCCATGAGCAGGAGGCAAGCGGCAGTGCGGGTCTGGTGTGTCATCGGCAGGCTCCTCGCGCCGCTCACGGGCGGCCGCTCTCGCAGAATTGCTCGGGGATGTCGCCATCGACCCAGCGCAGGGTCCAGCGGCTGGTCCAGGGGCGGGTGTAGGTCCGGGGGTCGTCGACCGTGACCTCGTAGTGCAGGGTGTCCTTGCCCTCGCGGCGGAAGCGTTCGGTGAGCTTCAGGGCTTCGGTGTGCGGCAGGCCGCCGTTGGAAAACCAGTAGCGGGTGTTGAAGCCCGTCGACTCTGCAACCAGGGTGTCGCCTTCCCAACGGCCCACGGCATTGCCATAGAACGTGCCCGTGACTTCCTCGGGCGCCGGTGGCGTGCGGCCGTCGAGGTAGATCACGCGCCAGCCACGGTTGCCGCCACCGAACAGCAGGTAGACACGCTGGTAGTTGCTGTCCTGGATGATCCGCAAGCCCCCGGGTGTATGCATCTGGCGCGGATTTCCCGGGCCGATGCAGACTTTCATGGGATCGTCCTGAAGGCGGGTGCGCTGGCGGTGTTCGTAGAGGGCCAGTGCCCAAGGCTGGAAGGGGGCAACCTTGGCGGCGTCGGCAAGTCGGGCAAGCCGGCCATCAGGTCCAACCCGGACGCTGACGCCGGCCTCGATCAGGCTGCTGCTGCTGGGGTGATCCCAATAGCCTTTCTGCCCGGGTTCGCGGTCCAGGCGCACCGTGCCGTCGGGAAAACGGGGTGTGCCTGAAGGTGGGGAGGCGGCGTTGGCGCACAGGGCTGCGCCGGTCAGGATGAGAGCGGCGAGTGAGGCAGGTCGCAACATGGCGTCATTCCCTCACGAGCTTCAGCGGGTATTCGCGCCCGCCTTCCACCAGGGTGCCGTGCAGTTCGCGGTGGTATTCGCCGATCTTGCTCAGCGCGCCGGCAATGCGCAGGCTGTCGCCGGCCTTGTTGCGTCCGTGCAGCATCACCTTCCAGCCACGCGGCTCCAGACTTGAGCCCGCCAGCGTGTAGGCGCGAGGGCCCGGATTGACGAGACCCTGGATCTCCTTCCCGTCCCAGTTCATCACGACGACGACCGTGGCAGCCGGCTGCCCGGGTATACGGCGTTCACCGCGCCATGTGCCGTCCAGCGGGTAGCCTTCCTGGGCGATGGCAGCCGCCGATGCCAGCCCCACAAGGATGAGCAGGCCCGCTTTCGCGTGGCGCGTTGCCCCGAACAGACGCATCGAAACCCCTCGTCTCGTTTTTGTTGTGGAGCGGAAACTAGCTGACGCAGAGTGTGCTGCCAAGTCCGACGTGCGTCGCGTTGGCAACGTTGCGTATGCTCGGCGGGTGTTCAACGGGTTCCGGGGGAGATCAAGGATGGCCAAGAGCAAGAAGGTCGCAGGCAAGGCCAAGAAGACCAAGGGCAAGCGCATGGCCGCAAAATCCAAGGTACAGACCAGGGCCGGGGCCAAGAGCAAACAGCCGGCGCGCAAGACGTTGGTGCGAACGCCGGCCGGCGCCGGTGCAGGGCGCGCATCCCCGCTGGCCGTGGAGCGCGCGCGGCTGGCGCGCAACAAGAAGCTGGTGCTGGCGTTCTATGAGGCCATGATCGGCCGCAAGGACCCGGAGGCCGCGAAGCGCTACATGGGTGATCAGTATGTGCAGCACAGCGCCTACGCAGAGGACGGTTTCGAGGGGGTCGCAGCCTTTGCGCGGAAGTTCAAGGCGGACTTCCCGGATCACCGGTACGAGGTGAAGAAGGTCATCGCGGAAGGGGACTTCGTTGTGCTGCACCTGCTCGGCATCAACGGCATGAGCCCGCACGGGGAACAGGTGGTCGACATCTTCCGCGTGCGCGACGGCAAAGTCGTCGAGCACTGGGATGTCATCCAGGCCATCCCGGGGGATTCGCGCAATCCGAACGGTACCTTCTGACGCGAGCCCCGTGGCGCGTCAGGGCGCCGTGATGACGTTGGCATGGCGCAGCACCAGCCGCCATGCCGCCCCGTCGCGGCGCCAGACCTGGGTCACACGCCGGCGTACCGTCTGTCCGGCGC
The DNA here is from genome assembly GCA_046047615.1 of Pseudomonadota bacterium. Classification (GTDB taxonomy): domain Bacteria; phylum Pseudomonadota; class Gammaproteobacteria; order Steroidobacterales; family Steroidobacteraceae; genus ZC4RG30. Next base: position 32,875 of record JBJOHO010000088.1, read on the forward strand.
CAGGACCCTGGTTCGGTGTGACCAGATCCATGCCCACACTCAGGACCGTGTCGCCATAGACGGTCACCGTGTCGGTGACATAGCGGGCCGAGGCATATGGAGCGGGGCCGCTGCCGGTGAGCAGGGCCAGCAGTTCGTCGCGCGTGCCCACGCCGCCAGCGGGGTTGATCACCCGGAATTCAGGGGCAAACAGGGCCTCCAGGCGGTTCCGGTCGCGGGCCGCGGCCGCTTCCGCCTGCTCTTGCTCCAACGCGCGGATCACGGCCTCCGTTTCCCCGGCCGTCGCTGCCACGGCAGTTGGCAGGCTGGGGGAAAGCAGCGCAAGGAAGGTCAGGAGCAGGCGCAGGTGCATGGGAGATCCGGAAGTCCGCGGGGGGTAGGCGGAGTGTAGAAGCGTTGCGGCCTGTGTTGGAGTTGACTGCACAACATCAGGACGGGCATGCGGCGCGCCGCGTATTGGTATGCTCGGGGAGTCCGGCGTTGGCCCGGTAGCGTTTGCCAGGGGGAGTCATGAAAGTTCGTGTATTGGCCGTCGGCGCTGCCGTGCTGGCGGTTTCGGCGGGGATGGCATCAGCCCATCATTCCTTCGCGATGTTCGACAACGAGAAGGAGATGACCATTGAGGGTGTGGTCAAGGAATTCCAGTGGACCAACCCGCACATCTGGATCCAGGTCAATGTGGCCGGGTCCGATGGCAAGTTGGTCGAGTGGAGCATCGAGGGCGGCAGCCCCAATGGGCTGCGGCGCAACGGCTGGTCGAAGAACAGCTTCCAGCCCGGCGACAAGGTCGTCATGAAGATCCATCCGTTGAAGGATGGCAGCCCCGGTGGCAGCTTCATGACCTCGACGGTCAACGGTGCGCCGCTGAACTCCCGCGGGGAGTGAGGCGGTTGGGGGGCGTGGCCCCCCAGCTGACTCAGCCGTGCACGACCCGCTTCTGGTCGGCGGCGTGCACGGCATACTTCATGTCGATGCCGCAGATGTGTGCCGACAGCCACATGCGCAGGAATACGAAGAGATCGTCGCCCAGCTTGCCTTGCGTGCGGAACGCTTGCGCAAAGCCGTTCATGCGGTCCAGCAGTTGCTTGTGCACACCCTGGTGGACGCGGAAGCCCGGAAAGTTGATCTTCTGCATGTAGGCTTCCTCGTCCTGGAAGTGTCTTACGGTGCAGTTGAGCAGGGCCGTAAGTGCCTTGCCCTGCTCGGTTGACGACGCCTTGGCGGCGTAGAGCTCGTGCAGCCGGTTCATCAGCACGATCAGTTCCTGGTGTTCGCGATCCATGTCGTCGACGCCCAGACCAAACTTCGCCTGGTTCCACTCGAAGAATCCGCTCATGTCCTGGCTCCCTGCTGCTGGAGGGCAAAGCCTAGGCCGTCCGGGGCTGGCGCGAATACGTGCTTTTCCCGCATTCTCGCTGAAGCGTGAGGCGGTTCACGGTCGGATGCGGTGGGCAGGTCGGACAGGGAGGCGCATGGTGGACGTGGCGCAGCGATGCATCAGCTTTCGGGGTGGCGTGGTGGCGTCTCTGCTCGTGTCGTGGGCTGCCCTGGCGGTGCCGGCGGCAGCGCAGGGCGAAGACGCCGTGGTCGTGCTGCTCAAGCCTTCGGACTGCGGACTGTGCCCCTTGCTCGAGGAGGCCTTGCGGCGCCGTGGTTCGGTCCGGGATGTCACGCTGGATGACGGCCGTGGCACGGTCCTCGTGGCGCGTCTGGAGCGGCGCAGCGGCGCCGATGCAAAGCTGGCTTCCGGGGAGAGCGCCGAACTCGCGGCGCTGCCATCGCATGATGCGGCGCGCTGGGCGCGCGAGAGCAGCGACGGCGAACCGCAGGCCGTGCTCAAGCGTGACGGGCGTATCGTGGCAGCCGGGGGCATCAACCGCTCGCTCAACCTGCGGGAGCTGCGCTACCCAAGGCAACTGACGGATCCTCCCGAAGGCACCGATCCGCAGGCGACGCGCAACGCGTATGCCGCGTTCTACCGCGAGGTATACCTGAAAGAATGGAGCCTTGACTTCCTGTTGCGTCAGGCGACGCTGGGCCGCTCCGGCTTGGCCGTCGACAGCCAGGCCATGGCCGACGGTGTGTTGCGGACTCCTCCCGTGCCGGCTCCCGGTGTGGCGTCGCGCAACGTGTTGTTGGCGGCCACTGCTTCCGGGCCGGTCGACAACGAAGTCTTCAACGCGGAGCGCATTCTCGGTGTCCGCCAGCGCCTGCAGCAGGACATCGGTGTCGGGCCGACGCAGTTCCGCATCTTCCATGGCGGCGACCTGCCGGGCGGCAACGCGGTGGAGGACATCGGCGGTCGGCTTCAGTTCGTGCAGCGGGATATCCCGGGGGCGGTCCCGTTCCGGCTGTCCAGCCTGGCCAGCGTGTTCGAGGCGGTGCGCGTCCTGGGTCAACCCTCACGGAACCTGCTGGTGCTGATCGGCCATGGCAGTACCGAGGGCGCCGGCATGTGGGGTGAACCGGCGGGCCTGTCCCCCACCGATCTGGCGGCCCTCCACCGGCGCAGCGGGGCCGACAATGTGCTGGTCAGCGGCAACTGCTTTGGCGGTGTCATGGCGAAGGCGGTGTCCTGTGGCTTCTTTGGTGCCAGGCCCGATGTGGTGGCCACCGGCTGCCAGGCCAGCGCGGCACAGGTGGCGGCCAGCGAGGACTACATCCAGGTCTTCTTCGGCGCCCTGCGGCCGGAACGCCGCCGCGACGTGGACACGGACAAGGACGGTCAGGTGAGTTTCGAGGAGGCCCACTGGGAGGCGACGCTGCGGGGCGACCCGCGCAACATCACCTATACGACCCTCGACTCGCTGGCCGATGAGTGGTTTGCCAGCCTGGGTGATGCCGCACCGCACGAGCTGACCCTGGGCGAACTGCGCGAGATCGCGGCAGCGGTGGGGGGCAGTGAAGAAGTCGCGCTGCGGGGGCTGACCGGCGGCCTCACCGCCGGCCACCGCGTGCCGGTACAGGACCTCGCAGCGCAGGGCCGTGAGTGGAGCAGGACGCTGTCCGGGCCTCGTCCTGCCCTCGGCCAGTTGGCGCGGCGCCTGCTCTACCTGCAGTCCGGCAGGGCACAGACGGACCCGACGGCCATGGCGGTCCGCCAGTGCGGTGCCCGGCCTATCGGAGCCTTCCTCAGCCCTTGATCTTGCGCAGCTTCTCGAGGAGCTTGAGCTGGGCTGCGGCGCGGGCGAGCTCGGCCAGCGCCTCGGCCTGCTCGATCCTGTCGATCTTGCCGGCAAGCGCCTCTTCGGCACGCTGCTTCGCCGCCAGGGCCGCGGCCTCGTCAAGGTCCTTGGCACGCACGGCGGTGTCGGCGAGAACGGTGACGCGGCCCGGCTGAACCTCGAGGGCACCACCGCCGACGAACACGGACTGCTCGCCGTCGGCGTTCTTCACGCGGACTTCGCCGGCCTTGATGAGCGTCAGCAACGGTGCGTGGCGGGGTGCGATGCCCAGCTCACCCTCGCGCGCAGGCACGAAGACCATCTCGGCGGGACCCGAGAAGATCTCGCCTTCGGCGCTGACGATGTCGACGTGGATGGTCTTGGCCATGGGTATCAGCTCAGGCTCTTGGCCTTCTCGACGGCCTCTTCGATGCCGCCGACCATGTAGAACGCCTGCTCGGGCAGGTGGTCGTAGTCACCGTTGAGGATGCCCTTGAAGCCGCGGATGGTCTCGGCCAGCGGGACGATCTTGCCGTCCTGGCCGGTGAACACCTTGGCGACGTTGAAGGGCTGCGAGAGGAAGCGCTGGATTTTGCGGGCGCGGAACACGGTCTGCTTGTCTTCCTGCGACAGCTCGTCCATGCCGAGGATCGCGATGATGTCCTGCAGTTCCTTGTAACGCTGCAGCACGGCCTGCACGCCGCGGGCGACGGAGTAGTGCTCCTCGCCGATCACCAGCGGGTCGAGCTGGCGGCTGGTGGAGTCGAGCGGATCGACCGCCGGGTAGATGCCCAGCGAGGCGATCTGGCGCGACAGCACGACGGTGGCGTCGAGGTGGGCGAAGGTCGTCGCCGGCGACGGGTCGGTAAGGTCGTCGGCCGGGACGTACACGGCCTGGATCGAGGTGATCGATCCGGTCTTGGTCGAGGTGATGCGCTCCTGCAGCACGCCCATTTCCTCGGCCAGCGTCGGCTGGTAACCCACCGCGGAGGGCATGCGGCCCAGCAGCGCCGACACTTCCGTGCCGGCCAGCGTGTAGCGGTAGATGTTGTCGACGAAGAACAGCACGTCGCGGCCGCGGCCGTTGGCCTGCTTTTCATCACGGAAGTACTCGGCCATGGTGAGGCCCGTGAGCGCGACGCGCAGGCGGTTGCCCGGCGGCTCGTTCATCTGGCCGTACACCATCGCGACCTTCGAGTTCTCGAGGTTCTCGGCGTCAATGACGCCCGACTCGATCATCTCGTGGTAGAAGTCGTTGCCCTCGCGGGTGCGCTCACCGACGCCGGCGAACACCGACAGACCCGAGTACTGCTTGGCGATGTTGTTGATCAGCTCGAGCATGTTCACGGTCTTGCCGACACCGGCGCCGCCGAACAGTCCGACCTTGCCACCCTTGGCGAACGGCACCAGCAGGTCGATGACCTTGATGCCCGTGACCAGCAGGTCCTGGCCGCCCGCCTGCTCGTCGAAGTTCGGCGCGGGGCGGTGGATGGGCAGCGTCCCTTCGGAGGCGACGGGACCGCGGTTGTCCTGCGGGGTGCCCAGCACGTCCATGATGCGGCCCAGAGTGGCCTTGCCCACCGGCACGTTGATCGGCTTGCCGGTCGACTGCACGGTGATGCCGCGCTTGAGGCCTTCCGAGGCGCCCATGGCGATCGTGCGGACGACGCCGTCGCCGAGCTGCTGCTGGACTTCGAGCGTGAGGTCGACACCGTCGAGCTTCAGCGCCTCGTAGACCGCGGGGATGGATTCGCGCGGAAACTCGACGTCGATGACGGGACCAATGATCTGGGTAATCTTGCCAGTTGCCATGATGGTGCTTCCTTCAGAATTCTTGGCGGTCAGACCGCAGCAGCGCCGCCCACGATTTCCGCGAGCTCGGTGGTGATCGCCGCCTGGCGTGCCTTGTTGTAGACGAGCTGGAGGTCGCCGATGAGCTTGCCGGCGTTGTCGGTGGCCGCCTTCATTGCCACCATGCGCGCAGCCATTTCCGAGGCCACGTTCTCCACCGCGCCGCGGTAGACCTGCGACTCGACGTAGCGCATCAGCAGCCCGTCGAGGATGGACTCGGCATCGGGCTCGTAGATGTAGTCCCAGTGTTCCTGCAATTCGGTGGCAGGCGTGGGGACCACGGGCAGCAACTGCTCGACGTTCGGCCGCTGCGTCATGGTGTTCACGAACTGCGAATGCACCAGGTACAGGCGGTCGATCTTGCCCTCGCGGTAGGCGTCGAGCATGACCTTCACCGTGCCGATCAGGTCCGCGACATGGGGCTTGTCTCCCATGCCGGAGACGCTGGCAAGGATGGGCAGCCCACCGATGCGGCGGAAGAAGGCCGTGCCCTTGCTGCCGATGAGGCAGAGGCTGACCGTGATGCCCTTGGCCTGGTAGTCCTTCAGCAGCAACAGCGCCTGCTTGAACAGGTTGGCGTTGAGGCCACCGGCCAGACCGCGGTCCGTGGAGATGAGCACGAGCCCGACGTTCCTGACCTCGCGCTCAGCCATGAAAGGATGGCGGTAGTCCGGGTTGGCGTGGCTGAGGTTGCCGATGACCGTGCGGATCTTCTCCGCATACGGACGCGCCAGCTTCATGCGGTCCTGGGCGCGACGCATCTTGGACGTCGCGACCATCTGCATGGCCTTGGTGATCTTCTGAGTGCTCTTGACACTCGCGATCTTGCTGCGGATTTCCTTTGTGCCGGCCATGTGCTGCTACCCAGGCCCCTCAGTAGGATCCGGTCGCGACGAAGTCCTCGACGATCGCCTTCAGCGTGGCCTCGTGCTTCTTGAGCACGGGCTCCGCGTTGATCGCGTCAAGGGCGGCCTTGTGCGAAGCCTTCGCAAAGGACTGCAGTCCGTTCTCGAAGGCAACCACCTTGCCGAGTTCGACCTTGTCCATGTAGCCGTTGTTGACGGCATAGATCGACAACGCCATTTCAGCGACCGACATAGGTGCGTACTGCTTCTGCTTCATCACCTCGGTCGTACGCTGGCCGCGCTCAAGCTGGCGGCGGGTCGCCTCGTCGAGGTCGGAAGCGAACTGCGAGAAGGCAGCCAGTTCGCGGTACTGCGCGAGTGCAAGGCGGATGCCGCCACCCAGGCGCTTGATGATGTCGGTCTGCGCCGCACCACCGACGCGCGACACGGAGATGCCGGCGTTCATGGCCGGGCGGATGCCGGCGTTGAACAGGTCGGACTCGACGAAGATCTGGCCGTCGGTGATGGAAATGACGTTGGTGGGCACGAAGGCCGTCACGTCGCCGGCCTGGGTCTCGATGATGGGCAGGCCGGTCAGCGAGCCGGTCTTGCCCTTCACGCGGCCGTTCGTGGCCATTTCGACGTACTGCTCGTTGACGCGCGCGGAGCGCTCGAGCAAACGGCTGTGGAGATAGAACACGTCGCCGGGGTAAGCCTCGCGGCCCGGCGGGCGCTTGAGCAGCAGCGAGATCTGGCGGTAGGCCACCGCCTGCTTGGACAGGTCGTCGTAGACGATGAGCGCGTCTTCGCCGTTGTCCATGAAGTATTCGCCCATGGTCACGCCGGAGTACGCGGAGATGTACTGCAGCGCGGCCGGCGTCGAGGCCGGCGCGGCCACGACGATGGTGTGCGCGAGGGCACCGTGCTCTTCCAGCTTGCGCACCACGTTGGCGATCGTCGAGGCCTTCTGGCCGATCGCGACGTAGACGCACTTAATCCCGGAGGACTTCTGGTTGATGATGGCGTCGACCGCCATGGCCGTCTTGCCGGTCTGGCGGTCGCCGATGATCAGTTCGCGCTGGCCGCGGCCGATCGGCACCATCGAGTCGACAGCCTTGTAGCCCGTCTGCACCGGTTGGCTGACGCTCTTGCGGTAGATGACGCCCGGGGCGACGCGCTCGATCGGCGCGGTCTGCTTGGCGTTGATCGGGCCCTTGCCGTCGATCGGATTGCCGAGCGCGTCGACGACACGACCCAGCAGCTCCGGGCCCACCGGCACTTCGAGGATGCGGCCGGTCGTCTTCACCGGGTCGCCTTCGCGGATGGACTTGTACTCGCCCAGCACCACGGCGCCGACCGAGTCCTGCTCGAGGTTCAGCGCCAGGCCCATGACATTGCCCGGGAACTCGAGCATTTCGCCGTAACGCGCATCGGCGAGGCCGTGGATGCGCACCACGCCGTCGGCCACCGACACGACGCTGCCGACGTCACGGGCCTCGGTCGCTCCGGCAAATGCCTGGATGCGCTGACCGATCAGCTCGCTGATTTCCGATGCCTTGATAGACATGAATTGAAGTCCTCTTGAATTCGTCAGGCGCTGAGCTCGTACGCGAGGCGTTCGAGGCGCGATTTCAGGGAGCCGTCGATGACCAGGTCACCAGCGCGGATCACCGCACCACCGAGCAGGCCTGCATCGACATCGGCGTGCACGCGCACCTTGCGGCCGAAACGGCGCTCCAGCGCAGCAGCCAGTTGGACAGCCTCGCCCTGGGCCATGGGTGCCGCCGAAGTGATGGTCACGTCGACCACGCCCTCGGCCTCGTCCTTCAACTGGTCGAAGAGCCGCGAGATCTCGGGCAGGTAGGCCAGCCGCTTGTTTTCCGCCAGCATGGCGAAAAACCGGCGGCCGTTGTCGTTGAGGTCCGGTCCCGCGAGATCACAGACCAGTGCGGCCAGTTGCATGGCAGTGACCTTCGGACTGCCGAGCAACTGCCTCACGCGGGGGTCCGTGACGGCGGCGGCACCACGGGCGATGGCCACGGACGCCGGCCCGAGACGGTTGGCGTCACGGGCCACGCGGAAGGCCGCCTTGGCGTAGGGACGGGCGATGGTGAGTCTGTCAGCCATGGCGCTGCGTCAGATCTCGGTGGCCAGCTTGCTGAGGATGTCAGCATGCTTGGTGGCGTCGATTTCCCGGCCCAGCAGCCGCGACGCGGTCGCCACCGTCAGGCGGGCGACGTCACGACGCAATTCCTCGCGGGCGCGGGTGGCATCGAGCTCGACCTGCTGGCGGGCGGCGGCGACCAGCCGGTCCCCCTCCTGCTGCGCCGTGGCCTTGGCGGCCTCCACCATCTCGTTGGAGCGGCGGGATGCCTGGTCGATGATCTGGTTGGCGCGCTCGCGCGCCTCGCGGATCACTTCGTTGGCGCGCGCCTGCGCCTCGTCGAGGTCTTTCTGGCCGCGGTCCGCGGCCGCCAGTCCTTCGGCGATCTTCTTCTGGCGCGCAGCATTGGCCTCGGCAAGAGGCGGCACCACGAACTTCGTGAAGAACCAGAGCAGGATCAGGAAAACGATGATCTGCCCGATGAATGTCGCATTGATCGACATCGCGATCTCCGGCCGGGTTGTCGGTTATCAGCCCTGCAGCACGGCGAGCAGCGGGTTGGCGAAGGCGAACAGCATGGCAAGGCCGACGCCGATCAGGAAGGCCGCGTCGATGAGGCCGGCGAGCAGGAACATGCGACCCTGCAGCATCGGGGTCAGCTCCGGCTGGCGGGCAGCCGACTCAAGGAACTTCGAGCCCATGACGCCGATGCCGATGCAGGCGCCGATGGCACCCAGACCGATGATGATGCCGATGCCGAGGGCGGTGAAGGCCTGGACGTTTGCGATGGCAGCTTCCATTTCTAGTCTCCTGGTCGGAAGGTCAGTGAATCAGAACTCGGACGCGGTCAGTGGTGCTCTTCGGCCATCGAGATGTACACGATGGGAAGGACCATGAAGATGTAGGCCTGCAGGACCACGATGAGGATGTGGAAGATCGCCCACACCGCACCCATCAGCACCTGGCCAAGGAAGAATGCCGATGCCGCCGGCAGTGCGGCGTTCATGGCGGCCATGCCCAGCAGGGCGATCAGCATGAACAGCAGTTCGCCGGAGAACATGTTGCCGAACAGCCGCATGCCCAGGGACACGGGCTTGGCAAGCAGTTCGACGGCGTTCAGCAGCAGGTTGGGGATCCAGAGGACCGGGTGCGACCCGAAGGGCGCGGCGATCCATTCGTGGGCATAGCCACCGACGCCCTTGGCGCGGATGGCGTAGCCGACGACCAGCACCAGCACGACGATCGCCATGGCGATGGTGCCGTTGAGGTCGGCCGTGGGGAGGATGCGCCAGTAGGCATGGTCATGCCCGGCGAGTGCCGCGATGTTCGACGGCAGGTCGAGCGGCAGCAGGTCCATGGTGTTCATCGCGATGATCCACGTGAACAGCGACAGCGCCAGCGCCGTGAGGAAGCGCCTGTCGCCGTGGTAGATCTCGCCGACCTGGGTGTCGACGAAGTCGAGCACCATCTCGATGAAACTGACGAATTTCGACGGCACGCCGGCCGTGGCCTGGCGGGCTGCCCGCCAGAAGATTAAACCGACCACCAGCGCCAGCACCGAGGACATGACCAGGGTGTCGATGTGCCACGTCCAGAAGCCCTCGCCGACCTTGTTGTGGCCGAGGTGGTGGACGATGTATTCCGTCGGGGACGGAGCGTGCTCAGAAGCCATCGTTGCGTTTCATCCCTGCCCTGAACCTTGATCACCCTGCACCGGCTGCCCCGTGTTCCGCAGCGCCTGCCGGGCCGGCACGGCGACGAACACCAGCAGCGTGGCGATGAAGCCCGCCAGCAGCGGCAGCCAGGAGACCCAGGCGCTGCGCGCCACGATGACGAACATCGCCACCGTCAGGGCCCACTTGCCGAACTGGCCGACGAGCAGCCTGAGCAGGGCACCGCCGGCACTGCGCGTCGGGCGCAGCGATAGCAGGGTCATGAACAGGTTGACCGCCAGGCCGATCGCGCCACCCGCGAGGGCATTGGCGCCGTGCCTTGCTCCGAAGAAGCCGGCGCACAGGGCGCCGAGCAGCAGCGTTGCGTACACCTGGGCCCGCAGGATCCGGGCAGCGGTCCGCCGTGTTTCGGGGTCGCGCGTGAGGATCATGGGGATTGAGGGGTCCGCAAGGCCGCGCGGAGTATACGGACGGGGCGTCGCCACGGCAACCGCACCGGGGCGGCAGTGCCCTGCGGGAATTACCTATGGTTACTTAATGTGCTCGAGGATGCCATCGAGCTCCTCGAGGCTGTTGTAGCTGACCACCAGGCGGCCGCCGCCACCACTGGCGTGCTCGATGCGGACGCTGGCGCCAAGACGTTCGGCCAGGTCCTGCTGCAGGCGGCTGATGTTCGGGTCGGCGGTGGGGGGCGAGGCCGAGCCGGTCCCGGCACGCGGGGCGCTCTTGCCACCGCCCGGCGAGGTCTCCGCACTGCCCTCCGGCTGCAGCAGCCGTCGCACCGCCGCCTCGGTCTCGCGCACCGTCAGCCCGTCGCGGGCCACCCGCGACGCCAGTTCGGCCTGCTGGCGCCGCTGGGTGATGCCGAGCAGGGCGCGTGCATGGCCCATCTCGATCTTGCGCTTCTCGACCAGTTCGGCGACCTCGGGTGCCAGTTCGAGCAACCGCAGCAGGTTGCTGACGGCAGCCCGGGAACGGCCCACGGCATCGGCCGCCTGCTGGTGGGTGACACCGAATTCGGCGATCAGGCGCTCGAGCGCGCGCGCCTCCTCCAGCGGATTCAGGTTCTCGCGCTGGATGTTTTCGATGAGCGCCATCGCGATGGCGGCTTCGTCGGGCACGCGGCGGATCACCGCCGGGATGCTGGTGAGGCCGGCGATCTGGGCAGCGCGCCAGCGGCGTTCGCCGGCGATGATCTCGTAGCGGGCGTCAGCGCCATCGGCGCCCTCGAGCGCACGCACCACGATCGGCTGGATGACGCCCTGGCTGCGGATCGAGATCGCCAGTTCCTCGAGGGCCTCCTGGCGCATGTCGGTGCGCGGCTGGTAGCGCCCGCGCTGCAAGGACGCCACGGGCAGGCTCGCGAGCTCCTCGCCGGCGGGCATGCGCCGCGCCGGCGCGCCCGGGGCTGCAGCGGCAGCAGAGTGCGGGCCCGCGGGCACCGGGACACCGGCGTCGACGGGCACGGCCGTTGCCGCCCCAGGCCGTGGCTTGGCCTGTCCCAGCAGGTCAGCGAGCCCGCGGCCGAGGGTGGGCTTGCGCGTCATTCCGCGTCCTCGCCACGCGGCGCAGCCGACGGGTCGTCACGGCGCAGCATCTCCCCGGCCAGCGCGAGGTAGGCGAGCGTGCCGCGGGATTCCTTGTCGTGCAGCAACGCAGGCTTGCCAAACGACGGGGCCTCGGCCAGGCGGACATTGCGCGGGATGACCGTGCGGAACAGCAGGTCGCCGAAGTGGGCCGTGAGCTGGGCGCTGACGTCCACGGCCAGGTTGTTGCGGGGGTCGTACATGGTACGGAGGATGCCCTCGATGTGCAGCCCCGGGTTGGCGGCCTCGCGGATCTGTTCGATGGTGGACACCAGCGCCGACAGGCCCTCGAGCGCGTAGTACTCGCACTGCATCGGAATCAGCACGCGATCGGCCGCGATCAGCGCGTTGACTGTCAGCATGTTGATCGCGGGCGGGCAATCGATCAGCACGTAATCGAAATTCTTTGCGTACTCGCCGATCGCGTCGCGCAGATGGAACTCACGCCGCTCGCGGCCGAGCAGCTCGACCTCGGCCGCGGCGAGCTCCTGATTGGCCGGCAGCACGGAATAGCTGCCATCGGCCGACAGCACGACCTCATCGCCGATCGCGCAATTGCCGACCAGCACATCGTAGCTGCCGCGCTCGATCTCGCCCTTGTCGATGCCGGAGCCCATCGTCGCATTGCCCTGCGGGTCGAGGTCGATCATCAGCACGCGGCGCTTCGTCGCCGCGAGCGAGGCAGCGAGATTGACGCAGGTCGTCGTCTTGCCGACGCCGCCCTTCTGATTCGCGATCGCGATGATCCTGGCCATGCCGAATTATTACCGCAGTCCGGAAATCAGGATAGCTCGCGCTCGAGCGCGACGATGACGCTCGGCAGGCCCGCCGCCCCGGTGCCGGCATCGATGCGCCTGAACCCTTCGGCCAGCGCGAGGATCTCGCGGCCCTTTGCCTCGCCGGTCAGCAGCACGAGCCGGCCGCCCGGTGCGACGAGCGGCCGCGCGAGCGCGAGCAGCTCCGAAGGCGGCGCGACGGCCCGCGCGAGAACGGTCTGAAACGCGGGCAGCTCGAGCTCCTCGACGCGGCCGTGCGCGACGCTCACATTGCCGAGCCCGAGCGCGACCGCTACCTGCCGCAGAAAACTGACCCGCTTGCGACGGCTCTCGATCAGCGTGAAGCGCAACGCCGGCAGGCAGAT
>JBJOHO010000089.1:0-200402 GCA_046047615.1 Pseudomonadota bacterium
CGCACTGGCGCAGGAGTACGCACGACAAGTGGAGCGCCGCGTCGAACTGGGTGATTCGGCACCGGTGGACGCCAACGCCGCTCAGGCGGCCGCGAGCCGCGCCCGCGCGCAGTTGCTCGAGGCCGAGGGTGCCGTCGCGCTGGCGCGGCGCACGGCGCTGGAGGCCTTTCCCTCGCTGTCTTTGCGCGAACCTCGGCAGTGGCCGGATCCGGTCCTGCCAGCGGGCCCTGCCGACAGCTGGATCGACAGGATCCGCGGGCATAACCATGAAATCGATATGGGTGACTCGGCGGCAGCGGCCGCATCCCTCGACGCCCGGCGTGCCCGGCAGGACCGGCTGCCAGACCCCCGTATCGTCGTCCACTTCAGCAACAACTTCGACCAGGACCGAAGACAACTGGGTCTGGAAGTGAGCATTCCCCTGGGGGGTGCCCGGCGCCGCCATGCCGCGACACTGGAGGCCGGCCGCGCCGAACGGGCAGCGCTGGAGGCCGAGCAGGTGCGCAGGCGTGTCGGCATGGAGGCCGAGGATCTGGTGGCGGACGCGAGCCGACGGCATGAACGCTGGCAGGCGCTCGCCAGCGCCGCCGACCTGGCCCAGGCGCTGGCGCGCCGTACCCAACGCGGGCAGGAGCTGGGCGAGTACACTGTCGCGGACGTCGTGCTTGCGCGAAGCCGGGCCGGTGAGGCAGCGCTGGCGCAAGCGCTTGCCGCGCTCGATGCCCACGAATCCTCGATACGTGTCAGGATCGATGCGCACACGCTCTGGACGCCGGACACGCACGAGGACCACGAACCATGAGGATCGGCAAACCGCTGATGCTGGGCATCACGCCTGTGGGTCTCGCCCTGGGCTTGTACGAGGGCTACCGGCTCGCTGGCGGCCTGGTGGTCCTGCTGGCCGTCCTGATCCTGATGTTCGGCGTGGCAATGATGTCGCTGGTGCTCACCGTCCGCCGCGAGCGCGCCGCCGAAGCGGCAGGGGCCGATCCCCGGGGCAAGCCGCCGGGGACTTGAGAGCCGCAACAGGCGGCAGGCGTCAGAGTGCTGCGCAGGCTTCCTGGCCAGCGGCAGCCACGATGCCGTCCTGGAAGGAAATCACGCCGGACACGCCGATGCTGCCGACGATCTCGCCCTCGTGCGTCAGTGGCAGACCACCCTCGACCGCCGTCGCACCGGGCAGGCTCATCATGTGGATCTTGCCGCCCAGCACCGTATCTTCCATGACCTTCGTGGGCCGCTTGAACAAGAGGGCAGTGCGGGCCTTCTCCTGCGCCACATGCACGGACCCGAGCTGGGTGCCATCGGCCCGTTCCAGGTAGATCAAGTGTCCGCCCACGTCGTGGATGGCGATCACGACGTTCCAGCCCTCCGCCTGCGCCTTGGCCGATGCGGCGGCGGCAACGCGCTTGGCTTCCGCCAGCGACAAGGTCTTCCTGTTCAGCATGATGTCCTCCCGGTTTCAGTGGCTGGAGCGCGCGCGCGCCTTGTACTCGCGGCGGCGGCGGTGAAGGATGTGTTCCGTGTAGCCGTTGGGCTGGTTGCGGCCGTCGAACACCAGCTCGCAGGCTGCCTGATAAGCGACGTTGCCGGCGAGGTCCGGCAGCATCGGACGGTAGCCCGGGTCGGACGCATTCTGCCTGTCCACCACCACCGCCATCCGTGCAAGGCTTGCTTCCACCTGCTGGCGCGTGCACACACCATGGTGCAGCCAGTTGGCCACATGCTGGCTCGAGATGCGCAGCGTGGCGCGGTCTTCCATCAGGCCGATGTCGTGGATGTCGGGCACCTTCGAACAGCCCACACCCTGGTCGATCCAGCGGACCACGTAACCGAGGATGCCCTGGAGGTTGTTGTCGAGCTCGCGCTGCACGGCTTCGGCCGAGGGCAGGTCCGATGCCACGGGAGGCGTCAACAGATCGCCGGTTCCCGGCAACGGCTGGCCCCTCAGCGCCTGCTGCACCGCGCGCACGTCCACCTCGTGGTAATGCAGCGCGTGAAGGGCCGCAGCCGTGGGCGAGGGCACCCAGGCCGTGTTCGCCCCGGCGCGGGGATGGGCGCCCTTGGCCTTGAGCATGTCAGCCATGCGGTCGGGCATCGCCCACATGCCCTTGCCGATCTGCGCGCGGCCGCTGAAGCCCGCCGCGAGCCCCGTCAGGACGTTGCGCTGCTCGTAGCAACGGATCCACGGCTGCAGTTTGACCTCTTCCTTCGGCAGGACCGGGCCAGCCTCCATGGCCGTGTGGATCTCGTCGCCCGTACGGTCGAGGAACCCGGTGTTGATGAAGACGATCCGGTGCCTGACGGCATGGATGCAGGCGGCAAGGTTGGCGCTGGTGCGGCGCTCCTCGTCCATGACACCGATCTTCACGGTATGCCGCGGGAGACCGAGCAGGTCCTCGACCTGCGCAAACAGCGCGTCGGCCAAGGCCACTTCCGCCGGTCCGTGCATCTTCGGCTTGACCACATAGATGCTGCCCGCGCGGCTGTTGCGGCGCGCCCCACGCAGGTCGTGCAGGGCGATGGCCAAGGTGATGCAGGCGTCGAGCACCGTCTCGAAGACCAGCTGCCCGTCCAGCAGCACGGCGTCGGAGAGCATGTGGTGGCCGACATTGCGCACCAGCAGCAGGCTGCGCCCCGGAAGCTGCAGCGGTTCTCCCTGCAGCGTCTGGTACTCGCGGTCGTCGGCAAGCCGGCGGACCACGACACCGCCCGCCTTGGGAACGCTGGCTTCGAGCGTGCCCTTCATCAGCCCAAGCCAGTTGCGATAGGCACCAACCTTGTCGTCGGCGTCGACGGCGGCAACCGAATCCTCGCAATCCTGGATCGTGGTGATCGCGGCCTCGGCGACGACATCCGCGACGCCGGCCGGATCGGTGCGGCCGATGCGGTGGGAAGGGTCGATGACGATCTCCAGATGCAGGCCGTTGTGCTGCAGGAGCACCGCAGAAGGCCTTGCCGCATCACCACGCCAACCCGCAAGACGTGAAGCGTCCGCGAGACTGCTGACCTGGCCGTTCGACAACTCGACCAGCAGGCCCTCACCGTCGATGGCGTAGCGCAGCGCATCGCGGTGGCTGCCATTGGCGAGCGGCGCCACGTGGTCGAGCACTTCCCGCACCTTGGCAATGACGGTGGCGCCGCGGACGGCGTCGTAACCCCGGGCGCCCGGTTGCGGTGGCAGCAGCGCATCGGTGCCGTAGAAGGCATCGTACAGGCTGACCCAGCGGGCGTTGGCGGCATTCAGGGCATAGCGGGCGTTGCTGACCGGCACCACCAGCTGTGGACCCGCCACGCTGGCGATCTCGGGGTCGACATCCTGCGTGTCGATGCTGAACTCCGGCGGCGGCTCGACGAGGTAGCCGATGTCCTTCAGGAACGCGGTGTGGGCTTCGGCATCGAAAGCCAGACCCTTGTGGGCCCGCCACCAGGCGTCGATGGCGGCCTGGAAGGCGTCACGCTGCGCCAGCAGCGCCTGGTTGCGCGGCGTGAAGGAACGCAGGATCGCCTCCATGCCATCCCAGAACACGGCGGGCGCGAGGCCCAGGCCCGGCAACGCCTCCCGATCGACGAAATCCTTCAACACCGACGCCACCTGCAGGCCACCGGTCTTCACGTAGTCAGTCACTGCCTTCCCCCGAACTGTTGCACGGCCCGCAGGCCGACGTCCCCCGCGCTTCATGGTAACGCAAGCACAGGATGAAGTGCCCTGACTCCGGAGTGCCGGCGGACATCGGCTATGATGCGTCGTGGCCCAGGCGCGGCCTGTGGCAGGGGGAGAGCATCAATGCAGCACGACGGTGAAGCGGCAAAAGTATTGACGGTCCGCGAGGCGACATGGCGCCTCCTGCGGGACCTCGGCATCACCAAGGTGTTCGGCAATCCCGGTTCCACCGAGCTGCCCATGTTCCGGGATTTTCCGGCCGACTTCGACTACGTGCTGGGCCTGCAGGAGGCAGTCGTCGTGGGGATGGCCGACGGCCATGCGCAGGCCACCGACAACGCCGCGTTCGTCAACCTGCATTCCGCGGCCGGCGTGGGCAACGCCATGGGCAACATCTTCACGGCCTACCGCAACCGCACGCCGCTGGTCATCACCGCCGGGCAACAGTCGCGCTCGCTGATGCAGATGGAGCCGTTCCTGTTCTCGAGCCAGGCGGCCGAACTGCCCAAGCCCTACGTGAAGTGGAGTTGCGAGCCGGCGCGCGCCGAGGATGTGCCGATGGCCATCGCCCGCGCGTACTACATCGCCATGCAGCCGCCCTGCGGACCCACCTTCGTCTCCGTGCCCGTGGATGACTGGGACGTGCTGACCCAGCCGGTGCAGGCGCGGCGCATCTCCCGGCGGATACGTGGCGACGGCGCCCTGCTGAACGACCTCGGCGTCGCGCTTGCCAGCGCCCAGCGCCCCGTGTTCGTCATCGGCGGCGCCATCGACCGTGACGGTGCCTGGCAGGACCTGGTGAAGCTCGCAGAGCGGCACGGGGCCCTGGTGTGGGTCAGCCCGCTGATCGGCCGCTGCGGTTTCCCCGAGAACCACCCGCTCTTTGCCGGTTTCCTGCCGGCCTTCCGCGAAGAGATCAGCAAGCGTCTTGCGGGGCATGACCTGTGCGTGGCGCTGGGCGCCCCGGTCTTCACCTACCACGCCGAGGGCACCGGCCCCTACGTGCCGGAAGGACTCACCCTGTGGCAGGTCAGCGAAGACCCCGACTGGACCGCAGCGGCCATCGCAGGCACCTCGATCCTGGGCAGCGTGGGCCTTGCCATCCGCGAACTGCTGGCCCTGCCGGGTCGCAGCCAGCCCGCGATTCAGCAGGGCCGCGCACCGGTTGCCGCAGTACCCGCGACGCACCCGATGTCCGAAAACTACCTCATGCAGACACTGGCGGCAGTACGTGCGCCCGACAGCATCATCGTCGAGGAAGCGCCTGGCAGCCGCACGCCGATGCAGACCCACCTGCCGATCCTGCAGAGCGGGACCTTCTACACCTGCAGCAGCGGCGGACTCGGGCACAGCTTGCCGGCGAGCGTCGGCGTGGCGCTGGGCAAGCCGGGGCGCAAGGTGATCGCACTCATGGGCGACGGCTCCTCGATGTATTCCATCCAGGCCCTGTGGACGGCTGCCCAGCTGCGCCTGCCGATCACCGTGGTCATCGTGAACAACGGCCGCTATGCCGCACTGCATCACTTCGCCAAGCGCTTCAGCATCGAGCGCGCTGTCGGCACCGATCTGGGTGGCATCGACTTCGTGAAGGTGGCGCAGGGGCTGGGCTGCGAAGCATCGCGCGTGGAGCGCGCTGAGGACCTTGCCGCCAGCTTGCGTGCGGCCCTTGCTGCGCCAGGCCCGAACCTGCTGGAAGTGCTGGTCGCGTCCTGAGGGGCCCCTTGAGGCAAAGAGGCCCGGCATTGCCGGGCCTCCTCGCGCGCCGCCGGGCAGGGTGGCTTACTTGCCGCCCGGCACCCAGGGCCGGCTGACCTGCGTTTCCTGCTCGGTGATGAACTCGAGCAGCACGGGGATGCCCTGCTGGGTCTTCTCGATGCCACGCTTGATGGCCGGGATGATGTCCTCCGCCCTCGTGACGCGCTCGCCATAACCCCCGAAGGCCCGTGCCATCGCCGCGTAATCGCCGGAAATGTCCGTGGCGCGGTAGCGCTCGGTGGCATTGGGCATGATCGGCAGTTCGATCGCCATGCAGAAGTTGTTGAGCAGGATCGACATGATCGGCAGCCGCTCGCGCACTGCGGTCTCGAAGTCCATGCCCGTGAAACCGATGGCCGCATCGCCCCAGACATTGATGCACAGCTTGTCCGGGTGGACCAGTTTGGCGCCCATGGCCAGCGGCAGGCCGAACCCCAGCTGCGTGGTCTTGCCCCAGCCGATGTAGGACAGCGGCGTCGTCGACTTCCAGAACGGCACCAGCTGGTCGCGCGGGCTGCCCGCATCATGCGTGATGATCGTGTTGTCGATGTCCACCGTGGCCTGCAGGTCGCGCAGCACGCGGTAGGGCGACAACGGGCTGGCATCGCTGTTGATCTTGGGCAGCCACTGCTGGATCCACCCGGCCTCGACCGCCTTGATCTCGGCGGCCACCTGCGTGGCATCGCGGTTCGCCGTGAGTGTCTTGCGCAGCTCGGCGATCAGCGCCTTCAGCACCAGCTTCGCATCGCCGACCAGACCGATCTCCGAGCGCACGGTCTTGTTGAAATCGACCGGATCGACCGTCGAGTGGATGTAGCGCTTGCCATCGCCCTGCGGGAACTGGATGGCGAAGCTGCTTTCGGTGAAGGAGCAGCCGATGCCGAAGATGACATCGGCCTCGCTGATGAACTTCCAGACCTGGCCATTGATGCCATGCCCGCCGGAGCCCAGCGACAGCGGATGCCGCTCGTTGAAGGCGCTCTTGCCCGGCAGCGTGGTGCTGACCGGTGCGCCCAGCAGCTCGGCCAGTTCCTGCAGTTCCGCGTAGGCTGCTGCCCAGTGCACGCCCTGCCCGGCATGGATGACCAGGCGCTTGGCGTCGGCGAGGACCTTCGCGGCCTTGACCACCATCTCCGGGTCCGGCGCCGACTTGGCGGCATAGACCGGCGTGTAGTCGAGGGGCTCGGGCACTTCGTCGTTGAAGGCGTCGAACGGCACCTCGACGACCACCGGCTGCGGCCGGCCGTTGCGCAGCTGCGTGAAGGCGCGGCGCATGATGTTCGGCGTCTCGGCGCCGAGCAGGATGGGCTCGCAGTGCTTGGAGATGCCCTTCATCTGCAACGTCGAGTTGTAGTTGTAGGGCAGGTACATGTTCTTGCGCGCGTAGCCCTGCGGCACCACCAGGATGGGGACCGAATCGGCGAAGGCCTGCGCGACACCACCGTAGGCGTTTTCGGCACCCGGGCCGTGCTGCATGCAGAACGCACCAATGGTCTTGCCGCGCGTCAGGCGCGACACGGCGTCGGCCATGTGCAGGCCGGTACGCTCCTGGCGGACGATGATGGTGCGGATGTCCTTCTTGGCGGCCGCATCAAGGAGGGCGTTGCGCGGGTAACCGAACAGGTAGTCCACGCCTTCACGCTTGAGGATCTCGGCCATTGCCGCATCAGTTTTCACCAGCCATCGCTCCGCAGGATTGAAACAGGGGCGGAATCATACCAAGCTTCCCGGGCCGGCCGCCGCCGGCCGGACAGAGGTGGGTGATGCAGCGCAGGACCGCTCGACGCAGTTTCCTCAGGGCTGTTGTGGCCACGGGCGCCAGCACCCTCCCGGGACTGTTGCCCGGGTCGATGTCGGTGGCCTTTGCGAGGGCATCGTTGTCCTGCTCGCCGCTTGCAGCGGGTGTCTGGCTGGTGGGAGGCGCGGGCGCCAACGTCGTGGCGGTGGAGGGGCCCTCCGGCCTCACGCTGATCGACGGCGGGCTGGCGCGCCATGCGCGCGAACTGCAGTCCTGCCTCAAAGCCAGCACAAACCAGCAGGTCGGACGCCTCATCAACACGCACTGGCACGAGGAGCAGACGGGCGCCAACGCCTTTTTTGGCAAGGCGGGCGTGCCGATCATCGCCCATGAATTCACCCGCCAATGGATGCGGCGCCCGGTGCACCTCGCCTGGCAGTCACGGACCGTCCCCGCGGCGCCCCCGGTCGCGCTGCCCACGCGCACCTTCCGCAGCACCCTGTCGCTGGACGACGCTGGCCAGCCGATGAACCTCGGGTGGCTGGGGCAGGCACACACCGATACGGACATCTACGTCCATCTGCCCGGCAGCGACCTGCTGGTGGTGGGCGATGTGCTGGCGCCCGGGCGTTTCCCGATCCTCGACTACAGCACCGGCGGCTGGATCGGCGGCTTGATCGAGGCCACGCGCAGCCTGATGAAACTGGCGGGGCCCACCACGCGCGTCGTGCCCGCCGATGGGCCCGTCGCCGACCGTACGCACCTGGAAACGCAGCTGCAGATGCTGGAGACGCTGCGCGAGCGCCTCTGGCAGTTCATGCGGCAAGGGCGCACCGAGACGGAGATCATCGCCGCCAAGCCCGCCGCCGAGTTCGAGGCGCGACTGGGGGATCCGCTGCCGTTCATCACTGCAGCCTGCAAGGGGCTCTGGAGCCACGCCCGCGAGAACCGCGGCGTCATCTGAAGCCCGACCCGCTCAATACCGGAGGAAATCATGGAAAAGAAACTGGTCTGGGACCTGCCCCTGAGACTGTTCCACTGGCTGCTGGTCCTGTCAGTCGCCGGCCTGTGGCTGACCGCGCACGCGGACGCGGACTACCTGCAGGGGCTGGTGTCGCGGTTCCCGGACGTCGTCTGGATGGAATGGCATTTCCGGTTGGGTTATTTCGCACTCGGCCTGGTGCTGTTCCGGCTGATCTGGGGTGTTGTCGGGCCACGGCATGCGCGCTTCGCGTCCTTCGTGCCGGGAATCGTGAAATTGCCGGCCTACCTGCGCACGGTGTTCCAGCGCGACTCGCAACATCACGCAGGACACAACCCTGCAGGTGCGCTGGTGGTGGTGGTCATGCTGGCCATGCTGGGGGCACAGGCGGTGACCGGCCTGTTCACCAGTGATGACATCGTCTGGTCTGGCCCGTGGAACCCGGCGGTCAGCGGCGAAACGGCCAGCCTTCTGGGATCCATCCACCACGAGAACTTTGAGATCCTGCAGTGGCTGATCGCGCTGCACATCGTCGCGCTGGTGTTCTATACGGTCTGGAAGCGGCAGCGTCTGGTGCCCGCCATGGTGACCGGCCGCAAGCCTGCGGCGGACGTCGCGGCCGGGGAGGAAATCACGGGGTCGGCGCTGCTCAGGGCGCTGGTGGTGGTGCTGCTGTGCGCCGGCGTGGTCTATCTCGTCATCACCCAGGCGCCGCCGCCCCCGGAGACGGATTTCTACTGATACGGAAGGCACCAATGAAGACGGGGCTGACCGGCCATGCCAGTCAGCCCCGTTGACGCTTCCGGAGCGGCTCCGGAAACCTCGGCGCTTACTTGGAACGGTAGGCGTCGTGGCAGGAACCGCAGGCCTTGCCCACGCCGCCGGCAGCCTTCAGGGTGGCAGCCTTGTCACCGGTCTTGGCAGCAGCGGCCAGTTCGTTGGCCGCCTTCACCAGTTCATCCGCCTTGGCCTTGAAGTCCGCCTGGCTGTTCCAGATGCCGTCCAGCGCACCCGTCTTGGTACCCGTGTGCTTGCGGGTGTCGGCCTGGTGCAGGTCGGTGATCATGGCGCCCAACTGTGCGATGCGCTCGGCGCTCTTCTGTGCCACGGCGGCATCGAAGGGAACGCGGTTGCGCATCATGCCGCCCACCGGACCCATCGAATAACCCATGACCTTGAACAGCCCCTGACGGGTCTCGATCGCCTGCTTGGCCTGCTCATCGGCCGACGGCGCCGGCGCCTCGCCGGCCACCGCGCCAAAGGCCACAACGGAAAGGACGGCCGCAAGGCCGAAGTGCATCGAACGCTTCATGTGTGTTCCCCCAAGATGGACAAACGGGAAAAAAGACGTGAGGAGTCTAGCAGAAGCTCCAAGGCCAACATCCAGCACTGACGTTGAACGCGCCCTGAATGATCCCGACTCTGGATGACAACGCAACACCCTGCCCACGAGAGTGCGACGTACGCGATGCAGTTGCCTTCAACCTTGGCGGCCAATGACCGATGCGGTCTCGATCAGCTCCTCCAGCAGGGCCATCGATGCACTTCCCGGCATGCTGAAGGGGTTGAGCACCGGCCGCTCGGCATACTTGAGCAGCAGTGACGGGTTGACCTTGCCGATGTTGACCTGGCCCATCGTCCAGCCGCCAAAGCGCCGCTCGGCGATCTCCTCGAAGGCCAGCAGGCGGACATTGATGTTGCGCTCATCGCGGACGATGGCGTTGTAGGTCTCGCAGACCTCGTCGCGGCCGCCCTCGAGCACCTGCAGGAAAATTTCCTCGCTGTAGCAGAGGATGCCGGTGATGCCGCGCTCCGGATTGTTGCGCCGGGACTGCAGCATGATCGACTCGATGACCGGCGGGGTGAGGGCACCCGCAACGCGGCTGGCGTAAAGCAGTCGCACGAGCATGGGATCAGTCCTTCAGGTTGATGAGGGAGAGCAGTTCGCGCCGCAGCGGGGCGTTCTTGAGGAAAGAACCCCGCATCACACTGTTGACCATCTTGGCGCCGTCGTCACGCACACCACGCCAATGCATGCAGAAATGATCCGCCTCCATGACCACCGCCAGTCCGTCAGGACTGACCTTGCTCATGAGCACGTCAGCCATCTGCGTGATGGCTTCTTCCTGGATCTGCGGCCGGCCCATGACCCACTCCGCAAGGCGCGCGTACTTGGACAGGCCGATCAGGTTGGAATGCTCGTTGGGCATGATGCCGATCCACAGGCGGCCCATGATGGGGCAGAAGTGGTGGCTGCAGGCGCTGCGTACCTTGATGGGCCCCACGATCATCAGTTCGTTGAGGCGCTCGATGTTGGGGAATTCCGTGACCACCGGCGCGCACACATAGCGCCCGCGGAACACCTCGGTGAGATACATCTTGGCCACACGACGGGCGGTGCCCTGGGTGTTGTGGTCGTTGACGGTATCGATCACCAGGCTGTCCAGCACGCCCTGGAAGCGGGCGGCCACCTCATCGACCAGCTGATCCAGTTCGCCAGGTTCGATGAACTGGCTGATGTTGTCGTTGGCGTGGAATCGGCTGCGCGCCTTGGCGATGCGCGCGCGGATCCGTGCGGATACCGGTTCTTGAGGGTCGCTCATGGGGGCAGTGTAGGGGCCATGGCAGGACGGCGGCAATCGACGCGTGCCTGCGCTTGGCGCCGGGCCGCGGCGGCGTTACCAAATGTTGCACCCGCACCAGCCGCTGCGCCCATGCTTGTGCTTCACCCGCGGACTGCGCGGCAGCAACACCCCCGGCCTCAAGGAGTGAACACCAGATGCGGATCCCCCTGAAAAGCACGGTCCTTGCTGCTGTGGCGACGTTCGGCCTCGCGGGCTGCTCGCTGCTGAGCGGCGACTTCGGCGACGTGCCGGCCGCCACCCGCGTCGATGTGGCGCGTTACATGGGTGACTGGCGTGTCATCGCCAACATCCCCTACTTCGGCGAAGAAGGCTGCGTCGACTCGGTCGAGAGCTACGCGCTGCGGCCCGATGGCCGCATCGACAACTGGTTCAGTTGCCGCAAGGGCTCGCAGGACGCCCCTTTCGAGCACGTGGCCTCGGCCGTGGCCGATGTGGTCAACGGCGACAGCGGCGCGGAATGGGTGGTCGCGTTCTACCCGTTCCTGAAGATCAAGTACGTGGTGTTGGCCGTTGACCCGCAGTACCAATGGGCCGCGGTCGCCCATCCGAGCCGGGAGTATGGCTGGGTGTTCGCCCGCGGGACGTCGCTCCCGGAAGAGACCTACCAACACATCCTCATGCAATTCCGCCAGGCCGGCTATGACAGCACGCGCTTCGTGAAGGTGCCGCAGCCCACCCCGGTCCTGCAGCATCCACGCCCCTGAGACACAGGCCGGCCCCGGAGTGCGCGATCATCCTTCGCGGGCAACAAACAAGGTGAGCTGCTCGGCCTCGTAGCCGGGCCGCTCCTGGCCCTCGATTTCCAGCCGCTTCTGCTGTTTCACCAGCCAGCGTGCGGCCCCCCGGGGCTGGACGTCGAGCACCCGGGTCAGCAGCCGCACCCGCGACCCCGCCGGCACTGGCGTCAGGAACCTGACGCGGTCCAATCCATAATTGATCGTCAGGGCCAGGTCGACGAAGGCGGGAAAATCCGCCGGCCGGTGGGCTGCCAGCAATGACAGCGTCAGGAAGCCGTGGGCAATGCTGCCGCCCCAGGGTGTCTCCCGTGCGGCGCGTGCCGGGTCGACATGGATGAACTGGTGGTCGCCGGTGCAGTCTGCGAACGCGTCGATCCGCGGCTGGTCGACCATGATCCAGTCGCTGGGCGCCAGCTCCCGCCCGATCCAGGCAACGAAATCCTCGACTTTCATGCGCCCAGCGTAGCGGGCCAGGACGTTGCCCGGCAACGCCGCTCTTGGGCATGATCCCGCCCATGGACACCGTATTGCGGATTGCGCTGCTGGCCGCGCTTGCCAGCCCCGTGCCGGCCCTGGCGACCGTGTACGAGCTCACCTCGGGCACCGCCGGCGTGTTTGGCCGCGAGGAGCGGGTGATCACGCGCTTCGAGGACAACCTGTACGAGATTGCCCGGCGCTTCAGCCTTGGGTCCGAAGAGATCGTCCGCGTCAATCCCGGCATGGACCCATGGCTGCCGGGCGAGGGCAGGGAGGTCGTGATCCCGGGCGAGCGGGTGCTGCCCGCAGGCGCCCGTGAGGGCATCGTCGTGAACCTGCCGGAGCACCGTCTTTACTACTACCCGAAGGCCGTGGCCGGGCAGAAGCCGGTCGTGATCACCTACCCGGTATCCATCGGCAAGATGGACTGGCACACGCCACTGGGCCGGACCCGGATCGTCTCCAAGACCGAGCGGCCGAGCTGGACGCCGCCGGAATCGGTGCGGCGCGAGCACGAACTGGCCGGGGATCCGCTGCCGCGGGTCGTGGCGCCGGGACCCAACAACCCGCTGGGCCTGCACGCCATGCGTCTGGACATCAAACCGGGGGCCTACCTGATCCACGGCACGAACAATCCGATTGCCGTCGGCATGGCGGTCACCCACGGCTGCATCCGGATGTACCCGGAGGACATCGAAGCGCTGTTCCCGCTCGTTCCGGTCGGCACCCCGGTGCACCTGATCAACGAGCCGCTGAAGCTCGCCTGGGTCGACGGACAGCTGCTGCTGGAGGTCCACCCGCCCGTCAATGCCGAAGGGCAGTCGGTCGAGCCGGACGTGGAGCGCTTCACGGCGATGCTGCAGGCGGCTCTGGGAGAGCAGACCGTTGCCATCCATTGGGACCTGGCCCTGGAAGAGCTGCGCCGGGCTCGCGGCATGCCGGTCGTTGTCGGCCTGGCGGCGGACGTCCCCGACGCCACGGTGGCGGTGCCGGCAATGGTCGCAGGGAGTTGAACGCCGGGCCGAATCGGCTATAGTTCGCGCCTCGCGCGCACCGTGGCACTCCCGGCGCCTGGATCCGGCGAGTCCCCTCCCATTTCCGGCCAAGCAGCAGATGACCGAACGCGACACCGAGCGGTTTGACATCGACGAGGAATTCCTCGCCGACACGGAAGACACCCAGGACTACGACCGCATGCTCGACAAGGTCGACAAGCGTTCGCGCAACCAGCCCAAGAAGGGCAAGGCCGCCTGGAGCAAGCTCGAGGAAGTCCTGGCCGACCGCAAGCTCGAGAAAGACCTGCTGGATTACGACCTGGACGCCTGAGCGTCCCCGCGGAGACTCCCATGAACAGAGGGGCCGGTTCGCCCTGGATCGTGCTGAAATTCGGCGGCACGAGCGTTTCCATCCTGTCCAACTGGCGCAACATCGCGACGGTCGCGAAACAGCGGCAGGAAGAAGGCGCACGCGTCCTCATCGTCCACTCGGCGATCAGCGGCATCACCGACCGCCTGGAAAGACTGCTCGCGGCCGCCCTCGCTGGCGAGCACGAGGGTGCACTGGCGGCCATCGAGGCCCGCCACCAGCAGCTGTGCGACGATCTGGGTGTCGGCGTCAGCGCGCAGCTGCAGGCCAGCTTCACGGAACTTCGGCAGATCTCCCAGGGCATCAGCCTGATGCGCGAGATCAGCGACCGGACGCGGGCCCGCGTCATGTCCTGTGGCGAACTGATGGCCACCGAGATCGGCTCCCGGTTCCTCCAGTCCCAGGGCCTTGACGTGACGTGGTGGGACGCGCGCGAAGGGCTGTTCGCGGAGGAGCGTGCCAACGCCGGCTCCCGCGGCAACTACCTGTCGGCCACCTGCGACTTCGCCCCCGATGCAGCGCTGAGGGCCCGGCTCGAACAATTGTCCCCGGTGGTCATCACCCAGGGCTTCATTGCCCGCGACGGCCGCGGCGACACCGTGCTGCTGGGACGCGGCGGCTCGGACACCTCCGGGGCCTACTTCGCCGCCAAGCTGCAGGCACGGCGCCTTGAGATCTGGACCGATGTCCCGGGCATGTTCAGCGCCAATCCGCGCTCCACGCCCAGTTCGCGACTGCTGCGCGAGCTGCACTTCGACGAGGCGCAGGAAATCGCCAGCAGTGGAGCCAAGGTGCTGCATCCGCGCTGCATCCTTCCGGTGCGCTCGCAGCAGATCCCCTTGTATGTCTACGCCACGCAGGCACCAGACCTCGAGGGCACGCATATCAGTGCCGCCCCCATCGACAGCAGCGCCAAGGTCAAGGCGGTCTGCGTCAAGAAGGGCATCACGCTGGTCTCTCTCGAGAGCCCGGGCATGTGGCACGAGGTCGGTTTCGTGGCGGACGCCTTCCAGGTGTTCAAGCAGCACGGACTGTCGGTGGACCTGATCTCCACGTCCGAGACCAACGTCACCGTCTCCCTCGACCCACAGGCCAACACGCTCGACAAAGGCGTGATCGAGCGTCTGGTCGCCGACCTGTCGGCACTGTCCCGCGTCGAGGTGATCGGGCCCTGCGCTTCGGTCAGCTTGGTGGGCCGCAACATCCGCGCCATCCTCCACCGGCTGGGCGAGGCGCTCGAGTTCTTTGCCGAACAGCGCATCTACCTGGTCAGCCAGGCGGCCAACGACCTCAACTTCACCTTCGTGGTGGACGAAGACCAGGCAGACCGGCTCGTCAACCAGCTGCATGACCTGCTGATCCGGCCCGAGCCCGGCGACCGCGTGCTGGGACCGACCTGGGAGCAGATCTTCAACAAGCCTGTGCCGGCGGCGGCTTCAGTGCAGGCCTGGTGGCACGAGGCTGGCGGCAGCCTGCTCTCCGCACTCGGCGCGCGCGACGCCGCGTATGTGTACCACCGTGACACGCTGCAGGGCCAGGCGCGGGCGCTGCGGGGCATGAGCGCGGTGGATCGCGTGTTGTACGCGGTCAAGGCCAACAGCCACCCGGAGATCCTCCAACTGTTCCATGCCGCAGGGCTGGGCATGGAGTGCGTCTCGCGGGCCGAGGTCGAACACGTGCTGGCCACGCTGCCGGGCATCGACCCGTCGAGTGTGTTGTTCACACCGAACTTCGCTCCCCGCAGCGAGTACGCCTGGGCCGTGGCACAGGGCGTGCTACTGACCATCGACAACCTCTACGCGCTGCAAGCCTGGGCCGACCTGTTCCGCGGTCGCGAAGTCTTCCTGCGTATCGACCCAGGCGTCGGCCGCGGGCACCACGACCATGTGAAGACGGCGGGCACGCAGTCCAAGTTCGGCATTCCCCTGGATGAAATGCCTGTCGTCGAAGCGCTGCTCCGGCAGCACGACATCAGCGTGGTGGGTCTGCACGCCCATACGGGCAGCGGCATCACCGACATCAGCAACTGGATCCAGACGGCGGAAACGCTGGGCGGCCTGGCGCAGCGCCTTGGCAGCGTCAGGACGCTGGACATCGGTGGTGGTTTTGGCGTGCCTGACGGCGCCAACCCGGCGACAGTCGATCTCAAGGCGCTCGACCAGACCCTGCTGGCGTTCAAGGGCACGCACCCTGGTGTGGCCCTGTGGATCGAGCCGGGCCGTTACCTGGTGGCAGCCGCAGGCGTGCTGCTGGCCCGGGTGACGCAACTGAAGCAGAAGGGCGACCATCGCTACGTTGGCGTGGCGACGGGCATGAACGCCCTGATCCGGCCGGCGCTCTACGGCGCCTGGCACGAGATCGTGAACCTCAGTCGCCGCCAGGAACCCGCAGACCACCTGTATGACGTGGTGGGTCCGATCTGCGAAAGCGGCGACGTGCTGGGGCATGCGCGGCTGCTGCCGGCAAGCCGGGAAGGGGACGTGCTGCTGGTGGCGCACGCGGGCGCCTATGGGCGCGCCATGGCCTCCCGCTACAACCTGCGCGCCCCGCCCGAGGAACTGTTCCTCTGATCCCGCAAGCGCGCCGTCAGCGGCGCGCGTCGTGGTGGCGGGCAGCCAGTTCCGCCGCCACGTCCGCCAAGGAAAGACCATGCACCTTCAGCAGCAGCATGAGGTGGAACAGCAGGTCCGCAGACTCTGATTTCAGTTCTGCGACATCAGCCGCAGCGGCCGCCAAGGCCACCTCGACCCCTTCCTCGCCAACCTTCTGGGCGATCCGCCGCGGACCCCGCTCCAGCAGTCGTGCCACGTAGCTGCCTGCAGGCCGGTCCGCCATGCGGCGGGTAAGGACACCGTCGAGTTCCTCAAGAAAGGCCAGTCCCGACGGCTCGCGCCTGGCACCGTCGCCGAAACAGGTAGGTGTGCCCCGATGGCATGCCGGTCCCGCAGGCCGTGCCTGCACGAGCAGCGTGTCCGAATCACAGTCTGCCTGGATGTCCACCAGCAGCAGGCTGTTTCCGGAGGTTTCACCCTTTTCCCAGAGCGCTTGCCGTGAACGGCTGAAGAAGACGACCCGGCCACGCTGCAGGGTTTCCCGCAGCGACTCGCGGTTCATGTACGCGAGCATGAGGACATCGCCCGTGGCGGCATCCTGGACGATGGCCGGCAACAGCCCCCCGGCCTTGTCCCAGGCCAGCATGTCGACGTCAGGCAGGGACAGGCTCACAGGCGTACCTCGATGTGCTGTGCTCTCAGGTAGGACTTGAGGGCGGGGATGGCGATCTGCCCGCCATGGAAGACGCTGGCCGCCAGTGCGGCATCCGCGGCGCCTTGCAGGAACAGCGCAGCAAAGTGTTCCGGAGCGCCTGCACCGCCCGAGGCGACCAAGGGCACCTGGCAGTGCGCCCGCACCGCCTGCAGCTGCTCCAGATCATAGCCACGGCGTACGCCATCGCTCGCCATGCAATTGAGCACGATTTCGCCGGCGCCACGCTGCTGCACTTCGCGCACCCACTGCAGCGTCCCGCGGCGGGTGTCCCGGCTGCGGGTCGGGTCGCCCGTGAACTGGTGGACGAACCAGCCCTCGGGCGTGGTCTGGCTGTCGATGCCGGCCACCACGCACTGGGACCCGAAGCGTTGTGCCAGGCGGTCGATCAGCGCCGGATCGGCCAACGCAGGAGAGTTCACCGAGATCTTCTCGGCACCCGCGTTCAGGATGGCCTCGGCGTCTTCGACCGAGCGGATGCCCCCCGCCACGCAGAAGGGGATATCGAGCACCTCGGCAACACGCGCCACCCAGGCGCGATCCACCGTACGGCCCTGCGGGCTGGCGGTGATGTCGTAGAAAACAAGCTCATCCGCGCCTTCGTCGCGGTAGCGGCAGGCGAGATCGATGATGTCACCGACAATGCGGTGATCCTTGAACTGCACGCCCTTGACGACCTGGCCGTCGCGGACATCCAGGCAGGGAATTATGCGTCGCGCAAGAATGGCCTTAGCTCCTGTTCCGTCATCTTCCCCTCCAGCAGCGCCTTGCCGCTGATGGCGGCTGCCATGCCGATATCGCACAACGCCTGCAGGTCGGCGGCGTGGCGCACGCCACCGGAGGCCTGCCACCGGATCTGCGGGAAGCGGCGCACCGCCTCACGATACAGCGCCAGGTTGGGGCCCTGCATCGCGCCATCCAGTTCGATGTCGGTGCACAACACGTGGCGCAGACCGTCGGCGCTGAAACGATCCACCAGTTCCCACAGGCTCACGGGATGCTCCGTGACCCAGCCACGGGTGCGCAGACGCGGCACGCCGCCGCTGTCAACCCGCACATCCAGCGCGAGACAGACGCCCTCCGGCCCGAGGCGCTGCAGCGCGCCGGCAGCCACCGCGGGTTCATCCACAGCGGCACTGCCGATCACGGCGCGCTTGACACCCGCTGCGATGATGTCGTCGATGACCGCGGCGCTGCGCAAGCCACCGCCAACCTGGATCGACAGCAAGCCGGGAGCGGCGAGGCGCTGGATGAGTGCGCGGTTGCCCAAGGTGCCATCACGCGCGCCGTCAAGGTCCACCACGTGCAGCCAACGGGCACCCATGGCGGCATAGCGCGCCAGCAGGTCTGCCGGGTCGTGCTCATAGCGTGTCTCGGCGTCGAAGGCGCCCTTGTAGAGGCGCACACAATGGCCGCCGCGCAGGTCGATGGAGGGAATCAGCAGCATGATGGCCTACGACTTCAGGAAGTTGGCAAGCAGCCGGGCTCCGGGTCCTGCGGAACGTTCCGGATGGAACTGCACGCCGCGGAAATTGCGGTGCCTGACGGCGGAGGAGAAGGTCTCGCTGTATTCACTGCGCGCGAGCGTGAACGCCCCCAATGGCGCCCTGTAGCTGTGCACGAAGTAGAAATAGTCGCTCGCGGAGAGGCCTGCGAACAATGGATCCGCCTCGACAGGCTGCGTGGTGTTCCAGCCCATGTGCGGCACCGGATGCTGCGGCGACGCCCTGAGGCGTTCGACCCTGCCGGGCAGGATCCCCAGGCAGGCCGTCGGACCCCCATCGCCCTCCGCACTGGCCTCGAACAGCAATTGCATGCCCAGACAGATGCCCAGCAGCGGCTGTGTGAGCTGCGGGATGACTTCGTGCAACCCGGCGGCGCGCAAGCGCTGCATCGCGTTGCCGGCCGAACCCACGCCGGGCAGCAGGACGCGCGGCGCTGCACGGATCAGCTGCGCATCGGCGGTGACCACGGCACTGGCACCCATGCGCTGCAGCGCATAGACCAGCGAGGCGAGATTGGCACCGCCACTGTCGATGATCGCGACTTCCGCGGCCATCAGAGTACGCCCTTGGTCGACGGCAGCTCCCGGCCTTCACGCCGGAACGCCTGGCGCAGCGCACGCCCCGTGCCTTTGAAGCAGGCCTCGACCATGTGGTGCGTGTTGTCGCCGCGCACACTCACGTGCAAGGCCGCTCCCAAGGCGTCCCCGAGGGAACGGAAAAAATGGGGCACCAGCTCCGTCGCCAGCCCACCCACCTCGCTGCGCCCGAACTGGCCCTCGAATACGGCATAGGGACGCCCCGACAGGTCGATGGCGACCTGCGCCTGCGCCTCGTCCATCGCCAGCAGGAAGCCGTAGCGGCCAATGCCCCGCTTGTCGCCGAGCGCGTTGCGCAGTGCTTCGCCGATGGCAAGCGCGCAATCCTCGACGGTGTGGTGCTCATCGATGTGCAGGTCGCCCTTGCACGTCAGGCGCATGGCAAAGCCACCGTGCTTGGCCAACTGCTCCAGCATGTGGTCGTAGAAGCCGTGGCCGCTGGAGACCTCGATAGGTCCCTCGGCATCGAGATCCACGCTCACCTGGATATCGGTCTCCCGGGTCTTGCGGTGCACGCTGGCGCGCCGGGCCAGCAGCTCGCGCAGTACTGCAGGCCACGTTTCACCATCATTGCCGCCGGCGCGCACGCGCAGGCCGCGGACCCCGAGGTTGGCCGCAAACTGCAGGTCGGTGTCGCGGTCACCCACGACGGCACTGGCCTGCCTGTCGATCACGTGGTCACGCAGGTAATCCTCGACGATCTTCACGCTGGGCTTGCGGCAGTCGCAACCATCGGCCGGCTTGTGCGGGCAGATGCATACGGCATCGAAGGTGATGCCCTGCGAGGCGAAGGCCTCCATGATGAACCGCTGCGGGATCTCGAAGTCCTGCTGCGGGAAGCTGGCCGTACCCAAACCATCCTGGTTGGTGACCATGACCAGCCGGTAACCCGCGGTGATCGCCTGCTGCAAGGCGGCGAAGACACCTGGCAGGAAGCGGATCTTGTCCAGCCGGTCCACCTGCTCATCGGCCGGCTCCTCGACCAGCGTCCCGTCGCGATCGACGAACAGCACCTTCAGGGCAGGGGCGCTCATTGCAGGCTCCGCAGCAGGATGTCGTTCTGTTCGGGCGTACCCACGGAAATGCGCAGTCCTTGGGGCAGGGCCGGCTGGCGCATGTCGCGGATGATGAGCCCCGCGGCACGGACACGCCGCAGGGCATCGTCCGGATCGGTGAAGCCGGCCAGCAGGAAGTTGCCATCGCTCGGCAGGACGTGGGTCACGCAGGGCAGGGCCGACAGCGCCGTTGCCAGACGCGCGCGCTCGGCGAGGATCTGCTGCACGCGCAGGTTCATGGCCGCGAGGCCCGCGGCCGACAACAGCGGCGCCACCACTTCCACGGTCATCTCGGTGATGGCATAGGGTGGGATCACCTTGCGGGCCAGGGCAATCAGTTCCGGTGCTGCGATCAGCGCACCGCAGCGCGCGCCGGCCAGCCCATGCGCCTTCGACAGCGTGCGCATCACCACCAGATTGGGCAGGGAAGCAACCTCGCAGGCCACGCTGCTGCCCTCCGGCATGAACTCGACGTAGGCCTCGTCCACCACCACCAGTGCACGATCCGCCAAGGCAGCGGCCAGTCGCAGCAGGTCGGTGCGCGGCACCGGGTTGCCCGTCGGGTTGTTGGGAGAGCACACGAACACCAGTTTCGTGCGTGCATCGACACGGGCGATGATGCCGTCGATGTCCAGCGCAAACCCCTGCGCAGCCAGCAACGGCACAGTGACCACGCCCGCACCCTGGATGCCGGCGGCCACCGCATACATGCTGTAGGTCGGCGGACAGACCAGGATGTCGTCCTCTCCGGCACGGCAGAACACGCGCAGCAGCAGGTCGATGGCCTCATCGCTGCCACGCCCGACCAGCAGGCATCCAGGCTCCACGCCATAGGCGCGTGCCATGCCCTCCACCAGTGGCGGTGGCTGCGGTTCCGGATAGCGGTTCAGGCCCGCCACCGACGGATCGCCGGCGACGCGCCACGGCAACTCGTTGGCGTGCATGCGCTGCAACGAGGGTTCCCAGGCGGCATGCGAATAGGCTTTCAACGCCAGGATTCCAGGTCGCGCAAGACGGGCCACGAGGCTCATGACCGGCCCCCGGCGGCGATGGCCTCAAGTCGTACCTTCACCGCGTTGGCGTGGGCGTCCAGGCCCTCCATGTCGGCAAGCGTGCGCGCCACGGGGCCCAAGTCCCGCAGTCCCTGCGCCGTGAGTTCCTGCACCGTGATGCGCTTCTGGAAGTCGGCCACCGACAGGCCGCTGTAGGCCCGTGCATAACCGTAGGTGGGCAGCACGTGGTTCGTGCCTGAGCAGTAATCACCCATGGACTCGGGGGACCACTGTCCGAGGAACACGGAACCGGCATTGGTCACGCCATCGAGCAGGGCACGAGGCTCGCGCGTCTGGATGATCAGGTGCTCCGGCGCGTAGTCGTTGGAGACCTGCAAACCCGTGGCGATATCCGGCACCACGATGGCCCGGCAGTTGCCCAAAGATTCCGCCAGGATGCTGCCACGATCCAGTTGTGTCTTCTGACGCTCGACGGCCTCGGCCACGGCTACGGCGAGGGCCGCAGACTCCGTGACCAGGATCGCCTGTGCGCGCGTGTCGTGCTCGGCCTGGGCCAGCAGGTCCGCGGCCACGAACTCTGCATTCGCCTGCGCGTCGGCGATCACCAGCACCTCGGAAGGACCCGCGGGCATGTCGCAGGCCGCACCCGCCGGATCTGCAGCGACCAACTGCTTGGCAGCGGTCGTCAGCGCCGTGCCCGGGCCATAGATCTTGTCGACCTTGGGCACAGACTGCGTTCCGTAAGCCATGGCCGCCACGGCCTGGGCGCCGCCCACCTTGAACACGGTGTCGATGCCACAGCGTCGCGCGGCCGCCAGCACCGCTGCATTGGCCTTGCCATCAGGCCCGGGCGGCGTGCACAGCACGCGCTGCGGACAGCCGACCAGCGCTGCCGGCACGGCCAACATGATGACCGTCGAGGGCAACGGAGCGCTGCCTGCCGGGACGTACAGGCCCACGGCAGGTATCGGCCGCAGGATGCGCTCACAGTGCACGCCGGGCATGACCTCCAGGGCGAGCGGCTGTCCCAGCTGCAGGCGGTGGAACGCACGCACATTGGCGATCGCCGTATCCAGCGCCTGCCGTTGTTCCTCGCTGAGCGAAGCCTCAGCGGCCTCGAATTCGTCGACGCCCACCTTCAGGTGCTCCAGGCGCACACGATCAAAGCGCGCCGCGAAGCGCAGCAGCGCCGCGTCACCGTCCTGCCGGACCTCACGGATGATCGACAGCGCCAGTGCTTCCACGTCGCTGCGCGCGCCGAGCCGTGGACGCTCCAGTGCCCGTTTGCGGCCGGCAGCATCCAACCCGTTCCAGTCAACGATCTGCATCATGGTGGTCAGTCCAGCATCTTTTCGACAGGCAGCACCAGCAAGGCACTCGCGCCGGCGGCCTTCAGGCTTTCAAGGGTTTCCCAGAACACGTTCTCGCGGCAGACCGCATGCACGGCCACCTTGTCGGCGGCGCCTTCCAGCGGAATGATCGTCGGGAACTCGCTGCCGGGCAGCAACTCACGGATGCGGGGCAGGGCGGCCCGCGGCGCATGCAACATGATGTACTTGCTGCCCTTGACCTGTTCCACGCCATCGATGCGCATGAGCAGCCGCGCCACCCACTCTTCCTTGAAGGCGTTGAGCTTCACGGGCGTGCGGATCAGCACGACCTGGCTGTGCATGACGACCTGCACCTCGCGCAGGTGGTTGGCCAGCAGCGTCGAACCCGACGACACCAGATCGCAGATGGCATCGGCCCGACCCAGTCGCGGCGCAATCTCCACCGCGCCGGACAGGGTGACGATCTCGGCCTGGACGCCCTGCTCTTCAAGGTAGCGCGCCAGGATGGCAGGGTAGGTGGTCGCGATACGCTTCCCCGCCAAGGACTGCGGCCCCTCCCAAGCCAAGCCATCGGGCACGGCGATCGACAGCCGGCAATGCCCGAAATCCAGTTTGCGCAGGATCTCGAAGCGGGCCGTCGCACCGCGCGCCAACATGTCGAGACGACGCTCCTCCAGGACGTTCAGGCCCACCAGACCCAGGTCGCAGACATCCTCCTGCACCAGGTCGGGGATGTCGTCGTCGCGGACGAACAGGATGTCGAGCGGCAGGTTTTCGCCGATGGCAATGAGCTGGTCCTTGCTGCGCGACAGCTTGAGGCCGCAGCGGCCCAGCAGGTCCAGCGAATGGTCGGTGAGGCGACCGGACTTCTGGACAGCGAGTTTCAGGCGGGTGGGGTTATCCATGGCGGACAGTCTCCAGGCGACGCATGGCCAGCGCGTAACCGCCGTGGCCTTGCGCAAGGTAACGGGCGACGCGCCCGATGGTGGTCAGGCTGACACCGGTCAGCCGGTGGATCTCGCGGTAGGGCAGGTCCTGCCGCAGGCATTCCACGACGGCCCAGCGGTCGGCCATGGCCTGCAACTCTGCAGGCGTGCACAAGTCCTGCAGGAAGGCGCGGCACTCGTCGGGCGTGCGCATTGCCAGCAGGGCGCTGACGAGGTTCTTCTCCGCCTGCGCTTCCTGGCGCGGCGAGACGCTGCGATGGGCTTTCATGGCAGAAGGTGACCAACGTGGGCGGGCGGACGTTTCAATGTACTAGCACGTTAGCACAACACAGTGCGCAGGTACAGGCCTGCGGCTTGACGCTGCTGGAGCGGCGACCTAGCATCATGGGACTCATCGAGACCGGCTGAGGGAAAAGGCCCTTAGACGCCGGGGCAACCCGCGGGATCCCCCGAAGGGTGCCAAGTCCTGCGGCCCATGGCCGACAGATGGGTGTCCACGACGGCAGCACTTGCCGTCGTGTGCCGGCCGCAACCCCCTTGCGCCGCGGGAACTTCAGGGCCGATTCGCCTGCATCGAGGTTGTCGCGTGTCCGTCATCACCATCGCCACCGAACCGGCTACCGAGGGTGTGCTGCACGTCCCACGGGGCTTGGGTCTGCATTTGGGCGGTCGACTGGAAGACCTGCGGATCGCATGGCGCCTGACCGGCGAGGCCGGCCTGCCCGTCGTGGTCGCCTTGGGCGGCATCTCGGCCTCGCGCCACGTGCACGGCCTGCACCAGGGCCAGCGCGGCTGGTGGCATGAAGTGGTCGGTCCCGGCAAAGCGCTCGACACACGGCACCTGCGCATCCTGGGCATGGACTTCCTGGGCGGCAGCCATGGCTCCACCCACCCTGTGCGCGGGGAGGCGTTTCCGCGCATCGCCAGCATGGACCAGGCCGAGGCCCTGGCGTTGCTGCTCGATCATTTGCAGTTGCCCCGGATCCGCGCGGTCGTGGGGGCCTCTTACGGCGGGATGGTGGCGCTGGCCTTCGGCCAACGCCATCCTGGGCGTGTGGAGCGTCTGGTGGTGATCAGCGCTGCCGATGGCCCACATCCCATGGCCACCGCCTGGCGCAGCGTGCAGCGCGCGATCGTACGCTTCGGCCTGCAGACCGGCGAGCCGGCGCAAGGCATGCAGATCGCGCGGGCGCTGGCCATGTCCACCTACCGCAGCCCGGAGGAATTCTCGGCACGCTTCCGGGGCCCGCCGCGCATCAACGACGCCCAGGTGAGCTTTCCCGTCGAGGACTACCTCTATGCCCGCGGCCGCGATTACGCCGCGCGGTATCTGCCGGAATCCTATCTGTGCCTGTCCGAATCCATCGATCTTCACCAGGTCGATGCCAGCGCCATCCCGGTGCCTGCCGAAGTCGTCGCCGTGCGCGAGGACCAGCTGGTGCCACTGGCCGACATGCGGGCTCTGGCCGCCCGACTGCCCGCAGCGCAACTGCATGAGGTCAGCTCGGTGTATGGCCACGACGCCTTCCTCAAGGAAGCCGAACAACTCAAGCCCGTGCTGGCGATCCTCGCCCGCGGCGACCTGCCGGAGACCGACCATGACTGACCCTGCCACTGCCCACCTGACCACGCGCGCCGTGCGCGCGGGCCTGGAGTCCGACCCCGTCACGGGCGCCGTGGTGCCCCCACTGCACCTCACCTCCAACTTCACGTTCAAGGGCTACGGCGAGAAGCGCAAGTACGACTACTCGCGCTCGGGCAACCCCACCCGCGATCTGCTCGGCGATGCGCTGGCCGACCTGGAGGGCGGATACGGCGGCATCATCACCTCCACCGGCATGTCGGCGATCACGGTGCTCGGGCACCTTCTGCCGCAGGGTGCCCGCATCGTGGCACCCCACGACTGCTACGGCGGCACCTATCGACTGTTCGCCGCCTGGCAGCGGCGCGGCGAACTGCAGGTGGATTTCGTGCGCTTCGCCGACGAGGCCGCGCTGGACGCGGCGCTGGCACAACCGACGGCCCTGCTATGGATCGAGACACCCAGCAACCCGCTGCTGCGGGTCACCGACATCGAGCGCTGGGCCCGACGGGCCCATGAGGTCGGTGCGCTGGTCGCCGTGGACAACACCTTCCTCTCGCCGCTGTGGCAGCGACCCCTCGCGTTGGGTGCCGATCTGGTCGTGCACTCCACGACCAAATACCTCAATGGCCACAGCGACGTCGTGGGCGGGGCGGTCGTGTCCGCGCGCCAGGAACTGCACGAGCAGGTGGCCTGGTGGGCAAACTGCCTGGGCCTTACCGGTGCGCCCTTCGACAGCTACATGACCTTGCGCGGCCTGCGCACCTTGGATGCACGACTCGCGGTGCATGGTCGCAACGCCTGCGAACTGGCCGCGTGGCTGGCCGAGCAGGCCGGTGTGGCGAAGGTCTACTACCCGGGCCTGCCGCAGCACCCGGAACATGAACTGGCACGACGCCAGCAGCAAGGCTTTGGCGCCATGGTCAGTTTCGAACTGGCAGGCGGCATTCCCGCCGTGCAACGCTTCGTCGACGGCCTGCACTATTTCTCGTTGGCCGAGTCGCTGGGCGGCGTGGAAAGCCTGATCGCGCATCCGGCGAGCATGACCCACGCGGCGATGGATCCCACGGCCCGCGAGGCCGCAGGACTGGTGGATGGCCTGCTGCGGCTGTCAATCGGCATCGAAAACGTCGAGGACCTGCGCGCAGACCTGGCCGCGGCGCTGCAGCGCGCACGCGGCTGACCGCAGGGACGGTCCTCAGGCTGGCGGCGGCGCGACGAAGAACGCCGCCAGCTTGTTGCCGTCAGGATCGCGGAAATAGGCGCCGTAATAACCACCCGCACCACGCGGTCCCGGGGCGCCTTCATCCTTCGCCCCCAAGGCCAGCGCCTGCCGGTGCAGCGCGTCCACCTTGTCGGTGCTGTCCATCGCCAGCGCCACCATCGTGCCATTGCCCGCAGTGGCCGGCTGGCCATCGAAGGGCTTGCACACCGACAGTCCGGGCGACCCGGGTCCGGCGGACCACGCCACCGAGCGCTCGCTGGCCATGAAGCGGCCCACGCCGATGCTGCCGAACAGCGCATCGTAGAACGCGGCGGCCCGCTCCAGGTCGTTGGTCCCCAAGGTGATGTATCCGATCATGGCGTTCCGGCTCCGAGTTCCGCGAGGATGAGATCACCCGCCTCGCGGGTGCTGACGGCCTTGCCACCATTGACGGCAGGACTGGCGATGTCCGCGGTGCGCAGGCCCTTGTCGATGGCCCGGCTGACCGCCGCCTCTATCGCCTGTGCCTCGGTCTCGAGGCCCAGCGAGTGGCGCAGCAGCAATGCCGCACTGAGGATCGTGCCGATCGGGTTGG
This sequence comes from Pseudomonadota bacterium, assembly GCA_046047615.1. Lineage (GTDB taxonomy): Bacteria > Pseudomonadota > Gammaproteobacteria > Steroidobacterales > Steroidobacteraceae > ZC4RG30. The sequence continues at coordinate 26,456 of JBJOHO010000089.1, forward strand.
CGATGCCCTTGCCGGCGATGTCCGGGGCAGAACCATGGATGGGTTCGTACAGGCCACGGCGGCCGTCACCCAGCGAGGCCGACGGCGAAACGCCCAGCGAACCGGCCAGCATCGAGGCCTCGTCGGTGAGGATGTCGCCGAACATGTTTTCGGTGACGATCACGTCGAAGTCGGCTGGGCGGCGGATCAGGTGCATGGCCGCCGAATCGACCAGCGCGTGCTCGAAGGCCACGTCGGGAAACTCGCGGGTCATCACGCGCGTGACCACTTCGCGCCACAGGCGCGAGGTCTCCAGCACGTTGCTCTTGTCGATGGAGGTGAGCTTGCGACGCCGTCCCTGTGCGAGCCGTGCAGCCACGCGCGTGACACGTTCCACCTCGGCCACCGTGTAACTGCACAGGTCGCTGGCCGAATCAGCGTCGCGCGTCTTCGCCCCGAAGTAGATGCCGCCGGTCAGCTCACGCACGAACACCAGGTCGACCCCCTCGAGGATCTCCGGTTTCAGCGTCGAGGCCGAACGCAGGGCAGGGTGGACGGCCACCGGCCGCAGGTTGGCATAGACCCCCAGTTCACGGCGCAAACGCAGCAAGCCCTGTTCAGGACGCACCTTGGCATCCGGTGCGCTCCACTTCGGGCCACCTATGGCCCCCAGCAGGATGGCGTCGCCATCCAGACAGGCCTGCAGCGTATCGGCCGGCAACGGATCGCCCGTCAGGTCGATGGCCACGCCACCGAAGGGCTTTTCGACGAGGGCAAACTCGTGGCCGAAGCGCGCTTCGATGGCGCGCAGGGCGCGCACACCTTCAGCCGTGACTTCGGGGCCGATGCCGTCGCCCCCCAGGACCGTGATCCGCGCCTTCATGCCTTCACCTTGCCCGTCTTGCGCTCATACGCGGCGATCTCTGCATCCTTGGACAGCAGGTAGCCCAACTGGTCGACGCCATTGAGCAGGCACACCCGCGCGAAGGGTTCGATGGGGAACTTCACGACGCGGCCATCGGGCAGCGTCAACGTGGTGGCCTCCAGATCGATCTCGACCCCGGCGCCGGGATTCGCCAGCAGCCAGGCATGCGTCGCCTCGTCCACCACGAGCGGCAACAGGCCGTTCTTCAGGGAGTTCGAGCGGAAGATGTCCGCGATCTCGGTGCTGATGACCGCCTTGAAGCCATAGTCGAGCAGCGCCCACGGAGCATGCTCACGCGAGGAGCCGCAACCGAAGTTGCGGCCGCCGACAAGCACGCTGCACCCCTTGGCCTGGGGCTGGTTGAGCACGAACGATGGGTTGTCGCTGCCATCGGCGTTGTAGCGCCAGTCCGCGAACAGGTTCCTGCCGAAGCCTTCGCGCGTGGTCGCGCGCAGGAACCGCGCGGGGATGATCTGGTCGGTGTCGATGTCGCTCGACGGGATCACCGCCGTGCGCGACGTGAACTTGCGGATCGGTTCCATCACAGCACCTCGCGCGGATCGGTGATGCGGCCACGCACGGCGCTGGCCGCGGCGGTGGCAGGGCTGGCGAGGATCGTGCGCGCCCCGGGGCCCTGGCGGCCCTCGAAGTTGCGATTGCTGGTGCTCACCGAATACTTGCCGGGATCGACGGTGTCGCCATTCATCCCCAGGCACATCGAGCAGCCGGACTCGCGCCACTCCGCGCCGGCATCACGGAAAACCCGGTCCAGACCTTCGGCCTCCGCCTGCTTCTTGATCTGCTGTGACCCTGGCACGACCAGCATCTGCACGCCCGGTGCGACCCTGTGTCCCCTCAGCACCGCCGCAGCGGCGCGCAGATCGGTCAGACGGGAATTGGTGCAGCTGCCGATGAACACGACGTCGACTTTCTGCTCGGCGATCTTCTGGCCGGACGCCAGGCCCATGTAGGCCAGCGCCTTCTCGAAGACCGGATCGTTGGGTCGGGAAGGCACGGTGCCGCTCACCGGCATCACCATGCCCGGATGCGTGCCGTAGGTGATCATCGGCTCGATGACAGAAGCGTCCAGATCGACTTCCGCATCGAAGCGCGCGCCGTCGTCACTGGCCAGGGCACGCCAGTCCGCAACCGCCTGGTCCCAGGCGGCGCCCTGCGGCGCACGCGGACGGCCTTTCAGGTACTCGAAGGTGACGTCGTCGGGCGCCACCATGCCCGCGCGGGCACCGGCCTCGATCGACATGTTGCAGATCGTCATGCGCTCATCCATCGACAGGGCCCGGATCGCCTCGCCACGGTACTCGAGCACGTATCCCGTGCCGCCGGAGACGCCGATCTTGCCGATGATGGCCAGCACGAGATCCTTGGCCGTCACGCCCGGACGCAGTCGGCCGGAAACGTTGATGGCCATCGTCCTGGGCTTGCGTTGCAGCAGGCACTGCGTCGCGAACACATGGCCCACTTCCGTCGTGCCGATGCCGAAGGCGAGGGCGCCGAAGGCACCATGCGTGCTGGTGTGGCTGTCGCCGCAAACGATCGTCTTGCCCGGTTGCGTGGCGCCCAGCTCCGGACCGATGACGTGCACGATGCCGCGCTGGTCGTGCCGCAGGCCGAGCAGTTCGACCCCGAACTCCGCGCAGTTCTTTTCCAGCGCCCTGATCTGCTTCGCGGCGGACTCGATCGTGATCGGCGCATTGCCGAAGACCTGCTCCGTGCGCGTCGGCGTGGAATGGTCCATCGTCGCCAGCGTCAGGTCGGCACGGCGCAGTTTCAGGCCCCGCGCACGCAGTTCGCTGAAGGCCTGCGGCGACGTGACTTCGTGGATCAGGTGCAGGTCGATGAACAGGACGGCCGGCGTGTCGGCCGTCTCGGGAACCACCTCGTGGCGTTCCCAGACTTTCTGGAACAAGGTCTTGGGCTGTGTGTTCATGGGATGCAGGTTCACGTCATTTGTCGCCGACGGGCTGCAACCAGCCATGCGGGTCGGGTGTCGTGCCATTGAACAGCCCGAAGAAGGCGTCCTGGATGGCCTTGGTGATGGGGCCGCGCTTGCCTTCGCCCACTTCCAGGCGATCGACCGAGCGCACCGGCGTGACCTCGGCGGCCGTGCCGGTCATGAAGATCTCATCGGCGATATAGAGCATCTCGCGCGGAATCGACGTTTCACGCACTTCATGACCGAGGCCGCGTGCCAGCGTCATGACGGTGTCGCGCGTGATGCCGCTGAGCACCGAGTGCGCCAGGCCCGGTGTGTACAACACGCCGTCGCGGATCACGAACAGGTTCTCGCCGGCGCCCTCGGACACCGTGCCATCCGGCGACAGGCCGATGCCCTCGGCGAAGCCCAGGCGCTTGGCCTCATAGCTGATCAACTGGCTGGAAAGATAATTGCCGCCGGCCTTGGCCAAGGCGGGCAGGGTGTTCGGGGCCACGCGCTGCCACGACGAGACACACACGTCCACGCCCTGTTCCTCGCTGCCGGCGCCCAGGTACTTGCCCCATTCCCAGGCCGCGATCGCGGTTTCCACGGGCGGGTCGACCTTCGGCGCGACACCGATCTCGCCATAGCCGCGGAACACGACCGGACGCAGGTAGGCCCCATTGACCAGGTTGTTGACGCGCACCACCTCGCGGCAGGCATCGTTGATCTGCTGCTGCGAGTAGGGAATGGCAATGCGGTAGATCTTGGCCGACTCGAACAGGCGGCGGGTGTGCTCGCGCAGGCGGAAGATGATGAGGCCTTTCGGCGTCGGATAGGCGCGGACGCCCTCGAACACCGACGAACCATAGTGCAGCGCATGCGACAGCACGTGCGTCGTGGCCTGCGCCCAAGGCACAAGACCGCCGTTGAACCAGATGTATTGCGTAGCCGGAATGGGCATGGGTCTTTCCTTCAGACAGCCGTCTGGGCGTCGCGGACTTGCGGGCCGCGCTCGGCGACGGCGGGTTGGCGCAGCGGGTTGCGCTGCGCGAGCTCGATGCGGTTGATGACCTCGAGCAGCGCCAGCGCGGCGCCCTCGACGATATTGGTGTGAAGCGCCGTGCCACGGTGCGTGCGCCCGGCGTGCTCCACGTCGATGACGGCCTCGCCCTGGGCGTCCTCGCCCTCACTGACGCTGCGGACCTCGAAACTGCGCACCTGGACCGACACACCGGCCGCTGCCTCGACAGCCTTGCAGGCCGCATCGACCGGCCCGTCCCCGGTCGCCGAAGCCGCGACCCGGCGGCCGTCAGTATGGACCAGCCCGACCTCGGCACTGGCGGGCGCGTCAGTGCGCGACATGCAGGCCAGCGACTGCAATTTCCAAGGCCCGCCCTCGTGCCCCTCGGCATCCAGGACCAGCGCCTCGATGTCGCCGTCGAACAGTTCCTTCTTGCGGTCGGCCAATGCCTTGAAAGCCTCGAACACCCGGTTGAGCTCTGCCTCGTCGAGCTCGAACCCCAGACTCCGGACACGTTCGCGGAAGGCGTGGCGGCCGCTGTGCTTGCCCAACACAAGGTGGCTGCGCTGCAGGCCCACGTCCTCCGGGCGCATGATCTCGTAGGTCTGCGCGTTCTTGAGCATGCCATGCTGGTGGATGCCCGATTCATGCGCGAACGCGTTTTCGCCGACGATGGCCTTGTTGCGGGGCACCGCCACGCCGATGATGCTTGAGAGCAGCCTCGAGGTCGGATACAGCCGCTGGGTATGGATGCCGGTACGGCACCCGTAATGCGCCTCGCGTGTGCGCAGCGCCATGACAACTTCTTCGAGTGCACAGTTGCCGGCGCGCTCGCCAATGCCGTTCACCGTGCATTCGACCTGCCGGGCGCCGTTGGCGACGGCGGCGAGGCTGTTGGCGACCGCCAGGCCCAGGTCGTCGTGGCAGTGAACGGAAAGGCGCGCGTTGCCGATGCCGCGCACATGCTGACGCAGGTAGCGGAACACTTCGCCGAATTCGTCCGGCACCGTATAGCCCACGGTGTCGGGGATGTTGATCGTGGTCGCGCCCGCCTCGATGACGGCCTCGACGACTTCGGCGAGGAAGTCGAGCTCGGTGCGCGAAGCGTCTTCAGGAGAGAACTCGACGTCGTCACAGTGTTCGCGCGCCCACCGCACGCCCTGCACGGCGCGACGGATGATCTCCTCGCGCGCCATGCCGAGCTTGAATTCGCGGTGGATGGCGCTGGTCGCCAGGAACACGTGCAGGCGGCCACGTGCCGCCGGCTTGATCGCCTTGGCGGCAATCTCGATGTCGTCGCGCGTGCAACGGGCCAAGCCGGCGATGACCGGCCCCTGCACGGCGGATGCGACGGCCTCCACGGCGGCGAAGTCGCCCCGGGAGGCCGCCGGGAACCCGGCCTCGATGATGTCGACGCCGAGTTCGGCGAGGGCATGGGCGACCCGCAGCTTTTCCGGCTGCGTCATGCTGCAACCCGGCGATTGCTCACCGTCGCGCAACGTGGTGTCGAAGATCAGGACGCGATCGTCACCGGCCATGTCCCATCCCCCGCCAGCGCCGGATCAGGCCTTCTCGCCCTTCAGCCACGGCATGCGGGCGCGCAGCGTGGCTCCGACCTTCTCGATCGGATGGCGCATGTCGGCTTCCATCATGGCGAGATAGTTCTTGCGGCCGGCCTTGTTTTCCTCGATCCATTCCTTGGCGAACTTGCCCTGCTGGATCTCCTTGAGGACCTTGCCCATTTCCTTCTTGACGCGCGCATCGACAATACGCGGGCCGCGGGTGAGGTCACCGTATTTGCAGGTCTCGCTGACGAACTGGTGCATCTTGGCCAGGCCGCCCTCGTGGAGCAGATCCACAATGAGCTTCAGTTCGTGGAGAACTTCGTAGTAGGCCACTTCGGGCTGGTATCCGGCGTCCACCAGCGTTTCGAAGCCGGCGACGACCAGACCGGTGGAACCGCCGCACAGCACGGCCTGCTCACCGAACAGGTCCGTCTCGGTCTCCTCGGCAAAGGTGGTCTCGAGCACGCCACCGCGGGTGCCGCCGATGCCATGGGCATAGACCAGCGCCTTGTCGAAAGCCTTGCCGCTGGCATCCTGGTGCACCGCGATCAGGGCAGGCACGCCGCGACCCTGCTGGAACTGCCGGCGCACCAGGCCACCCGGTCCCTTCGGCGCGATCAGCACCACGTCAAGGTCGGCGCGCGGCTTGATCTGCTTGAAATGGATGTTGAAGCCGTGGGCAAACAGCAGCGTGGCGCCCTTGACCAGCTTCGACTCGATTTGTTCGTAGAGGGCCTTCTGCGGGAAATCCGGGACCAGCATGGCCACCAGCGCGGCGCCCTCGACCGCCTTGACTGGCGTCGTGACCGTCAGGCCGTCCTTCTTGGCCTGGCGGAAGCTCTTGCCGGCGCGCACGCCGACGACCACGTCGAAGCCGCTGTCCTTGAGGTTCAGCGCATGCGCGCGACCCTGGCTGCCATAGCCCAGGATGGCGATCTTCGCCTTGCGCAGGGCCTTCTTGTCGACATCTTTCGGTCCGTAGAGACGCATCTCGGTTTCACTCCCGTTGAACAACAAAAAACCCCGCAGCGGCACTGCCGTTGCGGGGTTCCGGATGGTTCCTGCTTTCGCGACCCGGCCCCTGCGGCCCGGCCCGCCACGCCCGCACAGCCTGCTTCCGCAGGAAGACGTGCGGCAAGTGCCTGTAAGGCGTCGAATGTCAACATATCGCCGCAGCGCTTGTCAACGCGCGGCAGGGCATCCATGCCGTAAGATTGCAGGGCTTGGACACCATATTTTCCCCTGTCGCCGGGACCGAGGCGCACCCCCAGGACCTGTGGCTCCTGCCCCAGGCGGAATTTGACGCATGGCTGCAGGCCGACGGCGTGCCATGGCGCGCCTGGATCGCCTCACAGGGTTTCCGGCCCGAGCGTGGGCGCTTGCTGGCGCTGCCCGATCCTTCCGGCGGCTGCGCAGGGCAGGTTGCAGGACTGGGTGCGGACCTCGAGCCTGACCTGTGGCTGGCGGCCGGCCTTGCAAACCGGCTGCCCACCGGCCGCTACCGCCTGCGTCGCCCCCTGCAGCCAACTGCAGCCACCGCCTTCGAATTGGGCTGGCGCCTGGGCCAGTACCGCTACGGCCGCTTCAGCCAGCGGCCGGCTGCAGCCAACGCGACACTGGATCCCCTGCCAGGTGCTGACCCGGCCTACGCAACGGCTGCCGCTGCGGCGATCGGCTTCGGCCGGGACCTTGTCAACGCACCGGCCAATGTGATGGGCCCCGAGGAACTGGAATCCGCAGCGCGCGAACTGGCGGCCAGCAGCGGCGGGACGCTGGTCGTGACGCGCGGGCCCGACCTTCACCGCAGCCATCCACTGGTGGAAGCGGTAGGACGTGCGAGCCCCCGCGGCGCGCGCGTGCTGGACCTGCACTTTCCGCGGCCCGGCGCGCCGCAGGTGGTGCTTGTCGGCAAGGGTGTCTGCTTCGACAGCGGCGGCCTGGACATCAAGCCCCCCAGCGGCATGCTGCTGATGAAAAAAGACATGGGCGGCGCGGCGGCGGCACTGGCGCTCGCCATGCTGTTGCGCCGCATGGATGCGCCGATAGACCTGCGGGTCCTGGTTCCCGCAGTCGAGAACAGCGTGGGCGGTGCCGCGTTCCGGCCCGGGGACGTCCTCGTTTCCCGCAAAGGTCTTTCCGTGGAGATCGGCAACACGGACGCCGAGGGCCGTTTGGTGCTGGCCGACACCTTGACACAGGCCTTCGAGGCAGCGCCCGACTTGGTGATCAATCTGGCGACCCTCACCGGGGCCGCCCGCGTGGCGCTGGGTCCGGACCTGCCAGCGGTATTCTCTGGCGACGACGAACTGCTGGCGGGACTGAAGTCGGCGGGCGGGGAGGTCTCAGACCCGGTTTGGCCGATGCCGCTCTGGGAGGGCTACATGGCAGACCTCGACAGCCCGGTGGCCGACCTGAACAACGTCGCCAGCCACGGCTTGGCGGGTGCGGTCATTGGCGCCTTGTTCCTGCGCCGTTTTGTCACTGACCCGAAACGCTGGATCCACGTCGACCTGTACGCCTGGAATCCCCGCGACCGCCCGGGCCGTCCGGCGGGAGGGGAAGTGCAGGCCGTCCGCGCGATCTACCACCTGCTGCGCAAGCGCTTCGGATGAGTGGTGCCGCAAAACCCAGCGTGCTGGTACAGGCACTGTACCGCCGTGAATACAGCGCCTGGATCCTGACCGGTGTCACCCTGGGTGTGGTGGAAGGGGCCACCGCAGCCATCCTCGTCAAGCAGGTGTACGGCGGCGTGGCATCGGCCACTGCGGTGAACCTCGCCGTGGCTTTTGTCAGCGGCGCACCCTCGATGTCAAACCTGTCGAGCTTCCTCTGGGCCAACCACGCCATGGGACGCGCCAGGACACAACTGATGACGACACTGCTGGCCCTGTTCGGCGTGGCTGTCGGACTCGTCGGTCTGGCGCCACGCAGCGCAGGAGGTCTGTGGCTCACGGTACTGGCCGTGATCGTGGCGCGCATCGTCTGGGCGGGCATCCTGACCGTGCGTGCCTCGGTGTGGACCGCCAACTATCCGCGGGCAGTGCTGGCCCGCGTGACCGGACGGCTGGTCGTGGCCTGCTCGCTGGGCATCACCGGTGCCGCACTGCTCGCGGGCCTTGCTGTGGACCGGGACGCCGACCTTTCACGTCTCCTCTACGGCGTGGCGATGGTCTGCGGCCTGCTGGCGGCCTGGCGCTATCGCCAGACACGTGTGCGCCGCGAATTCGTGCTCCGCTCCGCGGAACAGGCTGCCCCGGGAACCCGCGTGTTCAGCCTGGCGGCTTTCCGGGAGGTGCTGCGCGATGACCCCACCTACCGCCGCTACATGGGCTGGCTCGGTCTGTACGGGGCCGGAAACCTGATGGTCGCCGGACAACTGGTCGTCATCTACTCGGACACGCTCGGCCTGTCGGGGCTGGAGCAGGTGCTGATGCTGGCCGTCGTGCCGTTGCTCAGCATTCCGCTGTTCACGCCCTGGTGGGCGCGACTGTTCGACAGCCGCCACGCGATCGAGTACCGCGCCCTGCAGTGCTGGGCACTGATCGCAGCAATCCTCGTGTTGTTGCCAGGCGTCTTCGCCGGTTGGCAGCCGTTGCTGTGGCTCGGCGCATTGCTGCTGGGCGCTGCCTCCGCCGGCGCCAATCTCGGCTGGAACCTTGCGCACAGCGATTTTGCCAGTGCCGCGCGGTTGCAGCAGTACATGGGGGTGAACGTCACACTGACGGGATTGCGCGGCCTGACGGCGCCACCGCTGGGCGTGCTGGCCTGCACCGCACTGGACCAATGGCGGCCGGGCTCAGGCCGCTACGCCCTGTTCATCCCTCTGTCCATGGTCGTGGCCGGCAGCGTCGGCTTCCATCACCTGAAGCGCCACACGCACGGTCGACGCCGGCAATGACGGCCCCGAATGTGGCGGCGGCGACACAGTCATGTTGAACCGCGTGCATATTGCCGCTAAAGTGCGATCGCTACGGGGTGTACAGGTGTTCCGCCGCTCGCGGCCGGTGCGCCGGTATGGGGTTGAAATCCGTTTGCGATCGTGAAAGCCAAAGGAACTGGCACAGAAGAACAACGGCGATCCCGGATCTGGCTGCAGCCAGGACGAGCCAGGCCGCTTGCGCACGCGAGACGGACTGGCTAGATTCGCTGCAGCGAGACACGCATGTAGCGCGGGGTACATCCAGTGTCCATTCAAATTACGACGGCCCATTGACCAGGTAAAAAAACGATGCGTGTTTACAGGACACAACACGGCGCCAACCGCCGCGTCGCCACTTTCGGTTTCATCATCGTGCTGCACGTTGTTTTCGTGTGGGCACTCAAGGCCGGCTTCGTGGTCAAGGCCATGGACATGGTGGCGCCCCCCATCGTGACCGAGCTCTTCGAGGAACAGGTCCAGGAAGACGAGCCGCCGCCGCCGCCGCCGCCGAAGATGGACCTTCCCCCGCCGGTGGAAGTGCCGCCGCCGATCGTCGACATCGCGCTGCCCGTCGAGAGCAACACCACCGCGCTGTCCAACGTCACCGACAAGCCGTTGCCGCCGCCGCCGCCGCCGAAGCCGGTGGAGCGCACGGTGGTCAAGGTCGCACCTCGTCTCAATCCGCGGGCCAACCAGCCGGATTCAGAGGAATATTACCCGCCCTCATCGAAGCGTCTGGGTGAGCAGGGCAATGTGGTGGTGCGGTCATGCATCGACCCCAAGGGCAAGCTGGTCGAAGCCACCATCCAGGAGTCGTCGGGCGTTGCGCGCCTCGACGAAGCGGCCATCAAGTATGCCCGGGCCCTCCGCTACCTGGCGGGTACGGAAGATGGCAAGGCGGCGGATGCCTGTTTCGCCTTCCGGGTCAGGTTCCAGTTGAAGGATTGATTGCGCTCATTGTTTTGATCCGAATTGGGTTTTGTAACACCGGTCAAACTGCAGTCGTTTGCCGGAACAAGGTTAAACAGAGGAAAACATGGAAAACCAAGTCGACCAAGCCGTAGAGTCCGCTGCTCAGGCCGGTAATGCCTTCAGCCTGGAAGTCCTTATCACCCACGGTGACGCGTTTTCGTACGTCCTGCTGGGTGTCCTGCTGCTGATGTCGCTCAGCACGTGGTACATCGTCTTCACGAAGTACCTCGACCAGCGCTCGCTGATCAAGTCGGCGGTGCTCGCTTCGAAGCACTTCTGGACTGCACCGACGCCGCGTGAGGGCGCCGAGAAGCTGGCCAAGGGCGACGAGTTCCGGATGCTGGCGGAAGCGAACCTGCGCGCAGCAGCCCACCACGAAGGCCGGCTGAACGACCGCATCTCCCTGGCGGATTGGCTGTCGATGTCGGTTGCCCGCGAAATCGACGCCGTCAACTCCCGTCTCGGCGCGGGACTGTCGTGGCTGGCCACGGTCGGCTCCTCGTCCCCGTTCATCGGTCTGGCCGGTACCGTGTGGGGTATCGTCAAGGCGCTGCTGAAGATCGGCCAGACGGGTCAGCCTTCGATCGGTGACATCGCCGGCCCGATCGGCGAGGCGCTGATCATGACCCTGATCGGCCTGATCGTCGCGGTCCCCGCGGTTATCGCGTACAACCTGCTGCTCAAGCGCAACAAGGTTGTCCAGGAGGCCATCCGCGATTTCAACAGCGAAATCGAAGCCTACCTCGTCGGTGGCACCCGGCCGGAAGTCGCTGCTGCCAAGCCCGCAGCCGCTCCCGCCCAGAAGAAGTAATCGTCCAGTAGCAGCTGGCTGACAGAGTCCCGAGAGGTGTTGTTATGTCAATGAGTGTGCCCGGAAGCGAAGGTGAAGATAAGGTCGTGTCGGACATCAACACGACACCTCTCGTGGACGTGATGCTGGTGCTGCTGATCATCTTCCTCATCACCGTCCCTGTGATCACCAAGTCGGTCAAGGTCGAGTTGCCGAATGCCAGCAACATCCCGACCCAGACGACGCCCAAGGATGTGGTGCTGTCCGTTGACGCGGGCGGCAACTACTACCTGGGGGGTGAGGCAGTGCCTGATCGTGAGGCACTGCTCCGCAGGATCGCCCAGGAAGCGGTGAAGGTTCCCCAGCCCGAATTGCACATCCGGGCTGATCGTGGAGCCCGGTTCGAACATGTGGGGCGCGCGCTGTTCATCGTGCAGCAGGGCGGCTTGGTCAAGGTCGGGTTCCTGACCGAACCCAGGAAGTAGTTGCGGACCGGGTCCGGCTGCTTCTTCTGCGACTGATTACAACATCGAGGTGGGTCTGAAATGTCAATGAGTGTAGGTTCTGGTGGCAGTGAAGAACCGATGTGTGACGTCAACACGACGCCCCTCATCGACGTGATGCTGGTGCTGTTGGTGATGTTGATCGTGACGCTTCCGATCCAGACCCATGCGGTCAAGCTGGATATGCCTCGGCCGACCGACGCACCGCCGCCGACGACCCAGCCTCGCGTGATCGACATCGAAATCGACTTCGATGGAACGATCATCTGGAACGGTACGCCTTCCAGCCTGTCGCAGGTGGAGAGCTACTTCCGGCAGGAGTCCGAACTGGAGCCGCAGGCGGAAATCCACCTGCGTCCGGATGCGCGCTCTCGCTACGACGTCACGGCTAACGTACTGGCCTCCGCGCAGCGCAACCGGATGGTCAAGATCGGCTTCGTGAACATCGCCCAGTTCCGCGAATAGCCGGTACTTCTCCCCTCGGAGAGTCCGTCCAGAATGCCGCCAACGTTCGCGTTCAGGCGGCATTCACTTTTTTGGGCCCTATATATAATTGAAGCAGACCTGTGACGGGTCATCACACGGAGCACGCACCGTCATGCCGAACGTCAAATTTCCTGCCCTCATGCTCGCCGTCGCCCTGGCCTTGGGTGCCGGATCGACCGTCTCCGTCGCCGGGGAACAGCCCAAGCCCGCCGTGAGCAGGGCGGCCGCGAAGCCCTTGCAGGCTGCACAGGCCGCGATCCAGGCGAAGAACTGGGATGAGGCACTGGCGAAGCTGGCCGAAGCCGAAGCGATGCCGAAGAAGAACAGCTATGACGACTACGTCATTGCCCAGTTCCGTGGCATGGTTTACGCGAACAAGCAGGACTACGCCTCTGCAGTGAAGTCCTTCGAGGCGCAACTCGGGTCTGAATATGCCTCGGCCGACGACCGGCTGCGCCTGCTCAAGATCCTCTCGCAGGTCCACTACCAGCTGAAGGACTATCCCAAGTCTGCATCGTTCGGCGAACAGTTGATTGCCGCAGGCAACACCGAGGCAGACACGTACACGCTGGTCGGTCAGGCGTACTTCCTGCAGGACGACCACCGCAAGGTCACGGAATTCCTGGGCGGCTATGTCAACAGTGTCGAGGCGGCGGGTGGCAAGCCTCGCGAGCCGACGCTCCAGCTCGTGTCGGAATCCTACGGAAAGATCGGTGACCGCGCGGGGCAGGCAGCCATGCTCGAGAAGCTGGTCACGCACTACCCGCGGCCGCGTTACTGGCGCAACGTGCTGGTCATGATGCGCGATTTTTCCGGCGGCGACCGCAATTCAGACCTCATCACGCTCAACATCTACCGGTTGATGCGGGAAACGGGCGCCCTGCGCGAGGGCAACGACTACCTGGAGATGGCGGAACTTGCACTGAAACTCGGGTCCCCCGGCGAGGCGCTGGAGGTCATCAAGCGTGGCAGCGGCGCCCAGGCCTATCAGCGCGACAGCGAGAAGTCGGCCGCGAAGGACCGCGAGGCCACCGCCTCCAAACTCGAAGCCGAAGACCGCGCGACGCTCGCCAAGTTCGAGGCGGAGGCCAAGGCTGCCAAGGCGGGTGAGGGTGATGTCCGCCTCGGCCAGGCCCTGTTGAGCTACGGCCAGACGGACAAGGCCGTCGAGGCGATGCAACGCGGCATCGGCAAGGGCGGGCTGCGCAATGCTGACGAGGCGCAGATCCTGCTGGGGCTCGCGTTGCTGCGGGTGGAGCGCAAGGACGAGGCCATTGCAGCGTTCAAGGCGACGCCGGGCAAGGATGCCAAGTTCGCGCAGCTGGCGCGGCTGTGGTCCATCCATGCCGCCAACGAGCCGTTGACGGACGACGCTGAGGGCTGAGGCCGCGTCACGCGGACGCGACATAAGCATCTGCCGCCTGCGGCGCGGGATTCACAGCGCGCCGCGCGCGGTGCAGAATCGGGCGCTGCGCGCGGGGCGCAACACGACGTATACGGACTACCGGAAAGGCACCTAACAACATGAGCAAGAATTCATTGCATGCCGTCATCGTGGCCGTGGCAGTTGCCATCGGCGGGGGCGTGATGTCTCACACCGCGGTAGCGGCACAGTCGGTCAGCGCCGCGGTTGCCAAGCCGATGGATGCGGCCAACAAGGCGGTGCGCGCCAAGAAGTGGGATGAGGCCATCGTCCATCTGCGCGAGGTCAACGGCATTTCCGGCAAGTCGGCCTACGACACGCACGTGATGAACCAGCTCATGGGATACGCATTGGTCAGCCAAGGCAAGCAGGCGGAAGCGCTGCCCTATCTTGAAGCGCAGGCGGGCTCGGCCTTCAGCAGCGCGGCCGAGAAGACCAATCTCAACAAGCAGATGCTGGTCATCCACTTCAACCTGAAGAACTACCCGAAGGCCGTGGAGATGGGTCAGTCGCTGATCGCCTCGGGCGCAGCCGACGCCAGCACCTTCAACGTCATGGCCCAGGCCTACGAGAAGCAGGGCAAGCTGGGTGACGCCGTCAAGTTCGTCAAGAACCGGGTCGACAGCGCGGTCTCCGGTGGCCGCAAGCCGGCAGAGAACGATCTTCTGATCCTCCTCGACTACCAGGCGCGCCTGAAGGACGAGAACGGCCGCATGGCCACCTTCGAGCGCCTGGTCTCGTATTACCCGAAGGCGGCCTACTGGGAGAACGTGCTGAGTTCGCTGACGAAGGCCACGGGCAGCTCCGACGCCGTCAAGCTGAACCTGTTCCGCCTGATGGCCAGCACGGGCACGCTCAAGAAGCACCAGGACTACAGCGAGCTTGCGCAGCTCGCGCTGGAGCGTGGTGCTTCCGGCGAAGCGGCCAGCGTCGTCGATGCAGGCCTCGCGAAGAACGCCTATCCGGAAGACCGCAAGGCCTCGGCCGGGCGCCTTTCTGCGGCAGCCAAGAAGCAGGCGCAGGATGATCGTGCGAAGCTCCCCGGCGCCGAGGCGGCGGCCAGCGCCGCGAAGAACGGTGAAGGGGACATCCGCGTCGGGCAGACCTACTACGGCTTCGGCGAGTACGACAAGGCGATCGCCGCTTACAAGCGGGGTATCGCCAAGGGTGGGCTGAAGAGCCCCGAGGAAGCCCAGATCCTGCTGGGCATTGCCCAGCTCAAGGGCAAGAAGGCCGGTGAGGCCAGCGCTACATTCCGCGCCGTCAAGGCTGGGGATCCGCAGATGGTTCGCCTCGCCGCACTCTGGGCGTTGCACTCGAAGTAATAAATTCCGCTGCAGAAATGAAGGCCCGCAGGATCCAAGTCCTGCGGGCCTTTTTTCATGGCATGCCGGGAACAGCGTTCAGCTGAGCCGGCGCTGCAGCTCCGGCAAGACCTCAAACAGGTCGGCCACCAGACCGATGTCCGCCGATTCGAAGATCGGCGCGTCGGCATCCTTGTTGATGGCCACGATGGTGCGGGCATCCTTGATGCCGGTCATGTGCTGGATGGCACCCGAGATTCCCACGGCCACGTAGAGCTGCGGCGCGATGATCTTGCCGGTCTGGCCGACCTGGAGTTCGTTGGGTGCATAGCCGGCGTCCACGGCCGCCCTGGAAGCGCCCACTGCCGCGCCCAGCGTGTCTGCAAGCGACTGCACCAGGGCAAAGTTCGCGGCGCTGCCGAGCGCGCGCCCACCCGACACAACACGGGCCGCCGTCTGCAGGTCGGGCCGACCGCTGTTGCTGCCTTCGAGGCCGACGAACCGGGTGTGGCCAGGAAGGCCAGCCATCGGCTCCAGGGTCGTGATGGGAGCCGGGGTTGCCGCACGGGCCGCCGCCTCGAAGGAGGCCACACGGACCGTGGCGGCGATGCAGGGCTCGCCCTCGAGATCGACCGTGACGATGGCGTTGCCGGCGTAGATGGGACGCCGGAAGCACGCACGACCCTCGATCGACATCAGGTCGCTGACCTGCGGCGCATCGAGCAGTGCGGCGACGCGCGGCAGCAGGTCCTTGCCGAAGGTGGTGGAGGGCCCGAACACGTGCGTGTAGTTCCCGCTGCGCACCACAGAGACCACGCCCGGCGCGAGCCGCGCGGCCACCGCGCCGCTGTCGCTGCCAGGCCGGTGCAACACTTCGGCCACGCCGTCGATATCGGCCGCAGCGGCAGCCACTGCCGCCACGCCACCTTCAACCAGCACGTGAACCACCGCGCCCATGATGGCGCTGGCGGCGCGGACGCACTTTGCCGTGGAGGGATTGAGCGTCGCGCCATCGTGCTCGGCGACAACCAGTACCTTGTCCATCAGATGAGTCCCCGCTGCTTGAGCGCATCGACAAGCTCGCCCACGTCCTTGACCATCACGCCGCGTTGCCGGGATGCCGGCGCCTCATAGCGCACCGTCCGCATGCGCTGCCGCAGCGCGACGCCCAGGGAGCCGGGCTGCATCACGTCAAGTGGCTTCTTCTTGGCCTTCATGATGTCGGGCAGCTTGACGTAGCGCGGCTCGTTGAGCCGCAGGTCGACGGTGACCACGGCAGGCAGGTCGACTTCAAGTGTTTCGAGGCCCGCATCCACCTCGCGGGTCACGCGGGCGATGCCGTCGCCCAGTTCGACCCGTGATGCGAAGGTGGCCTGGGGACGCTCCCAGAGAGCCGCCAGCATCTGGCCGGTCTGGTTGGCATCGTCGTCGATGGCCTGCTTGCCCAGCATGACGAGGAAGGGCTGCTCGCGGGCAACCAGTGCCAGGAACAGGCGCGCCGCATCCAGCGGTTCGACGACCTCGTCGGACTGGACCAGGATGGCACGGTCGGCTCCCATCGCGAGTGCGGTACGCAACTGCGCCTGCGCATCGGCGGGGCCGATGCCGACAACCACCACCTCGTCCGCGGCGCCGCGCTCCTTGATGCGCAGCGCCTCTTCGAGGGCGATCTCGTCGAACGGATTGACGCTCATCTTGACGCCTTCAGTGGCGACACCTGAGCCATCGGGGCGAACGCGGACACGGACGTTGTAATCGACGACACGCTTGATGCCGACGAGGATGCGCTTCATCGTGCGGGGCTCCATGGCGCCGGCGAGGGCGGCGCGGACAGGCCGGCATTATACGCAAGCAGAACGGTCAAGACCTTATGACGCCCGTGACGGCCTTCTCGCCCGCCGGCTGACCTGCCGCTAGAATCCTGCGATGAAGACCGAATTCCGCATCCGTCCCAGCGATACCCCCCGCAATGTCCGCTACGAGATCCGCGGATCCTTGGCACGGCGTGCGCTGGAACTGGAACGTCTGGGTTATGAGATCACTTCGCTGAATATCGGGAATCCGGCTGCCTTCGGATTCCGCACCCCGGAAATCCTGCGCCGCGCGGTGGTCGAGAACCTCCACCAGGCCGAGGGATACTGCCACCAGAAGGGCATTTTCCAGGCGCGCGAGGCCATCGTGCTGCAGCAGGAGGAGCGTGGCGTCAGCGGTGTCAGCGTCGATGAAGTATTCATCGGCAACGGGGTCAGCGAACTCATTGACCTGACACTGCGCGCTTTGTTGAACCCGGGCGACGAGGTGCTGGTCCCCTCGCCGGACTATCCACTCTGGACTGCAGCCGCGACGCTCAATGGCGGAACCGCGGTCCATTACCCCTGTCGGCCCGAAAACGGCTTCAGCCCGGATCCGGACGAGCTGGAGTCCCTGATCACCCCGCGCACACGTGCCCTGGTGATCATCAACCCCAACAACCCCACGGGTGTGATCTACCCGCGTGCCGTGCTCGAGCGCCTGGCGGCGCTGGCCGAAAAGCACAGGCTGGTGGTTTTTTCGGACGAGATCTACGACGGCGTGACCTACGACGGCCACGTCAGCGTGCCCATGGCGACGCTGGTGCGCGACACGCTCTGCGCGACCTTTTCCGGCCTGTCCAAGATCTACCGGGCCTGCGGCTACCGGGTCGGCTGGGTCAGCTTCTCGGGTGCCACCCACCGGGCCACGGAATACCTCGCCACGCTCGAACTGCTCAGCAGCCTCAGGCTCTGCAGCAACGTGCCGGCACAATTCGCCGTGCAAAGCGCGCTGGGCGGCCACCAGAGCATCCTCGAACTGACGCAGCCGGGCGGCAGGCTTCACGAATCACGACGCGCCATCCTCGACGCCGTCCGTGCCAGCAAGTACCTGAGGGTCAAGGAGCCGGAGGGTGCACTCTATTCATTCATCGAGGTGCGCAATGACGCGCTGCCCGGCTTCAACGACACGCAGTTCGCGCTGGAGCTGCTGGAGCAGCGGCACGTGCTGATCACACCCGGCGTCAGTTTCAATGTGCCCTACCGGAACCACTTCCGGGTCACGAACCTGCCGGATGCGCAGACACTGGCGCAGGTGTTCCGCCGGATCGAGGCGCAGTTGGACGACTGTGCCGCCCGCACCGTGACAGAGCCCTGAGGGCTTTCAGTAGCGGCCGGACAGCGAGAGAGGCCGGTAGCCGTCAGCATCGGGGCTGCCCAGCAGCAGCATCTGCCGCTGCAGGGCTTGGGGCAGCGTGGCACCACCGGCCACGCCGCCATCGAAAATCCACTCTCCGCCGGGCAGAAGCCGCAACTGCCCCCGGACTGCGACAGGATTCCCCGGTGCAGAACTCACCGTCGCCACGGCCACCGGCGCCGAGGGCCCGCCCGCCGGGGGGGCGAACACCACGCTGAGATCGCCCCAGGGAGTCTCTGCTCCGCTGGCGCGAGCCAAACCGGCAACCTCGACGCGTCCCTGCAAGGACGTCAGGGCGCCCTCCTGCCAGGACACCGAAAGTCCCGGGGTCGAAACCCGGCCAGACCAGGCGAGCAAGGCTGCCGGCAAGCCCGGCTGGCCGAGGTCGAGACGCGCGCGGGTGTCGTCGAGACGGACCCTGCCGGAGGTTTGGACTGTGAGCCGACCGGTCAGATCGGCCGCCGGCTGCTGCAGCCGGACGTCCGCGATGATGGCGCCGCGAAGCAAGCCGCGCAGATGCCAATCCCAGTGGACCTGCCCGAGTTTCAGCGGTGCCTGCGGAGCGCCAACCTGCAGGTCCTGGCACGCTCCACGCCAGAGGCTGCCGGCAGGATCCACGCAGCGAAGGGTGTCCGCGGACAACCAAGGACTCACCCACGCCAACGGCAAGCGCCACAGCATGCCGGCCAGAAGCCCGACAGCCAGCGCCACAACCCAGGGCGCCCGCAGGGTCGAGGCCAGCGAAGCAGTCATGGGGACCCGGGACGCCTCAACAGCAGCGTGGCATCCACCAGCCCGCCAGCACCCGCCGCATCGATGTCGGCGGAGATCACGGCGACACCGGATCGTTCCGCCAGGCGTGCCAGCCAGACCAGGACGCTGCTGAACCGCGCCGCCTTGACCTCGACGCGGACTGCGCCATCTTCCACAGGCTGGCTGCGCTGCAGGGCTCCGGCGAGGCCGGATTCGCTGGCCGTGCGCGTCAGCAGCTCCGGGAGGTCACCGGTGCCCGCGTCGCCGGACTGCACCGGGGCCCCGGCCATTGCGGGCAGCAGGCTTGCCAGCATCTGGTGGTCTTCCGTCCTGGCCTGCACGCGCTCCAGCAAGGCCTCGCGGTAGTCATGCCAAGCCACCACTCCCGATCCCAGCAGGATCAACGGCGCAGCAACCATGCCGCCGATGAGGACTTTCTGCTCACGCGCATCCCGGGCCAGGAACCAGCGCACCAGAGGGGAGTTGCTCACGGTCCCTCTCCCTGCACTCGCATGCGGGCCAGGTAGCGTTCCTTCTCCTGCGAGTCGGAAAGGATGTCCACGGTGTAACCGGACTGGCCCAATTGGGTGCCAAGACGGTCCAAGGCCGCTGCATCCGCCACGGATACCGACATCTCGAGCTGCCCCTCCCGATAGCTCAGACCCTTCAGGGTACCGCCCCCCGCCAAACCGCTGGCGACGGCAGACAAGACCGGAAGCAGCCCACGCCGGGCCGCCTGCTGCTGTCCCAGCAGCTCCGCCCGCTGCAGCAAGCGCCCCCGCAGGTCCTTGGGCACCAGTTCGCCCGGTGCAATCCGGGCCCAATCCGCGGCGATCTGCTCGTCAAGGCGCCGCTCTTCGGCGCGCAGATGGCGCAGATGCTGGACCTCGCCAAGCACACCCACCACGGCGAGCGCGGCCAGCAGGACGGCGGCCCAGCGCCAGGGACGCAGCCGCTCCTGCCAGCCGGTACGGGGGCGGAAGGTGCCCTGCAGCAGGTTCAATGGACTTCCGGCATGCAGGTGCTGTGCAAGGAAGGGCAAGACCCCGGCGGGCAGCAGATGGGTGCGGCAGGAGGCATAGGCCGCCTCCAGGGGCTGCAGACCGTCCGCCCAGCGCGCCCGGTCCTTCTCCGTGGCGTAGAGGCTCAGGTGCAGCCCCGCCACGGAAGACTCATGGGTTCCGTCAGCCAGCGCCTGCACAGGATCGATTGCCAGGCGCGCCGGTTCACCCGGATCGCGCAGCAGGAGATCCACGCCATCCAGCAGGGCGACACGGTGTCCCTCGATGGACGGCACCCCCTCCGCCGCGGAGACGACGGCGTGGAGTGCCATACCCGCCGCCGCCAGCAGGTCGAGACCCGCCTGCAGTGACGACCGGTCCAGCACGGCCACGCGCCAGCGGCCGGGCAGGGCAGTACCTGTGACGGCGAAGTGCAAGGTCTCGACGTCGGCCGCGAGCTGCTCTTCGAGGGCGAAGGGCGCGACCGCCAGCGCCTTTGCGGCGGACCGGGCCGGAAGCTCGGCCTCGGTCTGCAGCACCCGCGATGCAGGCAACACCCACACACCTTTCCGGCCGGAAGCGGCAGCGGCAAGGGCTGCCACATCACCCTGACCCACCGGCCCGGCCAGCCGTCCCTGAGGATCGAGGATCACCCAGTGGCAGTGCGCGTCGGCATCAGCCGGCAGATCGAAGTAGAGGGTTTCAGTCATGCGGCGCTATTCCGTTCCGAATTGACGCAGTACCGTCAGGACACGTCCGCCGTCGCGTTTCAACAGACTGTACATGGCGAATCTGGCTTGGCCAAGCTGGATGCCGCTGCGCAGGCCGAAGTAC
This sequence comes from Pseudomonadota bacterium, assembly GCA_046047615.1. GTDB lineage: Bacteria > Pseudomonadota > Gammaproteobacteria > Steroidobacterales > Steroidobacteraceae > ZC4RG30. Next base: position 47,077 of record JBJOHO010000089.1, read on the forward strand.
TGGCTGCTTTCGCCAACCCGTCCCTCGATCTGCGGTCCCAGCGTGGCCTGCAGGACCGATACGCCGGGAAAACAGCCGCGGCTGCGGGCCTGGGCCAGTGCCTCCCCGGTCATCAGGCTGTATTCCACGCCACGCCCTGCGGACTCGTTGGTCGCCGCCAGGGCATCGAGAACGACGCCCGATGCGAGGCAGACGTTGATGCGGCGTGCCTCGGGCGGCAGCGCAGCCACATGTGGCGCAAGCTTCAGGAACCGCTCGCGTCCGAAGCCCGGCAATTGCAGCAGTTCGGAGGTGGAGGTCAGTGCCTGGTTGGCGGCGCGGTGGCCGGGCTGCTGCGACAGGTAAAGCGCATCCTCGCCACCGTCCTGGGTCGCCAGCACGTCGCTGTCGATCCAGTCGGCCAGCAACGGTGCCCACTTCGTCTCCAAGCCCACAAGCTCAAGCAGCCGGCTGAAGATCGCCACAGCCTGTGGATCGATTGCGCCCTGGGCGTCCACCAGCGTGTTGAGGTTGAAGCGCGACTGTTCATCCAGCAGCTGGGCCTCAAGCATCACGCCGGGTGCAGCCTCCACCGGCCCGTAGGGCTGGGTCCAACTGTCCTGCAGCGTGTCCTGGGGGCCGTTGTCCTCGCGCAGCACGTAGGCCGCCAATGACTCCGCACCGATCGCATACTGCAGTGCGTGTTCGGGCGCCACCGCCGCGACCTGGCGGCGTGCGGTCAGCGCCGTGCGCGTGCCCAGCGCCACAGCGACCACGGTGGCCAGCGTCACCAGGATCATGGCCGTGATCAGGGCCACCCCACGCCAGCGTGCGGGTGGGTGACGGGCGCTGCTCATGGCAGTTCCACCACGCGCGTGATGTTGCCCCAGTCTTCGAGTTCCACGGTGAATTCAATGGCGAGTGGCCGCCACCAGTCCGTGGGCTGTTGTCCCGGCGTTGCCGTGGAACCGGGCGCGACATTGGGTGGCGGCCACTGTTCCTGCCACTGCCGCCCCTCGTCCAGAAAACGGAACTGGACGCTGCGGACACGGGTCAGCAGCACCCGCTGCCGCGGCTGCGGATCCAACGTGGCATCCGGCACCAGCCAGTATTCCCTGCGCAGTTCTCCTGACTCCAGCACATAACGGACACGCTGCAGCGTAGGTCGCGGCGCCCCGGTGGGGTTGGGCCAGCCCCGCCGCGTCAATACGACCAGCCCCTGCGCCGGATCCCCACCCCGAAGGGCTGGCAGCGAGCCGGCACCGATGGTGTCGCGCACGGGTCGGGAGTCCAGCTGGGCGAGATCCTGCACCAGCGTCCGGACCGCCGCCTGCACCTCCAGCAGCCGGTCCTGGTTGGCTTCCAGACCCTCGCGGTTCAGCAGGGCCTGGTTGAGCGCCCCGTAGCCGAGAGCGAACACCACGCCGGTGATCAGCATGGCCACCAGCAGCTCCAGCAACGTGAAGCCTGCCGCGCGCCTCATGGCGCGGATCCCGGCGTCCACGCGGGGTCATGCCCGTTGCTGCGGACCAGCGCTTCGCCCAGGAAGCCCGAGGCCCGGCCCAGGACGTCAGCCGGGACCGCAGCGGCCGCCACTTCAACGTCGATGCGCCGGATCCCGGCAATGCCCGGGTCGACCACCGTCTGCCGCCACAACCAGCGGCGACCCGCCAACTCGGTTTCGCCTTGGCTTTCGCCATCCGCGGGTGCCTGAGCCTCCAGCCGCGCCGCAACAACCTGGTTCAACGCCACCCACTCCGCGAGCGTTCGCTCGCGCAAGCGGCTTGTGGTCTCGGCGGAAGAGGTGAGGGTGGCCATGAGGGCACCCATGCCGAACGCGACAATGACCAGGGCTACCAGCACTTCGATGAGGGTGAAGCCCCGCTCGCGACGTGGTGCTGCCTGTGTCACCGGCTTCCCGCCTCGAGGGTGGCCGCTTCGATCCGATCCTCATTCTCCGACGGGGCGAGGCGGAAGCCCGGCCCGTCGCGGCCGCGCCGGACAGTCAGTTCGAAGAGGTTGGTCTCGCCACTGGAAAACAGCAGCACCTGCGGCACCGGCGCCGGTCCGTCGTCCTCCTCTTCGGTGTCGTCCTCAGCCTTGGGCAGGACCACGGCACGGTCCTCGACACGCAGGGCTGCCGCGAGACCGTCTGGCCACTGGCGCGCGCGCAGCGAAGGGTCGTCGGTCACCACCTGCCATATCCCCTGCACGGCATCGTAGGCCATGAACTCGTAGCCGCCGGTCGTGACGCGCAACCCCAGTTCACGCACCTGGACCGATGCTTCCTCGCGCGCAAGGTCCAGAAGGGCTGCAAGGCGTTCGCGCTCCCGGTCGACCTCACGGTCGCCTCCGGTGACGCCCAACGACAGCGTCGCCACCGCCAGCAGGACACCGATGATCACCAGCACCACCAGCACCTCGACCAGCGTGAAGCCCCGCGCGCGCCGAGGCTGGCCGGTCACGGCCTACTCGCCGAGAGTCCAGTTGCCGATGTCGGCGTCCGGACCTTCGCCGCCGGGCTGGCCATCCGCACCGAGACTGGACAGGTCGAACTCGCCTTGGGCGCCGGGGCTGACGTACTGGTAGTCGTTCCCCCAGGGGTCCTTGTTGAGGCGCTTCAGGTAGCCCCCCGATCGCCAGTTGCGGATGGCAGGATCGGCGGGCTTCTGCACCAGCGCCTGCAGTCCTTGTTCGGTCGTCGGAAAGCGGAAGTTGTCGAGCTTGAAGAGCGTGAGTGCCGTCTCCATGGCCTGGATGTCCTGGCGGGCCTTGGCCACGCGCGCGTCATCGACGCGCCCGAGGAACTGAGGCACCACCACTGCCGCGAGCAGACCGATGATGATGACCACCACCATGATCTCGATCAGGGTGAAACCGCGCTGGCGGTGGGCATGGCGGGCATGGCGCATGGGAGTTTTCCGTGGCAACAGGGTCAATCCGCGGATACTAGCAAAGACATATGGATTACCTGTGACGCCGTCTCCGACCCCACTGTCGCCTCCCCACGACCGGACGCCCCTCACATGGACCGTCGCACTGGCAGGTCTGTGGCTGGTTCTGGCGCTGCTGCCTGAGGCCACGCCTTGGCTGCGCTGGGAGCACACAGCTCTTGTGCAAGGACAGCCATGGCGCCTGCTCACCGGGCATCTTGTGCATGTGGACCTGCGCCATGCGGTCGGCAACGCCGCAGCGCTCGGCGTGCTCTGGTGGCTGTATGGCGCGCACCTTGAACGGCGCCAGATGGCCGTGGGATCGCTGTGCATCATCGTGGCCGTGGACATCGGCCTGGGACTGTCCCGGGAACCGCAGCACTGGTACGTCGGCGGATCAGGGTTGCTTCATGGCTGGATGGCGTTGGGCTGCTTCGCAGGTTTGCGGCACAAGGACCCTCTGGCGGCCCTCGGGCTGGCAGGCCTCATGGGCAAGCTGGCCTGGGAAGGCCTGGACACCCCCCCGCCGCTGGCACCGGGCGTGGCGGTTGCGGTGGTCGCGCATGCATGGGGAACAGCCGGTGGGTTGCTGGGCGGGATCATGGCAGGGCGACTGGCCCGGTATACTGGCGCCCCGGATTCTCAGGGACGGTCATGAGCACAGCATTCCTTTTTCCCGGCCAGGGGTCGCAGTCGGTCGGCATGATGGCGGCCTTCGCCGCCACTGACGCGACCGTTGCCCGAACTTTCGACGAAGCCTCTGCGGTCCTGGGCCAGGATCTCTGGAAGCTGGTCTGCGAGGGCCCAGCCGAGACGCTCAATGCGACCGAGAACACCCAGCCCGCGATGCTGGCGGCCGGGGTCGCCACCTGGCGCCTGTGGCGGGCTCGTGGCGGTGCGCGGCCAAACGTGGTCTGCGGCCACAGCCTGGGAGAGTACGCGGCGCTGGTGGCCGCAGGCGTCCTCGGCTTCCCGCAGGCGGTCGCGCTGGTCAGGCAGCGGGCCTTGCTGATGCAGCAGGCGGTGCCGGCAGGGGTCGGCGCCATCGCCGCCGTGCTGGGACTGGACGATGATGCCGTCATCGCCGCCTGCGCGGAGGCTGCCGCTGGCGAGGTGGTGCAGGCCGTCAACTTCAACTCGCCGGGCCAGATCGTCATCGCCGGCCATGCGGCAGCGGTGGACCGTGCCCTGGCAGGCTGCAAGGCGCGTGGCGCGAAGCGGGCGGTGCTGCTGCCGATGAGCGTGCCTGCGCACAGCGCGCTCATGCAGCCGGCGGGCGAGCGTTTCGCGGCGGAGTTGGCGACGGCGCCGATGGCCGAGCCCGCGATCGCGTTCTGGAGCCCGGTCGACGGACAGCAGCACCACGATGCAGCCTCGATCCGCAGCGTGATGCAGCGGCAGTTGGCCAGCCCGGTCCGCTGGAGCGAACTGGTCCGCGCGCTCGTGGGGACAGGCACGACACGCTTCGTCGAATGCGGCCCCGGAAAGGTGCTTGCCAGCCTGGTGCGGCGCATCGACAAGCGCCCGGAGCTGACGGCCGCAGCCCTTGAGGACCCGGCCGCGATGGACGCCGCACTGATCACTGGAGGACAGCCATGAGCGCTTTCAACCTTTCCGGGCAGACCGCCCTTGTCACCGGCGCTTCCCGGGGCATCGGCCGCGCCGTAGCCCTGGCCTTGGCCAACGCAGGTGCCAAGGTGATCGGCACGGCCACCAGCGAATCCGGCGCCAGTGGCATCACCGAGGCGCTCTCTGCCATGGGCGGCCGTGGAGAAGTGCTCGACGTGGCCTCCGCAGTGTCGGTCCAGGGTCTGTTCACACGCCTCGACGCCAGCGGCGACCTGCCGGGCATCCTCGTGAACAATGCCGCGATCACGCGCGACACGCTGGCGCTGCGCATGAAGGAAGAGGACTGGGACGCCGTCATCGACACGAACCTGTCCTCGAACTTCCGCATCACCAAGGCCTGCCTCAAGTCCATGATGAAGGCGCGCCAGGGCCGGATCGTCAACATCAGTTCGGTCGTCGGCCTGATGGGCAACGCCGGACAGGCCAATTACTGCGCCGCCAAGGCCGGCGTGATCGGACTCACCAAGTCGCTGGCGCGCGAACTGGCCTCCCGCAACATCACGGTCAACGCGGTGGCACCGGGTTTCATCGACACCGACATGACGCGCAGTCTCCCTGAAGAGCAGAAGCAGGCCTTGCTGACGCAGATCCCGGCAGGGCGCCTGGGGACGCCCGAGGACATCGCGCAGGCCGTGCTGTTCCTCGCCTCTCCGGCGGCCGCCTACATCACCGGCCAGACGCTCAGCGTCAACGGCGGAATGCTGATGCCTTGACGGCAAAAGCCATGTCGCCTGCGGCGATTTCGCCACCAATTCACGCAAAAACAACAGCCCCGGAGCCGGACGTGACAGCGCCGGTGGCACGCCGCCGGGGCTTCGCCTACAATGCGCCGCCTCCTGCCGGCGACCCCGGCGAAGGCATCCGAACAACACAGAGGATCGAAAACAGATGAGCAGCATCGAACAACAGGTCAAGGCCATCGTCGCCGAGCAGTTGGGCGTCAAGCCGGAGCAAGTGACGAACGATGCGTCCTTCGTTGACGACCTGGGTGCTGACTCGCTGGACACCGTCGAGTTGGTGATGGCACTCGAGGAAGAGTTCGAGACGGAGATCCCGGACGAGGACGCCGAGAAGATCACCACCGTCCAGCAGGCGATCGATTACATCAACGAGCGCCGCAAGGCCTGAGCCTGTACTGTTCCTTGCCGCAGCGCCGCGTCCCGCGGCGCTGCTGTTTCCAGCCAATGCGGAGTCGCGCTTGAGCAAGCGTCGCGTAGTCGTCACCGGCATGGGCATTGTCTCGCCGGTCGGCAGCAGCCTCGACACAGCCTGGTCCAACGTCGTCAACGGGGTCAGCGGCATCGCCCCGATCACGCGTTTCGACGTCAGCGCTTTCCCGTGCCAATTCGGCGGTGCGGTACGTGACTTCGTGCTGGAGCAGTACCTGCCCGCCAAGGAAGCGCGGCGCATGGACGAGTTCATGCATTACGGCATTGCTGCCGGCGTGCAGGCCATGGCCGACTCCGGGCTCGACCTCCAGCACACCGACCTCGACCGTGCCGGTGTCATCATGGGCTCCGGCATCGGTGGGCTGCAGACCATCCAGGACGAGCACAATGCTTACCTGGCCGCCCACAGCCCGCGCAAGATCTCACCGTTCTTCGTTCCTGCGTCGATCATCAACATGATCGCCGGCCATCTGTCCATCCGTTTCGGGCTGCGCGGCCCGAATCTGGGCGTGGTGACGGCCTGCACCACCTCCACCCACGCCATCGGCCTTGCGCTGCGGACCATCCAGTACGGCGATGCCGACATCGTGCTGGCCGGCGGCTCGGAGATGGCCACCACGGTCATGGGTCTCGGCGGCTTCGGCCAGGCCAAGGCGCTGTCCACACGCAACGGGTCGCCGGCCGAGGCCAGCCGTCCGTGGGACCGCGACCGCGATGGCTTCGTGCTCAGCGATGGCGGTGGCGCGTTGCTGCTCGAGGAGCTCGAGCACGCCAAGGCTCGCGGCGCGCGCATCTACGCCGAACTGGTGGGCTTCGGCATGAGCGGCGACGCCCATCACATCACCGCTCCGCCGGAAGATGGCAACGGCGCCTGCCGGGCCATGCAGGTGGCTCTGCGCGATGCCGGCCTGAATGCCGACCAGGTCCAGTACGTCAACGCCCACGCGACCTCCACACCGCTGGGAGACAAGGCCGAGACCGCTGCCATCCGCCGCGCCTTCGGGGCCGCGGCAGATCATCTGGCCGTCAGCTCGACCAAGTCCGTTACCGGGCACCTTCTGGGTGCAGCAGGCGTGGTCGAGGCCATCTTCAGTGTTCTCGCCATCCGCGACCAGGTGGCGCCGCCGACGATGAACCTGCACAACCCGGGCGAGGGTTGTGATCTGGACTTCGTACCGTTGGTCGCCCGGCCGATGGCCATCGACGCAGCTGTCTCCAATTCCTTCGGGTTCGGTGGCACGAACGGCTCGATCGTGCTGCGCCGTTACACCGGCTGAATTGCGGCGGGGTGAACTCCCCGCCGCACCCAAGGTCCTCCTTGCCATGACCCAGCGCATACCCGTCCGGCTGCGCCGCGGCGCCCTGCACAGCTTGGCCGGGCAGTTCCCGGCAGAGTTTCCGGTACTGCTCGACAGTGCGGCCGACGGCGCGCTGTCGATGTTCAGCGTACTCGCGGCCTTGCCCGGTGAGTCCCTCTGGCTGGATGGTGCTGGCACGCTGCACCCGCCAGCTTCGCCGGGAGCCATCGCAGGGGAGGGCTTCCTCGATGCCTGGCAGGCCTGGTTTCGCAAGGAGCGCCAGGCGTCCACCGGCGACGATCCCGCCGCAGACCTGCCGTTCCGGGGCGGGTGGATGTTTTACCTGTCTTACGAGATGGCGCAGGAAGTCGAGCCACGACTTCGCGGGCGCATGCCGACCGGACCGTCGCTGCGTGCGCTGGCATTGCGCGTTCCCGCCGCCATCGTGCAGCGGCATGATGGTGCGGCCTGGGTCGTCGCCGAAGAGGGGGTGCCTGCGGCCGACATTGACAAGCTCGTCGCACGGGTCGAAAGCTGGACGCCGGCGGCGGCAGAGGAGCGCGTGGCTCCCGGAGTTCCTGTCGAAGAGGATCCGGCCGCCTACCTGCAGCGTGTGCTTCTCGCACAAGAACACATCCGCAGTGGCGACATCTACCAAGCCAACCTGTCGCGCAACTGGGACCTGGCGTTGCCGGCCGGAATCCCCACTGCCAGCCTTTACGCCAGCTTGCGCCGGGCCAACCCCGCGCCGTTCGCCGCGTTGTTGCAGTTCCGCGATCTCACCGTGCTCTCTTCCTCGCCCGAGCGCCTGGCCCGCCTGCAGGTCGGCGGCCGTGTCGACACGCGTCCCATCGCCGGAACACATCCTCGCGGTGCCACCTCCGAGGCCGATGCGGCGCTGGCAAAGGCGCTCATCGATCATCCGAAGGAGCGCGCCGAACACGTCATGCTGATCGACCTCGAACGCAACGACCTGGGTCGGGTGTGCGTGGGAGGCAGCGTGCATGTCGACGAGTACATGGGCGTGGAAACCTACGCCCACGTGCACCACATCGTCTCCAATGTGACAGGCCGGCTCCGGCCGGACCGCGATTTCATCGACCTGCTGCGCGCCGTGTTCCCGGGGGGCACCATTACCGGCTGTCCCAAGCTGCGCTGCATGGAGATCATTGCAGCGCTTGAGCAGGCGCCCCGCGGCGCCTACACCGGCTCGCTCGGCTACCTGAACCGGGACGGCTCTGGCGATTCCAACATCCTCATCCGCACGATGATGCGTGACGCCGACGGTCTGCATTTCCGCGCGGGCGCGGGCATCGTCGCCGACTCGGATCCGCAGCGGGAACTGCAGGAGACCCGCAACAAGGCCCGGGGAATGATCCTGGCGCTGGCGCCGCAGCCACGCTGAAGCGATGCAGTCGCCGGCAGTACCGCAGGTCTGGTTGGACGGCAGCCCCATCGCGTCCGGGTGGACGCGCGACCGCGCGCTGCACTACGGCGACGGGCTGTTCGAGACGATGATGCTCAGGAACGGGCGGCTGCGATTCCCGGAACTTCATGCCGCGAGGCTGGCCGAGGGCTGTCGACGCCTGGCTATCCCGCTGGATGCCAGCGCCGCGATCGCCGGCGCCGGCCAGCTCGCCGCGGCTGCGAAGGCAGCCGACGGCATCGTCAAGTTGATCGTGTCGCGGGGGCTGGCCGTGGAGCGCGGTTATGCGCCCACGGGTCGGGAGCGCCCCCGGCAGCTGCTGTTGCACTATCCCGCCGCGGCAGGATCGTCGAGGTCAGTGCCAGCAGACGCGCCCTGCGCCGCTGTCCTGCTGGGCATGAGGCTTGGCGAAAATCCATTGCTGGCGGGACTCAAGCACCTGAACCGGCTGGAGCTGGTCATGGCCCGCGCAGAGCTGGCACGGGAGCAGGCCGAGGAGGGCATACTCTGCAGCCAGTCCGGGCTTCTGGCTTGCGGCACGCAGAGCAACCTGTTCCTGCGGCTCGGCGGGCAATGGTTGACACCACGCGTGGACCGCTGCGGAATCGCCGGGGTCATGCGGGCTGTCGTGCTGCGCGAGGCCCCGGCCCTGGGACTGGATGTGCAACAGCAAGACCTGCCCGTGGACTGCCTGGCGCATGTGGAGGGAGCCTTCGTGACCAACATCCGCCTCGGCGTCCAACCGCTGCACCGCCTGGGGGGCCGGCAACTCGGCGTGAGCGAGGCCGTGCTGGCCTTGCAGCGTCATGTCGGGCAGCTCGATGACTGAACGCCGCCGCGCGCCCAGTGTGGTGGCCACGCTGCTGCTGGCGGCCGTAGCCACTGTTGGCGCGTTCCTGCTCTGGCTGCATGACAGTGCCACCCGACCCGGCCCGGCCACTGAGGCGAGGATCATCGACGTTGCTGCCGGCAACAGCCTGCGCCAGGTCTTCCGGCAACTCGAGGCGCAGCAACTGCTGCCTAGGCCGCGCGCTTTCGAGTTGTACCTGCGCTGGTTGGCGCCGGACTACCGTGGCCGAGCCTTGCCCGCCATCCAGCGGGGCCGCTACCGGTTCGGACCGGACCAGACGCCGCTGGAGATCTTCACGGCGCTCCGCGACGGCCGCGTCATGCTCACCACGGTGACGCTGGTCGAAGGCTGGACCTTCCGCGAATTCCGCGCCGCCCTGAGCGCCCATCCGGAAATCACCCGTACGCTGGAGGGACTCACCGATGCCGAGGTGATGGCGCGCCTGGGCAAGCCCGGCCAGGGCGCGGAAGGGCGTTTTGCCCCGGACACCTACCACTTCATGCCGGGCAGTCCCGACACCCAGATCCTGGCACAGGCCTTTGACCTGCAGTCCAGACGGCTTGCCCGCGCCTGGGCGTCACGGTCCCCCGATCTGCCCTTGCGCAGCGCCGACGAGGCCCTGGTGCTTGCCTCGATCGTGGAGAAGGAGACCGGCGCGGCTGCAGAGCGGCCACGCATCGCAGGCGTATTCATCAACCGTTTGCGTTCTGGGATGCGCCTGCAATCCGATCCAACGGTGATCTACGGGCTCGGAGAAGGCTTCGATGGCGACCTGCGCAAGGCGGACCTGCGGCGCGACACGCCTTTCAACACCTACACACGGCGTGGACTGCCACCTGCGGCCATTGCCATGCCGGGCGAGGCGGCACTGCGCGCCAGCGTCCAACCCGCCGCAACCGACGAGGTCTACTTCGTGGCGCTCGGCGATGGAACAGGCCGGCATGCCTTCTCCGCAACGCTTGACGAGCACAACACGGCCGTCAGGCGCTATCTCAGGCGCCTCCGGGAAGCACCATGACGCTGCAGGTACCGGGTGAAGGACGCGGCCGGTTCATCACCCTGGAGGGTATCGAGGGCGCCGGGAAGTCGACCTTGGCGCGCGCGCTGGCAGAACGCCTGCGCCAGCGTGGCATCCGCGTGCACCTCACGCGTGAACCCGGGGGAACCCCCTTGGCCGAGGCGGTGCGTGGACTGGTGCTGGGTCGCCATGGGGAAGCACTCCCAGCGGGCGCCGAAGCCTTGCTGATGTTCGCGGCCCGGGCGATCCACGTCGCCAACGGTATCCGGCCAGCACTGGAGCGTGGCGAGTGGGTGCTGTGCGACCGGTTCACGGATGCGACCTTGGCCTACCAGGGCGGCGGCCGCGGATTGCCGCTGTCGGAACTGCTGCCACTGGTTTCCCTTGCACATCCGGGACTCACCCCGGACCTGACGCTGTACCTCGACGTGGATGCCCTGACGGGCCTGCGGAGGGCGCGCTCCAGGGGTGATGGTGGCGACCGTTTCGAGGATGAGTCGGTGGCGTTCTTCGAGCGCGTGCGCCGCGCTTACGGCCAACTGGCCGCCCTCGATCCGCAACGCTGGCACGAAATCGACGCTCGTGCCGGTGCAGACGCGGTCATGGCGGCTGCCTGCGCCGGACTGGAGGCCAGAGGATGGATCTGACCTTGCCTTGGCTCGAGGCGTCCTTGCGCGGCCTGCAGGCGGCCGCCACGGCCGGGCGGCTGCCGCAGGCCTTGCTGATCCACGAGTGGCCCGGTGCCGGTGGAATGCAGCTGGCGCGGAAGTTCGCGCAGCTCGTGCTTTGCGAGGCGGGGAGCGACCGCCCCTGCGGACGCTGCGGACAGTGCCGGCGGGTGGCGTCCGGGGAGCACCCCGACGTCCTGCACGTCGCCCCTTCGCCCGACGCCAAGCTGCCGCAGATCGGCGTGGATGACATCCGCGACGCCTGTGCGCAATGTGTGATGACCAGCTACGAAGGCCGTGGCAGCGTCGCCGTCGTGCATCCCGCCGACACCATGAACCACCATGCCGCGAACGCCTTGCTGAAAACCCTGGAAGAACCGCGCTCGGGACTGCACATCGTGCTGGTCACGGCGCGTCCTTCCGGTTTGCCGGCCACGATCCTGAGCCGCTGCCAGAAGTTGCCACTGCCCATGCCTGACCGTGACGTGCTGCTGCAATGGCTGCAGCAGCAACGTCCGTCTCCCGACTGGGCCGCTGCCCTGGACGCGACGGGTGGTGCGGTGCTCGAAGCTGCCTCGCTGGATCCCGGCACGCTGCGCCGCTTGCGTGATGAAACCTGGACCGCGCTGCAGGAGGCCGTGCAGGGCAGGCTTGACGTGGTGCGCACCGCCGATCACTGGGCACGCGGCGACCTCATCAGGCACCTGCACTGCACGGAGGCCTGGCTCGTGGCACAGGTCACGGAATTGGCAGGAATATCGCCAGCAACTGGGGAAATGCGATCCGCCCCCGGATTGCGCAACGCCATTCCAGGTTTGAATATGGGGCGGTTGCTGCGCCTGCTGGAAAGAGTCCAGCAGCTGCGGCACATGGCGGGCACGACGCTCAACAAGTCGCTCCTGGTGGAGCAACTGCTGTGGCGGCTGTCCACCGCCTCCAACCCCGGTCGCCAGTCCTGAAGGATCGTCCACGCCCATGCCCAGCCACTCTTCGGCGGATCGCAGCAGCCGCTCCGGCGCAAGCAAGCCGGGATTGCTGACGCTGACCATCAAGGACAAGAGCGCGCTCTACCTCGCCTACATGCCGTTCATCCGCAACGGCGGGCTGTTCATACCGACCAACAGCAGCTACCGCCTCGGCGACGAGGTCTTCATGCTGCTGAACCTGATGGGCGAAGAGGAGAAGTTGCCCGTCGCGGGCCGCGTCATCTGGGTCACGCCGAAGGGCGCACAGGGCAAGCGCACGGCGGGCATCGGCGTGCAATTCAGCGAGCAGGATCGCGGCGAGACGCAGAAGCGGATCGAGAACCACTTGGCCGGTGCGCTGTCGGGGGAGAAGCCGACGCACACGCTCTAATCCACGATCACCGCCTCATTGGCGCAGCCGCCCTCAGGCGGCGCCGGCAAGGTCCGGGAGGCCCTGTTGCAGCCCTCCCTCCAGCACGAAAGCCTCGAGTCCTGCTTCCTGAAGAATGAAGGAGCCGGTCAGGCTTGCAGTTTCGACGTCGCTGTAAAGCACGTGGCGGCGGTCCCGATCCAGACCTGCCAGACGCATGCGCAGCAGTTGCAACGGGATATTGATCGCGCCCTCGATCGCCGCTGACCGGAAAACCAGTGGTGGACGCAGGTCGATCCACTGCCCGCCGTCCGCAACGATCTGCCGTCCGGCGGCCAGGTCGACCCGCTGCACCAGCGGCTCGGCCAACAACTGCCGGAAATCCTCGCAGGCCAACCGCATCAGCACGCCATCTGTGAGCATACGGACCGTCGCGTTGCGCCGGCCGCCGGATATCAGTGCATCCTCGCCAAATCCCTGTCCCGGCCCGAGCGTCGCCAGACGGTAGAGCGTGTCCGAGACTTGGCCGGTGCGCAGCACTTCGCAACGCCCCGTGACGATCGTATAGAAGAAATCTCCGTCGCCTTCCTGACGGACCACCACTTCGCCGGCGCGGCAGTCACGTCGCTGCATGCGCTTGAAGATCGCCTGGATGTTCGCGGCCGGCACGCGCTGCAGCGCCGGGTTCTGCAGCAGCAGGGTCATCCAGTCATTGACGTCATCGGCCGACACGCTGAGGCGCTGTCTCAGTTCGGTGACCTCATACACGCCTGTCCGGTCCCAGGTCAGCATGACATCGAGCAGTTCGCGGTCGACGGACAGGTATCTGACTTCCGTGAGGGCCACCGCGGAGCAAGGCTCAGTCTGGGTCGACCCCAACGGCAAGCGCCCCTGCGGCGTGTCGCTGTCGATCCGGCCCAACGACTGTTCCGCCCGGCGCAGTTCCACCGAGCCCGCCAGCAGCCAGAACACGCGCCGTGCCCGATCGGCCTCGCGCATCACCGCACGTCCGCGGTCCACGCGCAGCACCGACAACTTGGCGGCCAGCGCAGTCAGGCTGTCACGCTTCATGTCGCACAACGGCTGGAACTGGCGCAGCAGGCTCGGACTCACGGACTTGGCGCTGGACATGCGGTGTGGATCTCCTACCTCAGGTCCACACGCTAGCACCGTGAACGGCTCCTCCATCGCGCGGAGTGGCGGTAATACGTCACAGTCCTGGCAGCGCCCCGGCATCCTGCTGCCAACCGGCGTCGGCGGCGAAGCGGGCACCGTGCCGCTCTTCAAGGCGCTTCAGGCGGGCGACGATGGCATCTGCACCAAGTTCCCTCGCCCAGCACAGCGGGCCACCACGGAACGGGGCGAACCCGGTGCCAAACACCATGCCGGCGTCGACGAGATCGGCGTCAGCGACGATGCCTTCACGCAGCGCGGCGCGGCACTCATTGACGATCGCCAGGATCAGGCGGTCCTGCAGATCGGCAGGCACCACCCCAGAAGGCTTGCGCGATTTCATCGGCTTGCCGTCCTGCCAGCGGTAGTACCCCTCACCGCGCTTGCGGCCCAGTTTGCCTGCGGCGATCAGTGCCTCCAGACGCGGCGTGGGAGTGGCCGGCGCCGTACTGCGGCCTGCCGCCACGATCTTGCCGACGTGCTGGCACACGTCGAGGCCCACGACATCGGCCAGCTCGATCGGTCCCATCGGCATGCCGAAATCCGTGGCGACGCGGTCCACCAGCTCGGGCGCGGTGCCTTCCTCCACAGCCAGCAATGCTTCCTGCAGGTAGGGTGCGAGGATGCGGTTGACGAGGAAGCCCGGCGCGCTGCGACAGGGGAGCGGCAGCTTGTCGAGCTGCCGCGCCAGTCCCGCGGCTGCAGCCACCACTGCCGCCGAGGTGTGGGCGCCATGCACGATCTCCACCAACGGCATCTGTGCCACCGGGTTGAAAAAGTGCAAACCCACCAGCCTGGAAGGATCGGTAAGCGCATCGGCGAGGGATTCGAGCGTCAGGCTGGAGGTATTGGTCGCCAGCACCGCGCCGGCCCTGAGCCTGGGCTCAACGGCCTGGTACAGCGCCCGCTTTGCGTCGCGGTCCTCGAAGATGGCTTCAATCACGATGTCAGCCGTGGCCACCCCGTCGCCGGCCGGATCGGCCTGCAAGCGACCCAGCGCAGCCTGCCGCGCCGCCGGGTCGCGGATCCGCTTGCCGAACAGCGTTGCAGCACGCGCAAGGGCGGGCTCGATCTGCGCCATGGAGCGGTCTTGCAGCGTCACGTCCAGGCCTCGCAGTGCGCACCAGGCAGCGATGTCGCCCCCCATGACACCGGCGCCCACCACATGCACACGCTGCATGCCCGCACCCCGACTGCCACCACGCCCGCCAAGAGACTTGAGACGGTCCTGAAGCTGGAAAACCCTCACGAGATGCCGTGCGGTGCCGCCGAGAAACAGCCCCGCCAAGGACTCGGCCTCCGCCTCGTAGGCCTGCGCACCGCCTTCGCCCTGCTGCCGCCAGAGGTCGATGAGCGCATACGGCGCAGGATAGTGGTCGCGCCGGACGCGCGCGCTCACCTGGCGTCGCAGCAGCGGATAGAGCAGGGGGCGGACCAGGGCCGAGGACAACAGGCGCTCGCCCCATGGTGCGCGACGTGGCGGTGGGCGCCGGCGGATGAGATCCCGGGCTGCGGCCACGGCCGCAGCCATGTCGGGCACCAGGCGATCGACCAGCCCGATCCGCAAGGCACGCTCCGCACGCAGTGTCTTGCCGGTGAGCATCATGTCCATCGCCGGGCGCACACCGACCACGCGGACCGACCTCACGGAACCGCCGAAGCCGGGGTGGATACCCAGCAGCACTTCGGGCAGGCCCAGCCCCAATCGACCGTCGTCGATGCCGATGCGGTAGGTGCAGGCCAGAGCCAACTCCAGTCCACCGCCAAGGGCCAGCCCGTTGAGCAGCACGACACTCGGGCAACCCAGGCGCTCGATGCGCGAGAACAGTGCCTGACCGCGGCGGATCATGACACCCGCCTCATCCACGTCACGCAACTGTGCAAACTCGTTGACATCAGCCCCGACGATGAACCCCTCGGGCTTGCCTGAGCGGATCACCAAGCCCTGGGCGGGGAGGGCACGCACCAACTCGTCCAGCACCTCCCCCAGCGCCTCGAGCACCGCCACACCCAAGGTGTTTGCGGATCGGCCGGGGATGTCCAGCGTCAGTGTCGCGATGCCGCCGGCATCGGTTTCAAGGGTCCAGGGACCTTTCTGGAGGGACATGCCATTCACTCCTTGCGCAGGACTTCGAAGTCGCACACCAATGGCCGGTGATCGGAATGTCGCACATCCGGCACGCGGAAGTCGCGGACCACGATGTCGTGGCTGACGAGGATGAAGTCCAACTCCGATGCCGGCCGGTCGGAGGGGAAAGTAGGCAGATGTGCGGTATTGGCGCTGTGCAAGCCCGCCGCCTGCTGGAACAGGTACAGCTCCTGCGTTCCCCAGAAGGCGTTGAAGTCCCCTGCGACGATCACCGGCTTGTGGGCTTTGCGGGCCAGTTCGTGGAGGTGTTTGAGCTGGTACTGGCGATGGCGGTAGCGCAGCGACAGATGGACGAGGAAGATGCAGACCTCGTCCAGTTCGAGTTCGATCACCAGCCGCTTGATGCCGGTCTCGAAGTAGTGGAAACGCTCACCGTGGACGCGGCGCGCAGCGAGGAACGCGTTGCCCTGCTTGCGGACGATGGGCAACCTGCGGTTCAGCGCCCGTTCGCCATATTTGCATTCATAGAGGCTGTAATGCCCCAGCGCCGTGCCGATGTGCTCCGCCTGGTTCACCATGCCGGTGCGGATCGACCCTGTATCCACCTCCAGCAGGCCTACGACATCCGGATCCTCGTGACGCAGGAAATCCGTGATGCCCTCAAGCGTCCGGCGCGGACTGCGCAGGTAGCCGGCGCCAGGCACCGGCAGATGGAAGGCCGGCCCGGAACCGGTTGCGTAGCGCATGTTGTAGACAACCAGTCTCACACAAGGGCCTCGTTCACAGTGTTGACGGCAGCTGCTCGGTCAGCCGCCCGGATCGCTCCACGGCTCCCGACACGCTAGCATCTCCATATGACCATGCAAGGAACGATACCGGCGTCGGGACCGGACCCGATCAGACTGTTCATCAGCCACGTCTGGCATGAGGACCATGCCTACCTGCAAGTGCTGGAACTGCTGGCCGAGGCGCGCAACCTGCGCTTCGAGAACCTGAGCAAGCCACAGCGCGAAAGCCGGGCGGCGATGCTCGATGGGGGCCGTGAGGAATTGCTGGACCAGGTACGGCCGGCGGAACTGGTCATCGTGCTCGCGGCCCAGTACACCGAAGACCCTGTGATGGTGCTGGATATCGTCGAGCATGCGCGGGTGCGCCGCATTCCTGTGCTGTTGCTTCCGGCACAGGGTCAGGCGGGCCGGCTGCCGCAGGCGCTCGCGCGACTGGCCACGCAGGTCGGTTCCTGGTCATCCCGGGAACTCGCCGACAGCATCCGCCGCCTGGCGCGCGGCGAAAACCCGTCGCAATATGACGTGATCGAATTTACGTTGGACTGAAAACGGACAGACCCGGGTCAACCCTCGCCAACCAGCCGCAAGGCCACCACCGGAACGCGCATCGCCACAGCTGGCGGCACCGCAGCTTGGGCTGAGGCGCCGTCGCCCTGCTGGGCGGCCACGGCGCCCAGCAGGCGCACGACCAGGCCGGCATGCCGGCTGGCGTCTGCCTGGGACATCTTGCGCACCGAAGCGAGGACAGGATTTTCCCTTGGCAAGGGCGGAACGCTGTGCATCGCGGCACACAACTCCGCAAAACCGGAACGGAAGGGCGCTGGCAGGATCTCGGGAGTCAAACGGCACAGGTAATTCTGGTAGGCAATGGCCAAGCGGTCTTTCAAGGTGCCGGGCTGGGTGAGGCACAGTGCCGCGGACTGCACGAGATCAAGGGTGGGGCTCATGGCCAGACCTGCACAGGAACAATGACTTCTTGTCAATCCTACTGCCGCACTGCGGCGCACTCGCCTTGAAATCAATCCAGATTGGATCCACTCGAAATGCCCGTTCTTGACAGGCTTCGCACTCTGCCAGTCTCAGTTCGATATCCAGACCACGCCGCCGGCAACAGCGGTCGCGCCGCCCAGTCCGACGAACAGTCCTGCCGCATAAGCCCGTGTACCCGTCACCCACGCCACCAATGTCTTGGCCACGGTGGTCGCCACCAGCAGACCGACCAAACCCCATAAGGCCCACTGCACTCCCAGCAAGCCATGGGCGTGCAGCTCGGCGAGGGTAACCGTCGCAGCATGGATTTCGGCCAGGGCCACCAGGAACGCCGCCAGCAGCACGCCTTCTGGACCCACGCCCGCCTGCAGCCACGCAGACAGCAGCAGCAGTCCAGCCATCACGCCCGCCAGAAGCACGGCGTTGCCGAGACGGAAAGCGCGTGCCGTGCGATCGACGATGCCCTCTGCAGAAGCAGGGACCGGCCGCAGACCCGGCAGGCTGAACACCAGCAACCAGAGCGCCGCAGCGGACAAGGGTGCGATGGAAGTCCTGAACAGGGCAGGGGAAACCACGCCCACCACGCCGGCCAACAAACCCAGCGACGCCAGGTTGGCGAGCAAGGCCCCGGCCAGCGCATGTCGCCACTGCGCGGGCTGTGCCGTGGAGCGTTGCCCGAACCCTGCCACCGCCGCGGTTGACGAGGCAAATCCTGCAAGGAAACCCGCAACTGCATAGCCCCAGCGCGGTCCGATGGCACGCAGTGCGGCATGTCCGGCCATGCCCACGGCGAGCACCAGCACGACGAGCCGCCAGATCGACGACGGCACGAGGGCGCCGAAAGGATCGATCGCCACGGTCGGCAGCCAAGGCAGCACCACCAGCGCCGCTCCGGCCAACAACAGCGCGTCCTGGATCTCGCGTTCGGTGAGGACCTCGCGCACGAAGCGGCGCACCGGTTGTTTGGCCCAAAGCAGGGCGGCGACGATCACCGCGACAGCTGCAGCCTGCAATGCGTCGACATGCGCCAGCGCCGCCAGGACAGTCGTCGCGAGCAGTGCTGCCTCTCCCGTCAACCCGGGGTCCTGTTCTGCCGTTTTCCAATACGAGACGCCGAGCAGGAGCCCGATGATGCCCATGGCCGCAAGCAGCGCCGACGGCCCCAGCCGGGCGGCGACCACAGCCACCAGCGCCACGACGGCATGTGTGCGGACGCCGGAGACGCTCACACGGGATGGATCATGAAGCCGCTCCCGGACGGCCCCGATCATCAGGCCAATGCCCAGGGCCGTCAGAAGATCGGTGCTGCCAGCAAGGATCGACGGGGTCATGCGTGCAGACTACCATCGCAGCCATGACGCTCTACGTGATTGCGCAGATCGACGTCCACGACGACGACGCCTACGAAGCCTACCGGCGCGCCGTGCCCGCCATCATCCAAGCCTTCGGTGGCCGTTACCTTGCCAGGGGTGGCCGGACGGAGGCCCTTGAGGGCCCGGCGACACCCGGGCGGACCGTGATCCTGGCCTTTCCCGACGAAGACGCCTATCGACGGTTTTTCGGATCCGCCCAATATGCGCCCTACAAGGCGCTGAGGAACCGGGTCGCCGAGTCGCGCGTGTTCACCGTGCAGGGTCTCTAGCCGGACCAGATCGGCCCTCTATTACTTCGCATAATGTATATTATGTTTAATTATTGATCCGGAATAAGCCGCCAGCCCTGAAGCCTGGCGGCCCTGCGGGCCTTGAGGGCCCGCGGCGGTTGATCAGGCCAGTGCGCCCTTGAACAACGCCAACAGGCGTGCCCAGGCTTTTTCAGCGGCCTCGGCGTTGTAGGCTGCACTGCCGGGCGGACACCAGCCGTGCATCGCACCCTTGTAGACCTCGATCTCAGCGGCGAGCTTGTTCTCGTCGTAGGTCTTGCGCAGGACGTTCTTGACCTCGGGTTCCTTCTGGTCGTCGTTGTCCGCAATGGCGAACAGGAACGCCGCCTTCATCTGTGGCACCAGCAAATGCGGGCTGTCCGGCTTGTCCGTGACCAGGCCACCGCCATGGAACGAAGCGCCGGCGCCAACGCGCGCCGGCACGGCCGCTGCCGTGCGCATGACGATCGGGCCGCCCATGCAGTAGCCGGTGGTCCCGATCTTGCGCTTGCCGTCCACGGCCGGCTGCTGATCCAGCCAGGCGATGAAGGCCTTGGCATCGGTCATCTGGGTCTGGGCGTTCAACGAGCCCATTTGCGACATCAGCATCTGCCGCGTGGCCGGATCGCCGAAATTGGCATTTTCGGGGGACGTCGGCGCCTTCTGCAGGCGATAGAACGGATTGACCGTGAGCACCGCGTAGCCGGATTCGGCGAGGCGCTTGCCCATCTGCCGGAAGGCCGGCCGCAGGCCGAAGATGTCGGGCCAGACAATGACCGCGGCATGCGCACCCTTCACGGGATGCACCCAATGTGCATCGCAGGTCCCGTCAGGGGTGCGGATGCTGACCTCGGACTCGGTGACTTCCGCGGCGTTGGCCACGGCAGGCAGGGCGCCCAGCAGGCCCGCCCCCAATGACAGTGCGCCGAACTGCCGGCGCGACATGGCGTTCTTCAGGTCGTATTGCGCAAATGCGTCGAAATCGTCTTTGTCACACATTGGTCTGGTTCCCCCCGTGTTGATGGATGCCAAGGATCAGGCGATGGCCCAGGTGAAGTGCCCCTGCTCCGCATCAAGCACCTCGTGCTGCGGATAGCGCCGGGATCCGGCGGCCAGTCCACGCAGGATCACGTAGTCAGACCAGCGGGTGAGCCCGAGAAGGCGTGTGGACGGATCGGCGAGCAGCGCGCCGAGTTCGGCAGACCGCCACAGGCGCACAGGATCGCCGACCAACGGGATGACGCGCACCCCACGTGCCGCAAATCGTGCCGTGACTTCCGGATCCAGCGCGATGCGCGGATCGTGCAGCACGACTGTCGCCGTGGCCGACCAGTCACGGGCGGCAGGACCCAACGGACTGGCAATGGCGGGCAAGGCTGCTGCGAGCCCACCCAGCCCACCCGCACCCTTCAGAAAGCCGCGCCGACTGGTTGCGAGGTGCCTGTCCATCTGATGCTCCGTGGTGAAAGGGCAAAATTCCCACTGTTCCCGCGTGTATGCAAGCCCCCACGACGGGGACTGTCAGGCGCCGCAGTGCTAGCATCGCAACCACCTGCCCAGTTGCCCTGGATATGACCATGCTACCCAAGCCCCTGCAGATGCTTGCCTTGGCCACTGCCCTGCTCCTGTCCGGCAGCATGGCCACAGCCGCCGGCGCCGACACCGACTGGAACCCGGACCCGCGCGCCAACGCAGCCCCCGCCGCCCTCGACCGGGCGGGCCTTTACAAGCTCCTCGACAGCTATCTGGCCGCCCTGAAGGCACGCGATCCGTCGCGTGTCGCCTGGGCACCACGCGTGCGGAACACCGAGAACAACGTGGCCCTCATGGTCGGCGACGGTCTGTGGGGCACGATCACCGGTCTGGGTCCCTACGACCTGCGCTTTGCCGATCCGGTCACCGGCCAGGTCGCGGTATTCACCACGGTGACCGAGACTGGCGAGACCTCGGGAACGACGATCCGCCTCAAGGTCGAAGGGGGGCGCATCGCCGAGGCCGAGACGCTCGTGGTGCGCCAGAGCGACTCGGGCATCAAGTTCGTCGGCCAGAAATTCGAGCACAAGCCGGTGATGAACGAGATCCTGCCGCCGGCACAGCGGCTGCCGCGGGCGCGGATGATCTCGCTGGCCGATGGCTATTTCGACACCCTCCAGCTGAACGACGGCACGCTGTTCACGCGATTCCACAAGAACTGTGCACGCGTCGAGAACGGCGTACAGACCACGAACAATCCGGACTTCGCGGTGGTGCCGGTGTCGCGCCTGGGCTGCGAAGAGCAGTTCCGCATGGGCAACTACCGCTACGACGACCGGCTCCGCGCCAGGCGCTTCCCGCTGGTGGACGAGGAACGCGGCATTGTCCTGGCCGCAGGGTTCATCGACCATGCGGGCCGCCTCGTCGAATACCCGCTGACGGATGGCACGGTCGTCAAGTCACCGCTGAACCGGCCGCACAGCTTCTATCTCTTCGAGGCCTTCAAGCTGAAGGATGGGGCCATCGAGCAGATCGAAGCCAACTTCATCACCGTGCCCTACAACATGCCCTCCCCCTGGGATGATTGGGCCGGCCGTTGATGCCACGGCTGCACTATTTCTACGACCCGCAGTGCGGCTGGTGTTACGGCGTCGCGCCGCTGATCGCGGCGGCAGCCACCTATCCCGGCCTGCAACTGGTCCTGCAACCGGGCTGCCTGTGGCCGCGTCCGACCTTGCTGCCCGCTGACGTCCGCGATCAGATCCGGCGCTACGACGCCCACGTCGCGCGGTTGAGCGGGCAAGCGTACGGCGAGGCCTACCTGCAGGGCCTGCTGCGCAGCGACGAAATGCTGCTGCACTCTGCCCCCACGGTCACGGCGGTGCTCGCCGCCGGCGAACAGGCGGCAGGCGCAGACCTCGGCATGCTGCGCGCGCAGCAGACCGGGCACTACGTGCGCGGCCTGCGGGTGGCCGATCCGGCTGTCCAGGTGACGCTGGCTGAAGAACTTGGACTCGACGTGCCGCTGTTCCGCGAGCGCTTGAAGTCACTCGATCCACGTCCGGCTTTTGCACGCGCGCAGTCGCTGATGCGCGAACTGGGTGTACAGGGTTTTCCTGCCTGTTTCCTCGAACAGCGGGGCCGTTACACGGCGGTGCCGCCCCAAGACTGGTTCGGCAACCCCAGTGGTTATCTCGGCGCCCTGCAGGGAACCCTGTCGGAATCCATGCACTGAGACACGGCAGGCAATGCCCTTGACCCCGAATACACCGGCAGGCCCACGCCAGGCCGCCTTCATCTTCATCTTCATCACGGTCGTGCTGGACATGATGGCCGTGGGAATCATCATCCCGGTGCTGCAACCCTTGCTGGTCCAGTTCCGGGGCGGCGACGTCGCTTCTGCCACCCAGTATTACGGCCTGTTCGCGGCACTTTGGGCGCTGATGCAGTTCCTGTTCTCACCGCTGGTCGGCGCCCTCTCCGACCGCTTTGGCCGCCGCCCGGTGATCCTGCTGTCCAATCTGGGACTCGGACTCGATTACATCCTGATGGCCGTGGCACCAGGCCTCGGCTGGCTCCTGGTGGGACGTCTGCTCTCAGGAATCACGTCCGCCAGTTACGCCACAGCCGGCGCCTACATTGCCGACGTCACCCCCGCAGAACAACGGGCCGCGCGCTTCGGCATGCTCGGGGCGGCTTTTGGCATCGGCTTCGTGATCGGTCCGGCAGTGGGAGGCATCCTCGGCAACATCGACCTCAGGTTGCCATTCTGGGCCGCCGCAGCGCTGAGCCTTGCCAATTTCGCCTATGGCTATTTCATCCTGCCGGAGTCCCTGCCCAAGGACCTGCGGCGCCCCTTCGAACTGCGCAGCGCCAACGTGCTCGGATCGCTCCGCTGGCTGGCTTCGCGCCCTGCCCTCGCCCGCCTGATGCTGGCCGTGGCGCTGATAAGCCTGGCCCACGAGGCCCTGCCCAACCTGTTCGTTCCCTTCACACAGGTCCGTTTCGACTGGGGGCCCTTTGGCGCCGGCATGGCACTGGCCGTTGTCGGCGTTGCCTCCGGAGTGGTCTCCATGGCAGTCGTACGCCCTGCCGTGCGCCGGCTTGGCGAACGCCGGGCCACGCTGGCGGGGCTGGTCGCCGGCATGCTGGGATGCGTCGCGCTTGCATTGTCGACCACCGCAGCAGGCTTCGTGCTGAGCATCGCGCTGATCGCCCTCTGGGGCATCGCAGGCGCCGCCCTCCAGTCGATGCTGAGCCAGAAGGCGGACCCGACGGAACAGGGACAGATGCAAGGCACGTTGGGGAGTCTGCGTGCCCTGACCGGCGTCATCGGGCCACTGCTGTTCACGCAGGTATTCGCCAGCGTGCAGCACCAGCCCGAACCTTGGCTGCAGGGTATGCCCTACCTCATTTCGGCAATGCTGCTGCTGCTGGCAGCAAGCCTCGCACTGCGCCAACCTGGGCGCTAACCGCCCTTCCCTGCCTCGGGTGCTGGCGCGGCTGGCGGGGATGGCGACGCCGGAGGAACCGGCGGTGCAGGCCGCCGTTGCTTGCGGCGCTCCTGGGCCTCCTTCATCAACTTCTTGGCTTCGTCCGGCGTGAGCCGCTGCACGGAACGGATGAGGATGCGGTCAGGGATATGCCCGGGGATGAGGATGGCGTCAAAGCCGTAGCCACAGATGCGACCGTTACCGTCGCCGTCCAACACCCCGATGGCCACGTTGAACGGCAGGTCGCTGGAGGGCATCGTCAGCTCCACCAGGTAGGGGCGTGTCCGCGATGGCGCATAGACGATCAGGCGTTCGCGGTCCAGATCCGCCCAGTCACTGATCGTGGAAGAGAACATGCAGTCCTCGCGCGCGGCCGCCTGCGCCCGCTCGGCCTTCTGTTCTTCGGTCAGTGGGGGCGTGGCACAGGCCGCGAGCCCCAGCGCGACAGCCGCGGCGGAAACGACGGGACGCCAGCAAGCCGCTGGACGAGGGAGAGTCGTACGGTCCACGGAAACCTCCGGTCTCTCGCAGGCGGACTGCCCGCGATCCGGATTATGTCGCAGCTTCCGCTGCACCGGCGAGGGGCAACGGCCGCAGCGGGGTAAGCAGTTCTCCGTGCGGAACGCAGCTCAGCCGCGCCGCCGGCGCGCAGCCTTCTTGGCGACCGCCGGTGGGCTGGCGGCACTGCCACCCATCAGGTCATGAAGATAATTGCGGAACGGTGTGCCGAGGCTGGAGTGGTTGAGCGCGTACTCGACTGTGGCCTGCAGGTAACCCAGCTTGCTGCCACAGTCATAACGCTTGCCCTCGAAGCGGTAGGCGTGCACTGCCTGCTCTTTCATGAGGCGGGCGATGCCGTCGGTCAACTGGATTTCCCCACCCGCGCCCTTGCCGATTTGCGCCAGATGCGCAAACACGCGCGGCGTCAGCAGGTAGCGCCCAACCACCGCCAGGTTCGAGGGTGCGACCTCCGGCTTGGGCTTCTCGACGATGCTGCGGATCCGGGCGATCTTGGCCGCCGACCCCCCGGCATCAACGATGCCGTACTTGTTGGTATCTGCCGGCGGAACTTCTTCGACGCCAAGCACACTGCCACCCTTGCTGGCATGGACAGCGGCCATCTGCTTGAGGGCGGGAACGCCGGCGTCGATCAGGTCATCGGCCAGATGGACGAAAAACGGCTCATTGCCGACAGCGGGCTGCGCACAGAGGACTGCATGGCCGAGACCGAGCGGCGATGGCTGGCGGATATAGATGCATGAGGCATCGCGCGGGACCATGCTGCGCACTTGTGCGGCAAGTTCGGACTTGCCCTGACTCTCCAGCAAACGCTCCAGCTCCGCATCGCCATCGAAATGGTCCTCGATCGCGCGCTTGGAAGCGCCAGTCACGAAGACCAACCGCCGTGCCCCGGCCTGCAGGGCCTCCTCGACCGCGTACTGGATCAGCGGCTTGTCGACGATCGGCAACATTTCCTTGGGACTGGCCTTGGTGGCGGGCAAGAAACGCGTTCCGCGTCCCGCCACCGGAAATACCGCCGTTCTGATTGCTGCTCTGGCCACCCGCGCTCTCCGGAATGCTCTTGCGGACGATGGTAGTCCAAACAGGATGACGGGCGATATCCGGTGGCGTGGCGCGTGAAGCGCTTCTCGCTAGCGAGGCACAGCGGGCCGGGAGGGCTCCCGGGCAGGCGATCCCGCGGGCGTTCCACCTGCAGCGCGTGCAGGCGCCCGCGCAGCTCCTGATGTGCCACCGTCGAGGCGGATGTCTGCGCGATTGCGTTCGATGGCCTTGGGTCCGATGCCCTTCACCAGTGCGAGATCGTCGACCGTGCGGAAGGGGCCATGCTGTCTGCGGTAGTCGACGATGGCCTGGGCGCGCTTGAGGCCGATTCCCTTGAGACCGCGGGATATCGTCGTCGCATCCGCCGAGTTGATGTTCACCGCAGCGGCAGCGGGAACCGGCCACAGGGCGACCGACAACAGCGTGAGCAGACTGGCGGCGAGGGCCAGCAGGAACTGGGTGAGGGTACGGGACATGATGCAGGCTCCGGTCTGTGGATGACGCGGAAAGCCTAGGCAAGGTCACATGGTGCGAACAGGCGGAAAACCTGTGCGAATGCAGCCATACACAGCTTGCACGCCTAGGCCGGGACTGGCACGACGGCAACAGGTGGACATTCAGTCGCGGATAGGTTGCCCGGCGCCTTCGTTGACGCGCTCGCGCAGATCCTTGCCGGGCTTGAAATGCGGGACAAACTTCCCGGACAGCGCAACAGCCACGCCCGTCTTCGGATTGCGGCCTTGGCGGGGCGGTCTGAAGTGCAGCGAGAAGCTGCCGAAACCGCGGATCTCGATGCGCTCACCCTGCGCCAGGGCGTCGCTCATGATTTCCAGCATCTGCTTCAGCGCCAGCTCGACATCGCGCGCCGGGAGATGCTGCTGCTTTGCGGCAATGAGTTCGATGAGTTCGGACTTGTTCACGGTACTGGAACCCTATGGATCCGACGCAGGCAGTGCGCACCACCGGGGTGACGCGCACTGCCCACGAACCAGACCCGACGCGGATCAGTCGCGGTCGGAACCACCGATCTGCTGCTTGAGCAAGTCACCCAGGCTGGTGCCGGTACCACCGTCACCCTGCTCCGAGCGGTAGCTCTGCATGGCCTCGGCCTCCTCGTGGATCTCCTTGGCCTTGACCGACAGGTTCACCTGGCGGGTCTTGCGATCCACGCCGACGACCTTGGCCTCGACTTCCTCGCCCAGCTTGAGCACCGTGCGAGCGTCATCCACGCGGTCGCGACCCAGCTCGTTGGCGCGCAGCTGGCCCTCGATGCCGTTGCCCAGGTCGATGATGGCTCCACGGGCGTCGAGCTCCTTGACCGTGCCACGGACGACGGCACCACGCGGATTCTCGGCAATGAAGCCCGAGAACGGATCCTTGGCCATCTGCTTGACGCCCAGGGAGATGCGCTCGCGCTCCGGATCGATGGACAACACCATCGCTTCCAGCAGCTGGCCCTTCTGGTAGCTGCGCACGGCTTCCTCGCCCGTGATGTCCCAGGACAGGTCGGACAGGTGCACGAGGCCGTCGATGTTGCCGGACAGGCCGATGAAGATGCCGAAGTCGGTGATCGACTTGATCTGGCCGGAGACACGGTCGCCGCGGTTGTAGTTCTCGGCGAACTCCTTCCACGGATTGGCCTTGCACTGCTTGAGGCCGAGCGAGATGCGGCGACGCTCCTCGTCGACGTCCAGCACCATGACCTCGACTTCCTCGCCCGTCTGCACGATCTTGGCGGGGTTGACGTTCTTGTTGGTCCAGTCCATCTCGGAGACGTGCACCAGGCCCTCGACGCCGTCCTCGATCTCGACGAACGCGCCGTAGTCGGCGATGTTAGTGACCTTGCCGAACACGCGCGTGTTGGGCGGGTAACGGCGGGCGATGTTCTCCCACGGATCGGCGCCGAGCTGCTTGAGGCCCAGCGAGACACGCGAGCGCTCGCGATCGAACTTGAGGATGCGGACTTCCACTTCCTGGCCGACCTGCACGACCTCGGAAGGATGCTTGACGCGCTTCCAGGCCATGTCGGTGATGTGCAGGAGGCCATCGATGCCGCCCAGGTCGACGAACGCACCGTAATCGGTGAGGTTCTTGACGACGCCGCGCACGACCGAACCTTCCTGCAGGTTGTCCATCAGCGCGCTGCGCTCGGCGGAGAATTCCTGTTCGACAACCGCGCGGCGCGACACGACGACGTTGTTGCGCTTCTGGTCGAGCTTGATCACCTTGAACTCGAGCGGCTTGCCCTCGAGGTAGGACGTGTCACGCACAGGGCGCACATCAACCAGCGAACCCGGCAGGAAGGCGCGGACGTTCTCCAGTTCGACGGTGAAACCACCCTTGACGCGGCCGGTGATGATGCCGGTGACGATCTCGGCGTCGTTGAACGCCTTCTCGAGGCGGGTCCAGGTGCGGGCACGCTTGGCCTTCTCGCGCGACAGGCGCGTCTCGCCGGTACCGTCTTCGACGGCGTCGAGCGCAACCTCGACCTCATCGCCGGTCACCACTTCGATCTCGCCGCGCTCGTTGCGGAACTGGTCGATGGGGATCACCGCCTCGGACTTGAGGCCGACGCTGACGATGACCATGTCGCTGCCGACGTCCACCACGCGGCCCGTCAGGATCATTCCCGGACGGATGCGCTGGTTGGCAAGGCTTTGCTCGAACAGTTCGCTGAATGATTCGGTCATGGAGTGTTCTCTGGTCTGCCGACGTCCTGCAGGGAGGCACGGCGGGTTGGTTGTCGACTCGCCCCACATGGGGCACCCTGGACTCTGGCCTCAGCCGCCGGCAATGCCGACGCCCGCGGCGCGGACCCGGTCAAGCACTCGCGCAACGACCTCATCGAGGCCGAGCTGCGTCGAGTCGAGCATCCAGGCGTCCGCCGCGGGCATCAGTGGTGCCACCGTCCGGGCTGCATCACGCGCGTCGCGTTCGGCGATCTCGCGTGAAAGACTCTGCAGCGTAACGGAAGAATCCTTTTCCTTCAACTGCTTATACCGGCGCGCCGCACGTTCGGCAGCACTGGCCGTCAGGAAAACCTTGATCCGGGCCAGCGGGAACACGACTGTTCCCATGTCGCGGCCGTCCGCCACCAGCCCGGGCTGCTGCGCAAAATCCCGCTGCCGCTGCAGCAAGGCCGCACGAACCGGCGGCAATGCAGCGACCCGGGACGCCATCGCGCCGGTCTCCTCGGACCGCACCAGCGAGGTGATGTCCTCGCCGCCCGGCAGCAGCAGGATGAGTTCTTCCCCGTCCGGGCGGCTGCTGAAACGCAATTGCATGGCGTGTGCAACCGCGGCCACCGCCGGGGCATCCGCCAGATCAAGTCCGGCCCGCCGGGCCAGCAGCGCCACGACGCGGTAGAGGGCGCCGCTGTCCAGCAGGTGCCAGCCGAGCGCAGCGGCGACGCGCCGACTGACCGCGCCCTTGCCGGAGCCGCTGGGTCCATCCAGCGTGAGGACGGGAACCGCAGGCTCCGGCATGCTCAGGACTCCTCCACCTGCAGGCCGGCCCCGTTGGCGATCGCCACGAATCCGGGGAAGGACGTCGCGACATTTTCCGTGTCGTCGATGTGGAGGGGACCGTCGCAGGCCAGGCTGGCCACGGCAAAGGACATGGCGATGCGATGATCGCCATGGCTGTCGACGCGTCCGCCGCGAAACCTGCCCCCCTGGATGCGGATGCCCTCCGGCAGCAGTTCGTTCACGATGCCCAGGCGCGTCAGGCCTTCAGCCATCACGGCCAGGCGATCACTTTCCTTCACACGCAATTCGCCGGCGCCCGTCACAAGCGTCTCCCCCTGGGCACAGGCGGCCGCGATGAAGAGAACGGGGAACTCGTCGATCGCCAGTGGCACGAGTGCTTCGGGCACGTGGATGCCACGCAGCGATGACGCGCGCACCTCGATATCGGCCACCGGTTCGGCACCGCCCACCCCGTGTTCGTGCACACGGATGTCGGCGCCCATCAGGCGCAGGATGTCCAGCAGGCCGGTACGCGTCGGATTGATGCCGACATTTTCGATCGTCAGCGACGGCCTTGCGGCGATGGCACCGGCCACCAGGAAGAATGCCGCCGAGGAGAAATCGCCAGGTACGGCGATGCGGGTTCCCTGCAGCCGTTGGCCACCGCGCAACCAGACCTGACCGGGCTCGCGTCGCAGTGACACGCCGAAATCGGCCAACATGCGCTCGGTATGGTCACGGGTCGGCGCGGGCTCCGTGACGTGCGATTCCCCCTCCGCCTGCAGGGCGGCCAGCAAGACGGCTGACTTGACCTGCGCACTGGCGACTGGCAGCGCGTAATCGATGGCGCGCAAGGCCGGCACGGGCCGGATGTGGACCGGAGGCTTGCCATTGGTGGTTGTGATGTCCGCCCCCATCAGCCGCAGGGGCGCGGCGACACGTTCCATCGGACGCCGTTGCAGGGAGGCATCGCCGCTGAGGCTGCTGGCAAAGCGCTGGCCGGACAGCAGGCCCATGAAGAGACGGATGGCGGTGCCGGCATTGCCCATGTCGAGCATGCCGTCGGCCGGCTGCAGGCCGCGCGCTCCCATGCCATGGATGCGCAGACTGGTGGCCGAAAGCCGCTCGACCGTGACGCCCATGCGTTGCTGTGCAGCCATTGTTGCCAGGCAGTCTGCACTGTCGAGGAAATGTGTGACCTCGGTGATGCCCTCGGCAATACCGCCCAACATGAGCGAACGATGCGACACGGACTTGTCTCCCGGGACGCGTACGCGCCCGGAAACACCCGTGGAAGGCGTCACACGGTAGGCACGGCTCATGACTGCGCTCCGTCCTGCAGCACCCGACCCAGCGCCTCCGCCAGACGCGCGTTCTGCGCCGCTGTGCCGACAGTGATGCGCACGCAGCGCGGCAAACCGTAACCGCCAACCGGCCGCACGATCACCCCATGACGCAGCAGCGACTCGAACACCTGCTGGCCGCTTTGACCCCGTGAGGCCACATCGGCCAACACGAAATTGCCGGCGGACGGGTAGACCTTGACCCCCAATGGCGGAAGCGTGGCCTGGAGGTAGCCAAGCCCCTCCTCCACCAGCGCCACTGCCCGGGCCGCCTGTCCTGCATCAGCGAGCGCAGCCTCAGCCGCCACCAGCCCCGGTATGGTCACGTTGAACGGTTGGCGCACTCGATTGAGGATATTGGCGACATCCGGGTGGGACAGGCCATAACCCACGCGGAC
This sequence comes from Pseudomonadota bacterium, assembly GCA_046047615.1. Taxonomy (GTDB): domain Bacteria; phylum Pseudomonadota; class Gammaproteobacteria; order Steroidobacterales; family Steroidobacteraceae; genus ZC4RG30. The sequence continues at coordinate 77,301 of JBJOHO010000089.1, forward strand.
CGCAGCCAGCGCATGTGCCTTGGAGAACGTCCGCAGCACCACAAGATTGGCGAAACGGTCGAGCAAGGTGCTGCCGTCGGTGCAGCCGAAGCGCCGCGCGTACTCGAAATAGGCCTCATCGAGCACGACGAGGGTCGAGGCCGGTACCGCAGCAAGGAAGGACTCGAGTTCCTCCGCGCTGCACCAGCTTCCCGTCGGGTTGTTGGGGTTGGCAATGAAGACCAGACGGGTGTGGGCATCCACCAGAGCCAGCATCGCCTTCAGATCGTGGCCAAACGGCCGCTGCGCGTCCTCGGGAAACGCCGGCGCGATGCGTGCGCTCGCACCCGTGGCTTGCACCACCAGGCCGTAGATCGCGAACGCATACTGGGAGATGACGGCGTTGGACTGCGGGCCGAGGAACGCCTCGGCCAGCAGCACCAGCAGATCGTTGGAGCCGTTGCCCAGCGTGATGCGTTCCATGGCGATGCCATGGTGGCGGGCCAGCGCCTGCTTGAGTTCGTGGCCGTTGCCATCAGGGTAGAGACGCAGGTCGGCAAGTGATGCACGGATGGCTTCCACGGCCAGCGGGCTTGGGCCCAGCGGGTTCTCGTTGGACGCAAGCTTGACGATGTCGTCGACGGGAATGCCCAGCTCGCGGCTGAGCTCGCTCATCGGCTTGCCGGTGACGTAGGGCGAGAGCTCGCGGACTGCAGCGGTCGCGAGGCGGGAAGGACTTGCGATCACAGGATGGCCCTCGGATAGGAACCCACGACACGGAACTGGGACGAGCGCTTCTGCAACGCGGCCAGCGCCGCGGCGACAGGCTCGTCCTCGGCGTGTCCATCGATGTCGATGAAGAACACGTAGTGCCACTTGCGGCGCCGGGACGGTCGCGACTCGATGCGCGACATGCTCACCCCGTGGGCCGCCAGCGGCTCAAGCAGGCGCAGCAGGGCGCCGGACTGTTCACCGTCAGCAGGCGACACCATGAGGGTTGTCTTGTCCGCGCCACTGGGCTTGAGCAGCCTGCGCCCGACCACCAGGAACCGCGTCGTGTTGTCCGGGCTGTCCTCGATCTGCCTGGACAGCAAGGACAGACCGTAGATCTCGGCCGCCGTCTCGCCGGCAATGGCCGCAGTGCCGCGCTCGTCGCGCGCACGCCGCGCACCTTCGGCATTGCTTTGCACCGGGATGCGCTCGACCTCCGGAAGATGCTCATCGAGCCAGCCGCGGCACTGCCCCAGGGCCTGCGGATGCGCGCAAACGCGCGCGATGTCGTGCAGGTCCTTCATGCGCCCCATCAAGTTGTGATGGATGCGCAGTTCAACCTCACCGCAGATGTTCAGCGGCGTGCTGATGAAACGGTCGAGCGTGTTGTTGACCGTGCCCTCTGTGGAGTTCTCCACGGGCACGACGCCGAAATCCGCGGTGCCGGCGAGGACTTCCTGGAACACTTCGTCGATGGAGGCCAGCGACAGGGCGCGCACCGAATGCCCGAAATGCTTGAACACGGCCGTCTGCGTGAAGGTGCCCTCGGGCCCCAGGAACGCCACCTTCAGGGGCTGCTCCTGGGCCAGGCAGGCCGACATGATCTCGCGGAACAGCCGCAGGACCTCTTCATCGCGCAGGGGACCATGGTTGCGTTCCTTGGCCATGCGCAGCACCTGCGCCTCGCGCTCCGGCCTGTAGAAATCGACCAGGCGCCCCTCTGCGTGCTTTGAAATGCCGACCTGCTGCGCAAGCCGTGCCCGGGAGTTCAGCAATTCGTGGATCTGCCGGTCGACGGCGTCGATCTGCTCCCGGATGTGGGTCAGTCCCCCTGCGTCAGCAGCGGCGGACTTCTTGCGTGGTCGGCTGGCCATCTTCTCCCCGCTGCTGGACTGGACTCAGACCTTCCGGGCCGACAGCACGCCTTCGATCGCGAGGATGCGATCCAGCGTGGCCTGCGCCACCTGGCCATCCACGTCGATGAGCGTGTAGGCGAACTCGCCGCGCGACTTGTTGAGCAGGTCCGCGATGTTCGCCTGGTCCGCCGCCAGCGCCGTGGAGATCTGGCCGACCATGTTCGGCACATTGCTGTTGGTGATCGCCAGCCGCGTGGTGCCTGGCAGGCGCGGCAGGATGGATTCGGGGAAGTTCACGGAGTTGCGGATGTTGCCGTTTTCGAGGAAATCGCGCAGCTGATCGACGGCCATCACCGCGCAATTCTCCTCCGCTTCCTCGGTCGACGCCCCGAGGTGCGGCAGGCAAACCACGCGCGGATGGTCCTTGATGCCGTTCTTCGGGAAGTCGTTGACATAGCCGCTGAGCTGCCCCGAATCGAGAGCAGCCAGCACCGCGGCATCATCGACAATGCCGCCGCGGGCAAAATTGAGGACCACGCCACCCTTGCGCATCAGCGCAATGCGCGAAGCGTTCACCAGGCCACGCGTCTGGTCATTGAGCGGCACATGGACGGTGACAAAATCGCAGCGCGCGAACAGGTCATCCAGTGATACGGCCTGCTGCACGGTGGCCGACAGCTGCCAGGCACGCTGCACCGTGATCGCCGGATCGTAGCCGATCACGTTGAGACCCAGCGCCTGTGCCGTGTTGGCCACGGCGACACCGATGGCCCCGAGCCCGATGATGCCCAGCGTGCGGCCGGGCAACTCGAAACCGACAAAGGCCTTCTTGCCCTTCTCCACCGCGGCATCGATGGTGGCGTCATCACCTTGCTGCCGCCGCGCGAAGTCCCAGGCGGGGCCGACATTGCGCGCCGCCATCAGCATGCCTGCGAGCACCAATTCCTTGACGGCATTGGCGTTGGCACCAGGAGTATTGAACACGACCACGCCACGCCGGGCCAGCGCCGCGACCGGGACGTTGTTCGTGCCCGCGCCGGCGCGTGCCACAGCCAGCACGGTGGGGGGCAGGTCCATCTTGTGCATGTCGGCGGAGCGCACCAGCACAGCGTGCGGATGGCCGATCTCGGAAGCCACCTCGTAGCGGTCGCGCGGCAGGCGCTCCAGACCTTTGGTGGAGATGTTGTTGAGGGTCAGGATGCGGTATGGATCAGCCATGGCGACGCTCGAACTCCTTCATGAATGACACCAGCGCCCCGACACCTGCCTCAGGCATGGCGTTGTACAGGCTGGCGCGCATGCCACCGACAGAGCGGTGTCCTTCCAGGTGGGTAAAGCCCGCGGCCAAGGCCTCGGCGAGGAAGGTCTTGTCCAACTCGGGACGCGCCAGCGTGAACGGCACGTTCATCCACGAACGGAACGGCACCGGCACCGGATTGGCATAGAAGCCGGAAGCGTCGATCGCGGCATACAAAGCCCGGGCCTTGCGTTCGTTCCGGGCAGCCATGGCCGCAAGGCCGCCCTGCTCCTTGATCCACTTGAAAACCAGGCCGGACAGGTACCAGGCAAAGGTCGGCGGCGTATTGGACATGGAGTCCGTCGCTGCCATTTCCTTGTAGCTGAGGATGGACGGCGTGCCAGGGCGCGCGCGGTCGAGCAGGTCATCGCGCACGATGACCAGGCAGAGCCCCGCAGGGCCGATGTTCTTCTGGGCTCCGGCGTAAATCACGCCGAAGCGCGACACATCCAGCGGACGCGAGAGGATCGTCGAGGAGAAGTCGGCAACCAAGGGCACATCGCCGGTCGACGGGATGAACGGGAACTCGACGCCGCCAATGGTTTCGTTGGGCGTGTAGTGCAGGTAGGCCGCATCGGGGCTGCGCTGCCATCCGGCCTCGTCGGGCACGGTCGTGTACTTGCCGCCCGCGTCGGCGGCGACATTCACCTTGCCGCAGAAGGCCTTGGCCTCGCTGATGGCCTTCTTGGACCAGTTGCCGGTGTTGATGTAATCCACCGTGGCTGCGGGCCCCGCCAGATTCATGGGCACCGCCGCGAACTGGCCGCTGGCACCACCCTGGAGGAACAGCACTTTGTAGTTGGCCGGCACCGCCAGCAACTCACGGAGATCGGCCTCGGCCTCGGCAGCAACGCCGATGAACCCCTTGCTGCGGTGGCTGATTTCCATCACCGACATGCCGCTGCCACGCCAATCGGTCAGTTCGGACTGCGCCTGCTCCAGCACTTCGAGCGGCAGCACGGCGGGGCCGGCAGAGAAATTGTAGACGCGCACGGAATAGCCTCTGTTGACTGCAGATATGCGAATGCGCGGCAGCTTAACAGAGCCCTTTATGCATTCTGCGCATCAACCTCATCCTGCAAAGCGCCAACCCGGACGACACCGGTCAGCTGCGTGCCCTCGTCGAGCCGGATCAAGGTGACGCCTTGCGTGTTGCGCCCGACCTGCCGGACATCGTCGACGGGCGTGCGCACCAGCGTGCCGTTGGAGCTGATGAGCATGAGCTCGTCCGTCGGCCCGACCTGCAGTGCCGCGACCAGCGCGCCATTGCGGTCGGAAGTCTGCATGGCGATGACGCCCTGACCGCCGCGCCCGTGGGACGGGAACTCGGAGAGGTCTGTCCGCTTGCCGAACCCGCGCGCCGAGGCCGTGAGGATATCGCCCTCCTGCACCACCACGAGCGAGATCACCTGGTTGCCGCCGGTCTCTTCCAGACGGATGCCGCGCACGCCCGTGGTGTCGCGGCCGGTGGCCCGGACCTCGCCCTCATCGAAGCGGATCACGCGGCCGTCGTCGGTGAACAGCATGATCTCGCGCTGCCCGTCGGTCAGGGAAACGCCCACCAGCTCATCGTCATCCAGCAGGTTGACCGCGATGATGCCGCTCGCCCTGGGGCGCGAGTAATCGGACAGCGGGGTCTTCTTGACGGTGCCGCGGCGCGTGGCCATGAACACAAACTGCGTCTCATCGAATTGCTTGACAGGCAGCACCGCACTGATGCGTTCCTTGTCCTGCAGCGGCAGCAGATTGACGATGGGCTTGCCACGCGACTGGCGGTTGGCCAGCGGCAACTGGAACACCCGCAACCAGTAGACCCGGCCGCGGTTGCTGAAGCAGAGCAGCGTGTCGTGCGTATGGGCGACGAACAATGTCTGGACGAAGTCCTCATCCTTGACGGCGGTGGCCGCCTTGCCGCGGCCGCCACGGCGCTGCGACTGGTAGTCGGAAACCGGCTGCGACTTCGCATAGCCACCGTGCGAGAGCGTGACGACGACGTCCTGGGGCTCGATCAGGTCTTCGGTCGTGAGATCGGAGTGTGTGAGGACGATTTCCGTCCGGCGCGCGTCCGCGAACTGTTCGCGGACCTCCACGAGTTCCTGCCGCACCACCTCCGTGAGGCGGGCCGGGCGGGCCAGAATGTCGGACAGGTCGGTGATGACGGTCAGCAACTGCTGGTACTCGTCGATGATCTTGTCCTGCTCCAGCCCCGTGAGGCGATTCAGCCGCATGTCGAGGATGGCCTGGGCCTGGCCCTCGGAGAGGCGGTAGCCCCCGGGTTGCAGGCCGGTGCCTGCCGGCAGGCCCTCGGGCCGCGTGGAGACGGCACCGGCACGTTCCAGCAGCGCAGGCACCGCGCCGCCCTCCCACAGGCGCCCAGTCAGCGCCGCCCGCGCCTCGGGGGGCGTCGGGCTCGCCTTGATGACGGCGATGACCTCGTCGATGTTCGCCAGCGCAACCGCCAGGCCTTCCAGCACGTGGGCACGCTCACGCGCCTTGCGAAGTTCGAAGACGGTCCGCCGGGTCACGACCTCGCGGCGGTGGCGCAGGAAGGCCTCGAGCATCTCCTTCAGGGAGAGCAGCCTGGGTTGCCCGTCCTGCAGGGCCACCATGTTGATGCCGAACACGGTCTCGAGCGGCGTCTGGGCGTAGAGGTTGTTGAGGACAACCTCGGCGTTCTCGCCCCGCTTGAGCTCGATGACGATGCGCATGCCGTCCTTGTCGGACTCATCGCGCAGGCCATCCCCGGAAATACCCTCGATCTGCTTGTCGCGGACCAGGTCCGCGATGCGCTCGATGAGCCGGGCCTTGTTCACCTGGTAAGGCAGCTCGGTGATGATGATCGCCTGGCGCCCGCCCTTGTCCATGTCCTCGATGACGGCGCGACCGCGCAGCGACAGGCGACCACGGCCCGTGCGGTAAGCCGTGAGGATTTCGGCTGCGCCGTTGATGATGCCGGCGGTCGGGAAATCCGGTCCCGGAACATGGCGCATCAGGCCGGCCAGTTCGATGTCCGGCTCGTCGATCAGCGCCAGCAGCGCAGCGACGACCTCACCAAGGTTGTGCGGCGGGATGTTCGTGGCCATGCCGACGGCGATGCCCGCCGCGCCGTTGACCAGCAGGTTCGGGATGCGCGTCGGCAGCACCGACGGTTCGGACTCGGATTCGTCGTAATTCGGGACGAAATCGACGGTTTCCTTGTCGATGTCGGCCAGCAACTCGTGGGCCAGCCGCGACATGCGCACTTCGGTGTAGCGCATGGCGGCAGGCATGTCGCCGTCCACCGAACCGAAGTTGCCTTGTCCATCGACCAGCAGGTAGCGCATGGAGAACGGCTGCGCCATGCGCACCGTGGCGTCGTAGACGGCCGAGTCGCCATGCGGGTGGTACTTGCCGATGACATCACCGACCACGCGCGCCGACTTCTTGTAGGGTTTGTTGTAGTCGTTGCCGAGCTCGCGCATCGCAAACAGCACGCGCCGGTGCACCGGCTTGAGCCCGTCACGGACATCGGGCAGTGCCCTGCCGACGATCACGCTCATGGCGTAATCGAGGTAGGACTGCCGCATCTCGTCTTCGAGGTTGACGGGCAGGATTTCGCGCGCGATGTCGCTCATGTGATGCCACTTGTTTTGAGCCCGCTATGGTACCACAGGCGCCCTGCCGGGACCGCCCCCCGGCACTGCCCGCGCGACCCTGTGCCGCGGCTATACTTCACCCCGTGAACACCGCCCAGAACACCGGCGTCGATCCCGCCGAGATCGACAAATTCGATGCCATCGCGCACCGCTTCTGGGATCCGGAGGGGGAGTTCAAGCCACTGCATCGGCTCAACCCCGTGAGGGCTGGCTACGTCCTCCAGCGCGCTCCGCTGTCGGGTCGCGATGTCCTCGATGTGGGCTGCGGTGGCGGCCTGCTGGCCGAAGCCCTGCATCGCGCGGGCGCCCGCGTCACAGCCATCGACCGCGCTCCACAGATGATCGCCGTGGCGCGCCTGCACGCTGCCGAGGCCGGCCTGGACATCGACTACCGCGTGCAGGACGCCGCACAACTGCGTGCCGATCCGGCAGCGCGCTTCGATGTCGTTTGCTGCATGGAGATGCTGGAACACGTGCCAGACCCGGCCACTGTGCTGTCCGAGCTTGGCGGACTGCTGCGTCCCGGCGGCGACCTCTTCATCTCGACGCTCAACCGCACAGCGAAGGCCTTCCTGCTGGCCATCGTCGGCGCGGAATACGTGGCGCGCCTGCTGCCGCGCGGGACGCACGAATACGAGCGCTTCATCCGCCCGGCAGAGTTGGCCCGCTGGGCGCGACACTGCGGCCTGGCGTTGCAGGACGTGGCCGGACTGGACTACGACGTCCTGGGGTCCACGGCCCGGCTGTCCGGCGACCCTGCGGTGAATTACATCGCGCACCTGCGCCGGGACGCGCCATGAGTGGCGCGCGCCGCCCGGCAGCCGTGCTGTTCGACCTCGACGGTACGCTGCTCGATACCGCGCCCGACATGATCCGCGAACTCAACGCCTTGCGGATCCAGGAGGGGATGCCACCACTGGCCTACGACCTGGCGCGCACGCAGGTGTCCCATGGTTCCACCGGTCTGCTCACGCTGGCCTTCCCGGGCGTGGAAGGCGATGCCTTCGAGGCGCTGCGGGCCCGGTTCCTGGCCGCCTATGCTGCCGACATCGCCCGCGAGACCCGGCTGTTCGAGGGCTGCGAGGCCGTACTGGAGACGCTGGAGCAGGGGGCGATCCCCTGGGGCATCGTCACCAACAAGCCCGACTGGCTGACCACGCCCCTGCTGCAGGCGCTGCAGTTGACGACACGCTCGGCCTGCGTGGTGTCCGGCGACACCTTGCCGCAGCGCAAGCCGCATCCAGCGCCGCTGCTGCATGCCGCGACGCTGATCGGCGCCGAACCTCAGCACTGTCTGTATGTGGGTGATGCCGAGCGCGACGTGCAGTCGGCGCGCGCTGCCGGCATGACGGTGCTTGTTGCCCGTTACGGCTACCTCGGTCCGGCCGACCGGCCTGCCGACTGGGCCGCCGACGGCGACATCCACCATCCCCTTGAACTGCTGGACTGGATCCGATGACTTTCATCCTGCCCGCCTGCCTTCCCGCCGCTGCACCAGACGCCCTCGCCGGCCGGGTCGTGCTGGTCACAGGGGCCAGCGACGGCATCGGCCGCGCCGTGGCGCTGGCGGCTGCAGCACACGGCGCCGAAGTCGTGCTCTGTGGCCGCTCGGTCCGCAAGCTCGAAGCAGTGCACCAGCAAGTCAGCGCGGCCTGCGGCGAGCGCTCTGCCATGGCACCCCTGGACCTCGAGAAGGCCGTGGCCCGCGATTACGACCAACTGGCAGATGCCGTCATGGCCCGGTACGGCCGGCTTGATGGCTTGGTGCACTGCGCCGGTCTGCTGGGCTCCCTGACACCTCTGGACCAGTACGACGTGCCCACCTGGTGCAAGGTCCTGCACGTGAACCTGACGGCGACCTTTGTGCTGACCCAGGTGCTGCTGCCGGCGCTGCGCGCCTCGGCGGATGCGTCCGTGCTGTTCACCACCAGCGGCGTGGCCCGGCATCCACGGGCCTATTGGGGCGCCTATGCGGTCTCGAAGGCCGGCGTTGAAAACCTGGCGGGCGTGCTGTCGGCCGAACTGCAGGGCAGCAGCCGGATCCGCGTCAACACGCTGAACCCCGGACCCACCCGGACCAGGATGCGGCGCCAGGCCTTTCCCTCGGAGGATCTTGAGCGCCTGCCGCGCCCCGAAGACATCGCGTCAGCCTACGTTGCACTGCTCGCCCCAACGGCGCGCGGGCTCGACGGACAACGCATCGACTGTCAGCCGTCCTCCGGTGCCGCGCCGTCTTCCTCGGCCAGCAACGCGGCCAGTTCCGTGGCCTCGAGCTGACGGACATGGCCGCGCCCCAGCGCGCGGTCCATCTGCAGGGAGCCGAACCGCACCCGCAGCACGCGACTGACCACAAGGCCCTGCCGTTCCGCCAATGACCGCAGGTCGCGGCCATTGGCGCCCAGCGTCTGCACGAGATACCAGCGGTTGGCAGCCTCGCCGCCGGTAGGCTCGCACGACAGCACCTGCAGCCGTTCACCACTGTCGAGCTGGCCTTCCAGCAGTCCTTGCAACTGCCCCTCGTCCAGCTCACCACGTACCCGCAGGCTGAAATCAACCGGCAGCCGGCGCACGCGGCGTTGCAATTGGGTCGCCAGCGCACCATCCGACGTCAGCAGTTCGATCCCGCCATCCATGCGGGGCATCGGACTGACAGCGATGTAACGGCGACCGGCCCGGCGCGGCAGGCGCCCGGCCATCGCGTCGCGCTCATCGCCCTCCCGAGGCTCCTGCAAGCTTTCCCCCGGAGAGCGGTGGCACAGGTAGGTTGCCGTGCGGACCGTGGAGGCCTGCCGCACCATCCGTCCATCGAGACGGATCTGGTCGTTGCCTGCCGCACGGCTGCCGAGGGTGGCCACATCCCCGTTGATGGTGACGCGACCGGCGCGGATCCACTCCTCGGCCTCGCGCCGGGAGGCCAGCCCCGCGCGCGCCAGGATCTTCTGCACGCGCTCCTGGGCCGGGACGCCCGACGCTGCAGAACGGCGCTCGCCCGTGACCTGCCCCTGTGGGCGCTGTGCATTGGACCGCTTCAGGACTGTTCCCCTGGCGGCTCGGAGGCCACTTCGGATGCGGTCTCGGGCAAGGCAATGGCCCCCAGTGGACCAGGCAGCGCCAGTTGCGGATCGATCTCGCTCAGGGCCTTGAGCTCGGCCAGCGGTGGCAGCTGGTCAAGGCTGCGCAAACCGAAATATTCGAGAAATTCGCGCGTGGTTCCGAGCAGTTCCGGGTGGCCGGGCAGATCGCGGTGACCCACCACCCGGATCCAGCCACGCTCGAACAGCGTCTTGATGATGTTCGGATTGACGGCGACCCCACGCACGGCCTCGATTTCCGCACGGGTCAGCGGTTGGCGGTAGGCCACCAGTGCGAGGGTCTCGAGCAAGGCGCGCGAATACTTCTGCGGCCGCTCGGGCCACAGGCGCGACACTTCGGTGGCGAACTCGCGCCGCACCTGGACGCGGAAACCCGCAGCCGTTTCCTTGAGCTCGATGCCCCGGCCCTCGTAATCCGCCGCCAGTCCCGCCAGAGCCTCGCGCAACGGCCCAGGCTCGGGCCTTGCCAGCGGATCGAACAGTTGCAGCAGCTCGTTGAGCGTCAGGCTGCGGCCCGCGGCCAACAGGGCCGCCTCCACCACATTGCGCAGGAAAGGCTCGCTCATTCGGCGTAATCCTCGTCGATGTCCTCATCCGGCGCGATGCCGCTCAGGGCTGCGGCAGCCTCGGCCTGTGCAGCCTCCGAAGCGGCCTCGCCCTCGACGACACGGCCGCGCCCGCTGCCGCCCGCCCGCACGTGCAGCGGACCGAAGGGCTCGTTCTGCACCATGTCGATCAATCCTTCGCGCAACAGTTCAAGGATGGCGATGAAGGTCACGGCCACGCCCCGCCGCCCTTCCTCCGGATGGAACAGCGTGGTGAAGGCGACGAAGTGGTCCCGCGGGAGCGCACCCAGCACGTCGCTCATGCGTGCGCGCACCGACAGGGTCTCGCGCCGGATCTGGTGGTGTTTGAACAGCTCGGCGCGCATGGCCACGTCGCGGAAGGCCAGCAGCATCTCGCGCAGCGTGACCTCGGGCAGCAACCGCACGCTTTGCTTGTCGTTGAAGGCCGCGCCCGCCAGCCAGTGGTCGCGCTCCATGCGCGGCACGGCATCCAGGTTCTCGGCGGCCCGCTTGAAACGCTCGTACTCCTGAAGCCGCCGCACCAGCTCCGCGCGCGGATCCTCCTCCTCGCCCTCGCCTGCCGGCCGGGCCCGCGGCAGCAGCATGCGCGACTTGATCTCAGCGAGGGTGGCGGCCATGACCAGATACTCGCCGGCGAGCTCAAGCTGCAGTTCGGTCATCACCTCGATGTACTGTGTGTACTGGCGGGTGATTTCGGCGATGGGGATGTCGAGGATGTCGAGGTTCTGCCGCCGGATCAGGTAGAGCAGCAGGTCCAGCGGGCCCTCGAAAGCATCGAGGAAGACCTCCAGCGCCTGTGGCGGGATGTACAGGTCACGCGGCAACTCGGTCATCGGTTCGCCGAGCACGACCGCGAACGGCATCTCCACCTGCTCGGGAGAGGTGTCGTCAGGGGTTCCGGCGACCAAGGCTTCCATGGGCGCTCAGGCCAGGTGGGGCGGCGCGAGGTTCATGGCCTCGCGCACGTCGGCCATGGTGGCACGCGCCGCCTCGCGGGCCTTCTCCGCACCGGCGGCCAGCACCGCAGCGACACGCGCGGGATCTTCCTGGAACGGCGCGGCACGCTCGCGCATCTGCGTCACCTCCGCCACCACCGCGTCGATGACCGGCTGCTTGCAGTCCAGGCAGCCGATGCCGGCACTGCGGCAGCCCTGTTCCACCCAGCTGCGGGTGGCCTCGGTGCTGTAGAGGCGGTGCATGTCCCACACGGGGCAACGCGTGGGTTCTCCCGGATCCGTGCGGCGCGCGCGCGCCGGATCCGTCTGCATCGTGCGCAGCTTGCGCGCCACCGACTCCGGATCCTCACGCAGGCCGATGGTGTTGCCATAGGACTTGGACATCTTGCGGCCGTCGAGTCCGGTGACCTTGGGCACTGGCGTGAGCAGCACCTGCGGCTCAGGCAGGATGCGTTCGCAATCGCCATGGAGGTGATCGGTGATGACCGCGCGGGCGGCGGTGTCCACGCGCGGGGGCTGGCGGCCGAGCAGAGCCTGCAGGGCCTCAGGCGCGGCGGCATCACCCGCCTCCTGCAGCCGCCGGCGCAGCGCCTGCACTTCGGCACGGTCGGCGCCGGACAGCAGCTTCAGTGCCGCTTTGACGCGGGCCTCGAAACGTGTTCCGCCCCCGAACAGGTGGTTGAAACGGCGGGCAACCTCGCGCGTGATCTCCACATGGGCCACCTGGTCCTCGCCGACCGGGACGTACTCCGGGCGGTAGAGCAGGATGTCTGCGCTCTGCAACAGCGGATAGCCCAGGAAGCCGTAGGTGGCGAGATCCTTGTCCTTGAGCTGGGCCTGCTGGTCCTTGTACGTCGGCACGCGCTCCAGCCAGCCCAGCGGCGTCACCATCGACAGCAGCAGGTGGAGTTCGGCATGTTCAGGCACCTGGGACTGCACGAAGACCACGGCCTTGTCCGGGTCGATGCCCGCCGCCAGCCAGTCGATCACCATCTCATGGATGTGCTGCTGCAGCGTGGAGGTGTCTTCGTAGCCGGTGGTCAGCGCATGCCAGTCCGCAACGAAGAAATAGCCTGCGTAACGATGCTGCAGGTCGACCCAGTTGCGCAGGGCGCCATGGTAGTTGCCCAGGTGCAGCTGGCCGGTGGGACGCATGCCGGACAGCACGCGGCGGACGGGGAGTGGTTGATTCATGGGCCGCGTAGTATAGGCGCGTGGGCTGCCGCACCGAAGGGCGCGAGGTCACCGCGCCCTTGCCGGAGCACCTGGGGCGGCGAGACGGCCAGATCGACAACCGTCGTGGGTTCAAGGCCACAGTGGCCCGCATCGAGGATCACGTCGAGCTCCCGGTCCAGCCGCTCGCGGATCCCGGCGCCGTCATTCAGCGGCAGTTCGTCGCCGGGCAACTGCAGCGTTGAACTCAGGATGGGTTCGTCCAGCAGGCCCAGCAGCGCCCGCGGGACCGGATGGTCCGGCACACGGATCCCGATGGTGCGGCGTTTGGGATGCTGCAGGATGCGCGGCGTCTCGCGGGTCGCTTCCAGCAGGAAGGTGTAGGGCCCCGGCGTGCAGGCCTTGAGCAAGCGGAACTGCGGTGTGTCGACGCGGGCGTAGCGCGCAATCTCGGACAGGTCGCGGCAGACCAGCGTGAAGTGGTGGTTCTTGTCCGCCTGCCGGATGCGGCGGATGCGCTCCAGGGCCGTCTTGTCGCCGATGCGGCAGCCCAGCGCATAGCAGGAGTCGGTGGGATAGGCAATCACGCCCCCGTCGCGCAGACGATCGACCGCCTGGCGCAGCAAGCGGGGCTGCGGGTCCTTGGGGTGGATTTCGAGGTACTGCGCCACCTCCGGTATGATACTGGACTGGACTCTCCCCAGGCGGCCATTCACGGCGCATGCATACCTTGCTGGAATTCGCACCGCTGCTGGCCTTCGCCGCGGCGTACTACGTGGGCGACATCTACCTGGCCACCCAGGTCCTGATGGTCGCCATGGCGGTGCTGCTGGCCGCGGATGGGCTGCTGCTGCGGAAAGTGCCGCGGATGCATGTCATCAGCGCCTTGCTGGTGTGGAGCTTCGGCGCGGCCACGCTGCTGCTGCGCAGTGCCGCGTTCATCCAATGGAAGCCCACGGTGTTCCTCTGGCTGGTGGCGGTCGTGTTCCTGGGCAGTGCGTTCATCGGCGCGCAGCCCATGGCCCAGCGTCTGCTGGGCAGCAGCTTGCCCGACGTGCAACTGCCGCGGCGGCGCTGGCTGCAGCTCAATACCGCCTGGGTGGTCTTCAACGGCCTGCTGGGCCTGGCCAACATCCTCGTGGCCCGCTCCGCCAGCGAGACCGTCTGGGTCAATTTCAAGGTCTTCGGCCTCACGGCGGCCACCCTGCTGTTCGCCGTCGGCCAGGTACTGTGGCTGTCGCGCGTCGGCGCACTGCAGGTCACGGACGTCAATTCTTCCCACACTGACAGGACATCCGATCCATGAGAACACTGCTCGTGACGAGTTTCGTGGCGCTGGCGCTGGCGGGTTGCGCCAAGCTGGACTACACCGGAGAAAAGGCGCCGGCGGATGAGCCTGTTGCGATCGTCAATGGCAAGAAGATCAGCCGCAACACCTTCGATTTCTACCTGCAGGGCGCCTTGGGCAAGCCTGCGGCCGAAGCCACCGAAGAGGAGCGCAAGCAGGCCCTGGACAGCCTGATCCGCGGCGAACTGGTGGCCGCCGATGCGGAGCGCAGCGGCGTGGCGCGTCAGCCCGAAACACGGGCGATCCTCGAACTGTCGCGGCTGCAGGTGCTGCAGCAGGCCTCCATGGCCGGTGCCGAACCCACTGATGAAGAACTGCGCGCCGAGTACGACACGCAGGTGAAGTCGCTTGGCGGCCTGGAATACCGCGCACGCCACATCCTCGTGGACGACCAGGCCTTGGCCACGCAGATCACCGCCCAACTCAAGCAGGGTGCACGCTTCGAGGATCTGGCCCGCCGCCACTCCAAGGACCCGTCTGGCGCCACGGGCGGCGATCTGGGCTGGTTCACGGCCAACCGCATGGTCCCGGAGTTCTCTGCCGCCGTACAGGCACTGAAGCCTGGCGAGACCACCGCCGCGCCCGTGCAGACGCAGTACGGCTGGCACGTGGTGCGCGTGGAAGAAACCCGTGCCTTGCAGCCGCCGCCGTTCGAGCAGGTCCGTGACCGGCTGGTCCAGATGGTCCAGTCGAACAAGTTCCGCACAAAGGTCGAGGCCCTGGAAGCCAAAGCCTCGATCGAGAAGCGTCTCTGAGCCGGCGAACCTCATAGGGTGGCTGGCGCGCCTTGCCCAGCCGTCAAGGTGTTTCTGTAGGAGAAGTCCTACAGAAACACGAGGCGTCCGCCGATACCGCAGCCCTCGCGCTGCTCCGACAATCCTGAGCTTGTGGCCGATAGGCAAAAGGCTTCAAGGAGTCGGAGCTTATGTCGAACAGGAGCGATTCCCCCAGCGATACGCCCAGGGGGGCCTCCGGAACAGTCACCATCCGCGTCGGCAGCAGCATCGCCGAAGCGGAGCGCGTACTCATCGAGGCGACGCTGGAACATTGCGGCGGCAACAAGACGCGTGCGGCGGCCGTGCTCGGCATCAGCCTCAAGACGCTCTACAACCGCCTGAACAGTTACCGGGAGGACTGATCCGCGGTCGGGGCCTCAGTCTGCCCGAGCAACGCCAGCAGCCCGGCTCCATCCAGCACAGGAATACCCAACTCCCGCGCCTTGGCCAGCTTGGACCCGGCCTCCTCACCGGCCACCACGCCGGTGGTTTTTCGCGAAACGCTGCCCGCCACCTTTGCGCCCCGCGCTTCCAGCAAGGCTTTCGCCTCATCCCGGGACAGACCGGGCAGGCTGCCCGTCAGCACCCAGGTCTGCCCCGCGAGTGGCAACGCTTCCCGGCGAACAGGCTCGCCCTCCGGCCAGTGGACACCCCGCTCCCGCAACCGCGAAACGATGGCTCGATTGCCCGGATCCGCGAAGAAGGCCAGGACGTGATCCGCGATGACCGGACCGACATCCGGAGTCTCCAGAATCTGCTCGCGCGTGGCACGCCCGAGGGCATCGAGGCTGCCGAACTGCTGTGCCAACGCAGCGGCCGTGCTCTCGCCCACCTCGCGGATACCCAAGCCGTGCAGGAAGCGCGGCAGCGTCGTGCTGCGGCTGGCATCGATCGCCGCCACCAGGTTCGCAGCGGATTTTTCGCCGAGGCGCTCGAGCCCACCCAGTGTCTGCGCATCCAGTGTGTAAAGGTCGGACGGATCCTGGACCAGTTCGCGTTCCACCAGCTGGCCGATGAGCACATCGCCCAGTCCGTTGATGTCGAGGGCACGGCGGGATGCGAAGTGTCGCAGGGCCTCATGGCGCTGCGCCTTGCAGCGCAATGCGCCTGTGCAACGTGCCACGGCCCCACCGTCACCGCGCTCCACGGGCGCCCCACAGACCGGACATGACGACGGCAGCAGGATGGGAGCTGCGCTGTCGGGACGCTGTTCGGGCAACACGCGTACCAACTCGGGAATCACATCCCCGGCCCGTCGCACCACGACCGTGTCGCCCACGCGGACATCCTTGCGGGCGATCTCGTCCATGTTGTGCAGGGTGGCATTGGCAACGGTCGCACCACCCACCAGCACTGGCGCCAGCCGTGCCACGGGCGTCAGGGCACCCGTCCGCCCGACCTGGAAGTCCACTGCCAGCAGTCGCGTGACGGCTTCCTCGGCGGGGAATTTGTGCGCCACCGCCCAGCGGGGGGCGCGCGAGACATAGCCCAGCCGCTCCTGCTCCGCCAGCGCATCGACTTTGTAGACGACGCCGTCGATCTGGTAGGCGAGCTGTGGGCGCCGGGCCAGCAAGGCCGCGTAGTACTCCAGGCAACCCTGTGGCCCGCTCACCCGACGGGCTTCCGGCGACACGCGCAGGCCCCAATCACGCAGCGCCTGCAATGCGGCACTGTGGCTGTCCGGTGAGGGTGCGCCTTCCAGCAGGCCCAGTCCGTAGAAGTAGAGATCCAGGGGGCGGTCCGCCGTCATCGCCGGATCCAGCTGCCGCAGGCTGCCGGCAGCCGCGTTGCGTGGATTGACGAAGGTCTTGAGTCCCCGCGCCTGCTGCTGGGCGTTGAGCGCCTCGAAGCCGGCCAAGGGCATGAACACCTCACCGCGAGCTTCCAATCGCGCAGGCACCGCCCCCCGCAGGCGCAGCGGAAGGCTGCGCAAGGTCCGCAGGTTCGCCGTGATGTCCTCGCCCTGCTCGCCGTCGCCCCGCGTGGCCGCACGCACCAGTCTCCCCTCCTCGTACACCACGCTCACAGCCAGACCGTCGAGTTTGGGTTCCGCCACATAGTTCACCGGACCGGGCTGGCCCAGCCGCTCCCGTACCCGCCGGTCGAACTCATGGACTTCCTCGGCGCTGAAGGCGTTGTCGAGGGAGAGCATCGGCACCAAGTGCCGCACGGTGGCAAAGCCCGCCGCAGGCGCCGCACCCACCCGCTGCGTCGGCGAGTCGGCAACCCTCAGTCCGGGATGAAGGGCCTCGAGCTGCTGCAGTTCACGCAGCAATTCGTCCCAACGGGCATCGCTGATCTCAGGCTCGTCGAGAACGTAATAACGGTAATTGTGGTGCTCTATCTGTTCGCGGAGCTCGCGGATCCGGCGCGCCGGAGCACTGCCGGCCCCCGAGGTCATACGGCATCTCCGGCAGGCGCGCGCAGGCTGCCACGCAGTTGAGCGAGGCGCGCATCATCCAGCGGCAGGCCTTGGTCGTCGAAGAGTTCACCGCCGAGGCGTGCGGCAAGATCCCGCGCCAGACCGAGCAATTCCTCGAACGTGCGCCGTTCCGGCAACGGACCCGGCAACACGGAGAACAGGTTCAGCCCGGCGTAGCTGTGGTTGTCCATCTCCGACATCACGAATCCACCGGGACGGGTCAGGCTGGCCACGCTGGCAATCACACGGCCATCACGATCCACCCAGTGGAAGATGTCCTGCGGACCCAACACCAGCCCTCGGCCCACGAGGGCCTGGCGCACCGGCCGTCCGCCGAACCGTCCTCCCTCGGCGCGTGGCAACACCCGCAACCAGAGGATCTGCTCCTGTTCGAGAGGCGGCCAGTGGATGACGGCTGGCGGTTCCTCGACCTCACCGAGCGCGCCCTCATCCAGCTCATCGACGGACTCTTCGTCGGGCACAGCCGTCGGCAGGGCGGCACGAGGCCGGTCCACTGCGACTTCCGCGTGGACGGCGACACGCAGCGGCGACTCACCGGCGTCCAGCGCCTCCAGGCGTACCACGGGGGGATCGCGGCGAAGATCACCCTCGCGGCCCACCCGCAGCACTTCATCGTCAAGGTCCACCGTGTCGAGTGCCGGTTCGCGGCGTTGCGGGGTGGCTTCCCGGGATTGCACCGCATGCCGCCGGCGCAACAATTCCCAGACCAGCAGCACCGCCAGAAAGACCAGCCCGGCGCCCAACAGTATCCAGCGCAGATTGTCCATCACACCTCGCGACCTCTGATCACGCCTGGGCCATGCGCACGGCCTCGTCAACGTCGACGCTCACCAGCCGTGAGACCCCGGGCTCGTTCATCGTGACACCGACCAGCTGCGCGGCAAGCTCCATGGTCGTCTTGTTGTGGGTGATGAAGATGAACTGCACGCGTGCGGACATCTCGCGCACGATTTCGCAGAAGCGGCCGACGTTGCTCTCGTCAAGTGGCGCATCAACCTCATCGAGGAGGCAGAAGGGCGCCGGATTCAGGTCGAAGATGGAGAACACCAGCGCCACCGCGGTGAGGGCCTTCTCGCCGCCCGAAAGCTGGGAAATGGAACTGATGCGCTTGCCCGGCGGACGTGCCATGACAGCCACCCCGGCCGTCAGCGGATCCTCGCCCACCATCTCGAGGTAGGCATGGCCGCCGCCGAACAGGCGTGGGAATTTTTCCTTGAGGCCGGCGTTGATGCGGTTGAAGGTGTCCTCGAAGCGAGTGCGGGTTTCGCGGTCGATCTTGCGCATGGCTTGCTCGAGCGTATCGAGCGCGTCGGTCAGGTCCTTGTGCTGCGCGTCGAGGTAGGTCTTGCGCTCGGTCTGCTCGCGCAGCTCGTCGATCGCTGCGAGGTTGACCTGCCCCAGGCGCTGCAGGTCCGCCTGCACACTGGCCAGCCGGCTCTCCCAGCGTCCGAGGTCGGTCGCTGCGGCCACCGCTTCCATGACCTCGTCGAGGTCGAAACGCGTGGCGCGGAACTGCTCGGCCAGCGACTCCAGGCGCAAACGCGATTCCTGGGCCGCAAGGCGGGCGTCCTCCATCGACGAACGCGCCTCGGCGACCCGCTTGCCCGCCGCCTGGCGCCGCTCATCCAGCTGACGCAGCTCGGCGTCGGCAGCGTCCAGTTCAGCCCGGACCGCCGTCAATTCAGCCTCGACCTCGAAACGCCGCGACAGGGCCTCCTCCAGCTGCAACGCCAAGGCTTCGAGCGGTTCGTCACCGACCTGCAGTTCGGACTGCAGCTGCTCGCGGCGCATGGTGGCCTGTTCCCGCTGCTCCAGCATGCGCTGCAAGGACTGCCCCACCGAGGCCAGCGTGGAGCGCCGCCCCTCAAGCTGGATCAGCAGCTCACGGGCACGCAACTGCGCCGCCTGTGCCTGCTGCCGCGCCTCGTGTGACCCGGCCCGCAGGTCCTCACGCTCCAGCTCCAGCTCGCGTCGCAAGGCATCGAGCTGGTCCAGCCCCGAGGCCGCCTGCTCATAGGCCTCCCGCGCCCGAGCCAGGGAACCGCGGCACTTCTCGCGCTCCCCATCCAGCTCTGCACCGTCGCGGAGGATGCGGTCGCGCCGCTGCGAGGTCTGCTGGGCGCGCACACGGCCTGCCTCAGCCTGGCCACGCAACTCGGTGTAGGCGCGGTTGGCCGCCTGAAGCTGCGCCTGCAGCGAATCACGCTGTTGTTCGGCAGCGGCCACCCGTCCGCGGGACGCGGCCAAAGCCTCGTCGGCGGCCATGACCTCTTCCTCGCGCTGGTCCAGCGACTGCCGCAACGCCTTGAGTCGGTGCTCGCGTTCCAGCACCCCGGCGTGGACGTCCTCGCCCCGCACCACGCGCAGCCAATCCGGACCCAGCCACTCCCCGGTGGGCGTCACGAAGGACTCTCCAGCCCCCAGCCGGCGCCTGGACGCCAGGGCCTCTGCCAGCGACGGTGCCGTGCGGATGCCCGCGAGACGCCGCAGCAGGGCCGCGGGGCCGCGCACCTGCGCCGCCAGCGAGTCGTCCGCGCTGCCGGCCAACGCAGGTTCGCCCGGCTCGAGCAGCATGACCTGGCCCTGCTGCAGTCGACCCAGATCGCCCACCAAGGCATCCAGCCCATCCACGCACACGGCCTCAAGTGCATCGCCGAGCACGGCCTCGACGCCGCGCTCCCAGCCGGGATTGACCTCCAACTGGGAAGCCAGGCGCGGCCTGGCCGAGAGTCCCGTCGCCGACAACCAGCGGCTGGCCTCACGATCACGATCACCCAGTGCCGCACGCTGCACCGCCTCCAGGGACACCAGCTCGGCGCGGGCTTTCTCGCGGCCCAGGCGGCTCGCCTCGAGCCGGGCATCAGCTGACTGCTGCGCCTGCCGCAGTGCCTGGACCTCGGCCAGCACAGCGTGCAGCGCCTCCGTCAGGTCGTCGGCATGCTGGCGCGCCGCGGACTCGCGGGCTTCGATCTCCGCCAGACCGGCTCCCGCGTCCGCGGCGGCGAGCTGCTCCAGCTCCACCGTGAGCCGGTCGGCCTGCGCCGCCAGGCGCCGGGACTGATCCTCCAGCTGCTCGATGCGCGCGCGCTCGACCTGCATCGTCTGGTTGGTGCGGCCGGACTGGCTGCTGAACTGCTCCCAACGCTGCTGCCAGCCTTGCATGGCGCGTTCACTCTCGTCACGCGCCTGCGCGCGCACCTGCTCGATGCGCTGTGCCTCTTCCGCGGCCGGTTGCAGCTGCGTGATCTCGCCCTGCAACAGCGCCTGCTGCGACTCGTCGCGCGCGATCTGCGCGGCGAGTTCGCCCTGCAGCGATTCGGCGCGCGAGAGTTCCGCCTTGCGACGGTCCCGCAGTTCGCGTGCATGCGAGAGCGCCTGCTCGGTGCGGGCAACCTCGGTACTGTGGCCATAGAAACGCGCCTGCACGCCAGCAACGCGTTCGGTCTCGCCCGCGTGGAACTCACGCTGGCGCTCTAGCGCAGCCTCGATCGCGCGCTGGGCTGCCAGCGCCTGCTGCAACTGCAGGTCGCAATCGCGCACCGCATGTTCGTTCGCGGTCGACTGGCGGTCCACATCACGCAGCCGCAGCGCGATCAGTTCCGCACCGAGACGCCGCTCCTCGTTCTTCAGGTCCTGGTAGCGGCGCGCCACCGAAGCCTGCCGCTGCAGATGACGGATCTGCTTTTCCACTTCGTCCCGCAGGTCCTGCAGGCGCTCAAGGTTCTCGCGGGTTTCGGCAACGCGCGTCTCGGTCTCGCGGCGACGCTCCTTGTACTTGGAAATCCCTGCCGCTTCCTCGACGAAATTGCGCATGTCATCGCTGCGCGCCTCGATGACGCGCGAAATCATGCCCTGCTCGATGATGGCGTAGCTGCGGGGCCCCAGCCCCGTGCCGAGGAACAGCGTCGTGATGTCCTTGCGGCGGCACCGCGAGCCGTTGATGAAATAGCTCGACGATCCGTCCCGCGACACGACGCGCTTCAGCGAGATCTCGTTGTAGGCCGCGTAAGCGCCCGACATGCGGCCGTCGGTGTTGTCGAAAACCAGTTCGACGGAGGCATTGCCGACCGGCTTGCGGGCGCTTGAGCCGTTGAAGATGACGTCGCTCATCGACTCGCCGCGCAGGTGGCGCGCCGACAGCTCGCCCATCACCCAGCGCACCGCGTCGATGACGTTGGACTTGCCGCAGCCATTGGGACCCACGACGCCGGTGAGGTTTTCCGGGAACAGGACCGTCGTCGGGTCCACGAAAGACTTGAAACCGGCGAGCTTGACCTTGGTCAGACGCATTCGTAGGTATCCGTTTTCCTGCAGCCCGCTAGTGTAGGATACGCAGCCACACCATGAGCACCAAACCTTCCTCCAGCCTCGAGACGTTTCCGAGCCCCGCGCCGGAGCGTGATTACACGATCCGCATGACCATGCCGGAGTTCACGTGCCTGTGCCCGAAGACGGGCCAACCGGACTTCGCCACGCTCAAGCTCGAATACGTTCCTGACCAGCGCTGCCTCGAACTGAAAGCGCTGAAGCTCTACCTGTGGTCATTCCGCGACCGTGGCTGCTTCCACGAAGCCGTGACGAACGAGATCATGTCCTGCATGGTCGAAGCCACGCAGCCGCGGTTCCTGAGGCTCACGGCAGAGTTCTACGTCCGCGGTGGCATCTACACCACAGTCGTGGCGCAGCACCACGCCGCAGGCTGGCAGCCCCCCGCTCCGGTGACCCTGCCCTGACGGACTGCCGGGCGCATGGTCTTGAGGGCTGGAATCCATCCACGGGCCCGGTATAATGTCGAGTTCCTCGGCAGGCTCACCAGTCCCGGAGTGCGAGATGGCGGCCAAGAAGACTGCCCCGAAAACCAGCAAGGCGAAGAAGCCGGCGTCCGGCAAACCGCAAGCGGAAACCCGCAAGCCCGTTGCCAAGGCAGCACCAGCAAAAACCTCGGCTGCTGCGCCCAAGCCGGCGCCAGTGGCATCCAAGCCTCTGGCCGCGAAGCCCACGGCTGCGCCGCCCAGGGCGCCCGCACCCGCCAAGCCTTCCCGACCTGAACCGGTGGTTGCAAAGGTGGCCAAGTCTCCGGCACAAACTGAACCCCAGGTCGTGGCTCCTCCGCCTGTTCCTCAGGAAGACATGGATAACGGTGACCTGAACCTGCTCGCCGGGCCGCGGAACGTACAGCCCTACGTCCCCAAGCGGGGCGAGCAGTACATGAGCGAAGAGCAGCTCAAGCACTTCCACCACATCCTCAGCCAGTGGAAACACGACCTGATGGTGGAGGTCGATCGCACTGTCTCGCACATGAAGGACGAGGCGGCCAACTTCCCTGACCCGAACGACCGCGCGACGCAGGAGGAGGAGTTCAGCCTCGAACTGCGCACCCGGGATCGCGAGCGCAAGTTGATCCGCAAGATCGAGGAAGCGCTCAACCGGATCGATGACGGCAGCTACGGTTATTGCCTCGAGACGGGTGAGCCCATCGGGATCAAGCGTCTGGAGGCCCGTCCGGTTGCCACGCTGTCCATCGAGGCCCAGGAGCGCCGTGAGCGTCGCGAACGCCAGTACGGCGACCGGGACGACCGGTACCGCTGACCTCCAGTCACGGCCGGGTCCGTCGGCAGCGGTGTATCGCGGCCGGTTCGCTCCCTCCCCGACCGGCCCCCTGCATTTGGGGTCACTGGTCGCCGCGGTAGGCAGTTTTCTCGAGGCCCGGCGCAACCATGGGGAATGGTGGGTCCGGATCGAGGATCTGGACACACCCCGCGTCCGTCCCGGGGCTGCAGACGCCATACTCCGGCTGCTGGAGCGGCTCCACCTGATCCCCGACGGGGAAATCTGCTACCAGTCCACCCGGAACGAACGCTACCGGGAGGCGCTACAGACCCTGCAGCGCGCTGGGCGCGCCTTCCCCTGCGCCTGCAGTCGCAGCGATCTCGAGGTCCGGCCGTGTCGCGGCGGATGCCAGGCCGTTGCCACGCCTGGGACTGCCGTGGCGTGGCGTCTGCGCCTGGATCCCGATGACAACCTCAGCTTCGCGGATGCCTTCCAGGGACCACAGCGCGGACCACGGGTACCGCTCGACTCTCCCGTGCTGATGCGCAAGGACGGCATTGCGGCCTACCAGTTGGCGGTGGTCGTCGATGACGCCTCCCAAGGCATGACCGACGTCGTGAGGGGTGCGGACCTGCTTGAGAGCACCCACTGGCAGATCGCGGTGTATCGCGCACTGGATTTTTCACCGCCGCGTTTCGCACACCTGCCGTTGGTGGTGTCCGACGACGGCAGCAAGCTCTCCAAGTCGCGCAGCGCAGCCGCAGTGGCGGATCTGGCAGCCAGCGAAGCGCTGCGGCAGACCTTGACCTGCCTGTCCCACCCGGTGCCTGTCTCCCTTGAGGGTGCCAAGCCACGCGAGATTCTGGAATGGGCGACCGCCGCCTGGGATCCGCGACGTCTGCAGGACCGGAAGATCTGTCCCTCTGTGGCGATTACCGATAGGCCGGTCTGCTGATCCGTGTTATTTCTGCCACAGTTCAGGACATCAGGCTGTGCAGGAGCACCGATGAATGAGTGGCGCGTCATCAAGAAGTACCCGAATCGCCGGCTGTACGACACCACGGAAAGTCGTTATGTCACCTTGGCGGACATCCGTCGCCTTGTGCTGGCACAGCTTCCCTTCAAGGTGATCGACAAAGCCACCCAGCGGGACATCACCCGCGGCATTTTGCTGCAGGTCATTGGTGAACAGGAACAGCAGGGCGACTCCCTGCTGACGCGCGAGTTCCTGTCGGCCCTCATCCGTGGGCTTGCGGAAGCCTCTGCTGGCAGACGCCCCGCGCTTGCCGAGGCGGCGCAACTGTTGGTGCAACTTGAGGCGGTCGCCGCCGGCACCGAGGGTTCGTCCCCCATCGGTACTGCAGCCTGAAAAAAACAACCCCGCGACCCATGAGGCGCGGGGTTGTCTGAAGTCCCGATCGGCACCGGAACCGCCTTGGACAGGCCAAGGCGATTCAAGACGGTCCGACGAAACGGCGTCAGGCCATGTCGACGTTGCGCATGGACAGGCGCACGCGGCCCTGCCGGTCAACTTCCAGCACCTTCACCCGTACCACGTCGCCCTCCTTCAGCTTGTCGGAGACATTCTCCACGCGCTCCTCGGAGATCTGCGAAATGTGCACCAGACCATCACGACCCGGAAGGATGGTGACGAAGGCGCCGAAGTCCATCAGACGCGCCACACGCCCCTCATAGACACGGCCCACCTCAACGTCGGCGGTGATCAGCTCGATCCGGCGCTGCGCCTCGCGGCCAGCCAGTCCGTTGACCGAAGCGATCTTCACGGTGCCGTCGTTCTCGATATCGATCGTGGTGCCGGTTTCCTCGGTGATCTGGCGGATCACCGCGCCACCCTTTCCGATCACGTCGCGGATCTTCTCCGGATCGATCTTCAGCGTGATGATCGACGGCGCCCATTCCGACATCTTCGCCCGCGGCGCCGACAGCACTTTGTCCATCTCGCCAAGGATGTGGTTGCGTCCTTCCAGGGCCTGGTCGAGCGCGACCTTCATGATCTCGGGCGTGATGCCCTCGACCTTGATGTCCATCTGCAACGCGGTGATGCCGTCGGCCGTGCCGGCGACCTTGAAGTCCATGTCGCCGAGATGGTCCTCGTCACCCAGGATATCGGTGATGACCCGGTAGCGGTCGCCCTCAAGAACCAGGCCCATGGCGACGCCGGCCACCGGCGCCTTGACCGGCACGCCCGCATCCATCAGCGCCAGGCTCGTACCGCAGACGCTGGCCATGGAGCTGGAACCGTTGGACTCCAGGATCTCGGACACCACGCGCAGCACGTAGGGGAAATCTTCCATCTTGGGCAGGACGGCACTGATGCCACGCCGGGCCAGATTGCCGTGACCGATCTCGCGACGCTTTGGCGAGCCCATCATCCCGGTCTCACCAACGGAGAACGGAGGGAAGTTGTAGTGCAGCATGAAGGGCTCGCGCCGCTCGCCTTCCAGTGCATCGATGATCTGCGCGTCACGCGTCGTGCCCAGCGTGGTGGTGACCAGCGCCTGGGTCTCGCCGCGCGTGAAGAGCGCGGAACCGTGAGTCCGGGGCAGCAACCCGACCTGGATATTGATGGGACGCACGGTGCGGTAGTCCCGTCCGTCGATACGCGGCTCGCCCGCGAGGATCCGTTCGCGGACGATGCGGCTCTCGAGGTTGAACAACTGGGTCCCGACCTGTTCGTTCGTCCAGCGCGCCACACCGTCGACCTGCGGCACCGCCGCCAGGGTGGCTGTCTTGATCGCGCCGACCCGGGCGTAGCGATCCTGCTTCACGGTGATGCGGTAGGCCTCGGACAGCGCTGCTTCGGCCTGGACTTTGACGAAGGCCAGCAGCTCGGCATCCTGGACCGGCGCCTTCCAGTCCCAGCGCGGCTTGCCGGCCTGGCTGACGAGACCGTCGATGGCCTGGATGGCCACCTGCATCTGCTCGTGGCCATAGACCACCGCACCGAGCATGACCTGCTCGGAGAGCCGGTCGGCCTCGGATTCGACCATCAGCACGGCATCGCGCGTGCCGGCGACCACCAGCTCAAGACGCGACGCCTTGAGGGCCTCGCGACCCGGATTGAGCAGGTAAGCCCCATCCTGGTAGCCGACGCGGACCGCACCGATCGGGCCGGAGAAAGGCACGCCCGAAAGGGCGAGCGCCGCCGAGGCACCCAGCATGGCAGGAATGTCGGCCGGGATGTCAGGGTCCATCGAGACCACAGTGGCGACCACCTGGACCTCGTTGAAGAACCCGTCCGGAAACAGCGGGCGGATCGGGCGGTCGATGAGGCGGGATGTCAGCGTCTCGGCCTCGGTGGGCCGGCCCTCACGGCGGAAGTAGCCGCCCGGAATGCGGCCGGCAGCGTAAGTCTTTTCCTGGTAATTGACCGTCAGCGGGAAAAAGTCCTTGCCCGGCTGTACCTGCTTGCGGGCAACCGCCGTGACAAGGACGATGGTGTCACCCATCGAGACGACGACCGCACCATCGGCCTGGCGGGCCATGCCGCCCGTTTCGATGGAGACGTTGTGCGGTCCAAAGGGGAAAGAAGTCTTGATCACATTCACGATGGAATGACCTCGGGATCGGGAGGTAGCAACAAAGCCCTGATGTCGGGGCCCAGAAAGGAATCGGGCCGCCTGGTCTCGAGACTGGCGGCCCGTTTTGCGGTCAGCGGCGCAGACCCAGCCGCTCGACGACTTCCTGGTACTTTTGTGGCTGCGTCGACTTCAGGTAGTCCAGCAAACGGCGCCGCTGGTTGACCAGCTTCACAAGACCGCGACGCGACGAGTGGTCGCCCTTGTGTGCCGCAAAATGCCCACCCAGACCGCTGATGCGCTCCGACAGGAGGGCGATCTGCACTTCGGGGGAACCCGTGTCGTTCGGATCACGGCGGAACTTTGCGAGGATTTCACTCTTGCTTTCGGTGGTCAGCGCCATTGCAGTTCAGGTCCTTGTTTGAAGCCGCGCATTGTAGCGGCGCGGTAATGTTGGCTCAAGCGGAAAGTTGTGCTGGTTCAGGCCGGTAGCAGTAGCCGGCGCGGCTGCAGCCACCCCTCCGGCGTGACTTCCGCCACGCCCAGCATCCGGCCATCGGGGCCATGCAGCCGCACCCGCCCCTGCAACCGCCCACCGCCCGGGACGGCCTGGCCGCGATAGACAGCCTCCGCGGCGGCAGCGCCGAGGTTCACCGCAGGCAATTGGGGCAACGCCGCCTCCGGGGGCAGCAGATCCACGGCCCCGCCAGACTCGAGAACCTGCTCCAGCGTCATCATCGGCAGATGCGCGAACGGCTCTGACCATTCCCGCCTGAGCGACACCAGATGTGCGCAACTGCCGACAGCGCGGGCAATGTCCTCTGCCAGCACGCGCACATAGGTACCCTTGGAGCAGACCACCCGCCAGCGTGCCTCGACACCCTCGACAGCCAGCAGTTCCAGGGCGTGGATCACGACGTCGCGCGGTGCCCGCTCGACTTCGATGCCCTGCCTGGCCAGACGGTAGAGGGGTTGTCCATCGCGCTTCAGCGCGGAATACATCGGGGGTACCTGGCGCTGGGAGCCGAGGAAGGCAGCGCGGACACCGGTGAGCACCGCCTCCAGATCCTCCGGCACCGGCAGCGTCTCGACGACCTGCCCTTCCTGGTCACCTGTTGCCGTACGTTCGCCAAAACGGGCGGTGAACAGGTAGGACTTGTTGCCGTCCAGCAACTCCCCGGCAACCTTGGTGGCCTCGCCGATGCACAGCGGCAGCATCCCGGAAGCCAACGGATCAAGTACGCCGGTATGACCTGCCTTGGGCCGCCCCAGGACCTGCCGCACCCGCTGCAGCGCGGCGTTGGAGCTCAGGCCGAGGGGTTTGTCCAGCAGCAGGATGCCGCACGGCGCACCGGGCATCAGTCGCCAGCTTCCTGCCCGGCCGAGGTTGAGCGCTCCCCGTCACTGCGGACGGCCTCGGTGATCAAGCTGGAGAGGTGCGCAGCGCGATCGAAACTCTCGTCGAGGTGGAACTCGAGGCGCGGTGCATGCCGCAGCCCGACGCGGCGGCCCACCTCGCCACGCAGGAAGCCGGCGGCATTGCCCAAGCCGACAAGCATGCCTTCGGCAGGACGCGCGCCGCCGAAGGGCACGATGTAGACCTGGGCCACGGAGAGGTCGGAAGCCACGCGCACCTCGGTGACGGTCACCGGCCCAACGCGCGGATCCTTGACCTCGCGGCTGATCAGGTCCGCAAGACAGCGCTGCACCTCTTGCGAGATGCGCTGTTGCCGTTGTCCTTTCGGTGTGTTGCGTGCCACGCGACCCCGGCCTCAGATCGTCCGCGCCACTTCGATGCGGGAGAAGCACTCGATCTGGTCACCGACCTGGACGTCCTGGTAGTTCTTCACGCCGATGCCGCATTCGGTGCCGGCGCGGACCTCGTTGGCCTCGTCCTTGAAGCGCCGCAAGGACTCGAGGGAGCCCTCGAAAATGACGACATTGTTGCGCAGCACGCGGATCGGGTTGTTGCGCTTCACCGTGCCTTCCATGACCAGGCAGCCGGCCACGACGCCGAACTTGCTCGAACGGAAGACCTCGCGAACCTGCGCGATGCCGACGATCTGCTCCTTGACCTCGGGGGCGAGCATGCCGCTCATCACCGCCTTGATGTCGTCGATGGCCTCGTAGATCACGCTGTAGTAGCGGACATCGACGCCATTTTCCTTGATGGCATCGCGCGCGCCGGCATCGGCGCGGACGTTGAAACCGATGACGCGGGCCTTGGAGGCCGCCGCCAACTGGATGTCGGAGGCCGTGATGCCACCCACGTTGGCGCCCAGCACCTTGACCTGCACCTCATCGGTGGACAGCTTGGTGAGGGCGTCACGCAAGGCTTCGGCGCTGCCATGCACGTCGGCCTTGACGAGGACGGGAATGACGCCGGCCTTGGCCTCCTCCATTTGCGAGAGGACGTCTTCCATGCGCGTGGCCGATTTGGCCTGGCGCACGTCGCGCAGCTTGCCCTGGCGGTGCAGGGCCACTTCGCGGGCCTTGCGGTCGCTTTCCACGGCCAGCAACTCATCGCCGGAGTTGGGCGCACCCGTGAGGCCCAGCACGACCACAGGCATCGAAGGCAAGGCCTTCTCAACAGCCTTGCCAGTCTCGTCGAACATGGCGCGCACGCGCCCGAACTGCTGCCCGGCGAGGATCGGATCGCCAACTTTCAGCGTGCCGCGCTTGACCAGCACCGTCGCCACGGCACCACGACCCTTCTCGATGGTGGACTCGACGACCACACCAGTGGCCAGGCCTTCGCGGGGGGCCCTCAACTCCAGCACCTCGGACTGCAGGAGGATCGCATCAAGCAGTGCATCGATGCCGGTGCCCACTTTCGCCGAGACAGGAACGAACATCGTCGAACCGCCCCACTCCTCGGAGATCACCTCGTACTGTGACAGCTCGTTGCGAACGCGATCGAGATCGGCCTCTGGCTTGTCGATCTTGTTGACCGCCACCACGATGGGCACACCCGCCGCGCGCGAATGCTGGATCGCCTCGATCGTCTGCGGCATCACACCGTCATCCGCCGCGACCACCAGCACCACGACGTCGGTGGCCTTGGCGCCACGGGCACGCATCGACGTGAAAGCCGCATGGCCCGGGGTGTCGAGGAACGTGATGACGCCCTTGGGCGTCTCGACATGGTAGGCGCCGATATGCTGGGTGATGCCGCCGGCCTCGCCGGCAGCCACCTTCGCGCGGCGGATGTAGTCCAGCAAGGACGTCTTGCCATGGTCGACATGACCCATGACCGTGACCACCGGAGGCCGCGGCATGAGCTTGTCTTCCCCAAGCTCATCCCCCTGGAGGCCTTCCTCGATCTCGTTTTCCTTCACCGCCTTGGCCGTATGGCCCATCTCCTCGACCACCAGCGTCGCGGTTTCCTGGTCGATGGGCTGGTTGATGGTGGCCATGATGCCGAGGTTCATCAGCAGCTTGATGACCTCGGTTGCCTTGACGGCCATGCGCTGTGCCAGTTCGGCAACGGTGATCGTCTCGCCGATCGCCACCTCGCGCTTCATCGGCGCCGTCGGCATCTCGAAGCCGTGCCGTTGGTCGTCGGCCGTCGCACGGCCGCGTGCACGGACGGGCCGGGCACGCTTCTTCAGGTTGGCCCGCGCCTCGGCGCCGACATGCAGCTCCTCGCGACCGTAGCGGGTACCGCCGGATTTGCCGCCATCGCGACCGCCCGCCGCCGGCTTGGCTTGTGCCGGCGCAGGGGCAGGAGCAGGAGCAGGGGCCGGCGGCGGGGCATTCTTCTGGGCCAGCGCTTCAGCCTGGCGCTGGCGCGCCGCGCGGGCCGCCTCGATGCGGGCGCGCTCGGCGGCCTGGACCTCCGCGATACGGATACGCTCCAGCTCGCGTTCGCGCTCAACGCGGCGCTGCTGCTCCTGCTGCCGCTCCAATTCGGCCTGCTCGCGGGCACGTTGCTCTGCGGCACGACGGCTGGCGGGGGTCTCGCGAACCTGCGCCGCGGGAACAGCCTCAGCCACCGGCGGCGGCTCGGCCACCGCAGGCTCGGCCACCGCAGGCTCGGCCACGGGAGCGGGCGCCGGAGCAGCCGCTGCCTCCTCCTCGCGCTGGCGCGCCTCGGCGGCACGCTGCGCCTCTTCCTCGGCGCGGGCACGCTCGGCTGCAGCCTGCTCCTCCTCGCGGCGCCGCTCTTCGGCGAGCCGCTCCGCGGCAAGCCGCTCGGCCTCCTGCCGGGCTTCCTCAGCCTGCTGTTCCGCGGCCCGGAGCGCTTCGGCCTCGCGCTGCCGCGCATCAACCTGGTCCTGTTGCGTGCGGGCGTGCTCTTCGAGCACGTCGCGCTTCACGAAGGTGCGCTTGGTCCGGACCTCGACGTTGACCGTGCGGGCACGACCCTGCGTGCTGGCCAACTTGAGTTCGCTCTGCGTCTTGCGCTTCAGCGTGATCTTGCTGGGTGCGGCAGTTTCTTCCGCACTGCCGTGGCTGCGGCGCAAGTGGGTCAGCAACTCGAGCTTGGCCTCGTCGCTGATGAGGTCAGCGGCACCCTTGACCGGGATGCCGGCCTGCTCCAGCTGGACGAGCAGACGCTCGACCGGCACTTTCAGCACTTCGGCGAATTGGGCAACCGTAACGTCGGCCATGTGTGGATCGTCCTGCTGTTTACTTGGCGTCCTGGAACCAGATCTCGCGGGCCTTCATGATCAGGGCACCCGCCGCCTGCTCATCCAGGCCTTCGATATCTGCCAGGTCGTCGATGGACTGCTCGGCCAACTGCTCGCGGGTGCGCACACCGCGACCTGCGAGCTTCAACGCGACATCCGGGCTCATGCCGGACAACTGCAGCAGGTCGTCCGCCGGCAGGCTCGCCTCAAGGCTCTCCTCACTGGCGATGGCCTGCGTGAGCAGCACATCCCGCGCGCGGTTGCGCAACTCCTTGACCAGGTCTTCATCGAAGGCCTCGATGGAAGCCAGCTCGCTCACCGGAACATAGGCCAGTTCCTCGACCGTCGAGAAGCCCTCCTGCGCCAGGATCGCAGCGACGTCTTCATCCACATCGAGCAGCTTCATGAAGTTCTGCACCACCTTGGCCGCCTCCGACTCGCTCTTGGCCTCGGCATCGGACTCGGTCATGACGTTGAGTTCCCAGCCCGTGAGCTGGCTCGCGAGCCGGATGTTCTGGCCGCCACGGCCGATCGCCTGCGAAAGCTTCTCTTCGGCAACGGCGATGTCCATGCTGTGCGACTCCTCGTCAACGACGATGGACAGCACTTCCGCCGGCGCCATCGCATTGATGACGAACTGGGCCGCGTTGTCATCGAAGGGGATGATGTCGACGCGCTCGCCGGCGATCTCGTTGGACACGGCCTGCACGCGCGAACCGCGCATACCGACACAGGCGCCGACAGGATCGATGCGCGGCTCGTTGCTGCGCACGGCGATCTTGGCGCGCATGCCAGGGTCGCGCGCAGCGCCGAGGATGTTGATCGTGCCCATCCCGACCTCCGGCACCTCGAGCTTGAACAGCTCGATGAGGAATTCGGGACAGGTTCGCGACAGGAACAACTGCGGCCCACGGGGCTCGGAGCGCACTTCCTTGAGGAAGGCCTTGACGCGGTCCTGCGGCTTGAGCGCTTCGCGCGGGATCATGTCGCTGCGCGGCACGAAACCCTCGGCGTTGCCGCCCAGGTCAACAAAAATTCCGTTGCGGTCGACCCGCTTGACCACGCCACTGACGAGTGTGTGCACGCGGTCCTGGAACTGCTCCACCACCTGCGCCCGCTCGGCCTCGCGCACCTTCTGCACGATGACCTGCTTGGCCTGCTGGGCGGCGATGCGCCCGAATGGCACCGAGGCGACCGGCTCCTCGACCACGCCACCGGGCTCCGCCTGGGCGTCGAGATCCAGCGCATCCTCAAGCCGCAACTCGGCGTAGGGATTGGTGAGCTCCGTGGAATCGTCGGCGAAGACCTTGTAGCGGCGGAATGTCTCGTAATCTCCGCTCTTGCGGTTGATCGAGACCCGGACGTCCCACTCCTCGCCATGAAGCTTTCGCGTGGCCGCCGCCAACGCGGCCTCGAGCGCCTCGAAAATGATTTCCTTCGCGACGCCCTTCTCGTTCGAGACGGCATCCACGACGGTCAGGATTTCCTTGTTCATGTGCTCTCCTACCTCCGCAGGGGCGGACGCGACCAGTCCGGGGCGAGGCGCGCCCTGCCGATGCCGGCAATGGCGAGCGCGACCGGTTGGCCATCCACTTCCAATTCGATGTTCGATGCGTCGCTGCTGACCAGACGCCCGGTGTAGCGCCGCCGGCCATCACGTGCCACGAGCAGTTCGACGTGCACCCGCTCGCCCACGAAACGCGCGAAATGCGCCGGCGTGCGCAGGATGCGGTCCAGGCCCGGCGACGAGACCTCGAGCGTGTAGGCGCCAGGCAGTGGATCCTCGACATCGAGCAGCGCCGAGAATTCGCGGCTGACACGCTCGCAGTCGTCCACGCCGATGCCCTCGAAGGCCCGCGACTCGTCGTCCGGTGAGCCCACGCCGTCCGGCGCAACGCCGCCTGGCCAATCGATGTAGACCCGTACCATGGCGCTGGAGCGTCCCGGAAGGTATTCGACATCGACCAGCTCGTAGCCGAGGCCCGCCACGAGCGGCTCGGCAAGACCCAGCAGTTGGTCCTTCAGGCTCGAAGACATGTCGATGGTCCGCAGGCTCCCGGCAAGGCAACTCAAAAACAACAAAGGGCCCCTTGGGGCCCTCTGCTGCGGGCCGTGACCGGCCGCAAAAGAAAAGCCCCTCGCGGGGGCCTTGTGACGCACCCGCCAGAGGCAGGATGCGGACAATTCACTGCACGCAAGGGCCGGGCGACCGGCCAGTGCTTCAGGCGGCGTAGAGTACAGGGTTGGGGGCCGCAGGTAAACCCCCGTCGTGCCTTGCTTTTTACGGCAACACCGAGGGCTTCCGACGCCCTTGGCGCCGGCCTGCTCGCGGCAACTCAGCGCGGGTTGGTGTGATAGCTGTCGTCGACCATGTGCTTGAGATCCTGCTCGAAACAGGGTGCAGGCTCGGACATCTCGAACCCGGCAGGGACCATGCGACGAGGACGCAGGTTCCAAGGCTCTGCGAGCACCTCGGGATCATCCACGCGCGCCAGCCAGACCACTCCAGACGCCTCCCGCACCAAGCGCTCGGTCACCACCAGTCCGCTGCTGTGGAAGGCACCATCGTCGGTCAGCCAGCTGTCCAGATTGAAATTGCGCGTGACCACGACCAGCGTGTCGCCCTCCCAGTGGCCATGGGCATCTCCCAGGTAGGATTCGCTGTCGTCGATGCGCCGCACCCCAGGATCCAGGGGTACGATGCGGAAGAAGGGCCCGGAGACATCTTCGTAGAGGAACACCAGCTCCCGGGCGGTCTGCACGATCTTGTCCGGTGGACCGATGCGGGGCACGCCAGGCGGCCGGCAGCGCAGCACGGGATCGAACTCGACCTGTCGCGACGTCAGTTCCTTCACCCGATCGAGGTGCTCAGGCCGATAGACAGGACGATCAGGCGGGGGGCGAACACGCGGCGCCGCCGGTGCACCGGCCGCAGGCGCGGATCCGTCCGCCGCCGACGCGGGGCAGTCATAAAGGCACAAAGAGCCGTCGGCCAACCGCACGGGCTTCAGGAAATCGATCCCGCCCCCGTTTTCCCAGGTACCGTTGAAGTCCGGCTTGCCATCGGCAAGACGGGGTATGGCACTGCCCGGATCGGCAGCCACAACAGCCACCGGCAGGACCAGCAGCAAGGCCAGCAAAGGCATGCCCAAGCCACGCGGGACAGGACCGCAAAGACTTCGCATCACAGACCTCATGGCAGGAACACTGCGCCATCCGGCGTCCGGCTGAGTTCGAAGCTGCGGCCATCGGCGAATTCCACGCGCAAGGCGTAGCCCAACGCCGGCGTGCCGTCCCGGGCGGGGTGCAGCAGCACCTTCACCGGCTTGCCATCCGCCAGAAGGTCCTGCTTCGACACACCGGCCTTGCGCATCATGGCCACGGGCAGCGACTCGATCTTCCAGGTCACTGCAGCCCCGCCGCTGTCGGTGACCTGCAGGTAGAGTTGTGTGTGCGGGTTGATCCAGTCCACCTGGACGAAACGCCCCGACAGCGTGACGACCTTGCCGACATCAAATTGGCCGGCCACGGAATGGTGGGCGAGAACCGGCGCGGCGAGCGACCCGGCGACGCAAAGGATCGCGGGAAGGTGCTTTTTCACGACGTGCTCCGGGTGCGTTCAGCGGAACGTGGTGTGGCCATCCGAGCCGACCGGGTTGCGGTCGTTTTCGGCACAGATGAACTCCATGAGTGACCAGTCACGCTGGCGCCGGAAGCGGTGCGTGACGGTGTAAGGCTTCTCGAGCGCCTCGGCATCATCCATCGTGACCTGCCATACCAGGCGGTCCGGATCCGCAGGATCCAGTGCAATGCGTTCGCGGATTTCCAGGGCCGCGCTGTGCTTGATACCCGGCGCCAGGGCGGTGATCGTCTTGATGCCCGTGGTCTCCACCAGCAAGGCCCCACCCTCCCAGCGTCCGATCGAATGCCCGAAAATGCCAGCCTCCAGGTCTTCCGGATGACCACGGCCGTCCGTGTAGATGCTGCGCCATTGCATCCACGCCTCGTGATGCGTCGTGACACGGCCGGGAGTGAACAGGAACTCGACCGGGTATTGCGCCGTCCCGAGCATCGTCGGCATGCCGGGGGGCATGCAGTTGGATGTCTCACGCCGTACAACGCCGCTGTTCTCGCGGACCTCGCGCGCCCACGCCTGGTAGGCAGCGAGGTATTCGCCTTTGAGCACAGGCTGCTCGCGCGGGGCCTCGCCCGCCGCCGGGGGCCGCGCACGCTCGAGCACCCAGACGCCGCCCCAGTCAGGCAGTGCATCCAAGGCTGCATAGTGCCCCCGGGGATACGCCGCTCCCTGGCCCGACGCCGCTTCAACGGTTGCGCACGCGATCATGGCGATGCAACAGGCAGCAACACCACGGCATACCGACTGCCACAGGACGGACATCAGACCCCCATTGCCGCACCACGGCGACCTCTTGATTGCTGAACGCCGCGTACCCAAACACTGCGTCGCCGCAGGTTGCACGCGACGGCACCGGCATTGGCGAGGATATAATGCTGGAGCAGAATGTGCACAGTTCGCACCACGCTTCTGCTGGGGGATCTGATAGATGACTACGCAACGATTCCGCGTCGCGGCGGGCCTGTGCCTCGCCGTCGTTTCACTGCCGGTGCTTGCCCACCATTCCTTCGCGATGTTCGACCAGACTCGCCAGGTGTCGTTGAAGGGTACGGTCACGGAGTTCCAGTGGACCAATCCACACGCCTTCATCCACATCGAGGTCAAGGGAGAGGACGGAAAGGCTGAAACCTGGGACATCGAACTCAACAGCCCGAACAACCTCAAGCGTCAGGGCTGGAACTCGCAGAGTGTGAAGCCGGGCGACAAGGTCACGCTGGTGGCCAACCCGCTGCGCGACCAGAGCCACAAAGGCGGCTTGTTCATCGCCGTCACGCTGCCCGACGGCAGCATCCTCGGGGACGCAACGCGCGCCGGCGGCGGGCCCGTCAACGTGCCCGTGCTTCCCCCGTGAAACCAGGAGACCCCGTTATGAAGACTCTCAACGCGACCGCCATCGCTGCAACAGTGTGGGCGCTGGCCGCCACGATGCCGGCCGCCGCCCATCACTCCGGTGCAATGTTCGACAGCTCGCGCTCGCAGACGCTGGTCGGCACCATCACCGAGTTCAACTGGACCAACCCGCACGCCTCTTTCAAGATCGAGGTCCCTGACGCCACGGGCAAGCCCGTGGTCTGGGCCATCGAAATGAATGGCCCACAAAACCTCATGCATGCCGGGTGGCGGCGCAGCACCATCAAGCCGGGTGACAAGGTCACCACGGTGGTGCGCCCGTTGCGCGACGGCAAACCCGGGGGGTCGATCGTTTCGATCACCTTGCCGGATGGCCGCACGCTGGGCGGCACGGGCCCGGGCGGCAACGGCGCGAACGACTATCCGTCGACGGGCGGCGCCGCGCCCTGAGGCCTGCGTTGCCGGGGTCAGGCTGGCGCCTGCCCCGGCATGGCCCGGTGTCTCAGTTCGAGGCATTCGTGCGCTCGTCGAGCGCCTGCTGCCCGGCAGCCGTGCTGGGCAGGTTCTGGTTCAGGTTGGGCAGACATTCCACTTCAGGGATGTCCGAATAGTCCTGGCGCAACCATTGCTTGGTGTTCTTCCACTCACCCTTCCACATCTTCGGGTCCGTCATCGTGTACTCGATCTGCAGCGTCATGCCGCCATCCAGCAGGCGGATGCGCTCGACGATCTCGAACTCGTCGCTGATGGGCAGGCCCGTATCGATGAAATGCTGGTT
Source organism: Pseudomonadota bacterium (assembly GCA_046047615.1). Lineage (GTDB taxonomy): Bacteria > Pseudomonadota > Gammaproteobacteria > Steroidobacterales > Steroidobacteraceae > ZC4RG30. The sequence goes on from JBJOHO010000089.1 coordinate 113,922, forward strand.
GGGCTCCAGATACTTCGTGTGCACCACCAGCGTGTCGCCCTCCCAGCGGCCGATCGACTCGCCGTTGTAGGTCGGCACTGCAAGGTCCGGATCCGAATGCCCGCGGCCATCCAGGTAGATGAAGCGCATGCTGTTGGTGAAGCCGAAGAGCATGTAGACGATGGTCGGCAGCTGCACCATGCTGATCGGCCAGACCCGCGTCATGATCATCGGCATGCCGATCGGATAGCACTGTCCACTGACGTCGCGGTAGGGAACACCCTTGCGCCGCGCTTCCTCGGCCTCGCGGAGTGCTGTCTGGCCCGGTTCGGCGAACTCCGGATAGGGAGGGCCGAAGCGGAAATCCGCGAACGAGCGCCGCAGGTCAACGAACCAGGTACCGGTCATGTCGAAGGGCGGCTTGGGCCGGGGCTTGCGCAGGTTCTCGGGCGCCAAGGCCCCGAGGTAGCCGGGATGCTTGTGCGCGAGTTCATCCATGCGTTCCTGGGTCAGTCCACCGCCGGCTGATCGTCCAGCGGGTGGTGGCGCGGCAGAGGTGGCCTGCTGTGCCCACGCTGTTCCCTGGACCAACAGACACAAGCTGGTGAGCAGCAGCGTCCTGCGGCAAAGCACGGCGAAATCCATGGTTCAATGCTCCTTCAGGCAGTTCAAGAGATATCAACGGCGTGAACGGTTAGCCGGCAGTGCCTGGATGAACTCCAGCACGGGCGCCGACAGCGAGCGATCGTGTGTGCCGATCGCGTAGGTCTCCGAGATGTGCGAATGGGAAGGCAGGCGCAACTGGCGCGTCGGTTGCCCGGTCACGGCACGTGCCCGCAGCAATGCAAGCGTATCGGCCACGAACGCCGGTGGATCCAGCTCCGCATGGTTCACCAGCAAGGGCACGGGCACGGCGGCAAGGCGCAGTAGGGACTGGCGTTCCGGGTAGAGTGCGGGATCGCTGCCGTAATAGTCCTTCCACGGGGAGAGTTCCGGACCCAGGCTGTAGATCCCGGAGGTGAGGATCGCCCCCGCCAGCGGTGCTGCAGGCTCACGCGCCAGGAAATCGGCCACGTGAGCGGCACCGGCCGAATGGCCCCAGAACACGATGCGCGCCGGGTCACCACCCAGCGAGCGCGCCTTCGCGCGCAACCACGCCAAAAGCCGCGCCAAGTCTTCGGCTCCCGACGGGTAGGCATGCTCCGGCGCCAGACGGTAATTGACCGTGATGCCCAGCAGCCCGTGGCGGGCAGCCCAATCGCCGATGTTGTCGTAGAAGGGCGTACCGGGAGCTGACTTCGCACCACGCACGAACCCGCCGCCGTGCACGAACACCAGCACCGGCCGCAGCGTCCGCCCTGCGCCTGCGTCACCACGGAACACGTCGGCACGATGGCGCTCATGCGGCCCGTATGCAAGGTCACGCTGCAGCCCGACGGCAGGCCGCTCCTGCGACAGGTCCACAGCCGCAAGCAGCGGCGCATACAGGGCAGCGGTCGCGGCACCGTCGATCCTGGCGCCGATGCGGCGCAGTGCCTCGGCCAGCCCTGCGTCCATGCCCTCCGGACGCAGCGCCGGCGGCGCGGGCGGCTCCACCTGCGGCAATGGAAACTGCGCCAACTGTGCCTCGAGCGGTGGCACCGGCGCCGTCTCGCGCCGGCCGCTGACAGGATTGGCGTAGTGGTAGGGCATTTCCCGCAGGACAGGGAACATCGCCACTTCGCGTGTGGGCGGCGCATCCGGCGGAAACTCCGCGCTGGGCCCGGGCATGCCGCGTCCCGCGGCCTTCATCCAGCCGCCGGAGAGGCTCGCCGACAGCGTGTTGTAGGCGTTGACCTTGGCAAAGCGCCACACGCCGTCCTGCTTCACCAATTCATTTTCGTAGACGGCGGCACCTACCGATGCGCGCTGGCCCTGGCTCATCTGCTGCAGCATGCGCACGCGGACCCGGGCGCGTTGACCGTCATCGTCGATGCTGATGACCGGCTGCAACTGGATGTGGTTGCCGAGGCGCCCCGCCACCGGACCCTCGCCTCCACGACCAAACACCTGCAGGAGGAATGGCTTGAGTCTGTCGCCACGGTAGACGCCGCGCAGCGCGAGCTCGATGCTGCCGTCCGGCGCGAACAGGTCGGCCAACAGGCTCCATTGGTTCTTGTCGAGGTAATAGCCGTAGGCACCCTGCAGGTTCTCGATCTCGTGGTAATCGCGGACCCGTGCCAGCTCGCGCTCCAGGCCCGGCAAGGCACCGGCCCAAGCTTGCAGCCGCGGCGGCCTGGAAGGTGCCGGCGTGAACAAGGCCGCGCGGGCCTGGGCAGCGTCGGGTCCACCCGCGGCCGGATAGACCGGTGGAGCACCCGTGGCCGGGTTGGGGTAATGGAACGCCGGCACATGGGCCGACGGATAGATCTGATACTGCTCGGTCGGCGGCCGGTCGGGCGGCAAAGCTGCGTCAACACCGGGTGCGGGCTGGGCGTCTTCCGCCCACCCTTTGGCGGCGTCAGCGATGAACGTCGGGTAGTAGTGCAGCGACTGGAACTTCCAGACGCCGGCCTGCTTCACGAAGTGGTTCTCGAAAACACCCTCGCTCCACACGCCGGCACCACCATGCTCGCCACGCATGACCAGCTGGCGGCTGCGCGCCCGGGCCGTCAACCCGTCGGGCGCCACATGCACGACCGGCTGCAACTGCAAATGCTCGAACAGCAGGCCTGCACGCAGCCCCTCCGGAGCGAGCGTGCCGAGGAACTGGCGGATGCGCTGTCTACCCACATAGACGCCACGCTGGTCCATTTCCAGTTGTGCGTCATCGGCGAACAGATCGGCCACCTGTTGCCACTGCGCGCGATCGAAGTAGTAACCATAGACGCGGATGAGGTTCTCGATGGACTGTTCGTCCCGCAGGCGGCTGATGCGCTGCTGCAAGCCTGCTGCGGCGGCCTCCGGCGCGCCCCGCAACGGCCGCTGGCGCAGCGTCGCCGCGCGCCAGAGGTTGCCACCGGCCGGCAGTTCGGCGCTGCCATAATGGAAGGGGGCCACGCACGCCGCCGCAAAACCGTCGCAACGGCCATCGCGCCCGCGATCCGGCGCGTGGGCCAGCGTGCCCGCGACGGCCGCAGGCACTGCAGGCGGCACCCACCCCGTGGCAAACGGCGCGGAGAATCCCGTGTGGTAGTCGAGCTGCTCGATCTTCCAGGCACCACCGACCTTGACGTAGCGCGTCACATAGAGGCCCTCGGCCCACTGTGCCTCGCGCCCAAATACGCCGGTGAGCGCAAGAGCACGCCACCGCCCCCACGCCCTCCTGCCTGTCGCGTCAAGATGGACGACGGGCTGCAGGATCAGATGGTTGTGAAGACGGCCATTGCCCAGACCGATGGCGCCATTCCCAAGACCTCCGACATTGCGCTGGAAGTGGCGACGGATGCTTTCCTTGCCGGTGAAGACGCCAGCGGGATAGTTCGCCACTGCATCGGCGGTGAACAGTTCCGTCAGGTCGGACCACATGCCTTTGTCGAGGTAGTAGCCATAGCTGCGCTGCAGCCGCTTGATGGCCGCGACATCCTCCGCCGCCTGCACCTCCGCGGCGAGACGCGCGAGCTGCTGCCGGGGTGACGCCGGCGCCAGCGTCGCTGCGCCAACACCCTGCAGGCACAGGAGCCCAGCAAGCAGGCCACTGGCAATGATCGACGGAACTCGTGACATGGGATCAGGGTATCCAGTGATGGTCAGCGGGTTGCCCATCGCCGCCCGAGCGGGCGGTCGCGACAAACGGCGCCGGCACCACCGGAAATGCATAGGGTGGATAACTGTTGCAGATGTCGTCGAGGTGCCAATCCGCGCCACCCTGCCGTGACGCGCCGAACCCGCCATGCCAGGACGGCGCCCCCGCCAGCGCAGCCACACAGCCCAGACCGGTCACGCCCGCGAGAAAGACGCGACGGGACACCTCTTCCGGTTTGCGGATGTCCATGCCTGACGCCCCGTTCATGCCAACCGGAACGGCGGCAGTTCCTCGGCACCAAACCAGTTGGTGTGCGTACCACTGCGCAGCCGGAAGGGCAGCTTGACCGTGGCAACGGCGCCATCAGCAAGGCGCTGCGCATCCACGATCACCAGGTCGCTGCTCATCGACTCGTAGTTGGAGGCCACGCCCATGAGGTAGCCGTCCCCCTCCTCCGTGCTGCCTTTGCGCGGCACGAAGCAGCACTCCTGGAGGCTCTGCACGGGCCCGACGAAATAGACATCCGACTTTCCGCTCGCGACGTCGATGCGGTGGTATTCATTGGTGACCCGACCGGCCATGTCACCGCCGCGGGACTTGTCATAGGGCTGCGCCGGATTGCGGTTGCCCGCGTAGGCGTAGCGGTAGGGCCGGGACAGGAAGCGGTCGTCCATCCGGATCAGCACGCCGTTGGTGGTGGAGATGACCTCCTCCTCGAAGCTGTCCTTGCGCGACTTGAGATTGAAGGTCCAGCGCCGGAACTGCGAGGGATCACGCTCGCCGCTGGAGGTCGGCAGGTCCATCGTGATGCGACCGTCCGCGTGTTCGACCGCGTTGAGGAAATGCAGGGTGTTGCGCGCGGGACCGCGGAACCAGCGCACGTCCTTGCCCGTACCACCGCGCGGCAGCACCGCGACCATCGTCGGCAAGTCCGCATTCCACTCCCACATGGGCTCACCGGACCTGAGCCTGGCATCACTCGTCGTACGGGCCACCAAGGGGATCAGCACGTAGTTCGGCGTGATGCACATGTCGTGCATGATTCCAACATAGGGGGCCTTGAACCACGCTTCGTGCGTCACGACGCCATTGCGGTTGATCGTATAGACGGCAACGTCGTCGGTCAGGTCACCCCGGGCCTGGTAGCCGTAGGCGATCATCTCGCCGCTGACCGGGTCAATCTTGGGATGGGCGGACATGCTGGTGGCCGTGTAGCGGCCGTCGAAGGTCCAGATGCCCTGCGTCTCGAGCGTATGCGGATCGATGGTCCACGGCAGCGCATCTTCCTTGAGAACCAGCATCTTGCCGCCATGCCAGTACATGTGCGTGTTGGCCGCGGAACGCTCCAGCTTGGCGACGGAGGGATGGTCCGTGTAATGGTTGCGATAGACACCATACAGCCGGGTATGGGCCTCGCGTTCGGCCTGCAGGCGCTGCGTCTGGATGTAACGGCTGCGGAAATTGACGTTGCCGTCCTTGAAGCGGAAGCGGCATACGAGACCATCGCCGTTGAAGCCGGTGGGCCATTCGTTCTGCGGCGGGCGGTACTGGAAATCACACTGCATCCGGTAGAACGTGCCGTCGATGTCCGCGGGAATCTTCCCCCAGACCTCGCAATCGTAGATGTCCGCCTCGAAGCGCGTGGGCGCGTTGAAGCCCGTGGCCGGAAACATCGGGTGCCCACGGAAGTCCACTGCCATGCCAGATCCCCCCTGATTCGCGCAGTGCGTCGACACCTTGCAATGTGCCGTCATCCGCACCCAGTGTCCACCTGTGCCGGGGCTCGCCCTAGGGCACTGGCGCCGGCAGGCCGCTGACAACATAGGCGGCGATGTCGGCCAGTTCGTCGGTGCCATAGACATCACGGAACTGCGGCATGTTGTTGCGGCCCAGCGCAGTGACCTGGCGCACGGCCTCGGCATCCTTGAGCTCCAGCAGGCCCGGCCCGCCACCGTGCCCACCGGTACCAGAGGCCCCATGACAGGCCACGCAGGCCTGCTGGTACAACGCCGCGCCGCGACGTGCATCGCCGGGACGCGTGGGCGCGGGCAGCGCCGCAGGCGCTGCCCCGGGACGTGCCGTGGAGCCCGCGACAGGCGTTGCCGGCAAGGAACCGATGCGGCCTTCCAGCGCGAACATCCAGAGGCCATCGCCACGCTTGCCGTCCGCAAAGGCTCCACCACCCGCGTGCACCACCACCCGCTGCGAGCCCTTGTGCTCGAAGGTGGTGACCGTCGTGTTGACGCCCGCGTCCGTGCGGAACTGCCACAGCAGGCGCCCGTCCTGCTTGTCGAGGGCCGTAAGCCGGCCATCGCTGCGTCCGACAAACAGCAGCCCGCCGGCGGTGACGACCACGCCGCTGTAGCAGATCTCGCGCCATTGCTGGCGCCAGACCAGCCGGTTGGTCCGCACGTCGATCGCCGCCAGGATGCCGGCATCGTCGACACTGGATTGCGTGAAGCTGCCGCCCATGTAGACCTTGTTGGGACCCGGTGTCTCCAGCGGCAGGCGGACGGAAAAGTTGCTGATACGGTCCGAGGCGCAGACGTACAGCAGGTGTGTGTCGGGGTCGTAGGCACTGGGGGGCCAATTGGCGCCGCCCATGGTTCCCGGCTTCATCATCCTCGGTTCGGTCCAGAAGGGCGTGAAGATGCGCCCGCCATGGGGGATCCCTCCGGTACCCGGCACGCGCGGTGCGTCCTCCGGAACGATGTCGATCTGCTGCGGCACGATGGCATCGCCCACGGGAAACGGTTGGGTCGCAGCAGTGTGCTGGCGTGGCTCCTGCGGAACCGGCTTCTCCTCGATGCCGATCAGCGGCTTTCCTGTCTCACGGTCCAACAGATAGGCCCAGCCGGTCTTGCCGACCTGCACCAGGCCCTTGCGCCTCACACCATCGTAGACGGCATCGAACAGGATCACCGGGTTGGGCGAATCGTAATCCCAGATATCGTGGTGGACCTGCTGGAAGTGCCAGCGGTAGCGCCCCGTCCGGGCCTCGATCGCGACGATGGAATTGGCAAACAGGTTGTCGCCGGGCCGGACGCTGCCGTTGAGGTCGGGCCCGGGATTCGCCGTGGAAAAATAGAGCAGTCCCAATTGCGGATCCACCGCAGGCGTCTGCCATACATTGGCACCGCCGCGCGTCCAGGCGTCACTGCCCTGCGGCCAGGTCTCGTGTCCGGGTTCTCCCGGACCGGGCACCGTGTGGAAGGTCCAGCGCAGCGCGCCCGTGCGGGCGTCATAGGCCTTCACACGGCCGCGCGTTCCCATCTCCCCGCCGTTGAAGCCGGTGATGACCAGCCCCTCGTAGTACAGCGGCGCGGACGTGATGGCAAAGCCCTCTTGCCAGTGCTCGGCAACGATGCTCCAGACGACACGGCCGGTGCGCTGATCCAGCGCGAGCAGTCGCGCATCCGCGAGCGCGACAAACACCATGCCATCGCCGAGAGCCACGCCGCGGCTGGTGCGCCCGATCGGACTGCCCGCCCGCAGGTCAGGCTTGCCCTCGAACTTCCACAAGGTCTGGCCACTGTCGACGTCCATGGCGAAGACATCGTTGGCGCCATTGATGACGTAGAGCACGCCCTCGTGGACAAGGATCTGCGCCTGCCCTGCGTGTCCCGGCGTGGTGCCGCTGCCCATGCCGCTGCGCCACAGGGCCTTGAGCCCCTGGACGTTGCCGCGATCCAGGCCCGTGAGCGGAGAATGGCGCTGGTTGTACAGCGTGCCGCCATTGGTGACCCAGTTCCGGCGCGGGGGCTCCAGCAATTGGGCCGGTGTGAACGCCGGCGCAGGCACGATGTCCTGCGCCGCCCTGCCGACCAGCGTCACGCAGCACAGGGCCAGCAGCCCGACCAATCGCGGCACGTGGTTCATCGTCAGTTCCCCCGTTTTTCCGGCATTATGCCGTCACCGCCGCGCCGATGAACGGAGTCCGGAACGATGTCGTTGCAACTGATGGAGCATTATCTGGTCATGACCGCCGATCTCGAGGCGACGCGGTCTTTCTATGTCGACGCGCTGGGTTTCCAGGACGGCTACCGGCCGGACCTCGGCTTTCCAGGCTACTGGCTCTACCTCGGGGACACCCCCTGCATCCATATTGCAGAGTGGCAAACCTACACCGCGCACAGCGAACGCCTGGGCATCCCGGTGACCCGTCCCGCCGACGGCACAGGCGCCGTGGACCATGTGGCGTTCCGTGCCGCCGACTTCGACGCCTTCCTGGAGCGGATCACGCGCCTGGGCCTGCGTTACCACCGCCACGATTCACCCGCGATCGGGCTGCGCCAGCTGTTCCTGGACGACCCGAACGGGTTGAAACTGGAAATCAATTTCTTCGCGCAGCGCTGAGCAACTCCTGGAGCACGGCGGCTGTACGCGCCTGGGCCTCGGGCCCGGCCACCCCGCCCCGACCCAGGGCGCCGCCCTTGCCCTGCGCCACATCCAGCGCAGTGGCACCGTTACGGTCCTTGGCCTCCAACGGCGCACCATTGGCGGCCAGGAAGCGCACGAACTCGTTCCAGCCCCAGTTGGCGGCACCATGCAGGGCGGTCTGGCCGTTGTCGCGCTGGGCATCGACCCGCGCGCCAGCCGCCAGCAACAGCTTTGCCGCCTCGATGCAGCGCTGCTCGTTGCGGAAGCGGCCACGGATGTCGATCAGGGTGGAACCCACGCCCGCCGCGGCCATGAAAGGCGTGATCCCCATGCTGTTGGGCAGGTCAGCGCTGGCACCGTGCTTGAGCAGCAACTGGATCGCCTCGATGTCACCCGACTTCGCCGCCCGCAGCAGCGGGGTCGTTCCGGTGGTCAGCATCGCATCCCCACCGCGGTCCTGGCCGAGTGACCGGTAGGGCGGGAAAAGCTTGAGTTGCATGTCCGGGTCCGCGCCGCGCTCCAGCAGCTGGCGGGCCACTTCGAGCGCCACAGCTTGGTCCGCGGACGGGCGATCCGGCCTGCCGCCACGCGGCGTGGTGTTGTAGTCGATGGCTGAATAGAGGGGAGCGCGACCCCATTTGTCCCAGAGATTGACGTCGGCGCCACGCTCCACCAGCACCAGTGCGGTATCCCAGCGTGCGTTCAGTGTGGCCATCAGCAACGGCGTCACGCCGTCAGGATCCGCGAGATCGATGTCTGCCCCTGCCTTGGTCAATGTGCGGGCACAGGCGGCACAGCCTTCACGGGCAGCCAGCAGCAGTGCGGTCAGGCCGCCGACCGGGCGCCCCTGGATCCTGGGCTCGGCGGTGATGCGGCGCGGCCACTCGCGTACGGCGGAACGCGCGTCAGGATCAGCGCCAGCCTCCAGCAACAGCCGCACCATCGGCTCGTGGCCCTGCGCTGCAGCCCACATCAGTGCGGTCTGGCCGCGCCAGTGCTCTGCGGCATTGACATCGGCACCCGCCCGCAGCAACACGCGCGCCGCCTCGACCGATCCGGTGCGCGCGACTGTCATCAGCGCAGTCTGTCCCTCGGGGTTCGCCGACTCCACATCTGCGCCGGCTTTCAGCAACAACCGCAACAGCGTCGCATCACCGCGTTCCGCAGCCTCGGACATCGGCGTCGATCCGTAATCATTGATGGCCCGGGCATCAGCCCCCGACTTGAGCAGGGACCGTACCGCGTCGTGATCACCGCGGTGGACCGCCCAGTGCAACGGCGTGGTGCCATCGCCCGCATCGCTGACGGGTGGCGACCCGGCGGCTATGCCAGCGGCCATGGCGCCCGGCAGGACCAGCAGCAACGCAAGCAGCGCCTTGTGCACGGACATGGCAGTTCAAACCTCGGCGAAACGACCGGTGCTGTCGCCCAGCTTGTCCATGGGAACTCCGGCCTTCTCGAGCAGCGTCAGGTGCAGATTGGCGATCGGCGTGTGGTCCGGGTATTTGAGATGCTGGTTGCCCCGCAGCGTGCCATTGCCTCCACCAACGAGCGCCGTCGGCAGCGGATAATGGTTGTGCAGGTTGCTGTCGCTCATGTTGCTGCCATACATGATGGTCGTGTGGTCGAGCATCGAGCCCTCGCCGTCGGGCATCTCGGCCATCTTCTTGACGAACTTCGCGAACACCTGGGTGTGCCAGGCCTGCAGACGCGCCAGCCGCTCGATTTTCTGCGGGCTGTTGGCATGGTGTGACAGCGGATGGAAGGCGTCCGCGATGCCGATGAAACCGTAGGGTTGGTTGCTGACCTCGGCCGCCATCATGAAGCTCGCGACGCGCGTCAGGTTGGCCTGGAAGGCCAGGGCCATCATGTCGAACATGAGCTCGATATGCTTGTCGAAGGCATTGGGGATGCCGGACGGCGCGTCCGGCAACTGCATGGCCGACGTGTCGCGCGCAGCCAGTTGCTGGACGCGGCGCTCGATCTCGCGCACGGTCTCCAGGTAGTCGGCGAGCAGTGCACGGTCGCGCGCTCCCAGCCGCTTCTCCAACTGCGCTGCATCCTCACGCACGAGATCGAGGATGCTCGCATTCTCGCGCAGCAAGGCGACGCGCTCGTCGGCCGTATCACCCTGCCCGAACAGCTGCTGGAACAGCTTGCGGGGATTGTGTTCCATGGGCAAAGGCGTGGACGGATCGCGGAAGGAAATCGTCTTGCCGTAGCTGCAACCGTAATTGCGGTCGCAGGAGCCTTCGCCGCCCCGCTCTTCCGTCGCGATCTCCAACGACGGGAGGGGCGTTCCCTGGCCGATGTGCTGCGCGGCAATCTGGTCCACCGTGATCCCGCCATAGGGGTCATGGCTGATGCGCGGCGGCACGCAACTGAGCCAGGTGCCCGGAGTGATGGCATGCACGGGCGCCGCAATGGCGGATTTGTTCTCAAGACCACTGACGACCGTCAGGTATTTCTGGAACGGCTTGAGGGGCGCCAGGATCTGCGGCAACTCGAAGTCCGCGCCGGTCGTGGCGGGTGTCCACTTGTCCATCACCGCGCCGTGGGGAAAATAGACGAAGGCCATGCGGGGACGCGCGGCGGCCGCGGTCCTGGCCAAGGCTGTGCCCGCCGGAACCATGGCGTCGAGCAAGGGCAGCGACACACCGGCGCCCAACCCCCGCAGCACGGTGCGACGCGATAGATGCTTGCGCGTGAGGAACATGTCGGACTCCGGTCAGTGGTTCGGGCCAGCGGCCTGCCGCCGGGCGTGCAGCGGGGACGCCGCCGCGTCGGGAACACGGTCCTGCAGGAAGGCGGGGCTTTCGACGATGCCCAGGACGATTGCCGACAGGCGGTAATCCTCACGGGCCGCATCACGCACGATCCGCCGCAGCAGGGGCATGTCGGCGTGGCGCGCGGCGCGGCCGAGGGCAAAGCCCAGCAGGTGCTCCGAGAAGGTCATGACGAACATGTCGGACCGGGCCACCAGCGCAGCCCGCAGATCGTCCGGCCCAGTGAACTCCGCGCCATCGGCGAAGCGGCCGGCGGCATCGATGGTCGCGGCGGCATCCACGTCCTTGTCGCGCCACTGGCCGATGGCGTTGAAATTCTCCAGCGCAAGCCCCGGGGGATCGATGACCCCATGACACCCGTTGCAGCCCTTCACGGAGCGATGCTGCTCCAGCCGGGCCCTTACCGTCTGCTGCGCCTCACCCTCCTGGCTCTCCGGAAAGGCCTCGACGTTGGGCGGCGGCGCGGCGGGCGGCGTGCCGAGGATCTTCTCCAGCACATAGGAGCCGCGCAACACGGGCGTGGTGCGGTTGGCGTAGGAGGTGGTCATGAGGATGGCCCCCTTGCCGAGGAGCCCCCTGCGCCAGCTCTGCGGCATGCGCAGCCTGCGGAACTGGCCGCCGCGGACATCGTGCATGCCGTAGTGGATGGCAAGCCGCTCGTTGAGGAAGCTGTATTCACCCGTCAGCAGTTCGACCACGCTGGCGTCGCGCTCGAAGATGTCCGCCATGAACAGCTCGAGTTCGCGGCGGAAGGCCGGGATGAGATCGTCCGTGTACTCGGGAAAGATGTTCGGGTCCGGATTCACCAGTTCCAGTCCCTTGATGTTGAGCCACTGGAACGCGAAATTCGTGACCAGTGTGCGTGCCCGCGGATGCGCCAGCATGCGGCGCACCTGCGCTTCCCGTACGGCCGGGTCCGCAAGACCGCCCTGGGCAGCCACCTCGATCAACGCTTCGTCGGGCGGGCCGCTCCACAAGAAGAACGCCAGGCGCGAGGCCAGGTCGAGCCCCTGCAGCGTGAACACGTCGCCAGGACGGGCGCCGGCGGGGGGGCTGTGCATGCGGAACAGGAACTTGGGACTCGCCAGGATGGCGACCAGACCCTTCTGGAGACCGGTCTCGAAACCACCCTGTGCCCGCCCCTCCTCGAAGAAACGCAGCGGACCGCGCAGGTCATCCCCGTCGACGGGCCGGCGGAACGCCAGGCGCGCAACCCTTCCGAGGATCTTTTCGGCACAGGGACGTTCGTCAGCAGCGTTCGCCGGCTCGCAGATGAGGAGGCGCCGCCGCGCCTCCGTAAGGGCGACACCACCCTTGGCCAGCGGCCCGTTGATCTCCACGTTGCTGATGCGTGGGCCACCCGAGACACCATTGACGGCGACCGCCATGCCTTCCACGGGATTGAACGCGTGCAGGGTCTCGTTCGACTCCGCCGCCGTCTTCTGCCGGAAGGCGATGCCGATGCGGTGGCGGCCGGCCGTCGTCCGGAACGGGATGTTGCGGAAACGGTCATTGATCGCACCGACGCCCGCCGCCTGCTGCAAGTCCACGGCGTCGAGGTCTGTGGCATCCCCGAACCCGGCCTCATAGACCCGGCGACCGTCCAGCGTGACGACAAGCGAGCGGGGATCGAGAACCCCCCAAAGATAGCCCGCCCCGACCAGGCCGCTGATCGTCAGCTCGTAGTCGCCGTCGACCGGAAACTCGTGGTCGATGACCATGCCGCCGCGCGTGCCCAGCGGCAGCCCCTCGATGTGCATGTATTGCGAGGCCTGCCAGCTGCCGGGATAGACGCGGCTCTGCGACCGCGCACGCGGGTTCCCGAGCGCCAACAGGCTGACCTGGCGCGCAGCACTGATGTACTGCTCAAGGAACGCGGGTGAGATCTTCAGCACCTCCGCTGAATTGTCGAAGCCGGCGCTCTGGTCATCACGCGGCAACAACTCGTCGACCTCGACCTCGACGCCGAGAATCTCCCGGACGGCATTGCGGTACTCGGGCTTGTTGAGTCGATGGAGAGGCTTGGTGCCGGGATCAGGCCGAAGGCCGGCCTCACGGTCGAGGGCTGTCTCCATCGCCAGCACGAAGGCCTCGCGGTCGGCCTTGGCAGGTTGCTGCTCCCCGGGTGGCGGCATCAGATTGCCACGAAGCTTGCGCACCACCTCTTCCCAGGTATCCGCGCTCTCATGGATGGCATCCGGCTGGAGCCCGTCCAGCGCCAGGCCGCCCGCCCAATCGGTGGCGTTGTGGCACGTGCCGCAATACTGGTCGATGAAACCCCAGCGCGCCGCAAGGGCATCGTCCGCAGCCACCGCCGTGAAGGACGCACCCGCCAGGGCAACCAGCGCCACCGAGCGCCGCAATGCAACAAGAACCGACATATTCCCCCGACGCGACAGCATCGACCCCAACATTCTAGAGAAAGACCGACGCCGCTGTCCGCAGTTCCAGCGACCCCCGGCGGGTGGCTCAGTTGCGCTGGCGACGCGCCCGCAAGCGCTGCACGATTTGCAAGGCCGTCTCTTCGCAAGGGGGCAACTCCGCATCGCTGCGACCCAGCGGCGTGACGCGGGCCCCAAGGCGCAGCAGGTGGGCGCACCAGGTCAATCCGGCACCGAAGGCGGGCAACAACACCAATGCCCCTGGTGCGGCGCGCCCCTCTTCCAGCGCCTCGACCAATGCCACCGGCACCGTCGCCGACGACATGTTGCCGTAACGGTGCACGTTGACGAACACCCGGCCGCTCTCGATCCCTGCCCGCTTGGCCACCGCCTCGATGATGCGCAGGTTGGCCTGGTGGGGGACGACCAGATCGATGTCCCCGGGGCCCAGCCCTCGCGCCGCCAGGACCTCCGCGCTGGCGGTGCCCATGCCCTGCACGGCGCGGCGGAAGATGTCCTGACCCTCGAAGATCCAGTCGGTGCGCCCATACGGGCGACTGAAGTCGGCATAGCGGCAACCGGCACCCTGGATGACCAGGCTGTCACGGCCCTCCACGTCACAGCCCAGGCGCTCCGCGAGCAGGCCCTCCTGCGCCTCACTGGCCTCCAGCACCACGGCCGCGCAGCCATCGCCGAACAGGACCGCCACGTTCCGGTTGTCCCAGTCCATGAGTCCACTGATCAGCTCGCCGCCAATCACCAGCGCCCGGCGGACGGTTCCGCAACGGATCAGTGCCGTCGCCGTGCTCAGCGCGTAGAGGAAGCTGGTGCATGCCGTGTTGACGTCCATGGAGGCGGCCCGGAGTGCGCCCAGGCGGGCCTGGATGCCCGAGGCCTGGTTCGGGACCTGGTCATCGAAGCTGCAGGTGCCGAAGACGATCAGATCGATGTCTCCGGGCTCCAGGCCGGCGGCCGCCAAAGCGCGCCGCGACGCGACCACCGCCAGCTCGGTGAGCGGGACATGCGAGATCCGCCGCTCCCGGATTCCTGTACGCGACACGATCCAGTCATCGTTGGTATCGAGGAAGGTGGCGAGATCGGCATTGCTGAGCACGGCCGGCGGCAAGCACTTGCCCCAGCCCGTGAGCGCGGCGTGGATCATTCCGGAGCCCCTGCGTTGGTCACAGGGAGTGACTGTATCAGCCTGCGAGCTGGGCCGGTCGCTGGGCGTCAGCGAGGCGCATCAGCTCGCGGCGGTGCAACCAGCGCAGGGCGACCTCCATGCGCATCGGGCGGCTCCACAGGAAACCCTGCCCCTTGTGGTAGCCAAGGGCCAGCAGCGAACGTGCCTGTGCCTCGTTCTCGACCCCTTCGGCCACCACATCGATGTCACAGGCCTTGGCCATCGCCATCAGGGCGGCACACAAGGCCTTGCCATTGCCATCGGTGTTGATGGCGGACACGAAACGCCGGTCCACCTTGAGGGTGCCGAACGGCAGGGACTGCAGCATCGCGATCGACGCGTATCCGGTGCCAAAGTCATCCAGCGCCAGTTTCAGGCCCATCGAGCCGCACTGCCCCAAGGTTTCGCGCGCCGTGCCGTCGGCGTCGAGCCAATGTGTTTCAGTGACCTCCAGGCACAGCTGCCGCGGATTGACACGGTACTGAGCCAGTGCATGGCGGACATCCTCGACGAACTCGCGGCGCATCAACTGGCGCACCGAGACATTGACGTTGATGACCTTGTCCTCCAAGGCCTCGTCGCGCCGTGCGAGCAGCTGGCACGCCTGCAACAGCATCTGGTGCCCGATGGCGTGGATCTGCCCGGACTCCTCGGCGACGCTGATGCACTCCATGAGCGGCATGTCGGCCAGGCGCTGGTCCTTGAACCGCAGCAGCATCTCGAAACCCACCGGGTTTCCGGTCGCCAGATCGACAACCGGCTGCATGAAGGGATCCACGAAGTCACCACCGGCAATGGCATCGGCCAGCAACTGCTCGATCAACCGTCGCCGCAGCCACATGCCCGACTCGTTCGCGTCCACCACCACCGTGCGGTCGCCACCCAGGGAACGGGCACGACGCGCCGCGACATCGGCCTGCGAATTCGCAGACTCCAGATCGGACTGGAAGTCGATCTGCACCAGACCGCAGGAGAAAGTCATCGGCGCGACGCCCGGGTGCCCCGGGCGTGCAATCTGGCTGCGCAATGCCTCGATGCGCTCGCGGACATCATCCAGCTCCCCTGGCACCAGGACGATGAAATCCGCCTCGGCCTGCCGCACCAGCAACCGGGCCTCGTGGAAATAGGACGCCATCCTGCCCGAGAAAGCCTTGATGTCGGCATCGGCAAGCCGCTTCACGGCGGCATTGCTGTCGCGCGCCACAGGCTGGTCGAGGATGAAATGCAGGGCGCAGAAGGGTACACCGGCCTGCTCGCAGGTCCGCAGGATCTCACCGCCGCGCAGGTCGAGGTATTGCCGGTTGCCCAGTCCTGTCAACGCGTCGATGACGGGCGCCGCTATGCTCTCAGCGGTATCCCCCTTGGTACGTTCCAGCACCAGGCTGCCCAAACGGGCCAGCAGCTCGAGGACCTCCGCCTCCTCGCCACTGGGGGCGCCCGCCTCGGCAAGATAGACCGCCAGGGTGGCGATGACCCCCTCGCCATCAGCCGAGCGCACAGGCTCGAACCACACGGCACGCAGACCCAGCACGCGAAACACCGGACGCAGCGGCTCCCAGAGCGCGCTGGACATCACATCATCCGTGTACAGGCGCAAAGTGGGGACGCCAGTGGATTCCACGCCACGCAAGGCCGGTGCCGGCATCATCCGCGGCATGGCAGACTGCAGCGCTTCACTGGCGCGACCGCGGCCACCGATGCGGACCCCGTTGATGCCACGCAGATGCGGCACGAGGACGGCGGCGAACGCCCCCGCGAGGGCCTCCTCGGCGGTCTTCGCTATGATGTCAAGGATGTCGCTCTGGTCCGCCCCGCGGGCAACCAGCTCCAGCGCGGCCTGCTGGCCGCGCAGCACTTTGGCTGTCGGAATGGGCCCTCGGCCCTGCCGCGTGGACTGCGTCTGCGTCATGCCTTCACTCTGCGCCCGGCGGGAGAAGCCCCCCGGTGCAGTGGACATAATTTGCGACAAAATTGCTCCGCTTCGTGGACGGAATCACGCAGCGTGCCGTGCGGGTGGCGCCAAAGCTGCCGGCGCGGATCAAATCCCCGGGAAATGGCAGCCGCTTGAGCGTCTAGTGGCGGCCTCGTTGTCAGGCAGGTGTATTCATGAAAGGCGTGGTGTTCACGGAGTTCCTGGAGATGGTCGAGCAGCGCTACTCGCTCGACATGGTGGACGACTTGCTCGAGGAGGCTGCGCCGGCTTCGGGTGGCGCCTACACCGCAGTGGGCACCTATGACCACGCCGAGATGGCAGCGCTGGTCGCCGCCTTGGCAGTCCGGACCAATACCAGTGTGGCGGAACTGCTGCGCAGCTTTGGTCGCCACCTGTTTTCCGTGTTTGCAGCGCAGTACACACAGTTCTTCCGCGGAACAGGCGATGCGCTGGAGTTCATGGCCGGCATCGAGGATGTGATCCACGCCGAGGTGCACAAGCTGTATCCGGATGCGGAACTTCCCCGCCTGCCCACGGAGGAACGAGGTCCCGACCACCTGGTGCTGCGCTACGAGTCCTCGCGCCACCTGGAGGAACTGGCACACGGGCTGATCGAGGGCTGCGTGGCGCACTTCCGGACCGCGCTTGACATCGAGCGCAGTGGAGGTGCGGGCACGTCCGAGCCCGTCCGCTTCAGGCTCACCCGCAGGCTGGCATGACCGCGGCGAACGAGGCGCGTTGGCAGGCCCGGCTGTTGCGCGAGCGGCAAGCGCGCAAGGAAGCCGAGCGGCTGCTGGAAGCCAAGAGCCTTGAACTCTACCGCGCCAATGGCGAACTCCGGCGGGCAGCCGACGTCCTGGAGCAACAGGTCAGGGAACGGACGGCGGAACTGCTGGAAGCACTGCAACAGGCAGAGGCTGCCACCCGGGCAAAAAGCGATTTTCTCGCCATGATGAGCCATGAAATCCGCACGCCTCTCAACGCGATGCTGGGGATGGCCGAACTGCTGTCGCTCAGCACGCTCGACGACGACCAGGCCGAGGACCTGGCCACGCTGCGCAGCAGTGGCGAGTCCCTGCTGTCACTGATCAACGACCTGCTGGACTACTCCAAGATCGAGGCCGGTCGCCTGGAACTCGACGATGTGCCCTTCGACCTCCGGGCGGAGCTGCGCGACACCATCGCCCTCTACCGTCCGCTGGCCACGCAGCGCCAACTGCAGCTCGACCTGATATTGGCCGACGACTTGCCAGCGCAGGTCCAGGGCGACAGCGCACGCTTGCGCCAGATCTTGTCCAACCTGCTGTCGAACGCCCTGAAGTTCACACATTCTGGAGGTATCGAGGTGCGCGCCGCGCTGCTCGTTGCGGCGGGCAGTGGGCAGCGTTTGCGTCTGGAAGTCCGGGACACCGGCATTGGCATTCCGATGCGGCACATCCCGCGTCTGTTCCGCGCCTTCACCCAGGTCGATGCGTCGATCAACCGCCGTTACGGTGGCACCGGACTGGGCCTTGCCATCTGCGGCCGGCTTGCAGAGGCCATGGGCGGCCATATCAGCGTGACCAGCGAGGAGGGCCTGGGCAGCTGCTTTGTCCTTGAGCTGCCGCTGAAAGGTGTGGCGCCAAGCCTGCCGCCAGCCGCGGAGGTGGCGGACACCGGCTTGCACCCTGTCGTCGGCATGGAACGGCTGGTCGTGCTCGTGGTCGACGACCACGTCGTCAACCTCAAGCTCGCCTTGGCCATGCTCGCCCGCCTCGGGGTCACCGCAGATGCGGTCACTGATGGCAGCCAGGCCCTGCAGGCGGTGCAGGAGCGCGCCTATGACCTGGTGCTGATGGACGTACAGATGCCCGTGCTTGATGGGCTGCAGGCAGCGCGTGCAATGCGCGCACTGCCGCTAGCGCGGCAGCCGAAGATCGTTGCCCTGACGGCAGCCGCCTTCGAGTCGGACCGGCGCAACTGCCTCGACGCGGGCATGGACGATTTTCTTGCCAAGCCCCTGCGACTCTCGACACTGCGCTCACTGTTGCGCCAGCTGCTGCCCCCGTTTTGACAATAAGGAGAACTTGAGGCGCGTCACAGCGAGACTGTGATCCAGTCCGCGTTTCCCCTGCTGCCGGCAGCGGCATCCTTGCATGGTCGCAACGGAGGATGAACCCGGTGGAGAGGACGTCAGCAGGCTTGCAGCCACTGGACGCGGTGAGCCAGGTCCCGCACCTGGAACCAGCCTCTTTGCTCGACGCCCAGCAGCGGGTGCTGACCCTGCTTGCCGGGACATCCCCACTGGCTGATGTCCTTGGCGAAATCGCACGCTTTGCCGAGGCGTGCATCCCCGGCATGCTCGCTTCGATCCTTTACTACGACCACCGCGCGCGTTGCCTGCGCCGCGGTGGCTACGGATCGTTGCCGGAGTCATTTGCCGCCGCCGTGGACGGTCTGGTCCCTGGCCCCGACGCCGGCAGCTGCGGCACCTGCGCCTACCTGAACGAACGCGTCATCACCGAGGACGTGTTCACGGACCCCTTGTGGGCCGGCCTGCATGACTTCTGCCGCCAGTATGGCATCCGTTCCGCGTGGTCTTCGCCACTGCGCCGCTCGCGGGACGGCGAATTGCTGGGCGTGTTTGGCATGTACCATCGTGAGGTCCGCAGACCGACGGCCAAAGAGCTGCGACTGGTCGACCACTTCGTGCATCTGGCTTCGATCGCGGCCGAACGTTTCCGCGACGATGCCGACAAGGCATTCGACGCCCTGCACGATCCGCTGACAGGGCTGGGAAACCGCCGGCTCTTCGAATCGGAGGGTGCCCGCTGGCTCTCACAGCGGCATGCCACCGGCGCTCCCGCCACGATCGCCTTCCTGGACCTGGACAAGTTCAAGACCTTCAACGAGGCCTTCGGGCATCTGCGTGGCGACCAGTTGTTGCTGGCCTTTGCGCAGCGGCTGGAGCGCTGCCTGCCAGGTCACGGTCCACTGGTCCGGTATGGCGGCGATGAATTCGTCGTGTTCCTGCCTTGCGACGCGGAGGCGGCACGGGAACAGGTGGATGCGCTGCGCACCAACCTGCGTCGCGAACCCTTGCTCCCCGACAACAGCATACGGTTGACCGTTTCGTGCGGGTACCAGTCGGCGTCGGCGGAGGCTTGCGACCTGCAGGAACTGCTGCTGCAAGCCGATCATGCCGTTCGGCGGGCCAAGGCCCAGGGCGGGGACGCCAGCGTGCGCTTCACCGGCGCGGACTCGGGCGCGATCCGCCGACGCCGCGAGTTGGCCGTCAAGCTGGAGGACGCGATTGCCCATGGCGAGATCGAGCCCCACTTGCAGCCGGTGATGCGGCTCGAGGATGGCAGGCCCTCGGGTTTCGAGCTGCTGTTCCGCACCTCGGCGACCTCGCTGGCGGGCTGCAACGTCGCCGAGTGCATCAGTGTCGCCGAGGAGTATGGTCTCATCGGCACGATCGGACAGGCCATCCTGCGCTATGCGATGCAGCTGAGCGTCCGCGAGTCTGAGCGCCTGCGCGGTCTGCTGCTCAACGTCAATGTCTCGGTGATGCAGTTGCTGCGTCCGGAGTTTCTTGCGGACGTGCAGGCGGACCTGCTCGCCACCGGTGCCTGTGCCTCGGCGATCTGCATCGAGATCACCGAGAGCCAGTGGCTGGACGTGGGTGGGCCCGCGAGGGACACCCTGATGGGACTGCACGCCCTGGGCTTCACCATCGCCCTTGATGACTTCGGCACAGGCTACGCATCGCTCGCCTATCTGCAGGCCCTGCCGCTGGATGCCATCAAGGTTGACCGGCGCTTCACGGCCAGTGTCCACCAACTGCGCAGTCGCGACGCGGGATTGTGCCGCGCCATGCTGGGCATGGGACAGGCAGCAGGGCTCCGTGTCGTCGCAGAGGGCGTGGAATTGCCGGAGCAGGCCGCTGCCCTGCGGGACATGGGGTATGAGCTCGCCCAAGGCTACCTGTGGCACAAGCCGATGCCTGCCAATCTGGCATTGGAGTGGTTGGCGACGTTTGAACCGGTGCCGATGGCGATGACGGCCTGACACGGCTAGGCTGCGCGGATGCGCAGCCTCCTCCGCTCCCTCTGCCTCAACCTGCCGTCGATGGCCGGCGCGATCCTGCTCGGCACCTGCGTGTGGTCACGGCTGACCTTCGGCCCGGTCTGGTTCGAGCAATTGGCCTATCACCTGCGTTTCGGCGCCAGCGGACTGCTGCAGGCCGACTCGACGACAACTTGGCAGTTTGCCCTGCTCGTCCTGGTGGTGCCGCTGCTGGTCACTGGCGCCATCGCGTGGCCTGCACGGCGGCATCGCTGGATGCCCGGCGCCGTGTTCCTCGTCGGCCTTGCCGCGTTCTTCACCACCTTCCGCATCGGCAGCTATGTGTCGTCTTTCTTCGGGCCCGACGTATTCGCCGCCCATGAGTTGCCTGCCACCGCGGTGAAGATCAGCGCCCACGGGGCGCCCCGCAGCCTGCTGCTCATCTACGTCGAGTCACTGGAGGCCGGTTACCAGGAGCCGGAGCGCTTTGGCTCGGATCTGGTGCCACGCCTGTCCGCGCTGCAAGGCAGGCATGCGTCGGTGCAGCGGTTCCACCAGGCCGAAGGCGCCCACTGGACCGTTGCCGGCATCGTAGCCAGCCAGTGCGGCGTGCCCCTTAAGGTGTCGTTGCTCCCGCCACCGGAGGACCGGCGATTCGGCCTGCGACGTTTCCTCCCCGGGGCACGCTGCCTCGGGGACGTGCTGGCGGAACGCGGCTACGAGAACGTGTTCATGAATGGTCCGGACCTGGCCTTCGCCGATCTGGGAACCTTCCTGAGGGACCATGGGTACAGCCGCCGCTACGGCGCCCGGGAGTGGATTGCCGAAGGAACAGACCCTGACAGTCTCCGCCACTGGGGCCTGCGCGATGCGCCGCTGATGGCGAGGGCGCGTAGCGAACTGGATCGCCTCATGGCTTCAGGAAAGCCGTTCAACCTGACTGTGCTCACCGTCGATACGCACGGTCCCCGCGGACTGCTGGGCGCGCACTGCCGTGAGCGCGGCTCAAGCGACTTCCGCGGCATCATCGACTGCCTCGATCAGGATGTATCGGACCTTCTCCAGGAGATCGAGCGTCGTGGCTGGCTGGGGCGGCTGTCTGTCGTCGTGCTCGGCGACCACATCGCCATGGAAAACCCGTTGATGGACCAACTGGCCGCGGGCGAGCGGCGCATCTTCAACCTGTGGATGCATGAGCCCACGCTACCGACCGACCGCGACGACATCCTGCATTTCGACTGGTACCCGACCTTGTTGTGGATGACCGGCTGGCGTGCCGAAGGCGGACGCTTGGGCCTCGGCTACTGTTTCCTGCAGGCCTGCGCCGCACCACCCGTTCCCGACGGGCGTCTGGAACTGTTCCGCAAGGACCTGCTGAACCGCAGTCCGCGCTACGACGCCCTGTGGATGGAAGACCCGGAATGAACCGGGATCAGCAGAACCTGAGGATCCGCGGCAGATCCAGATTCACCGAGATCTCGTCATGCCTGACCAGTTCGCGGACTTCATGCTCCGGCAGTCGCGTATCACGCAGGACCGGCTTGGCCAGGACGGTACGCGATGGCGTGGCAACAGCGACGACGAGTGGCTGGTTGGCCTGGAAGCCGACGCCCACGACGATCGCATATTCCCCATCCGCCAGGCGCACGAAGCTGCCCGGCGGATAGATCCCGAGGCGGCGGACGAGCGCGGCAGCCATGACGGGCCAGTCCTTCTGCAAGTCCTGGTACAGACGCCGCATGGCTGCCTGCGGTGACAGTCCCCGGCGTTGCCTGCGCGGACTGATGCGTGCCACGTACAAGTCGGCAAGATGCAGCAGGCGCGCACAACCGTGCTCCGCCGGCGGCGCATGATGGAAGCGGACTGTCGACAACCACAGCGGATCATCGACACCTGACGACTGCAGCAGGGCTTCGCTCGTGTCAGGGTGGTTGCGGATCAATTGCCGTTCCATGCGGGAGGGCGGCCCGTCCCTTCGCGCCAGTGTGTCCTGCAAGGTCCACATGCCCATGTTCATCGACAGCGCGGCAAGGAACAGCGAGCGGCTGGCTGCGGCATCCAGCCCCGCGTCCGGCGACAGCATGTGGCATACCGCCGCGGCGGCCAAAGCGTTGGCCGCCGCGTAGCTCGATTCTCCCGTCACCACGCTGCGCACCAGCAGGAACAGGCTGTGGTCGCGCTGGTTGTCCAACAAGTCGACGGCCGCGTTGCGGATCTGCTCCAGGTTCACGGCGATATCGGTTCGCCCTTCGTGCGACAGCATCACCTGCTGCAGGCTCGTATGCAGGGCCGGCCAAAGGCTGACCGCATCACGTTCGGCTGGCAGCGGCGCCCGATGACGGACCTCTTCCGGCCAGGCTGCTTCTTCCAGCGTGACCAGGCAACGCTGCTCAAGCAGCAGGTCCAGCTGCTGTTCGGTCTCTATCGGCTGGTCGCGGGCCAGCAGCAACAGCCCATGTTCATTCCAGACATCGTAGGGAATGCGGCCACCGAGCTTCAGGTACTCGAAGGGCAAAGGGAATGTGGGACTTTCGGTCATGGCAAATAGTGTAGCCACGAAACTTGCGCCGCCGGACGCGGCGGCGGGCAACCACGTCTCACTGCGGAAGAAAGATCAGTCCTCGACCTCGAGTTGCCAGGTATCGGCATTGACGAGGTCCGGCATGCGCAGGCGGTAACGCAGGCGCACGCCAGTGTCCAGCGTCCGGCGATCCGAACGCAGGAAGCGGCAACGCCAATGGGTCGGTGTGCTGGTCGGCGAAGTATCGAACGAGAGTTCGTCATCGAAGATGATGCGGAAATAGATGCCGAAGCCATCGAGCACGCCGGCACTCGTGACTTCCCGCTCCAGTTCCAGCACGTCCGGCATCGCCGCTGGTGACTCAAGGGTGTCCAGATCGACGTAAAGGGCTGGCCGTGGCACGCCAAGCCAATGGCCGAACGTGGCATCGTCGATGAAGTAGTACGGATATTCGGAGGTCTTGTACGACGCAGCCAGCGGATCATCCTTGAGGCAGCTGAAATCCACACCGTGCACGTTCTGTTGCCAGAGCGGAGGCAACTCGCGTCCCGGCTTGAGCTGCAGCGGTTCGACGAAGAACTCGAAGCGCGCAGGCAGGATGCGGCCACCGGGCTTGAGTGCCCGCCGTTTGAGGTCCAGCAGGTTCTCCACCATGTTTTCGGTGAAACACTCGTCACCCAGTTGCTCGTGGATCAGCAGATCAGCGCGCTCCGCAGGCTTGAAGTCACGGCTGTTGGTCGAGACGAACTCGATGCAGTCCGCCTTGTTGTGCGCCGCGAGGCGACGCGCCACCTCGATGAACGGCGAATGGTCCAGTGCATAGATGCGGCGCGGGCCTGCCTGGGCCGCGAACATCGACAGGATGCCCGTGCCGGTCCCAAGGTCGATGACGACGTCACCGGGCTTCACATGCTTGCGCAAGGCAGCGTGATAGCAATCGACGCGCACGCGATCCGCAACCATGCGCTCATGCGCTGCAAGGTTCGTGAATTCTGCTGTATTGCTCAGGTCGGTGAGCAGGCTGCGCAGCAGCTTGCTCCCCTTCGCGGCCCGCAAGGCGGCCCTCAGGGGACGGGACAAGGCTTGGAGCATCTTGGACATCCAACGACCTCCTTGTACTGAGCTCCCCTAAAGCATGACTGGCGCCGGAGTTACAAGGCTATCCAACGGTTTCCCCGATGCACGGCGACATTCCGCCGGGTCGGTCGGGCAACAGCCAGCGCCACACACGCCGGTTGCCCCACGGTCGGCGGTGGTCGCCGCGGTCTGGGAGCGCGCACGCCCGCGCAGCGCCCGCCGGCACATCGCCGCCGTCTCACGGCTGTAATCCTGCACCCCTTGGCGCTGGCCGCGTTGGTACTGCCGCCACTGCCAGGGCGCCACCCAGGCGGCAGGCGCTGCCGCCCACAGGCCACGACGTGCCACACGAGCCTCGGCCTCGACGAGGCAGGCCGCAGGGTCGCGTTCGTATTGCCGGTATACCCACGCGTGCCCCTGCTCGACCAGCGCGCGGTTGACGTCCCGTCGCCCCACCAGCACCACGCCCACCATACGGCCGTAGCGGTCCTGTTCCTGCGGCTCGATGCTGACCTGCCGTCCCTCGACCAGGATCGCCAGCGCCCTGCGCGCTTCGTCCCCCCAAGGCTGGTCCTTCTCCGGGGTGTCGATGCCGTACAGCCGGACGCGCAGCGCGTCCGTGCGACCCAAGGCGGCGCTGACGGGCCTGACGACCAGGGTGTCACCGTCCAGCACTTTCTCGACCTGTGCGGTGATGACCTGCGCCAGCGCATGCGTCGCCGGCAGCAGGCCCAGCAGACCCAGCAGGGGGGCCAGCCAGACACACCCGCCGGAGCGGCGCATCAGGCGCCGCCCCCACCGGCTGCCGCCAGTGACTCTCGCGCCTTCTGGCGGAAGAAGTGCCGCAGGGCTTCCAACTGTTGGTCGGAGAGCTCCGCGAACTTCGGCATGCCGCGCGCTTGCAGCGAGCCCCCGCGCACGATGTGTTCAAAGGCTTCCGCGGACAGCGGCACCGGGGACGCACGCAGGTCGGGCGCGATCCCTCCCGCGACCACGCCCATGCCGTGGCAGAGGGTGCACTGTGCATATTCACGCTCGCCCTGCCGCGCCAATGCTGCGTCCACGATGAACCCCTCGCCGGCCAGCGGCACAGCAGGCGCCGGTGGCGGCGTTGCGGGCAACGCGGCCTTGCCATCCAGCACGAAGGTCAGCAAGCGGCGCGGATGCACGCGCGAATCCCAGCCCCAGCGGCCCGAGATCGAGCCGAAGGCCGCTGTGGAACCGCCAAGCGGGCCTGTCGTCACCGAGATGTACTGCTTGCCATCCACGCTGTAGGTGATCGGCACACCCGTCGCGGCCACGCGCGCGTTGTATGACCACAGGTCCTTGCCATCCTTGGCGGAGTAGGCGTGGAAATGGCCGTCCGCCAGCCCCTGGAAGACCAGATCACCACCGGTGGCCAGGGCGCCGCCATTGGAAACTCCCGGCGTTTCGATGCTCCAGACGACCTTCTTCGCCACCGGATCCCAGGCCCGCAGCACACTGCGGCCGGCATCCCGCGGCACATCTCCGCCACCCACGGTCAGGCCCGTGTAGTCCGTGGTGCGCGGCCGCGGGTCGTAGTTCTTCAGGTCCACACCCGCGTCGCCGAACTCGGCCGGCATCTCCAGAGTCGGTACATAGGTAAGCCCCGTGCGCGGACTGTGGGCCTGCGGCGTCCAGTGGTGCACAGCCTGGAAACTGGGCCACAACAGGATGGGCTTGTCCTCGTATTTGGCGCCCGGTGCCAGCACGGGGCGGCCGGATTCCAGGTCGACCCTGTCGGCCCAGGTCACCGTGCCAAGTTTCTCGGCGGAGAGCAGCTTGCCGCTCTCCCGGTCGATGACATAGAAGAAGCCGTTCTTGGCTGCGTGCAGGATGACCTTGCGCAGCTGGCCTTCAAGTTGCAGCGTGGTCAGCGTGATATCGGTGGCGGAGTCATAGTCCCAGGAATCCCCTGGGGCCGTCTGGTAGTGCCACGCATACTCGCCAGTGTCCGCGTCCACGGCGACGACCGAAGCGATGAACAGGTTGTCGCCGCCGCCGGGGCTGCGCAGCTTCCAGTTCATCGGTGTGCCGTTGCCGGTGCCAAAGTAGATGCGGTTGAAGTCCGGGTCGTAGGTGATGGCGTTCCAGACGGCGCCACCGCCGCCGTATTTCCACCATTCACCGGTCCACGTGGCGGCAGCCTTTTCCATCATCGGATCCGAAGCGGCACCATCACGTGTGCCGGGCTTGCCTGGCACCACATAGAAACGCCACGCCTGTTTGCCCGTTTCGGCATCGTAGGCGGTGACATAGCCGCGCAGCGGGCTGAAGTCGCCGCCCGAGAAGCCGACGATCACCTTGCCGTTGTAGGCACGCGGCGGGCCGTTGATGGTCGCACCATCCTTCGGGTCCACCGTCTGTACGCTCCAGGCGGGTTTGCCGTCCTTGGCGTCAAGGGCGATCAAGCGGCCGTCGGACGTTCCGGCATAGACGCGCCCCTTCCAGAACGCGATGCCACGGATGCTCCAGGCCACACGCAGCTTGTCGCCTTCCGTGTCCTGCGCCCGGGCGTCATGCCGCCATAGCAGCTTGCCTGTGCGGGCATCCACGGCATGCACCACGCCATGGCCAGCGCCCAGATAGATGACGCCATCAACGGCCAGCGGCGCCGTGATCGCGTTGTTGACGTCCAGATCAAGCGACCAAGCCAGACCCAGGCGGCCCACGGTATCCGCATTGACCTCGTCCAAGGGACTGTAGTGCGTTTCCTGGAAGGTGCGGCCGAAGGCGGCCCAGTTGCGGCCGTCCCGCTCGTCGGCCAAGGCCGTGTTGTCGATGACGGTGGCCCGCTGGCCACAGGCCGCCACCAAGGCGGCGGCACCCAGCGCCGTGGCCCACCGCAATGTTCCTGTCGATCGCATGCACCCTCCCCCGTCCGTTCCTGTCTGCGACAGCGGCGACACAACATACCTCAGCCGGTGTCCCATCCGGAATCAGGCACGTCCAGCAGCACCCCTCCATCGACTCCACCCTTGGCCACCTCACATGCCATCATCCAGACATGCACAACCCTCTGTCGCTCCACCACCATGCGCTGCCCTCGCCGGCGGGAGGGCTGCTGATGGTCTTCGACGGCCAAAGCCGGTTGCGCGCGTTGGACTGGCAGGACCATGAAGCCCGCCTTCTGAAGATGTTGCGCCGGCACTATGGCCCCTCCGGCAGCGGCCACACCTTGAGCGCAGCACCGCCGCCCCCGCAGTTCACAGCGGCCCTGGAGGCCTACTTCGCTGGCGAGCACGCGGCCATCGATGCGCTGACCATCGAGACGGGTGGCACGGCGTTCCAGCGCGAAGTCTGGGCCGCCCTGAGGCAGATTCCAGCCGGAGAGACCCTCGGCTACGGCGAACTGGCGCGCCGCATCGGTCGACCGGCCGCCGTACGGGCCACGGGCTTGGCGGTGGGTGCCAACCCGGTGTCCATCGTGGTGCCCTGCCACCGCGTGATCGGCAGCGATGGCAGCCTGACGGGCTACGCTGGCGGACTGGAGCGCAAGCGCTGGTTGCTCGAGCACGAGGGCGCAGGCTTCAAGCCGGCGCTCCCGCCGGAATCCAGACCGCGCCCTTGATGTGCTGGATCAGGCCGCGGGCGTCCAGCCGGTAGAGGATCAGGAACTCCACGTCCACGGCAGCGCCTTCCGGAACCGTCGTCATCCCCGAGTAGCCCCTCTCCGCGAGCACCTGCGGCGTCAGCGCCTTCAGGCCCTCGAAGCGGATCACCACGTTCGCCACGAACGCGCCTTCTCCCGGAAAAAATTGCAGCAGGGTGACCGTTTCGCGGCAGTAGGCGTGGAAGAACCGGTAGAACTCGCGGAAGGCCGGCTTGCCCTGGATGCGGAAGCCGGCGTTTTCCAGCGCGAAGTCATCGGCAAAGAAACCCTCGAGCGTGCCGTAGTCGCGCGCGTTGAAAGCGCTGACGTAGCGCGCGTAGTCTTCGCGTTTCACTGGCAGCGGAAACCTTCGTAGCCCCTCGCCACCACCTGCCGGCAGCGCTCCACGTAGGTGGGAAAGCCGATCCAGGCCAGGAACACACGCGCTTTGCCCGGGATATTGGATCCCAGGTACCAGGAGTTGCCCTTGGTGTAGAGCGTGGAGTCCGCGATTGCCGCCACTTCCTTCACCCAGCCTTCCTCGGCCTCCGTCGTGGCCTCCATCTCATGCAGTCCCTGACCCTGCAGGTGCCCGATGGCCCCGGCGATGAAGTTCACGTCCTGCTCGATCGACGGCACGACGTTCGTGAACACGGACGGACTGCCCGGCCCGGTCACCATGAACAGGTTCGGGAAGCCTTGGGTCTGGATGCCCAGGTAGGTCTTGGGGCCCGCCGCCCACTTCTGGCCAAGGGTGAGGCCATTGCGGCCGCGGATGTCCATGCGCAGCAAGGTGCCTGTCATGGCGTCGAATCCGGTGGCGAAGACGATGATGTCGACTGCATGCGTCTTGCCGTCGAAGACCAGTCCCTCAGGGACGATCCTCTCGATGGAACGTCCCTGCATGGCCACCAGGCTGACGTTCGGCCGGTTGTAGGTGGCATAGTAGTCGCTGTCGAGGCAGATGCGCTTGATGCCGAACAGATGCTTCGGCAGCAGCGCCTCGGCAGTGGCCGGATCCTTGACCGTGCTGCGGATCTTGTCGCGCACGAAGTCGGCGGCGATCTTGTTGGCATCCTCGTTCACCATCAGGTCGTTGAACGCGGCCCCGAAGGAGGTGCCGCCCCTCTGCCAACGCTCCTCCATGACGGCCAGGCGTGCCTCGGCAGGCTCCGCGAGCGCAGACACGTCACGGTGGAAGAACTCCGCGCCGATCGGCATCAACGCGACGCGCTGGCGCATGGCCTTGTAGCCGCGCTTGACCTCGGCCTGCACCTCGGGATCGAGCACCGCGTTGCGTGCGGGGATGGAATAACTGGCCGTGCGCTGGAAGACCGTCAGATGGGCCGCCGTGCGCGCGATCTCCGGGATGACCTGGATACCAGAGGACCCGGTGCCGATGACGGCCACGCGCTTGCCGGAGAAGTCGATCCCGTCGCGGGGCCAGTTGCCCGTGTGGACGATCTTGCCGGCGAAACTGTCGCGTCCGGGGATGTCGGGGAGATTGGCCGCGGAGAGGCAACCGGTGGCCATGATGCAGTAGCGGCTGGTGAGCGTGCTGCCGTCGGACAGGCCGACCTTCCACAGTCCCGAGGCGTCGTCATGGACAGCCCCCGTCACCCGGGTGTTGAACTGGATGTCCTTGCGGAGGTTGTAGCGGTCCGCCACGTGATTGAGGTAGCGCAGGATCTCCGGGCCGGTCGCATAGCGCTCGCTCCACACCCACTCCTGCTGCAGCGCCTCGTCGAACTGGTAGGAGTACTCCATGCTCTCGATGTCGCAGCGTGCACCGGGGTAGCTGTTCCAATACCAGGTCCCGCCAACCCCGCCCCCGGCTTCAAAGACCCGGGCACGCAGCCCCAGACCGCGCAAGCGGTAGAGCATGTAGAGGCCCGCAAAGCCTGCGCCGACCACGACGGCATCCAGATCAGGATCGAATTGAGACTGCGCCATGTTCACACCCCCGGTATCAGTGGTACCGAGGATTGCTCAAAAACACGGGCGACGGCAACTGGCAACACACCGGCTGCAAACAACGAGGCCCGCTTTCGCGGGCCCCGGTGATGACGTGCAGAGATACCGGCGCACGCTCAGGACAGCGTGTTCTCCAGCACCAAGACGCCCGCCCCCGTATTGGAGATCGGCGCGTGGTAGTGCTTGTGGACCACCTTGACGCCCTCCTGCAGCGCACCACGCATCACGAGCCACATGATCGTCTCGATGCCCTCGGTGCCGGCGCGGCGCATGATCTCGGTGTTGCTGAATTGCGTCATCCACTCCGGATCGGTGGCGATGCGGTCCATGCATTCGAGGTCGAATTCGACGTCGATCAGGCCCGCACGCTCTCCCTGCAGCTGGTGCGAAAGTCCGCCAGTGCCGAAGATGACGACCTTCAGGTCCTCCGGATAGGACTCCACTGCACGGCGCAGCGCCTTGCCCAAGTCATGGCAACGCTTGGCCGTGGGCACGGGGTGCTGCACGGTATTCACCGCCAGCGGAATCGTGGTGACCGGCCAGACGTCATGCGTGCCGTACAGCGCGCGGATGGGATTGACGAAGCCATGGTCAACCTTCATCTCCTGGCAGGTACAGATGTCGAACTCCTGCGCCACGAGCGACTCGGCGATGTGCCAGGAAAAAGCGGCATCACCCTTGAAGGGTGCGACCGGCTTCAGGGCCCAGCCTTCGTCCGCATTCTCATAGATGTCGGCGCAGCCCAAGGCGAAGGTCGGGACCTTGTCGAGGAAGAAGTTCAGGCCGTGGTCGTTGTAGACAACGATGACCACATCCGGCTTCTTCTCCTGGAGCCATGCCTTGGCAGGCTCATAGCCGTCGAAAAACCGCTTCCAGTACGGCTCCTGCGTGAGGCCATTGGCGATGGCATTGCCCACCGCCGGGATGTGTGAACTGGTGATGCCACCGAGGATCTTAGCCATTCCAGAAATCTCCGCGCTGCGCCAGACGCTCCGGCAGTCCTTCGCCCTTGGCCAGCAGCTTCGCCTGGAATTCCGGGGTCGTGATTCCCTGGAACTGCGCACCCGCGTCCTGCACCGAGGTGCCGCGCGGGATCGCCATCTTGGCCATGTAGTAGATGTTTGCGCCTGCGCGCAACATGCCGAGGAAGTCCTTCTTCAGGACGAACTCCTTGTACTTGCCGGCGACGCCATACTTGTCGCAATAGGCTGCCGGATCGCGGTCGAACTCGTTGCGGTTGTCTTCATTGCAGAAGGAAAACAGCAACTTGTTCAAGGGATACGCACCATGGGCATGCTTGCCGTCGAATACGTAAGTCCCCGGGATATCTTCGTAATCGTGCTTCGTCCAGTTCATCGTCAGGTTCCAGTGACACCGGCGCGGGACCGCCGGCGGACGCCCGGACTATAGCCGATCAAGCCGCCCAACCGGCGCCGGCGTATGCCGCAGTGGCGTAGGTAAAGGGCACAAAAAAACCCGGGCTGGCCGGGTTTTTTCAAGTGCCCTGCTGG
This sequence comes from Pseudomonadota bacterium, assembly GCA_046047615.1. Classification (GTDB taxonomy): domain Bacteria; phylum Pseudomonadota; class Gammaproteobacteria; order Steroidobacterales; family Steroidobacteraceae; genus ZC4RG30. The sequence goes on from JBJOHO010000089.1 coordinate 145,031, forward strand.
TGGAGCAAATCCAGCAGGAAGAGTTGGTAGCGGGGGCAGGATTTGAACCTGCGACCTTCGGGTTATGAGCCCGACGAGCTGCCAGACTGCTCCACCCCGCAACCGAGGGAGGCGAATCATACACGGATTCGCCACCGTTGCAAGCCCCCGTCAGTGAAATGGCACCACGCCCTGCCCAAGCCGCATGACCGCATCTGGCATCAGCCCGAAGACCAAGGCCGCAAGGGCATTGACCGCCACCACAACACGCAAAGGAAGGCGCAAAACCGGCGCGGGCAGACCCTCTGGCGCCTTCTCGAAATACATCAGCCACACCACGCGCAGGTAGTAGAACGCTCCCACCACCGACATGAGTACGGCAACTCCGGCCAGCCAGACGTAGCCCGGACCCAGCAGCGCTTCGATCACACGAAGTTTCGGCCAGAAACCGACGAAAGGAGGAATGCCAGCCGTCGAGAACATGATGACCGCCATCACCACGGCCAACATGGGATCACGCCTGGAGAGCCCCTTGTAGTGCTCCAGCTCGTCCGCCTCGAACCCCTTCTGGGAACCGAGCAGGATGACGCCGAACGCGCCAAGGACCACCAGCACGTAGACCAGGGTGTAGTACAGCGCAGCCTGATAGCCTGCCGCCGTGCCGGAGACGAAACCCAGAAGGACGAAGCCCACGTTGGCGATGGCCGAATAGCCCAGCATGCGGCGAAGGTTGGTCTGCGCAATCGCAACCACATTGCCCAGCACCAGCGACAGGACTGCGACCACTCCCAGCATCTGCACCCACGCATCGGTCACCGGGGCCAGCCCCTCCGCGAGGAGCCGGAATGCCAGCGCAAAAGAGGCCAGCTTGGGCACCGTGGCCACGAGCATCGTGACGGCCGTCGGCGCACCTTGATAGACGTCCGGGACCCACATGTGGAAGGGCACTGCACCGAATTTGAAGGCCACCGCCACCACCACAAAAGCAATGCCCAGCAGCAGGCCCAGTGCCGGCTCGCCGCCCTGGACACTGGCTGCGATCTGCTCGAGCTGGAGGCTGCCCGTCAGGCCGTAGATCAGCGACATGCCATACAGCAGCATGCCCGACGCTATCGCACCGAGCACGAAGTACTTCATCGCCGCCTCAGCGGCCAGGCCATCGTCACGGTCGAAGGCCACCAGCGCATAAAGGGAAAGCGACAGGAGCTCGACACCGATGTAGATGGTGAGGAGATTGGCCGCCGAACCCATGACCTGGATGCCCAGCAGGGCGGTCATTGCCAATACGTAGAACTCACCCTTCTGGATGCGGCGTCGCGCCAGATATTCCCCGGAATAGAACAGCGCCACGGCCATGAACAGGTAACTGGCGAGCTTGAGGAGATAGGAGGCCTGGTCCGCCACGTAAAGTCCGTCGAAGATGACGGTACGTGGCCCTTGGCCGACCTGTGCCGTCACCAGGGCGCCGACCACGAGCAAGACCAGCGCCGCACTCGCGGTACGCCCCGGTTGCCGCAGCCCAAAGAACACATCAAACATCAACAGCGCGCAGATCGCACCGGTGAGGTAGATCTCCGGCATCGCCGGCAGGATCTGGGCCAGGCTGAAAGTGGCTTCGTTCATGTCTGGCGCGTCCTGTCAGGGCATCGGCAGCTTGGTCGACAGCATCTGCTCGACCAGGTGGTGGATGGATCCGCTCATGACCTCGAGCAGCGGAGCGGGCCAGAGGCCCAGCAGCAGCACACCCACGGCAAGGATGCCGAGGATGAGGAACTCGCGGGCATCAAGGTCCTGCAACTCCGCAACTTGCGTGTTGGCCACGGGCCCGAACAGCACGCGCTTGACCAGCCACAAGGTGTAGGCGGCCCCGAGGATCAGGGTTGTGGCGGCAGCGAAGGCATACCAGAAGTTGGCCTTGAAGCTGGCGAGGATGACGAGGAACTCGCCGACAAAACCGGAGGTGCCGGGCAGACCGGCATTGGCCATCGAGAACAGCACCATGAAGGCGCCGAACTTCGGCATGGTGTTGATGACGCCACCATACGCGCTGATCTCGCGGCTGTGGACGCGGTCATACATCACGCCAACACAGAGGAACATCGCCCCGGAAATCAGCCCGTGGGAGATCATCTGCACCATCGCGCCGTCCAAACCCATGGCGGCGCCCTGTGCGCTTCCCGTGGCCTCGACGATGTCATAGGCCAGGAAGGCCCCCAGCGTGACGAACCCCATGTGGGCGATCGACGAGTAGGCAATCAGCTTCTTCATGTCCTGCTGCACCAGGGCCACGAAGCCGATGTAGACCACCGCCACAAGCGACAGGCCGATGAGCAGCCAGTCGAGCGAACGGCTGCCGTCCGGCGCGATCGGCAGGCTGAAACGCAGCAGGCCATAGCCACCCAGCTTCAGCATGACCGCAGCCAGCACCACGGAACCACCGGTCGGGGCTTCGACGTGCGCGTCCGGAAGCCAGGTGTGCACCGGCCACATGGGAACCTTCACGGCAAAGGCGGCCAGGAACGCCAGGAAGATCCACTGCTGTTCGGCCAACGAGAGCGGCAACTGGTGGAAAGTCTCGATGGCGTAGTTTCCGGCCTCGAGATACATGTAGATCAAGGCGACCAACATGAACACGGAACCGAGGAAGGTGTAGAGGAAGAACTTGATGGTGGCGTAGATGCGCCGCGGACCGCCCCAGATGCCGATGATGAGGAACATCGGGATCAGCAGCGCTTCCCAGAAGAAATAGAACAGCAGCGCATCGAGGGACGCGAACACGCCCACCATGAGCCCGGACATGACCAGGAAGGCGCCGTAGTACTGGGCAACGCGATCGCTCACCGACTTCCAGCCCGCCAGCATGACGATCACCGTGGTGAACGTCGTGAGCAGCACCAGTGGCAAGGAAATGCCGTCGACACCGAGGTAGTAGTCGGCATTGAAGGTGGGAATCCACGAGGCCCGCTCCACGAACTGGAACGCGGCGGTGGAGCCGTCAAATCCGGCGTACAGCGGAATGCTGAGCGCCAACGCCGCCAGCGCGACGGCCAGTGACCACCAGCGCGCCAGGGCAGCCTTGCTGCCGAGCATCAGGGTGATGAGACCACCGGCAACGGGCAGCCAGATGAGGATTGAAAGTAGCTTGGAACTGAGCATTGTCCGATCCTAGTTCGCCGCCCAGAGGAACCAGCCCAGCAGCAGCGCAAGACCGACCACCATCCAGAAAGCGTACGAATAGAGGTAACCCGTCTGTACGCGGCGCACGACGCCCGACAGCCACGCAACCACTGCCGCCGAACCATTCACCAGCGTGCCGTCGATCACGGCCTGGTCACCGCGTTGCCACAGCAGGCGCCCGAGCGCACGGCTTCCGGCCGCGAGCACGTTCTCGTTGAACCAGTCGAAGTAGTACTTGTTGTCCAGCACCACGCGCAGGCCGGCAAGGCGGGCCCCCGCCGCGTCCGCCAGATCCGGGCGGCGCAGGAACAGCAGCCACGCCGTGCCCACGCCGGCGGCGGCGAGCCAGAACGGCAGCGTCAACGGTGCATGCACCGCGAAGGCCGCGGCACCATGGAAGTGGTGCGCAACCTCAGCCACGACATTGTTGGCTTCGCTGACGAAAATCGACCCGTCGAAATAGCCGCCGAACAGGACCGGCTGGATCGTCAGGTAGCCGATCAGCAGGGACGGCACCGCAAGGGCAACCAGCGGCGCTTTCATGTCCCAACCCACGTCGTGGAAATGCTCCTCGGCGTGGTGGTCCATACGCGTCTTGCCGTGGAAGGTCAGGAAGATCATGCGGAACGTGTAGAAAGCCGTGACGAACACGCCGGCCAGCACGCAGAAGTAGGCGTAACCCGCCCCTGCCCGGTGCGAGGCGGCCACGGACTCGATCAGCGCGTCCTTGGAGTAGAAACCTGCGAAGAACGGCGTCCCGATCAGGGCCAGCGCGCCGATCAGCGAAGTCCAGTACGTGACCGGCATGCGGGTGCGAAGCCCACCCATCTTGCGCATGTCCTGCTCGTGGTGCATCGCGATGATGACCGCACCTGCGGCAAGGAACAGCAGGGCCTTGAAGAAGGCGTGCGTCATCAGGTGGAAGATGGCGACACTGTAGCCCGACACGCCCAGCGCGACGGTCATGTAGCCCAGCTGGGACAGCGTCGAATAGGCGACCACGCGCTTGATGTCGTTGGCGACGATGCCCAGGAAGCCCATGAACAGCGCGGTCGTGGCACCGATCACGAGGATGGTCGACAGCGCCGCCTCGGAGCCTTCAAAGAGCGGCGACATGCGCGCCACCATGAAGATGCCCGCGGTGACCATGGTGGCGGCGTGGATCAGCGCGGAGATCGGCGTCGGGCCCTCCATGGAGTCCGGCAGCCAGACGTGGAGCGGCATCTGCGCGGACTTGCCCATCGCACCGATGAACAGGCAGATGCAGATCACCGTCAACGCGTTCCACGCCGACCCGGGAATCACCTCGACGACACCCGCCTGCATCTGCGGCACCGCGGCGAAGGCATCGACGTAATCCAGCGAGCCGGTGAAGTAGACGACGCCGGCAATGCCGAGCAGAAAACCGAAGTCGCCCACGCGATTGACCAGGAAGGCCTTCATGTTGGCGAAGACCGCGCTCGGCCGCGTGTACCAGAAGCCGATCAGCAGGTACGAGACCACGCCCACGGCTTCCCAGCCGAAGAACAGCTGCATGAAGTTGTTCGACATCACCAGCATCAGCATGGCGAACGTGAACAGCGAGATGTAGCTGAAGAAGCGCTGGTAGCCCTCGTCGTCGTGCATGTAGCCCATCGTGTAGACGTGAACGCACAACGAGACGAAAGTCACCACCACCATCATGAGGACAGTGAGCTTGTCGACCAGGAAGCCGACGGAAATGTTGATGCCGTCGGTGACCAGCCAGGTGTAGACCGCGTCGTTGTAGACCGGTGCCCCCTGGAAGACCAGCTGGTTGAAGACCTGCAGCGACAGCAGCAGCGAGGCCGCGACACCGAGGATGGTGACGGCGGCCGCGCCGCCCCGGCCCACCCAGCGGCCGAAAAGGCCGGCAACGATGGACGCCGCGAGCGGCAGCAGGGGAATGGCAAGTAGCGTGTTCGGATTCATGGCTGCGTCATCAACCCTTCAGCGTGCTGAGTTCCTCGACATCGATGCTGCGCCGCGCACGGAACAGCACCACGAGGATGGCGAGGCCGATCGCCGACTCTGCGGCCGCGACGGTCAGGATGAAGAAGACGAAGACCTGGCCATCGATGTTGCCGAGGAAGCGCGAGAACGCCACGAAATTGAAGTTGACGGCCAAGAGCATCAGTTCGATGCACATCAGCAGCAGGATGACGTTGCGGCGGTTGATGAACATGCCGGCCACGGCCAGCGCGAACAACAGCCCCGAAAGGACGAGCATGTGCTCCAGCGTGATCATCAGCGCTTCTCCGCATCCATCTTGACCACGCGCACGCGGTCTTCACGCCGCACGGCGACCTGCGCCGCCACATCCTGCACCTTCAGGCCCTGGCGCTTGCGCATCGTCAGCACGATGGCGGCGACGATGGCCACCAGCAGCAGCACCGCCGCCAGCTCGAAGGCATAGACATACTTCGTGTAGAGCACCGCGCCCAGCTCGGCGGTGTTGCTGTGGTCCGCCGCAAGCGGCTGCGGCGCCTGCGTGGCGTCGATGCCGAGCTGGCGGACGGCCACCACGCCGACGATTTCGCCGACGATGGCGAGGGTGGTCAGCCAGCCCAGCCAGGCATGGCGGGTGAACCCCTTGCGGACCGTCTCGATGTTGATGTCGAGCATCATGACCACGAACAGGAACAGCACCATGACAGCGCCGACGTAGACGAGCACCAGCACGATGGCCAGGAACTCGGCATCGATCAGCAGCCACAACGAGGCGCTGGTGAAGAAGGCCAGCACAAGGCTCAGCGCGGAATGCACCGGGTTGCGGGCAGTGATGACACCCAGCGCGGAAGCCAGCAGCACCAGCGCAAAGGCATAGAAAAGGATCTGGACCAGCACGTTTTCCCTCCCCGGCCGCTACCGCCTCAGCGGTAGCGCGCGTCCGCGGCCTTGTCCGCGTTGATCATCGCCTCGTAGCGTTCACCCACGGCAAGAAGCTTGTCCTTGCTCATGATGTTCTCGCCGCGATGCTCCATGTGGTACTCGTGGATGCGCGTCTCGACGATCGCATCGACCGGACAGGCTTCCTCGCAAAAGCCGCAGTAGATGCACTTGAAGAGATCGATGTCATAGCGCGTCGTGCGCCGCGTGCCATCCGTGCTGGCGTCGGACTCGATGGTGATCGCCGCGGCCGGGCACACGGCCTCGCAGAGCTTGCAGGCGATGCAGCGTTCCTCGCCGTTCGGATAGCGGCGCAGCGCATGCAGGCCGCGGAAGCGCACCGACTGCGGCGTCTTTTCCTCCGGATATGCGACGGTGATCTTCGGCCGGAACAGCGTGCGCAGGGTCAGCCACATGCCCTGCAGCAGTTCCCACAGCGTGAAGGTCTTGATGATGCTCGCGCGCGACATGTTCAGGCGCTCCAGGGACCGATCTTGAAGTGGACCATGAGTGCCTCGACGGCGATCCACACCAGGGTGACGGGAATCAGGACCTTCCAGCCCAGCCGCATGATCTGGTCGTAGCGGTAGCGCGGGAAGGTCGCGCGCAACCACAGGAACACGCAGAGGAAGAAGAAGGTCTTGATGAACAGCCAGTGTGTGCCGTGGGCGAGGAACTGCCCCAGCAGCGGCACGTCGAGGATTGCACTATCGGGCGGGACCCAGCCGTCGAGCGGCGACAGCCAGCCACCGAAGAAGAACACCGCCGTGAGCCCGGCGACCAGGATCATGTTGGCGTATTCGGCGAGGAAGAACAGCGCGAAGGCAATGCCCGAGTACTCGACATGGAAACCCGCCACGATCTCCGACTCGCCCTCAGCCACATCGAACGGGGCACGGTTGGTCTCCGCGACGCCGGCGATGAAATACACGACGAACAGCGGGAAGAGCCAGGTCCAGTTCCAGGTGAACAGGCCACCGGCCTGCTGGGACACGATCGTGCCGAGGTTGAGGCTTCCTGAGGCCATCAGGACGCCCACCAGCGCAAAACCCATCGCGATCTCGTAGGCGACGATCTGCGCGGCAGAACGCATGGCGCCGAGGAAGGCGTACTTCGAGTTGGACGCCCAGCCGGCGAGGATGACGCCGTAGACACCGACGGAGGTCAGCGACAGCACATAAAGCAGCCCTGCGTCGACATCCGCGATGGAGAATCCCGGCGCGATGGGCACGACCGCCCAGGTGGCGAAGGCGGGGATCAGGGCGAGCATCGGCGCGAGGCGGAACAGGAACTTGTTCGACTTCGCCGGGATGACCACTTCCTTGATCAGCAGCTTGACCACGTCGGCGAAGGGCTGCCCGACACCGCGCAGGAACGGGATGCCGAAGATGGACACGCGGTTGGGACCGCGACGCAGCTGGATCCAGCCGATGAACTTGCGTTCCCAGAGCGTCAGCAAAGCCACCGAGATGATCAGCGTGACCGTGAGCAGCAGGATGATCGCGCCGGACTGGAGATAGCCCGGCAAACCTGCCCAGAAGGCGTTCATGGCGTCCATCAGGCCTCCTTCCTGCCGTAACGGGCCGCAGCCTCACGGCCGGCACGCGTCGCCTGCAATGCCGGCGACCGCCGCAGCACGCCGTCGACCTGGTACCCGGGGACATCGATCACTTCGGCCGCCGGGTCGAGCTGCGCCAGACGCGGCGCCGTGGCGACGGACGGGACCGTGGCCGGAACGCCGGTCCGGAACTGCTCGAGGACCTGTTCCGAAGAGTCCTGGTCGAACCCGGACAGTCCCAGCAGCGTACCCAGCACCCGCAACACCTTCCACGCCGGCCGCGACTCGCCAACCGGCGTCGAGATGCCCGCGAAACTCTGCCACCGGCCTTCGAGGCTGACGTAGGTGCCGCTGGTCTCGGCAAAGGTGCCGACCGGCAGCAGCACGCTGGCGACAGCCTTGAGTTCGTCGCTGGCATAGGGCGTGAGCGCGACCACGAAGCCGGCGCCCTTCAGCGCCGCTGCGGCACCGGGTGCCAGGGAATCCGCGCCGGGTTCGGTGCCGAGCAGCAGGTAGCCCTTGAGGCTGCGGCCCAGCATGCCATTGGCACACAGGCCACGCACCGGCGCCGCGGCACCACCGACGTCACGCTGCGGCAGCACGCCCGCCAGATGTGCCCCGGCAGCGTTGGCGCCCTCGGCAAGCACGCCCAGCGGCGCACCGACCGCGGCGGCCAGCGCAGTGGCCAGCGAACGCAGCGAACCATAGCCTGGATGCCGGAGCGCGAGTGCACCCAGCCATACCGCCTTGCGCTCGGCAGACTTCAATGCGGCCACCAGATCACGGTGGCGCGGCTGCACCTCGACCCCCGGGAACTGCAGGGCTTGCGCGCTGCCCTCGGTGGCGGCGACCAGCAATGCCGCGATCTCCCTCAACTGGTCCGCCGGCGACACGACCCACTCGTGCGCGACCGGGAACCGGTGCTCGAAGGCAGCGGGATTGATGAAGCTGACCTGGGCGCCACCCTTGACCGCCGCCTTGCGCACCCGATGCGCCAGCAGCGGCAACTCACGCCGCAGGTGGGAGCCCACAACCAGCAGGGCCTGCAACTCGTCGACGGCCGCCACCGGCATGCCCAGCGTCGGGGCCAGCGGGTCCTCGGCGTCTGCGGAGGTGTCCGGCTGCCGGAGCCGGTGATCCAGATTGCCGCAGCCCAGGCTGCGCGCGAGGCGTGCGAACAGGGTGAGCTCTTCGGTGGTCGACGAGGGGCTGGCGAGGAAGCCCAGGTCTGCGGGCGCCACCGCCTTCAGCTGCCCGGCAACCTTCTCCAGCGCCGTCTGCCAGTCCACGGTCTTCCAGCCATCGCCTTCACGCACCATCGGCGACTTGAGGCGGTCGGCGCTGTAGACGCCCTCGTAGCTGAAACGGTCGCGGTCGGCAATCCAGGTTTCATTGATCTCGTCGTTGCGACGCGGCACCACGCGCATGAGCTTGCCGCGCAGCACGTGCGCGAACAGGTTCGTGCCCAGGCCGTCATGCGGCGACACCAGCGGCTGCTGGCTCATTTCCCAGGAGCGGGCCCGGTAACGGAAAGGTTTGCTGTTGAGCGCTCCGACCGGGCACAGGTCGATGATGTTGCCCGACAACTCGTGGTCGACACTCTTCTCGACGTAGGTGCCGATCTCGTTGTGCTCGCCACGGCCCGTGGTGCCCAGTTCCGGAATGCCGGCGATGTCCTGGCCGAAGCGCACACAACGCGTGCAGTGGATGCAGCGCGTCATGTCGGTGGACACCAGTGGGCCGATGTCCTTGTCCTTCACCACGCGCTTGCCTTCGTGGTAGCGCGAGATGTCGCGCCCATAGCCCATGGCCAGATCCTGCAGCTCGCACTCGCCGCCCTGGTCGCAGATCGGGCAATCCAGCGGGTGGTTGATGAGCAGGAATTCCATCACGGCGCGCTGGGCCGCGATGGCCTTGGGCGACTTCGTGTGGATGACCATGCCTTCCATGACGGGCGTGGCGCAGGCCGGCATCGGCTTCGGTGCCTTCTCGACCTCCACCAGGCACATGCGGCAGTTTGCCGCCACCGGCAGCTTCTCGTGGTAGCAGAAGCGCGGGATGTAGACGTCGTTGGCGTCGGTGACGCGGATGATCATCTCGCCCTTGCGGGCCTTCATCGGCGTGCCGTCGACGATGATGTTGACCTTGTCCTCGCTCATGCTGCCGCACGCTCCCCGTCGACGATGCTGCGGCCGCCGTGGTCGATCATGTATTCGAACTCATGGCGGAAATGCTTGACGAAGCTCTGCACCGGCCACGCGGCCGCATCGCCCAGCGCGCAGATGGTGTGGCCTTCGATCTTGTTGGCGACCTCGACCAGCATGGAGATGTCTTCCCGCCTGCCCTGCCCCGCCAGGATGCGGCGCAGCATGCGGTTGAGCCACCCCGTGCCCTCGCGGCAGGGCGTGCACTGGCCGCAGGACTCGGACATGTAGAAGCGCGACAGGCGCTCGAGCGCCTTCACCATGCAGGTGGTCTCGTCCATGACGATGACCGCCGCCGAACCGACCGCAGAACCGATCGCACGGACCGCGTCGTAATCCATGGTCGTGCGCAGCATCACATCACCCGGCACGACCGGCGTGGAGGAACCGCCAGGGATCACGGCCTTGAGCTTGCGCCCACCGCGCACGCCGCCGGCCATCTCCAGGAGGTCGGCGAACGGAATGCCCAGCGGCAACTCATAGTTGCCGGGGCGATTCACGTGACCGGACACCGAGAAGATCACCGTGCCACCACTGTTGGCCACGCCCAGGCCAGCGAACCACTCAGGGCCCTTGCGCAGGATTGTCGGAACCGATGCGTAGCTCTGGGTGTTGTTGATGGTCGTGGGCTTGCCGTAAAGGCCGAAGTTGGCCGGAAACGGCGGCTTGAAGCGTGGCTTGCCCTGCTTGCCCTCGAGGGACTCGAGCAGCGCGGTTTCCTCACCGCAGATGTAGGCGCCGGCACCCACCGCCGTATACAGGTCGACGTCGATGCCGCTGCCCTTGATGTTCTTGCCCAGCAGGCCCGCCGCATAGGCTTCGGCCACCGCCGCCTCGAAGCGCGGCACGGGCTCACCGAGGAACTCGCCACGGATGTAGTTGTAGGCCACCGTGGCGCCCATCGCATAGGCACCGATGGCCAGGCCCTCGACCAGCGAGTGCGGGTTGAAGCGCAGGATGTCGCGGTCATGGCAGGTGCCGGGCTCGGATTCATCCGAATTGCAGACGGCATACTTCTGCCCGGGCGCATTGCGGGGCATGAAGCTCCACTTGACGCCCGTCGGGAAGCCCGCACCGCCGCGGCCGCGAAGGCCGGAAGCCTTCACCGCCTCGATGATCGTCTCACGCGGGGTCTTTTCCGCCAGGATCTTTTCCCAGACCTCGTAACCACCGGACTTGCGGTAGTTATCGAGCTTCCAGGACTCGGCGTGCTTCAGGGGCTCGAAGCACACCAGGTTCAGCTTGTCTTCCCACTTGCCCATGCGAGGCCTACTTCAGTGCGTCGAGGACGCCATCGATCTTCTCCGGCGTCAGGTGTTCGTGGTAGTGATGGTCGACCATCATCATCGGCGCACCCACGCAGGCGGCCAGGCACTCTTCCTCGCGCTTGAGGAAGATGCGGCCATCCGGGGTGCTCTCGCCGGTCTTGATGCCCAGCTTCTTCTCGATGTAGGCCACCACCTCGTCGGACCCGTTGAGCATGCACGAGATGTTGGTGCACACGCTCACATGGTGCCGTCCGCAGGGGTGGGTCTCGAACATCGAGTAGAACGATGCGACCTCGTAGACCTGGATCGCGGGCAACTGCAGGTACTCGGCCACTGCGTCCATGAGGTCGGGCGTGAGGAAGCCCTGGTTCTGTTCCTGCACAAAACGCAGTGCCGAAAGCACGGCGGAACGCTGCCGGCCTTCCGGGAAGCGCGCCACCCAGCCGTCGATCTCGTGGCGGGTGTGCTCGCTGAGCAGGTGGATCTTGCTGGGAGTCGTCTCGCTCATTTAACGGTCCACTTCGCCAAAGACGATGTCCTGGGTACCGATGACGGCGACCACGTCGGCAAGCATGTGGCCCTCGACCATCTCGCCCAGCGCCGACAGGTGCGCAAAGCCCGGTGCCCGGCACTTGAGGCGGTAAGGCTTGTTGGCGCCATCGGAAACGAGGTAAACGCCAAACTCGCCCTTCGGCGCCTCGACCGCGGCGTAGGTGTCGCCCTCGGGCACGCTGTAGCCTTCGGTGAACAGCTTGAAGTGATGGATGAGCGACTCCATGTCGCCCTTCATCTCCTCGCGGCGCGGCGGGCGGACCTTGCGGTCGTCCACCATCACGGGCCCCGGATTGGCCTTCAGCCACTGCACACACTGCTGGACGATGCGGTTTGACTGGCGCATCTCCTCGATGCGGACCAGGTAACGGTCGTAGCAGTCGCCATTGACGCCGACCGGCACGTCGAAGTCCATGTCGGCATAGACCTCGTAGGGCTGCTTCTTGCGCAGGTCCCAGGCGATGCCTGAACCGCGCAGCATGGGACCCGTGAAGCCCAACTGCATCGCCCGCTCCGGCGACACGACGCCAATGTTGACGGTGCGCTGCTTCCAGATGCGGTTGTCGGTAAGCAGGGTCTCGTATTCGTCGACGCAAGCGGGGAAGCGCCGCGTGAAGTCTTCGATGAAATCGAGCAGGGAGCCCTGGCGCGCCGCGTTCATGCGATCGGCGTCCTTCTTCGAGCGCCAGCGCGAAGCCTGGTACTGCGGCATGACCTCGGGCAGGTCGCGGTAGACGCCGCCCGGCCGGTAGTACGTGGCGTGCATGCGCGTGCCCGAGACCGCCTCGTAGCAGTCCATGAGGTCTTCGCGCTCGCGGAAGCAGTAGAGGAACACGGTCATGGCGCCGATGTCGAGGCCATGCGCCCCCAGCCACATGAGGTGGTTGAGGATGCGGGTGATCTCGTCGAACATGACGCGGATGTATTGCGCGCGCTGGGGCACCGGGATGCCCAGCAGCTTTTCGATCGCCATCACGTAGGCGTGCTCGTTGCACATCATGGACACGTAGTCGAGCCGGTCCATGTAGCCGATCGAGGCGTTGAACGGCTTGTGCTCGGCCAGCTTTTCGGTGCCACGGTGCAGCAGGCCGACGTGCGGGTCGGCCTTCTGGATGGTCTCGCCGTCCATCTCGAGCACCAAGCGCAGCACGCCGTGCGCCGCGGGATGCTGCGGGCCGAAGTTGATGGTGAAATTGCGGATCTCAGCCATTGGCGGGCCTGTCCTTCAATGCGGCCGCATAACGGTTGTCGTCGCGGATGACGCGCGGCACCAGCGTGCGTGGCGTGATCTCGACCGGTTCATAGACGACGCGCCCCTTGGCTTCGTCGTAGCGGACCTCGACATTGCCGGCGAGCGGAAAGTCCTTGCGGAACGGATGACCGATGAAGCCGTAGTCCGTGAGGATGCGACGCAGGTCCGGGTGCCCGTGGAACAGGATGCCGAACAGATCGAAGGCCTCGCGCTCGAACCAGTTGGCCGAGGCATAGACACCCACGACCGAGGGCAGCGCCGGCTCGGCATCGTCATCGCAGAACGCCCTGACCGTCAGACGCTCGTTGCGTGACACGGACAGCAACTGGTAGACGCAGGCAAAGCGGCGGCCCTCATGCGAGCCACCCTGCCCCGCGCGGTTGACACCGCGACCGAAACCGCTGTTCCCGGCCGCAGTGGTCTTCCACTCACTGCGACCGTAGTCGAGGTAGTCGACGCCGGCGACGTCGATGAGCATCTCGAAACGCAGTTCGGGGTCGTCGCGCAGCATGGCAAGCGCAGCAACCAGCGTGGCGGCAGGAACATCAATGGAGAGTTCGCCCACCAGCGCGGGACGGCGCCGGGCCGACTCGCCCAGGCGGGCGAGCACGACGCTGGCCAAGGCTTCGATGCGCCCGCTCATGACACGAACACCGAAGTGCGCTGGATCTTCTTCTGCAACTGGATGATGCCGTAGAGCAAGGCCTCGGCCGTCGGCGGGCAACCCGGCACGTAGACATCCACCGGCACCACGCGGTCGCAACCGCGCACCACGGCGTAGCTGTAGTGGTAGTAGCCACCGCCATTGGCGCAGGAACCCATGGAGATCACCCAACGGGGCTCCGGCATCTGGTCATAGACCTTGCGCAGCGCCGGCGCCATCTTGTTGACCAGCGTACCGGCCACGATCATGACGTCGGACTGGCGCGGACTGGGACGGAACACGATGCCGAACCGGTCGAGGTCATAGCGGGACGCACCCGCATGCATCATTTCGACCGCGCAACAGGCGAGCCCGAAGGTCATCGGCCACATCGAGCCGGTGCGGGCCCAACTGACGAGGCTGTCCAGTTGCGTCGTGACGAAACCGCGGCGCGCAAAGGCTTCCGGGTTCTCCGGCGGCAGTTCGACCGCTTCTAGTCCCACTCCAGCGCCCCTTTCTTCCACTCGTAGATGAAGCCGATCACCAGGATGCCGAGGAAGATGCCCATGGCCACCAGACCGAAGCCGCCGATGGCATCGAGGGAAACCGCCCACGGGAAGAGGAAGGCGATCTCGAGATCGAAGACGATGAACAGGATCGCGACGAGGTAATAACGCACGTCGAAACGGCCGCGCGTGTCTTCGAAGGCCTCGAAGCCGCACTCGTAGGGCGAGAGCTTCTCGGCGTCGCCACGCTGGCGGACACCCAGGCGACCCAGCAGCAGCCCTGCGGCCATCAGCACGCAGGCCAAGCCGGTGGCAACACCGAGGAACAGAAGAATCGGCAGGTAGTTCTGGAGCATCGGCCCGTCCCTGTCAGCAGAAGGGGCAGTCCGCCCCGGCCATCCGGCGCTTCGCTGCCCCTCGAAAGTTCCCGGATTCTATCAAATGACCACCCTCGGTTGGGTGGTGCCGACGGACGGATTCGAACCGTCACACCTTGCGGCGCTAGCCCCTCAAGCTAGTGTGTCTACCAATTCCACCACGTCGGCAATAAAGGGTTGAGCTCAGTTGGCTGGCGGCGCCACCGGTGCCGTGTCAGCGGCCGGGGCAACCGGCACTGCATCAGCACCAGCCGGCGGCTGGCTGGACATCTGCTCAAGCACGGAGGACCCGCCAGCCGCCGCGTCGGGCTTGCCCGTGTACGCAAGCGACAGGCTGGTCACCATGAAAACTCCGGCCAGGATGGCCGTGGCCCGGGAGAGGGCCGTGGTCGCGCCGCGCGCGCCGAAGACCGTGCCGGAGGCACCGGCACCAAAGCCGGCACCGGCATCCGCACCCTTGCCGCGCTGGATGAGCACCAGGGCCACGATGAGCACCGCGCAAAGGATGTGGACGACCAGCAGGAGTGAATGAAGCATCGTTACAGGTTCCGTTCAAGCGCCGCGGACCGCCGGAGCGGCGTCGCAGATGGCGAGGAACTCTTCGGCCTTGAGCGAGGCACCGCCGATGAGACCACCATCCACGTCGGGGCGGGAAAACAGCTCTGCTGCGTTGCCCGCCTTCACGCTGCCGCCGTACAGCACCGGCAACGCGGCCGCGATAGTAGCATCCTGCGCGGCGATGCGCGCGCGAATGAATGCATGGACTTCCTGCGCCTGTTCGGGCGAGGCCGTGCGCCCGGTGCCGATGGCCCAGACCGGCTCGTAGGCCACGACGCCGCGTCCGAGGCCGGCGACGCCGGAGACCGCCAGCACGGCATCGAGTTGCCTCGCGATGACTTCGAAGGTACGGCCGGCTTCACGCTCGGCGAGGGTTTCCCCGACGCACAGCACGGGCTCAAGGCCCTTGGCGAGGACCGCTTCGAACTTGCGTGCCACAAGGGCGTCGTCCTCTTTGTAGATGGCGCGGCGCTCGGAATGCCCCACCAGCACATAGCGGCAGCCGACATCCTTGAGCATGGCCGCGGACACCTCGCCGGTGTAGGCACCCGCGGCTTCGGCACAGACATCCTGGGCACCGAGCTGCACGGCGGTGCCACGCAGCTGGCGCGCCACTTCATGCAGGTAGACGAAAGGCGGGCAGACGACGCACTCGACGCCCTCGGGCGCCTTGAACCCCGCCACGACGGCATCGACCAGCGCCGTGTTCTCGGCGCGGGATCCGTGCATCTTCCAGTTTCCGGCGATGATCTTGCGTCGCATGTCGTCCCTGACTCCGTTGGGGAGGCTTCGGGCGGGCGCGAGTGTAGCCACCCGCTTCCGCCCCTGCAATGTCCATCAGACGGCGCTGGCAACGGCTGCCGCGATGTGTTCGGCGCAGGCGCGCACATCCGTGTCGTCGCGTCCCTCGACCATCACGCGGATGACCGGCTCGGTGCCCGAGGCGCGCAGGACCACCCGTCCCTCGGCGCCCAGGTGACGTTCGATCGCCTCGACGACGTCGGCCACATCGGGATGCTTCATGGGATCGAAGCGCTCGGCCACCCGCACGTTGATCAGCACCTGCGGGAACTTGACCATCCCGGCGGCGAGCTCGGCCAGCGGCTTGCCCGTATCGCGCATCACCTGCAGCACCTGCAGCGCAGCCACCAGCGCGTCACCGGTCGTCGTGCGGTCGAGGCAGAGGATGTGGCCGGAGGTCTCGCCGCCGATCACGCCCCCCGTCTCCTTGAGCATCGCCAGCACGTAGCGGTCGCCAACCTTGGCGCGGCAGAAGCCGATGCCCCGCTCCTTCAGTGCCAGCTCCAGACCCAGGTTGCTCATCAGCGTACCGACCACGGGACCGGGCAACAGGCCGGCCGCATGCCGCGCCGTGGCGATGATGTAGAGCAACTGGTCGCCATCGACGATGCGCCCGAGACCATCGACCATGACCAGGCGGTCACCATCGCCATCCAGGGCCACGCCGACCGAGGCCTGCACCCCGGGAACCGTCAGTTGCAGCAGGCCGGGCTCGGTGGAGCCGCAACCGTCGTTGATGTTGCGCCCATTGGGCGAGCAGCCGATCGGGATGATCTCGGCCCCGAGCGAGGCCAGCAGGCGCGGCCCGACCTTGTAGCCGGCACCGTGCGCGCAGTCGATGACGATCTTCATGCCCCGCAGGTCGAAACCCGCAGGCACCGTCGACGCGACGAACTGCTGGTAATCCTCGCGGAGTGCATCGGCGCGGCGCGCCTTGCCCAAGCGGTTGGAGTGCTGGGTGATGACCCCGCGGTCCAGCTCGTCCTCGATCTGCGCCTCCAGCTCATCCGAGAGCTTGCCGCCGGTGGCATCGAAGAACTTGATGCCGTTGTCCTCATAGTGGTTGTGCGAAGCACTGATGACGACGCCGAAACTGCTGCCACCGGCCGCACCGGCCGCCGCGCGTGCCGTGAGGTAGGCGATGCCCGGCGTGGGCAACGGCCCCAGCAGCTGCACGTCGACGCCTGCCGCCACGAAACCTGCCTCAAGCGCGGACTCGAACATGTAACCGGAGAGGCGCGTGTCCTTGCCGATGAACACGGTACCGCCCTCGGGCGCGAGCACCCGCGCCGCGGCACTGGCGAGGCGCAGCGCAAAGTCGACCGTGAGTGGATGCTGGCCGACGTGCCCGCGGACGCCATCGGTGCCGAAGTATTTGCGACCCATCGTGATCAGTCTCCCTTCGCCTGGCGCACGGCCCAGGCCACCTTCACTGCATCAACCGTCTCGGCCACGTCATGGGCCCTGACGATGTGCGCCCCACCCAACACCGCTGCCGTGGCCAAGGCCAGGCTGCCGGCCAGCCGCTCCTGCACCGGACGGCCCGTCAAGGCACCAAGCAGGGATTTGCGCGACAACCCGGCCAGCACCGGGAAGCCCTGTGAGGCGAGCTGCGGCAGACCGGCCAGCAACGCGAGATTGTGCGCCAGTGTCTTGCCGAAGCCGAAGCCCGGATCGATGCAGATGCGCTCTTTTGCGATGCCGTTCTCGCTGCAGGCGGCGGCACGTGCGGCCAGGAAATCCCCGACCTCCCCGACCACATGGGCATAGCGCGGATCCTGCTGCATCGTGCGCGGCTCGCCCTGCATGTGCATCAGGCAGACGGCAGCGCGGGTGTCCGCAAGCGCATCGAGAGCTCCACCGGCGCGCAGCCCGAGCACGTCGTTGACGAGCCCGGCGCCAGCCGCCACCGCAGCCCGCATGACCTCGGGCTTCATGGTGTCGACGGAAATGACGACGTCGAGCTCAGTCCGCAGGCGCTCGATGACCGGAACCACACGCTCCAGCTCCTGCTGGACCGGCACGGGTTCAGCGCCAGGGCGCGTCGACTCGCCGCCGATGTCGATGATCGCGGCGCCCGCCGCCGCCATGGCGCGTGCCTGCGCCAGCGCAGCCTCAAGCCCCAGGAAATGGCCACCGTCGGAAAACGAATCCAGGGTCACGTTCAGCACACCCATGACCACCGGGGTGCCCAGGTCGAGACGACGATCGGCGCAGTGCAGTTCCATGGGCGCTTCCGTGGGGCGGGGGATACGCAAACGGGGGCCCGCAGGCCCCCGTCTGTCGACCCGGCGTGATCCGGGCGTGCTGCCAGTGCTCAGTGCTGGCTGGCAGGTGAGCCGAAGGCAGGGCGGGACGCAGACTCGCCGCCGCCTGCGCCACCCTGCGGGGCGACCGGCGCATCCCAGCCCGCGGGCGGGGTCGGCGGACGTCCCTCCATGATCTCGCGGATCTGTGCATCGTCGATGGTCTCGTATTTCACGAGCGCATCGGCCATCGCGTGCAGGCGGTCCATCTTGTCGACCAGGATCTGGCGGGCCCTGTCGTAGTTGGACTGGATGACGCTGCGCACTTCCTCGTCGATCGCGTTGGCAGTTTCGTCGGAGACCTGCTTGTGCTGCGTGACGCTGCGGCCAAGGAAGACCTCGCCTTCCTCCTCCGCATAGGACAGTGGTCCAAGGCGGCTCGACAGGCCCCACTTGGTGACCATGTTGCGCGCGAGGTTGGTGGCGCGCTCGATGTCATTGGAGGCGCCGGTGGTGACCGAGTCCACGCCGAAGATGAGCTCTTCCGCGATGCGGCCACCGAACAGCGTGGCGATGGCACTCTCGATGCGGCGCTTGCTCATGGAGTAGCGGTCCTGCTCCGGCAGGAACTGCGTGACGCCCAGTGCACGGCCGCGCGGGATGATCGTGACCTTGTAGACCGGGTCATGCTCCGGCACCGAGAGGCCGACGATGGCATGGCCAGCCTCGTGGTAGGCCGTCATGCGCTTCTCTTCCTCGCTCATGACCATGGAGCGCCGCTCGGCACCCATCATGATCTTGTCCTTGGCCTTCTCGAACTGCTCCATGCCCACCAGGCGCTGGTTGGCACGGGCCGCGAACAGCGCTGCCTCGTTGACGAGGTTGGCGAGGTCGGCGCCGGAGAAGCCCGGCGTGCCGCGCGCGATCAGTGCCGGCTTGACATCGTCGGCCAGCGGCACGCGCCGCATGTGCACGCGCAGGATCTGCTCGCGGCCACGCACATCGGGCAGCGGCACGACCACCTGGCGGTCGAAACGGCCCGGGCGCAGCAGCGCCGGATCGAGCACGTCCGGACGGTTGGTGGCAGCGATGACGATGATGCCCTCGTTGCCCTCGAAGCCGTCCATCTCGACCAGCAGCTGGTTCAGGGTCTGCTCGCGCTCGTCGTGGCCGCCTCCCAAGCCGGCGCCGCGATGGCGGCCCACGGCGTCGATCTCGTCGATGAAGATGATGCAGGGAGCGTGCTTCTTCGCCTGCTCGAACATGTCGCGCACGCGGGAGGCACCCACGCCGACGAACATCTCGACGAAGTCGGAGCCGGAAATGGTGAAGAACGGCACCTTGGCCTCGCCGGCGATGGCACGGGCCAGCAGCGTCTTGCCGGTGCCGGGCGAGCCGACCATGAGCACGCCGCGGGGAATCTTGCCGCCCAGCTTCTGGAACTTGCCCGGATCCTTGAGGAAGTCGACGATCTCGCCGACCTCGGTCTTGGCCTCGTCGACGCCGGCGACGTCAGCGAAGGTGACGTTGACCTGGTCCTCGCCGAGCAGCCGGGCCTTGCTCTTGCCGAAGGACATGGCCCCGCGGCCGCCTCCGGCACCCTGCATCTGCCGCAGCATGTAGACGAACACGACGATGAGCAGCAACGCCGGCGCCAGCTGCAGCAACAGCTGGGCGATGAAGTTGGGCTGCTTGGGCGCCCGACCCTCGATGGCCACATCGGCCTTGTGCAGCGCGCCGATCAGCGAGGTGTAGTCCGTTTCCGGGTTGTAGACGCGGAACCGCGTACGGTCCTTGCGGGTACCCTCGATGAACTCGCCTTGCAACACGACCGAGTCGATGCGTCCTGAATCCAGGTCGTCGAGGAAGGTGGAGTAGCGCACTTCCTGCATGGGGGCGCCCGTCGGCATGAAGCGGCTGAACGCCAGCAACAGCACGAAGACGATGGTTACCCAGATCAGGATGTTCTTGGTCAGGTCGTTCAATTCGGAACCTCGGTGTGGTCCTTCGGGGGCACGCTACACGATCCGCAAACCACTGGCCAGCAAGTAGAGCTCGGGGCTGCGGGCACGCGACGCATCGGGCTTCAAAAGTTTCACTTTGTCATATTTGCGCCGTGTTGCCGCAACCAGCTCCTGGAAGCCGGCACCCTGGAAAGTCTTCATGAGGGCGCTGCCACCGGGCTTCAAGACCCGGTCGGCCATGTCCAGCGCAAGCTCGACCAGATACATGGACCGTGGCTGGTCGATGGCGTTCATTCCCGACATGTTGGGGGCCATGTCGGAGAGCAACAGGTCGACGCCGCGCTCACCGACCAAGTCCACCAGCTGCTGCATGACCGACTCCTCGCGGAAATCGCCCTCGACGAACTCCACGTCGGTGATGGCGTCCATCGGCAGGATGTCCATGGCCACGACGCGGCCATTGCGGCCCACGCGCCGGCGCGCGTACTGGCTCCAGCCGCCTGGGGCAGCGCCCAGGTCGAGCACCACCATGCCCGGCTTGAGGAGCTTCTCCTTGCGGTCCATCTCCTCGAGCTTGTAGACCGCCCGCGAGCGCCAGCCCTCGGCCTTGGCCCGCTTCACGTAGGGGTCGGTGAAATGCTCCTTGAGCCACTCGTAGGAACTCTGGCTGCGCTTGGCCATGCGGGACCGGTAGACTGTGAGGGATATGCAGCTTAACGAAAAACAGCGGCGCCACCTCAAAGGTCTCGCCCATGCCCTGAAGCCGGTCATCCTCATTGGCAACGCCGGCGTCAGCGACCCGGTGGTCGCCGAGACCGCCCGGGCCCTGCACGACCACGAACTGATCAAGGTGCGCCTGCCTGGCCTGCCCCGCGAGGAGCGCGACGCAGCCCTGGCCGGACTTGCCGAACGCACCGGCAGCGCGATGGTCACCCGCATCGGCCACATCGCCGTGTTGTACCGCCCGCGTCCAGACCTGCCGCGGATCGTCCTTCCGGCCTGATTCGACAACCGTTCGTCAACGTCCCGGCGCCAGGTTCCGCCACGGTTCCGGCGCCCGTGCTGCACTGCCCCGCGGCATGCTGCGGGCCATGAAACAACTGATCCCCCTCGCCAGCATGCTGGCCCCCGCCTCCGCCCTCGCCGCCACGGTTGCGGGCATCACCGCTCCGGCCCCCGGCCCCGCCACAGAGGAACTGACCGAAGTGGTCATCTTCGGCCGCGCGGAACGGCTGATTGGCACAGCGGGTGCGGCCAGCGAGGGCGTGATTGCGGGCGCGGACCTGGCCGTCCGGCCCCTGCTGCGGGTCGCCGAGCTGCTGGAGGCCGTCCCGGGAATGATCGCGGTGCAGCATTCCGGCACCGGCAAGGCCAACCAGTACTTCCTCCGCGGCTTCAACCTGGACCACGGCACGGATTTCACGACCTACGTGGACGATGTGCCGCTGAACCTGCGCAGCCACGGGCACGGGCAGGGCTACCTCGACCTCAACGGGCTGCTTCCGGAAATCGTGCAGCGGCTGGATTTCCGCAAGGGCCCGTACCGCGCCGACCTGGGCGATTCGGCGCTGGCGGGCGCGACGCTCATCACCACGGTCGACCGCTTCGAGGCGCCCTACCTCGCGGCTGCCACCGGCAGCTTCGGCTGGCACCGGCTGGCAGCGGGCGGCAGCACCAGCACTGCCGGCGGCACCGGCCTGCTGGTGGCCGGCCAATGGCAGACCTATGACGGCCCTTGGGAGCTCGCCGAGGCCCTGCAGCATGCTGCCGGCTACGCCAAGCTCACCGGCACCGTGGGCGAAGACCTCCAGGGCGCACTGAGCCTGTCGAGCTACCACGCGACCTGGCGTCCGTCCGAACAGATCCCGGAACGCGCCATCGGCACCGCCGTCTGCGAGGACGCCTACTGCAGCCTGGACGGAACGGCCACCGGTCGCACCGACCGTCACATCCTCACCGCCAGCCTGCGGGGCGCGGACTGGCGCGCTACGGCCTGGAGCCAGTTCTACGACTGGGCCATGCTTTCAAACCCGACCTATGACGCGCAGATCCGCCAGGCGGACCGGCGCTTTGTGCATGGCGGCCGACTGGAGCGCGAGGGCGGGCGAGGCACTGCCCTGCAGTGGCGCCTTGGCACCGAAGTCCGCCACGATGACGTGCAGCGCGTACGCCTCGACCAGACCCAGGGCGGCCTGTGGCAATCCACCTTGTCGCAGCACGCGGTGAGCGAAACCTCGCTGGCACTGTATTCGGAAGGCGAGTGGCGCCTGCGCGATGACCTGCGCCTGAACGGCGGCCTGCGGCTGGACCGCTACCGTTTCAGTGCCCGCAGTGCGCTGCCAGGCACGCTGTCTGGTGCCATCACCGACTCCCTGGCCAGCCCCAAGCTGGGCTTGGCCTGGCGGCTGCAGACGGACCTCGAGGCCTACGCCAACTGGGGCCGCGGCTTCCATTCCAATGACGCCCGTGGCGTGGCGGCCTCAGAGCCTGCAGTGCCGGGCCTCGTGACCGGCGAGGGTCGGGAACTGGGCCTGCGCTGGCAGCACGAAGGGCTGTCACTGACCGGCACGTACTGGTGGCTGGATCTGGACAGTGAGCTGAAGTTCGTCGGGGATTCCAATTCCGTGGAGCCCGGCGCAGGCAGCCAGCGCCGCGGCCTTGAACTGGTGGGCTTCTGGCGCCCCCGGCACTGGCTGGCCGTCGACGCCAGCTGGACGCTGTCGCGGGCCCGCTTCACCGGCAGCCCCGGTGCCGACCGCATCCCCGGCGCCGTCGAAGCGGCCGGTGAATTCGGCGTGGCGGTGATCCGCGATGAACTGGAGGCCGGACTGCGTATCCGCCACCTGGGCCCCTACTCGCTCGTGGAAGACAACAGCGACCGCGCCGGCAGCGTGACGACCGTGAACCTGCGGCTGGCGCGCCACTGGGGGCCATGGCAGCTGCAGCTGGAGGCGCTGAACCTGCTGGCCCGGCGCGGCAAGGACATCGTCTACCGCTATGAGTCCTTCGTCGCCGGGCTGGACACCTCGCCCGTGGACGGCCGGTTGAGCCGCGTTCAGGAACCGCGCACGCTGCGTCTGGGCGTGGAGTACCGGTTCCGCTGACGGGCGAGCAGCCCGCCGACGCCGAGCAGCAGCAGGGCCCAGGTTTCCGGTTCGGGGACCGGGGCCGCTGCGCCGCCGCCGCTGCTCATCACCCAACCGCCCGCCAGCGGTGCGCTGTCGAAGTAATCGAGCGTGGTGCCGCTGCTGCCCGCGGCCTTCCACGTCAATCCCAGGCCCGCAAAATTGCCCTTCGAGAGATCAATGGTGGCAGTGCCCGTCAGCGTGCTGGTCCCGCCCGGGAAGGTCAGGTCGCTCCAGGCAAACCAGATGTCGCCGGGCTTGTACGGCTCGGTGAAAGAGAAGAAACCCTCGTCAACGAAGCGTTCCGGCGAGAACGTGGCGCCGGTTTCCGTCGGTGCCGCGCCGTTGGACTGCACCGTGTTGGAAATGATGTTCGACGCGGACATGGTGGAGTCGTACCCGCAACTGGGGTCGGCGGCACCACAACTGAAGTCGAACACATCGTGAAGCCGGAACCCGGTCCACTGGAAGGCGGGGTTGCGGGCCAGAGTGGCGCCAGCATCCAGACTGATGGTGGCCAGCGTGTCGCTGGTGCGTGTGATGGTGACGTTGACCGCCGCCTGTGCCGCCGTCGCGGCCGCAGTCAACGCCACAAGAAGCGCTCCCCGTCGCAGCAGAGTAACGATAGGCATACACGGACTCCCCCAATGATCCCGATCCAGGCGACGAGATTAGGTGGAATCCCCTGAAGCCGGGTCAGCGGGTCAGGAAGCGTCAGGAAGCGTCAGGAACACTTTCATACACCCCCCTTGACGACCTTTTCTGGCACGTGTACCTTTTTTCTAAAAGGTAGCTTCTGGAGAAACCGGTGACCATCGCCGACAAGTTCATCCCGCTGCGCAAGGGCCTGCTGGAGTACGTCGTGCTCCAGCTGACGGACCGGCAACAGCTGTACGTCGCCGAAATGCTGCAACAGCTCGCCGGCACGGAGTTCGCGACGCAGGAAGGCACGCTCTATCCCCTGCTGTCGCGGCTGCGTCGCGAGGGCTTGCTGGACTACGACTGGCGGGAATCCGACGCCGGCCCGCCGCGCAAGTACTACCGCCTGACCGACGCCGGCCGTGCCGCGCTTGCCGAACTGCGTGGCTACTGGCAGCACCTCACCCACACCCTCGACACCCTGGGACGCTGAACATGGAAAAGGTCATCACCATCAACCTGAACAACAACGCCTATGCCGTTGAGGAAACAGGTTTTGAGACCCTGTCCGCCTACCTCCGCACCGCCGCGGAGCGGCTCGCCGACAACCCGGACCGGCAGGAGATCATCACGGATCTCGAACAGGCCATCGCGGACCGCTGCCGCGCCACCCTGCGCCCGCACAAGACCGTGGTCACCGCCGCCGAGATCGACACGATCCTGGCCGAGATGGGTCCGGTGGACGGCGGCGACGCCACCGAGGCGGCCACCAGAACAGCAGCCGACGGCACGGGCGCCGCAACCGATGGCGCGGCCACTGCCGCCCCGAAGCGGCTCTACCGCCTGTGGGACCAGAAACTGCTGTCCGGCGTCTGCACCGGTCTCGGCGCCTATTTCGGCATCGACGTCGTGTGGGTGCGCATCGCCTTCGTGCTGCTCACCTTGTTCACCAGCGGCTTGTGGATCCTGTTCTACCTGGCGCTGGCGTTGATCATCCCGCGGGCCAACACGGCGGCCGAGGTGGCTGCGGCGCATGGCGCGCCCTTCAGCGCACGCGACCTCATCGAACGTGTAAAAAAAAAGCATGAGGGCGGCGGCCCGGGGCTGAAGACGGCCGCGCCGCTCTCTGGCGCGCTGAACCCGGCCTGGCGGCAACCCGGTTACGGCAGCCGTGTGGCCGCCGGCGTCGCCCTGCCCCTGCTGACGGTGGCCTCGGCGGCGCTGTTCGCGGGCTGGCTGGTCGCCGTCGCGCTGGCGGGTTCCGGGCAGATTCCGCCGGGGGTGCACATCGAGGGCATTGCCTTGCCACCGGCCTGGCTGGTGGTCGTGGTGGTCTGCGCCGGCTATGCCCTGCTCGCCTGGCCGCTACGCACAGCGCAGCGTGCCGCCCTGCACCAGATCAACGGCGGGCACTGGTTCGGCTGGGCGAACCTGCTGACCGGACTGCTGTGGCTGGTGGTCGCGGCGGTGGTGCTGGGCGTTGCCGCGGCGGAGTGCGACGCCCTGCAGCCGCTCCTGCGGGACCTCAGCCGGATGGATCAGACGTACCGGACGGCCACGATCTCGTAATTGCGGACCCCACCGGGAGCGGCAACACTGACCGAGTCTCCTTCGGACTTGCCCACCATCGCACGGGCGATCGGGGAACCGACGGAGATGCGGTTGGCCTTGATGTCGGCCTCGTCCTCGCCAACGATCTGGTAGGTGACGCGGGCGCCGCTGTCCTCGTCCTCGAGCTCGACAGTGGCCCCGAAAATCACCTTGCCGCCGGCCTGCATGGTGGTCACGTCGATGATTTCGGCGTTGCCCAGCTTGCCTTCGATCTCGGCGATGCGCCCCTCGATGAACCCCTGCTGCTCACGCGCCGCATGGTACTCGGCGTTCTCGGACAGGTCGCCCAAGGCCCGGGCCTCGGCGATGGCCTGGATGATCTTTGGCCGGTCTTCGCTCTTGAGCCGCCGCAACTCGTTCCGCAAGGCTTCGGCACCGCGCAGGGTGATGGGAACACGCTTCATGCCCGGATCTCCTGGTGCAGGTCCTGAAGTCGGTTGACGTCGACGGCATCGAGCTGGTCGATGGCCTCGCAACTGGCCAGGCCCGCGGTCAAGGTCGTGTAGTAGGTGACGCGGCGCTGCACGGCAGCCTTGCGGATCTCGGTGGAGTCGCGCGTGGCCTGCTTGCCCTCGGCGGTGTTGACGATCAGGGCGACCTCGCCGTTCTTGATCATGTCGACGATGTGCGGCCGGCCCTCGCGGACCTTGTTGACGCGCCGCACTGGTACACCCGCCTCACCGATGATGCGCGCCGTGCCGGACGTGGCCACCACCTCGAACCCGTGGCGCACCAAGCGGCGCGCCAGTTCGACCGCGCCGGCCTTGTCGCGCTCACGGACGCTGATGAAGGCCGTGCCGTTGCGGGGCAGGACGAGACCGCAGGCGAGCTGCGATTTGGCATACGCCTCGCCGAAGGTCCGGCCGGTGCCCATGACCTCGCCCGTGGACTTCATCTCCGGACCGAGGATCGGATCGGCCTCCGGGAACTTCACGAACGGGAACACCGCCTCCTTCACCGAGTAGTACGGCGGAATGCGCTCCCGCGTGACCCCGAGACCGCGCAGCGTGGCGCCGGCCATGACCTGTGCACCGATCTTGGCGATCGGCAGTCCCGTCGCCTTGGAGACGAAGGGCGCCGTGCGCGAGGCCCGCGGATTGACCTCAAGCACGTAGACCGTGTTGCCCTGGATCGCGAACTGGATGTTCAGCAGACCCACGACCTTCAGGGCCAGCGCCAGCTTGCGGGTCTGCTCGCGCAGCTCGTCCTGCAAGGCCGGGGAGAGACTGTTGGGCGGCAGGCAGCAACTGGAGTCGCCACTGTGCACGCCGGCCTGCTCGACGTGCTCCATGATGCCGCCGACAAGCACGTCCGTGCCGTCGCACAGCGCGTCGACATCGACCTCGATGGCCTGGTCGAGGAAACGGTCGAGCAGCACCGGGCTGTCGTTGGACACCTTGACCGCCTGCGTCATGTAGCTGCGCAGGTCGTCCTCGGCGAACACGACTTCCATGGCGCGCCCGCCCAACACGTAGGACGGCCGCACGACCAGCGGGAACCCGACCTGGCGCGCCAGCTGCAGGGCCTGGTCTTCGGTCCGCGCGGTGCCGTTCTCCGGCTGCCGCAGCTGCAGCTGGTTGACCAGCGCGGCAAAGCGCTCGCGGTCTTCGGCGATGTCGATGGAATCAG
This sequence comes from Pseudomonadota bacterium, assembly GCA_046047615.1. Classification (GTDB taxonomy): domain Bacteria; phylum Pseudomonadota; class Gammaproteobacteria; order Steroidobacterales; family Steroidobacteraceae; genus ZC4RG30. Next base: position 172,027 of record JBJOHO010000089.1, read on the forward strand.
GAGTGGTGCCGATGATGGGCGCGCCGTTGGCGGCCAGGGCCCGGCAAAGTTTGAGCGGCGTCTGACCACCGTACTGCACGATCACGCCCTCGGGCTTCTCACGGTCGATGATCTCGAGGACATCCTCAAGGGTCAGCGGCTCGAAATACAGGCGGTCGGAAGTGTCGTAGTCGGTGGAGACGGTCTCCGGGTTGCAGTTGACCATGATGGTCTCGAACCCGTCGGCGCGCAGCGCCAGCGAAGCGTGCACGCAGCAGTAGTCGAATTCGATGCCCTGGCCGATGCGGTTGGGCCCGCCGCCGAGGATCATGATCTTGCGGCGGTCGGTCGGTGCGGCCTCGCACTCTTCCTCGTACGTCGAGTAGAGGTATGCGGTGGAAGTGCTGAACTCGGCGGCGCAGGTATCGACGCGCTTGAACACCGGGCGCACGCCCAAGGCGTGGCGATGCTCGCGCAGCCTGCGATCAGTGATGCCGACCAGCTTGGCCAGGCGCGTGTCGGCGAAACCCATGCGCTTGAGCGCCCGCAGGCGGGTGGCATCGAGGGCGGCCACCCCACCGGCGGCGATCGCGGCCTCGGCCTCGATGATTTCCTGGATCTGCGACAGGAACCACGGGTCGATGGCCGTCGCGTCGTGCACACGCTCAAGGCTCCAGCCGGCACGGAATGCATCGGCGACATACAGCAGCCGGTTCGGTCCTGCCGCACGCAGTTCGTAGTCGAGCTGCTCGGCCGCATCGGCATCCAGCGGCTGCGCCAGTTGCGGGACGAAGCCGTCGAGACCCGTCTCGAGGCCACGCAGCGCTTTCTGGAGCGACTCCTGCAGCGTGCGGCCGATGGCCATCACCTCGCCCACGGACTTCATCTGGGTGGTGAGGCGCGTGTTGGCGCCAGGGAACTTCTCGAAGGTGAACCGCGGCACCTTGGTGACGACGTAGTCGATGCTCGGCTCGAAGGACGCCGGCGTCAGTCCGCCGGTGATGTCGTTGCGCAGTTCGTCGAGCGTGTAGCCCACGGCGAGTTTGGCGGCGACCTTGGCGATGGGGAAGCCGGTGGCCTTGGACGCCAACGCCGAGGACCGCGACACGCGCGGATTCATCTCGATGACGATCATGCGGCCGTCGGCCGGGTTGAGCGCGAACTGCACGTTCGAGCCACCGGTCTCGACGCCGATCTTGCGCAGCACGGCCAGGGAGGCATCGCGCATGCGCTGGTATTCCTTGTCCGTGAGCGTCTGCGCCGGCGCGACGGTGATCGAGTCGCCCGTGTGCACGCCCATCGGATCGAGGTTCTCGATGGAACAGACGATGATGCAATTGTCGTTGCGGTCCCGCACGACCTCCATCTCGTATTCCTTCCAGCCCAGCACCGACTCTTCGAGCAGCACCTCGGTGGTCGGGGAAGCATCGAGGCCGCGGGCGACGATGGTCTCGAATTCCTCGCGGTTGTAGGCGATGCCGCCGCCGCTGCCGCCCATCGTGAACGACGGCCGGATGACGACCGGGAAGCCGAGCTGCACCTGCGCGGCGTTGGCCTCCTCCATGCTGTGGGCGATGAAGGCCCGCGGCGTCGCCAGGCCGATCTCGGTCATGGCGTTGCGGAACTTCTCGCGGTCCTCGGCCATGTCGATGGCCTCGCGCTTGGCGGCGATGAGCTCGACACCGTACTTCTCGAGCACGCCCTCGCGCACCAGGTCGAGCGCGGTGTTGAGGGCGGTCTGCCCCCCCATCGTCGGCAGCAGGGCGTCCGGCCGCTCCTTGGCGATGATGCGCTCGAGCGTGCGCCAATGGATGGGCTCGATGTAGATCGCGTCGGCCATGCCCGGGTCGGTCATGATCGTCGCCGGGTTCGAGTTCACGAGGATGACGCGGTAACCCTCCTCGCGCAGTGCCTTGCAGGCCTGCGCGCCGGAGTAGTCGAACTCGCAGGCCTGGCCGATGACGATGGGGCCGGCGCCGATGATCAGGATGCTCTGGATGTCTGTGCGTTTCGGCATGGTGTCAGGCCTTGGTCATCGAGCGCATGAAGCGGTCGAACAGCGGGCGCAGGTCGCGCGGGCCAGGACTGTCTTCAGGGTGGCCCTGGAAACTGAAGGCGGCGCAGTCGGTGCGCTCGATGCCCTGCAAAGAGCCATCAAAGAGCGACACATGCGTGGTGCGCACGTTGGCCGGCAGCGTTTCCGGATCCACGGCAAAGCCATGGTTCTGGCTGGTGATGAAGACCCGGCGCGTGGCCAGGTCCTGCACCGGGTGGTTGGCGCCGTGATGGCCGAACTTCATTTTGAGCGTGCGCGCGCCGCTGGCCAGGGCCAGCAGCTGATGCCCCAGGCAGATGCCGAACACAGGCACCTTGGCGGCGAGGATGTCGCGGATGGCCTGGATGGCATAGTCGCAGGGCTCCGGATCGCCGGGGCCGTTGGAGAGGAACACGCCGTCGGGCCTCAGGGCCAGCACCTCGGCAGCGGACGTCTGCGCGGGGACGACAGTAACGCGGCAGCCACCATCGACGAGCAGCCGCAGGATGTTGCGCTTGATGCCGTAGTCGTAGGCCACGACGTGGTGACGGGTGGCCGGGGCTGCCGGCGGCGGCGTGGCCTCGTCGTGCCACAGGCTGCCGTCGGTCCACTCATAGCGGCGGGTGGTGCTGACAACCTTCGCCAGATCCATGCCCTGCAAGCCGGGGAAGCTCCGGGCCTGCGCAAGCGCGGCCTCTTCGCTGGCCCCTGGGCCCGCAAGGATGCAACCGTTCTGCGCACCCTTCTCGCGCAGCAGGCGTGTCAGGCGCCGGGTGTCGATGCCGGCGATGGCCACCGTGCCACGCTCTGCCAGGTATTGCGGCAGCGAGGCCGTGGAGCGCCAGTTGCTGGCCCGGCGCGGCAGGTCACGGATGACCAGGCCAGCGGCCGCGACCGTGGGGGATTCTTCATCGGCGGCGTTGGTGCCGGTGTTGCCGATGTGGGGGTACGTGAGGGTGACGATCTGCCGGGTGTAGGAAGGATCCGTGAGGATCTCCTGGTAGCCCGTCATGGCTGTGTTGAAAACCACTTCACCAACCGCACTGCCTGCGATACCAATCGACTGCCCCCGGAAAATGCTTCCGTCGGCCAGTGCCAGGATGGCTGCGTCGCTCACTCTTCAACCTCCGCGCGTCTCGGGCGGCTGGTCATGTTCTGGGACATCGCGCTTTCCAGTCGTAGATGCACAAAGCGGGAGGGAGCCTTTTGGGGACTCCCTCCCGCCTTGCACGGACTAACCCGTTACGGAGTGTGACGGATCCGGAATGGATTCTAGTGAGCTGGAGCCGTGGTGTCCACGGAAGATAACTTATTATTTCTAAAGGCTGTTCAGACCAAGCACATGTGCCATCCGATAGCGCCCCGGCGGCTGCACGGCCAGCCAGCGGGCGCCGGTCAGCGCCCCCCGCGCAAAGATATGGCGATCGGTCGCTACGTGGCCCAGACGCAGCTGTTCGCCAGGTCCGAGCAGCCGCACCTCGTGTTCGCCGACAACATCGCCACCACGAAGCACGGCAAAGCCGATCCCGCCGCCGGGCCTCGGCCCGGGCAAGGAACCGGTCAGTGCCACGGAGGCCGGCAAGGTCTCGCGACGGCCGGCAGCGGCCTCGCTGCCGAGTGCGAGCGCTGTGCCGGACGGCGCATCGGCCTTGTGGCGGTGGTGCGCCTCGACGATCTCGATGTCGTAATGGGCCGGCAGCGCGGCCGCAGCCTGGCGGACCAGGCCCAGCAGCACGTTCAGCGCCAGACTGGTGTTGGGCGCAAGGATCAGCGGGATGTCACGCGAAGCCGCATCGATCTCGGCCAGCGCGGCGGGTCCCAGCCCCGTGGTGCCGACCAGCACCGGAACCCGCGCCTCGCGGCAGGCGCGCACATTGGCGGAACTGCTCTCGGCCGAGGAGAAATCGATGGCAACGGCGGCGCCATGCAGCGCCGCGGGCAAGTCAGGCGTGACGGCCACGCCCTCGATCGGTCGCCGTGCGATCGCGGCATGCAGGGCCAACTCCGGGAACTCCGGCAGGCAGCGCAACAGCGCACCCCCCATCCGGCCGCCCGCACCGATGACAACGACGCGGTGCGGCAGGCTCACTTGCCGGCCCCGGAAAAGAACTTCTTCACGCCTTCGAAGAAGCCCTCCTCGCGGGGGCTGTGCGCGGAGTTGTCGCTCTTGAGCGATTCATCGAACTTGCGCAGCAGGGCGCGCTGCTCGGCGGTGAGGTTGACCGGCGTCTCGACCATCACCTTGCAGTAGAGATCGCCCCGCGGGCCACCGCGCACCGGCTTGACGCCTTTGTCGCGCAGGCGGAACACCTTGCCGGACTGGGTTTCCTGCGGGATCTTGAGCGAAACATTGCCCTCGAGCGTGGGCACGATGACGGTGCCACCCAGCACTGCCGTGGCGTAACTCAGGGGCACCTCGCAGGAGAGGTTCTCACCGTCGCGCTGGAAGATCTCGTGCTCGCGGACCTGTACTTCCACGTACAGATCTCCGGCGGGACCGCCGTTGCGACCGGCCTCGCCCTCGCCAGACAAGCGGACCCGGTCACCGTTGTCGACTCCCGGCGGGATCTTCACCGACAGCTTCTTGCTGCGGCGGATGCGGCCTTGTCCCAGGCAGGTGTCGCAGGGATTCTTGACCACCTTGCCGGAACCGCGGCAACGGGGACAGGGTTGCTGCAACTGGAAGAAGCCCTGCGAGATGCGCACCTGTCCCTGGCCATTGCAGGTTTCGCAGGTGGTGGGCGCGCTGCCCTTGGCGGCGCCGGACCCTTTGCAGGTCTCGCACTCGCACAGCTTGGGCACGGTGATTTCGACGCTGGTGCCGAACACGGCCTGATCCAGGTCGAGTTCGAGTTCGTAGCGGAGGTCGGCGCCGCGGAAGACCTGGGAGCGCCCGCCGCCACGGCGGCCGCCCCCGAAGATGTCGCCGAAGACGTCGCCGAAGATGTCGCCGAAATCCGCCCCGCCCATGCCACCGGGCCCTGCCCCGCCCCGCTGCGGGTCGAGCCCCGCGTGGCCGAACTGGTCATAGGTCTGGCGCTTGGCGGGATCCGAGAGAACTTCGTAGGCCTCCTTGGCCTCCTTGAATTTCTCTTCCGCGGTCTTGTCGTCCGGATTGCGGTCCGGATGGAACTTCATCGCCAGGCGGCGGTAGGCCTTCTTGATCTCCGCCTCGCTGGCACCCTTGGCAAGTTCCAGCACCGCGTAGTAGTCGCGCTTTGACATCTCAGCCTACCGCCTCCGGCCCGCGTCCATCAGGCCTTCTTGTCCTTGACTTCCTCGAACTCGGCATCGACCACGTCGTCGTTGCGCGGCCCCGGGGAGCCGGTGCCACCGGCATCGGCTGCGGCGCCCTCACCCGGCGCGCCACCCGCCGCAGCATAAGCCTGCTGCGCGATCCCTGCCGAGGCCTGCGCGAGCGCCTCGGCCTTCTTCTCGATGGCATCGCGGTCATCGCCCTTGAGCACGGTGCGCAGGTCCGCGATCGCGGCCTCGGCCTTGGCGCGGTCGTCCGCGGAAACCTTCTCGCCGAGATCCTTGAGGGACTTCTCGACGGAGTGCAGCAGGCCGTCGGCCTTGTTGCGGCTCTCGACCAGCTCGCGGAACTTGCGGTCGTCGGCCGCGTGGGCCTCGGCATCGGCGACCATGCGCTTGATCTCATCCTCCGACAGGCCGGACGAAGCACGGATGACGATCTTCTGCTCCTTGCCGGTCGCCTTGTCCTTGGCAGACACGTTGAGGATGCCGTTGGCATCGATGTCGAAGGTGACCTCGACCTGCGGCATGCCGCGCGGCGCCGGAGCGATATCCGAGAGGTCGAAGCGGCCCAGGGACTTGTTGTCCGCGGCCCGGTCACGCTCGCCCTGCAGCACATGGATGGTCACGGCGGTCTGGTTGTCATCGGCCGTGGAGAACACCTGCGAGGCCTTGGTCGGGATCGTGGTGTTCTTCTCGATCAGCTTGGTCATCACCTGGCCGAGGGTCTCGATGCCCAGCGACAGCGGCGTGACGTCAAGCAGCAGCACGTCCTTGACCTCACCGGCCAGCACGCCGGCCTGGATGGCGGCGCCGACAGCGACGGCTTCGTCCGGGTTGACGTCGCGGCGCGGCTCCTTGCCGAAGAAGTCCTTCACGTACTTCTGCACCAGCGGCATGCGCGTCTGGCCGCCGACGAGGATGACCTCCGACACCTCGCTGGGCGACAGGCCGGCATCCTTCAGGGCCACGCGGCAAGGCTCGATCGTCCGGCGCACGAGCTCCTCGACCAGCGATTCGAGCTTGGCACGCGTGATCTTCACGCTCAGGTGCTTCGGCCCGGAGGCATCGGCCGTGATGTACGGCAGATTGACCTCGGTCTGCTGGCTGGAGGAGAGCTCGATCTTCGCCTTTTCGGCCGCCTCCTTCAGACGCTGCATCGCCAGCGGGTCCTTGCGGACATCGACGCCGGATTCCTTGAGGAATTCCTCGGCGAGGAAGGTGATGATGCGCAGGTCGAAGTCCTCGCCGCCGAGGAAAGTGTCGCCGTTGGTGGAAAGCACCTCGAACTGGCGCTCGCCGTCGATCTCGGCGATCTCGATGATTGAGACGTCGAAGGTGCCGCCGCCCAGGTCGTAGACGGCGATCTTGCGGTCGCCGCCGGACTTGTCGAGGCCGTAGGCCAGCGCCGCCGCGGTGGGCTCGTTGATGATGCGCTTGACGTTGAGGCCCGCGATGCGCCCGGCATCCTTGGTGGCCTGGCGCTGCGAATCGTTGAAGTAGGCGGGCACCGTGATGACGGCCTCGGTGACCGGCTCACCGAGATAATCCTCGGCGGTCTTCTTCATCTTGGCCAGCACGCGCGCCGACACCTCCGGCGGGGCCATGTTCTTGCCCTGCGCCTCGACCCAGGCGTCGCCATTGTCGGCGGCCACGATCTTGTAGGGCACCATGTCGACGTCTTTCTGAACGACGTCGTCCTTGAACTTGCGGCCGATCAGGCGCTTGACCGCAAACAGTGTGTTCTTCGGGTTGGTGACCGCCTGACGCTTGGCAGACTGGCCGACCACCACTTCGTTGTCCTTGGTGAAGGCGACGATCGACGGCGTGGTGCGGTCACCCTCGCTGTTCTCGATGACGCGGGGCTTGCCGCCCTCCATGACCGCGACGCAGGAGTTGGTCGTGCCCAGGTCGATGCCGATTACCTTTGCCATGTGGTTGATCCCCGGAAAGTGGAAGTGAATGACTGGATGGGGGCGATCTGGGTGCCGTGACGGCGATTTTCAAGTCCCGGGCCGCCCCTGCGGCAAGTGCCTAGGCGTCGGGTGCGCGCGCCACCACGACCCGTGCCGGCCGCAGCAGGCGGCCGTTGAGCACATAGCCCCGCTGCACCACCGCCAACACCGAGCCGGGCTCGGCGGTCTCCGACACCTGCATGACCATGGCCTCGTGCTGCTCCGGGTTGAACGGCGCGCCGACCGGATCCAGCGGCAGGATGGCGAACTTGTCGAACGCCCGCGACAACAGCTTGAGCGTGGCCTCCTGCCCGGCCAGCAGGGCCGTGGTGTCCCCGCGGCCGCCATTGGCGACCGCAAGCTCGAGGCTGTCGCGCACTTCGAGAAGTTCCGTGGCCAGCTTCTCCACCGCGAACTTGTGGGCCTGCTCGACGTCGCGGGCGGCCCGCCGACGCACGTTCTCCTGCTCGGCCACCGCCCTCAGCGTCTGTTCGCGGGCCTGGCGGAGCTGGTCCTCGGTGGCCAGCAGCGCCAAGCGCAATTGCTCAAGTTCACTGGCGGCAGCCACATCATCCGGCAGGACCGTCGTCACCACTGCTTCGGCATCGGTCATTTCGGCGGGATTTTCGTCGGCCATGCAGTCCTCCAGGCGGCTCCGGTGCGCAACGGCGCCTACCCAGGCGCCGGCTCGCGCGAAGTATGGGGCCTAGCGGCGCGAATTCAATGCAGAGCCGAGCAACCTGGCGGTCAGGTCCACGACAGGGATCACACGTTCGTAAGCCATGCGGGTCGGGCCGATGACGCCGAGCACGCCGATGGCGCCGGTGTCTGTGGTGTAGGGGGCGGTGACGACACTGCAATCGTCGAGGACCTGGTAGCCGGATTCCTGGCCGATGAAGATCTGCACGCCCTCGCCCTTCAGGCTCAGGTCCAGCAGGTTCAGCAGGTCGCGCTTTTCGTTGAAGGCCTCGAACAACCGCCGCAGCTTGTCGACACTCGAGAGCTCGGCGAAGCCCATGAGGTTCGTCTCGCCCGCGATCACGTATTCCATGCCGGTGGCCGGACGCTCCTCCGGCAACAGCTGGCGGGCCACCTGGATGGCGGCGCTCATCCCTTGGTTCAGGCTCTCACGCGTGGCCGACAACTCATCGAGCAAGGCCTGCCGGGCCTGCTCCACGGTCCGTCCGCGCAAGCGTTCGGTGAGCAGGCCTGCCGCCTGCCGCAGGTCGGCGGCCGGCACCGGCTTCTCAAGGTGGAGGATGCGGTTCTGCACCTCGCGGTCGTCGAACACCAGGATGGCCAGCACACGATTTTCCGACAGTGGCAGGAACTCGATCTGCGTGACCGAGGCCGACTGCGTGTTGGGCAGCGTGACCAGCCCGGCCATCTGCGTGATGCTCGACAGCAGCCGCGACGCCGCCGCGACCAAGGCCCGCGGGTCGTCGCCCGGACCCAGCCGCTGGCGGATCTCGGCGGCGGCCGCATCTTCCAGTGGCCTCACGCGCAGCAGCGTGTCGACGAAGAAGCGGTAGCCCTTGGGGGTGGGAATGCGCCCGGCCGAGGTATGTGGCGAGGCGACGAAGCCCCCTTCCTCGAGGTCCGCCATGACGTTGCGCACGGTGGCCGCGCTGAGGTTGAGCCCGGAGTCGCGTGACAGGCTGCGGGAGCCGACCGGCTGACCATCGCGGATGTAGCTCTCTACAAGCACGCGCAGCAGCAGCTGGGCGCGTTCACCAAGGGGGCTGTCGTCGCGGGCGTCCTGGCTCATGTGTTGGATCGTGATAACCCACCGAAGCTAGCGCCCGCACTCGGCTTGCGTCAAGCCGCCCGGGTCTGGTGCGTGGCGCCAATTTGGCTGTCGCGGGCGCAAAACAAGCCGCGACCTGCGATGCGGCATGCGGCAGCGGTGTGCTAGAAAGTGCGCATGGCGAACTACCGGACTTGTGCCCTGTTGGGCCGTTTCGACGATGCCCGCGTGGCCGAGCCGGCGGCCCTGCTGGTGCCGGCGCTGCGCGCGCGCGGGCTGGCCGTGCTCGTGCAGGCCTCTGCTGCCGGCGCCCCGCCCGGCGTCGAGGCCCTCGACGACAGCAGCTTGGCCGCCAGGGCGGAACTGGGCATCGTCATCGGCGGTGATGGCTCGCTGCTGTACGCGGCGCGTTTGCTCGGCGCCGCCGGCGTGCCGCTGCTGGGCATCAACCGGGGCCGACTCGGCTTCCTCACCGACGTCATGCCCGCCGACATGCTGCAGGTGCTCGACGCCGCGCTGGAGGACCGCTGCGAGCAGGATCACCGCGCGCTGCTGCAGGCCGAGGTGCGCGGCGCCGACGGCAGCCGCCGCGGCCAACTGGCCCTGAATGACGTCGTGCTGTCGAAATGGGAAACGGGTCGCATCCTCGACTTCGAAACCTTCATCAATGGCCGCTTCGTCAACAGCCATGGCGGCGACGGGCTGGTCGTGGCCAGTGCCACCGGCTCGACGGCCTACGCCCTGTCTTGTGGCGGCCCGATCGTCGAGCCCGGTCTCGACGTGCTGGTGGTGGTTCCCATCTGCCCGCACACGCTGTCGGACCGGCCGGTGGTCGTGTCGCGGAGCTCGCGGATCATGATCCGCCTGCAGCCGCGGCCTGGCACGCGCGCGCAGATCACCTGCGACGGTGTGGTGATGGGCGAGCTGGTGCCGGGCGACGAACTGCACATCCTGCCCTCCCCGGCACGCCTGACCCTGCTGCATCCGCCCGGTTACGACTATTTCCGGCTGCTGCGCGGCAAGCTCAGCTGGGGCCGTGCCGGCAACGGCCAATGAGGACCGCATGCTGACCCATCTGCAGATCCGCGATTTCGCCATCGTCGAGGCCGTGGAACTGGACTTCGACGCGGGGATGACAACCCTGACCGGCGAGACCGGCGCCGGCAAGTCGATCGTGGTTGACGCCCTCACCCTGGTGGCGGGCGCACGCGCCGGTGCCGACGTGGTCCGGGCGGGTGCGGAGCGCGCCGAGATCGCTGCCACCTTCGACCTGCGCAAGGCTCCGGCCTCACTGGCGGGGCGCCTGGCCGAACTCGACATCCCCGTCGAGGAGCACGAACTGCTGGTGCGGCGCGTGGTCACACCCGATGGCCGCTCGCGCGCCTGGCTCGGCGGGCAGGCCGTGCCGCTGCAAAGCCTGCGCGAGATCGTCGGCGAGCTGGTCGACATCCACGGGCAACACGAATTCCAGGCCTTGGTGCGTCCTGCGGCGCAGCGGGCCCTGCTCGACGACTACGGACGGCACGAGGCGCTGCTTGATGCCGTGCGTCAGGCCTGGAAGTCCTGGAACCTGTCGGCCAGTCAGCTTGCAGAGCTCGAGGCCCGCGCCGGCGACCGCGAGGCGCGGCTGGAGTACCTGCGTTTCCAGGTGGGCGAGCTGGACGCCCTCGCCCCACAACCGGGGGAATACGCGGCCTTGGCCGCCGAGGGCCAGCGGCTGGCGCACCGTGGGCGCCTGCTCGAAGGCGCGCAGGCGGCGGCACAGCTGCTTTATGAAGACGATGCCGCGGCCCACCGCGCCATCGTGCAGGCCGGGCAACTGCTGCGCGGCCTGCGGCAGTTCGACCCTGCCCTTGACGCCCCTCTGGCCTTGCTTGAGGAAGCGGCCGTGCAGGTGGCCGAAGCCGCCCGCGAGCTCTCGCGTTATGCGGACGGCCTGGAGATGGACCCGGCGCGCCAGGCCGAAGTGCAACAGCGGCTGGCCGCCTGCGAAACCCTGGCACGCAAGCACCGGATCGAGCCGGACGGCTTGCCGGAGCGGCTGGACGTGCTGCGTGCCGAGCTGGCCGGCCTCGCGACGTTGGACGAAGACACCGGCATGCTGCGCCGGCAGGTGGCCACTGCACTGGCCGCGTTCCGCGAAGCCGCCGCGACGCTGTCCGCGGCGCGCGCCGCCGCCGCGCTGCGCCTGGGCGAAGACATCACCCGACGCATGCAGGCACTGGGCATGAAGGGTGGCCGCTTTGCGGTGCTGGTCGCAGCCGAAGCCGGGGCCACGCCGCGCCCCGAAGGCACGGACCAGATCGGTTTCGAGGTCACGGCCAATGCCGGGCAGCCGCTGAGGCCATTGGGCAAGGTCGCGTCCGGCGGAGAACTCTCGCGCCTGTCGTTGGCCATACAGGTGGCCTGCGCCGCCGACGAGCAGCGCTGCATGGTGTTCGACGAGGTCGACTCGGGGATCGGCGGCGCGGTGGCCGGCATCGTCGGCGGCGAACTGCGCGCCCTGGGTGCCCGCGCGCAGGTGCTCTGCGTCACCCACCTGCCGCAGGTCGCCGCCCAGGGTGACTGCCATCTGCAGGTGAGCAAGCAGACGCAGAAGGGTCGCACGCGTACGGCGATACGCCGTCTCGAGGGCGAGGAACGCGTGGCCGAAGTGGCACGCATGCTGGGGGGCACGCCGCTCACCGAGACGGCGCGCGCCCATGCACGCGAGATGCTGGAGCGGCCCGCCCCGGGGCGCAGCCGCTGACTAGCGGTTCGCCGTGCCCGGCGGTGGCGCGGCAGGGGTGGCGTAGGGGCAAGGACGACGGCGGCAGCGGCCCTGCAGGATCAGTGAGTGGTCCTGGATGTCGAAACCCAGGCGCTCGGCGGCGCGCTGCTGCAGCGCCTCGATCTCGGCATCGACGAATTCCTCGACCCGGCCGCAGTCCAGACAGACGATGTGGTCGTGGTGGGAGCCTTCGTTGAGCTCGAACACGGCCATGCCGTTCTCGAAGTGGTGGCGGCTGACCAGGCCCGCGGCCTCGAACTGCGTCAGCACGCGGTAGACCGTGGCGAGACCGATGTCTTCCCGCGACTCGATGAGCGCGCGGTAGATGTCTTCGGCCGACTTGTGGCGGGGCCCCCCGCCTTCGAGGATCTCGAGGATCTTCAGACGGGGCAAGGTGACCTTCAAGCCTGCCTTGCGCAGATCGCTGCCTTCCATATCCGTGCGCTCCCGCCAGCCAACGCTTATGATGGCGCAGTTTACCCACGCACGGATTCCCATGCGACCCATGCTGCGCAGTGCCCTTCCTGCCCTCGCCCTCGGTCTTGGCCTGATGATGGCCGCGAGTGGCTGCGTCTACCGCATGGCCATCCGCCAGGGCAACTTCCTCGATGAAAAGCAGGTCAGCCAGCTGGAAACCGGCATGACGCGCTCGCAGGTGGCTTTCCTGCTCGGCACGCCGATGGTGCCCAACGGCTTCGACCGCGACCGCTGGGATTACCTGTACTACCTGCAGGACCGCAAGCTGGAGTTCCCGGACTCGCGCCGCCTCACGGTGTACTTCGAAGACGACAAGGTCGCGCGCATGGTCCATGGGCCCGATACGGGCAAGGCTCCGCACATCGGCGCCGGCGCCGGCTTCTGATCCTCACGCCCCTGCAGGGGTTGCTGTCGCACGCCGCACGAAAGCATCCATCACGGCGGTGACGGCGGGTTCGAGCACCGGACCCAGCAGCAGCTGCAATGCGGCGGGCAACTCGAACTCCACCCGCAATTCCACCCGCGTGCCCAAAGCCTGGCCCGAAGGGGCCAGGACCGGCTGCAGGTGCCAGGTCCCGCGGAGACGCCGGAACGGCCCTTCCACCAGGTCCATGTGGACCGTGTGCGGGGGCTCGAGCCGGTTGCGGGTCGTGAAGCTGCCGTGGAACAGGCTGCGTTTGACCTGCAGGCGCGCCAGCATGCCGCCCTCGTCATGCGAGAGGACCTCGGCGCCGATGCAGCCCGGGAGAAACTCCGGATACCGCGCCACGTCGTTGATGAGCGCGAAGAGCGGCTCGGGCCCGACCGGCAGCAAGGCGGTGCGCTTGACCTGCTTCATCCGCGGATTGTCCGGCATGCCCGGAGGGCACTCAAGGCTACAATGCAGCCGTGAACAAACCCAAGGACAAGCCGGCGCCAGCACTGATCGCGGAGAACCGCAAGGCGCGCCACGAGTACTTCATCGAGGAACGCTACGAAGCGGGCCTTGCCCTGCAGGGCTGGGAAGTGAAGTCCATGCGTGCAGGCCGGGCGCAGCTGGCCGAAGCCTACGTTTTCATCCGCAAGGGCGAGGCCTACCTTTTCGGTGCCCACATCTCTCCGCTGCCAGCGGCCTCCTCGCACTACGTGGCCGACCCGGTCCGCACCCGCAAGCTGCTGCTGAACCGGGCGGAGCTCGACCGCCTGGTCGGCGCGGTGGAGCGGGAGGGCTACACGCTGGTGCCGCTGGAGCTTTACTGGAAGAACGGGCGCGCCAAGTTGCGCGTCGGCCTGGCCAAGGGCAAGAAGCAGCACGACAAGCGTGCGAGCGAGAAAGACCGCGATTGGCAGCGCGACAAGGCGCGGCTGATGCGTCACCGCTAGGCGCGCGAGGGCCGTGGTGCACACCCTGCCCCCGCAACGGCTGGCGCGGTTCCGCGAGCTGTGGATCCACACCGGCAGCAGCTGCAACCTCAGCTGCCCGTTCTGCCATGAGGGCTCCAGCCCCGGGGACCGGCGACTGCCCGCCCCGGCGGCGGCCCAGGTGCTGCCCTACCTGCGCGAAGCGGCCCGCCTGGGCGTGGAGCGCTTCGGCTTCACCGGCGGCGAGCCCCTGATCCACCGCGAAATCGTGCCGCTGGTGCGCGAGGCCTTGGCGCTGGCGCCCTGCCTCATCCTCACCAACGGCCTCGCACCGCTGATCCGTCGACCACAGCATCTGGCCCTGTGGCACGGGCAAGCGCACACGCTGCAGCTGCGCGTCAGCATCGACCACCCGGACGAGGCCCTGCACGACGCCGGACGCGGCCTGAAGAACTTCCGCAAGGCCCTTGAGGGGCTGCAACGGCTGCACGAGGCCGGCTTCGCCGTCGGCGTCACGCGGCAATCGAAGCCGGACGAAGACCGCGAGGCCATCACCCAGCGCTTCCGCCAGCTGCTGCGCAAACTGCGCCTGCCGGACACCTTGCCCATCGTCGCGCTGCCGGACCTGGGCCCGCCTGGTGCGGCAGCCGCAACGGTCGTCAACGACGCGCAGGCCCGCGTGGACCCACCCTGCGCGGCCTCATGCACACGCGGCCGGATGCTGGTACTGCGCCCGGCAGGGCTGCAGTTGCTGCCCTGCCCGCTGGTCGACGACACCGGGACATTGGACCTTGGCGAGGATCTCGCCAGGGCCCTGGGCCACACCATCCTGCCCAGGCATCCTCGTTGTACGCTCTGCCTGGGGCAGGGCGTGCCTTACGCCGGAGAAGTGCCATGACCGACCTCAAGCAGCACATCATCGAGACCCGGGATTTTCCCGAACCGGGGATCCTGTTCCGCGATTTCAGTCCGCTGCTGCGGCACCACTTCCCGGAGACGCTGGATGCCTTGGAAGGACTGCTCACCGAGGCCGAATGGCGCGGGATCGACGCCGTCGCAGGCGTCGACGCGCGTGGCTTCGTGCTCGGCGCAGGCATCGCCGCTCGCCGCCGGCTCGGTTTCGTGCCGATCCGCAAGGCCGGCAAGCTGCCGCCGCCGGTGCAGCAGTTGTCCTACGCGCTGGAATATGGCGAGGCCACGCTCGAAATGCACCACGGCCGGGGCCGCCTGCTGCTGGTCGATGACGTGTTCGCCACCGGCGGCACGCTGCAGGCGGCCGCGCAGCTCTGCACCCTGTCAGGCCATGAAGTGGCGCGGGTGATCGTGCTGGCCGACCTGCGCCTGTGCGGACGTGCCGCACAGATCGAGGGCCACGCCGTCCGCTCTGTTTTCCATTATGGAGAGCCGACATGAAGCACAGGGAAACGTCCATCGATCGCCGCAGGCTGCTGGCTGCGGGCGCTGCCACCGGTCTGGCCGCCAGCCTGTCGCCTTGGTTGCCCGCCGCGACGCCACCGGGCCGACCGAACATCCTGTGGATCATGGCCGACGACCTGGGCTACGCGGACACCGGCATCACCGGACTGCGCGGGCTGGCCACGCCCAACATCGACCGCATCGCGCGCGAAGGGCTGTTCCTGCGCCAGTCCTATGCCAACTCGGCCGTGTGTTCGGCGACGCGTACCGGCCTGATCACGGGGCGCTACCAGTACCGGCTGCGCGCCGGGCTGGAGGAGCCGCTGGCCGGCCGGACAGACGTCGGGCTGGATCCCTCGCACCCCACCCTGCCGTCGCTGCTGAAGAAGGCCGGCTATCGCACTGCGCTGGTCGGCAAATGGCATCTGGGTGACACTGCGCAATTCAGCCCGCTGAAGCACGGCTACGACAGCTTCTATGGGTTCACGCCCGGTGGCATGGACTACTTCCGCCACCAGCCTGGCCAGACACCAGGCCGTCCGCAGCACGGCGCCCTGCTCGACGGCGACACGCCTGCGGGAGACATCGGCTACCTCACGGATCTGCTGTCTGATCGCGCAGTGCGCGAGGTGGGACGCAGCACAGCCGACGGGCGCCCGCTGTTCCTGAGCCTGCACTACACCGCGCCGCACTGGCCCTGGGAAGGACCGGAGGACAAAGCGGTCGCCGACACGCTCGGCGACCTGCAGCACAAGGACGGCGGCAGCCTGCAGACTTACCACCGCATGATCGCGGCCATGGATGCCGGCATCGGCCGCGTGCTCAGGGCCCTGGACGAGGCCGGCATGGCGCAGGACACGATCGTGATCTTCACCAGCGACAACGGCGGTGAACGCTTTTCAGACACCTGGCCTTTCAGCGGCCAGAAGACCGAGTTGCTCGAGGGCGGGATCCGCGTGCCGTTCTTCCTGCGCTGGCCGGCACGGGTACGCGCCGGCAGCATCAGCGACCAGGTGAACATCTCGATGGACTGGCTGCC
This sequence comes from Pseudomonadota bacterium, assembly GCA_046047615.1. GTDB lineage: Bacteria > Pseudomonadota > Gammaproteobacteria > Steroidobacterales > Steroidobacteraceae > ZC4RG30. Next base: position 188,041 of record JBJOHO010000089.1, read on the forward strand.
CACGCTGCTCGCAGCCGCCGGCACGGCACCGGACCCGGCCTGGCCCAGCGATGGACTGAACCTCTTGTCGCAGGTGGTGGACCAGGCACCTGCCCAGCCCCGCCGGCTGTTCTGGCGCTACAAGGCGGCCGCGCAGGCGGCCCTGCGCGACGGCGACTGGAAATACCTGCAACTGGGCGGCAAGGAGTGGCTCTTCAATCTTGCCGTGGATCCTCGTGAGCGTTCCGACTACAAGATGAAGGAACCGGCGCGGTTTGCCGCGCTGAAACAGGCCTGGCTGGACTGGAACGCGACCATGCTGCCCTATCCGGCGGACAGCTACACGCACGGCAACGCAGACGCCGCGGACCGGTACTGAAGCGCCGCTGCCGCCATTTCAGGCGGCAGCAGCCACCACCGGCGCGGCGCGGAGTCAGGCATCCCTGCCCGACTCCATCGCCGCCACGGCTCATCCGATCACCACGAAATCGGCGAAGGTCAGCGTACCCGTGACGCCCGTCAGCGTCGCGAATTGCACTGCCACGCCCGCACCCGAGCCGTCCGCGTCATACATCAACGCACCGCTGGCGCTGTTGAAGATGATGCGGTCATCGGCATCGGCAGCCGCTGTACCCAGCACGAAAGATCCCGCGTCCAAGGTGCCCAGTGCCGACAAGGCAGAGAAAGCCGCCTGGCTCAACTGGATGGTGTCATCGGCCACGACAAACCCATTGATGGAGTCGCGGTTGGCCGCCTGCGTGGGATCAACATCGAACACGAAAGTATCCAACCCGGTGCCACCGTTGAGAATGTCGGTTCCCGCTCCGCCCACCAGCGTGTCGTTGCCCGTCCCCCCGTTGAGCGCGTCGTTGCCCGCCCCACCTTCCAGGACGTTGTTGCCGGTATTACCGGTGAGGGTGTCGTTGGCGCTGCCGCCAATGACGTTCTCCGTGCTGGTGATGGTGTCCCGACCACCGCCACCCGTGTTCTGCGCAGCTGTCGTGCCCAGATTGACGGTCACCGAGTTCGAGATGCCGACATAGCTGACCGTGTCGGTTCCGGCCCCACCAGTGATGATGTCATTGCCGAGGTCGCTGACCATGGTGTCGTTGCCATTACCGCCCAACAAGCGGTCTGCGCCAGCACCGCCGTCCAGGTAATCATCCCCGTCAGAGCCGTTGAGCGTATCGTTACCAGCAAGCCCATAGACGGAATCGTTACCCAAGGTGCCGGCATAGTTGTTGGCCGCGGCCGTCAGCATCACCGGCACGGTCACGACGCCGTCCACAAACTGGATCTGCTCCATGCCGGTGAGCACGTCCGTACCCTCGGCACCAGTGACCGTAACGTTGCCGGTAGTCGTATCGACGACAACCGTGTAGGCAGACCGAAGACCGGCATACAGGGCCACATCGATACCGTTGCCGCCAACCAAGGTATCGTTGCCCAGACCACCCGTCAGTAGATTGTCTCCCGTATTGCCGGTAATGACGTTGTCGAGCGCGTTGCCGGCTCCGTTGATGGCACCCGTCCCGGTCAGCGTCAGATTCTCGACATTGACGGCCAGCGAGTAGCTCACGGAACTGTTGACCGTGTCGGTTCCCGCGCCGGCGTCCTCGACGACAGCGTCTCCCGCCTCGTCTACAACGTAGACGTCATTGCCCAGTCCGCCGACCATGCTGTCCGAACCCGCGCCTCCGTTGAGGCTGTCATTGCCTTCCCCACCTTCCATGAGATCGTTGCCAGCGCCACCGCTGATCGTGTCGTTGCCCGCCAGGCCGTAGATCACCTCGTCCCCGGCGCCACCGGCATAGTTGTCGGCATTGGCCGTAAGGTACGTCGGCATGGAATACGACTGGTCGGCAAACCGCAGCGACTCGACCAACTGCACTGAATCAGTGCCGTCACCACCAACCCGGTTGTCCACAACTGTCGTAACGCCGGTCTGGGTATTGGTGGTGACCGTATAATCTGCAAGATTGCCGCTGAACACCGCAGTGTCAAAGCCGTTGCCACCGTTGATCAGGTCATTGCCAGACCCGCCCGCCAACGTGTCGTCACCGTCTCCACCCAGCAGGCTGTCATTCCCGGCATCGCCCTCCAGTGCATCATTGCCCGCTGCGCCGTTGAGGGTATCGTTTGAGGCCCCTCCAAAGACGAAGTCGTTGCCCGCCGTACCTGCGTAGTTGTCCGCATTGGCTGTCAGCACGGTCGGCAGCCCGACCAGGCCATCGACAAACTGCAACTGCTCTATGCCAGTGATCTGATCCACTTCACCGGTGATCTTGTTCGTAAGGAAGACAAATGTGCGCGTGCCCGTACGGCTGCTCGTGATCGAGTAATCAGAACGGCTTCCGGAGAGTGAGAACACGTCTGTGCCTGTGCCGCCGTCGATCGTGTCGTTGCCGGCACCGCCGATGATGGTGTCGTTGCCACCACCACCCACCAGGTTGTCCATGCCGGCGCCACCGTCAATGACGTTGTTGCCGCCGCTGCCCGTCAAACGGTCACCATAGCCGGAGCCCGTCAGGTTCTCGACGTTGGTAATGGTGTCGATACCGGCCCCTCCGGTGTTCTGCGCCGTCGTCACGGCCAGCGAAGCCACGACGGAGCTTGTGGCCCGTGAATAGCTCACTGTGTCCGTGCCGCCCTGGCCATTGATGACATCGTTGCCGAGACCGCCCTCGAGGACGTTGGCGTTGCCATCGCCACTGAGCGTGTCATTGAACGCCGAACCCACCAGGTTTTCAAACCCGGTGACCGTATCGCTACCGGCACCAATGGTGTTCTGCGGATTTGCAGCACCCAAAGTGACCGTCACGCCCGCGCCGGCAGAGGCATACGACAGCGTGTCCACACCGGCGCCACCAGCAAGAACATCATTGACAGCACCGGCACCGCCGTCGATGTAGTTGCTGCCAGCGTCGCCACTGATATTGTCGGCGAATGTCGTGCCAACGACACCCTCTATTCCTGACAGGGTGTCAATGCCCGCACCGACCGTATTTTGTGCCGTCAACGTAGCAAGGTTTACCGTAACGCCGGCAGTCGCCGCCGCATAGGTCACGACATCAGTGCCGTCGCCGCCCTCAAGTACATCATCGCCAGGTCCGCCGCCGAGCGTATCGTTGCCGGCGCCAGCACTCAGCGTGAAATTCATCGGAATGTTCTGGAACACAGGCAAACCTGTCAGCGGGTCCACCACTGCCTGCCCGGTGACGGGATCGATGACCGGGAGCGGATTGCCGGCAGCATCTGTCCGGAAGACCGGCACTCCAGCCTGGTCCGTGACCACCGCAGGGCCGCCGATGATGATGTCATCGAAGTCCGAACCGATGGCCGACTCCACAGCCAGGAAACTGTCAGGAATCTGCACGCCCACGGGGGCGACCGCGGGACCAAGATTGCTCAGATTGATGTCGATGCCCCTGACGCGGCCGTCCGGGCCAGTTCCCTGACCCTTGCTGGCTGAATAATCCACCACGTCGAAGCCAAGACCACCGTCAATAGTGTTGTTGAAGCCGGTGTCACCTTCGTCCATCACAATGAGGTCGTCGCCGTCCCAGCCGATCATGCCATCGGCTCCGCCACCACCCACAAGTGTGTCATTACCCTCGCCACCGTCGAGGCCGTCTGCGCCGCCACCTCCGAAAAGGATGTCGTTGCCGCCGCCACCCGCCATGACGTCATCACCACCGTTGGCGTCCAGTACACCGTTGCTGAGGGCCCCGGTGTCACCAAACATGGTGTCGTCACCGTCCCCACCATCGACGACATCGCCACCTGATCCGCCGTAAACAGTGTCGTTGCCGTCGCCGCCGAACACCTGGTCAACACCGACGCCGCCGTTTACGACGTCGTTGCCACCGTCGCCCCACAGGAGATCATCGCCCTGCGAGTCAGCCACGACGTCGTTGCCCTCGCCACCGTGCAGGAAATCGTTTCCGTTGCCGCCCTCCACTGTGTCATTGCCACCGTCAGCCCAGACGGTGTCGTTTCCACCCATGCTGTTGATGGCCTCGGCATTATCGGTGCCGCCGATCATCTCGGAGGCGTTGCCGCGCCCATTCGGGCTGGTGACACCACGCGCATCAAGGTAGTTGCCACTGTTGCCATAGAAAGTACCCTGGTACCAGCCCGCCCGGCTGGCATTGGCCATCTGCGTGGCCGTGGCAAAAGTCGTGGTCGTAGCGGAGATCTCAACATAGGCGTCCGGCACCGAAAAGATGTCGGAATACAGGTGCTTGGTGCCTGTATTGCGCATCACAAGGTCCGACATCAACTGGCCCTCGATCTCCGCCAGAAGGTTCGTGCCGGCGAGGCGGTCCAGGTAGTAGAACCGGTCGCCGTTCTGCAACTTGATCATCTGGGTGGCGAAGATGAAGTCGAAAGTCGAGCCAAGCATGCCGCCAGCCACTTTCTGCTCTGCCAGCCCTCCCAGCCACAGGTCGATCTTCTGGTAATCGGCGTTGCCGCCGGTCATGTATGTGGCATCGTTGAGCGCCAGCTCCGCTGCCGCCGCCAGCGCAGCAGCATAGGCCGCCGGATCCGACATCTGCAGGGCCGACCAATCCGACAGCGACGCACCGCCGATGGTCGGGTGCACGCCGAACTGCGTCAGAATCGCATCACGTGAGTACGCCATGATGAAATTCTTGAGCGACTCGGGATGCAGCAGGTTGAGCCCGAATTCGTCCCAGCTGTTGTAGGGCTTGAGCGTGGTCAGTCCCGTCTGCTGGAAGAGCTCCGTACGGACCTGGTTGAGCGTCGCAGCGCCGGCATCACGACCGCGAACCATGTTAAGGGTAGCCAAGTCAAGCGGGAGGCCCACCAGGTTGTTGCGTAGCGCATCGGTCACCCACTCGTCGATCGCATAACCCACCTGCTGCGACATGCCGAGCGCCACTTGGCCAGCCGTGTCATGCGCGTAAGCCGTCGGGTTGAGGAAGGCGTCGAACAGCAGAATGGAGATGTCGGCGCCAGCCTTGCCGTCGGCAGTCACTTCCCGCAGGTCCACCGTCTCCGTGAGCATGGAGTGGCCAAAGCGGTAGACCGCATGGGCGAACTCAGCCGAAATCGAGGCATCCAGCGTGACATCGTAGCCGGCGAAGGCATCAATGTTCGGACTGAACTTGCGCACGAACTCGCCGAAGATCATGTGCTGGTATTCCATCTCGGTGACCAGCTTCGCCGCCTGGAAGAACTGCTCGTTTGTCCATTGCGCGGCATCGGCACGGGCTTCCCAGGTCACACCCTTGCTGTCGGTGCCGCCGAGCACCATCGCCTTGATGTCCACCAGAATCCGGTTGTGCTCGGAGTGGAAAACATCATGGATTGCTGTGAGACCGATGTTCTCATTGGAGCGACCATCGCCGGCGATGAAATGCTGGTTGACCAGGTCCGACACGGTTCCTTGGTAGCGGATTGTGACACCGTCCTCCATGTACTCGGTCTTGGTCAGCGTGGAAATGATGTCGCCGACTTCATTGGTATTGGAGGCATTCGGACCGGTTCCGTGCGCCATGTCGTCCAGGAACGCGTGGCCGATGGTCTCCAGTTTGATGTCGGCGAGGGCCGCCGCGAGCGTGGGGGTGGTTGCGCCGCTCAGCGCGATGGTCTGTCCCGTCTCTTCATCCAGTTGCAGCACAACCGTGTTGGAACCGATATGGCTGTCCTGCACATAGAAGGTCGTGCCATCCGTACCCTTGGCGACAAGCCAGGCCTTGCCGCTGGCGTCAAGCCACACGCTGCCGTCGGCATTCAGGCGGACAGCAGGGATGTCATTAAGGTTGATGTCGTGGAGAGTGATACCGATCCGCGCAGCATTCTGCTTGATGTCCCACCAGGTGGCCATTCCATCCAACGGGCCACTGAGGACGCTGATCGAATCGCCACCACCGCTGACGAGACGTCCCGTCGTTGCGCCGCTGGCATCGTACTCACGCAGGAATGCCGTATGGCTGGCCTGCGAGCCATAGGACTGGCTGAGGTCGATGAACGGCGAAACCGTGTTGACGCTCTCGCCGTCCACCATGTTGGTACGCGAAGCCATCATGAAATTGAAGGAGCTGCCTTCCTGGTAGAGCGGGTCGCCCGGCAGCAGCGGGATGAGGACCATGCCGTCCTGACCCTTGTGGACGAAGTCCAGGCCATGGTCAAAGAACTGGCCCACCAATGTCATGAAGCCGCTGAAGGGCAGCGGGTTGACGGAGCCGGTCAACGGCGAAATGCGCGCACCCGTCAGGTTCAGCGGATCGTCCTGCACGGCGAGCTCCGCCTGCGCATGAGCAATGGTCGCGTCGTTCGACGTGACGAGCCCTAGTTCGCGAAGCGCTTCAACGCTTTGGTCCGCCACCAGGTTGCTGATGAGACGCGGATTCGCGTCGACGAGGTTGACCCCGCGAACAGAGTAGGCTGTGGCTGTTGGATCAACGACGATCTGTCCCTGCGGACCCATCGTGAACGTGCCCTGAGCCTGCCCATAGTTTGCGACCGTGAGGCGCGGGAAGAACTGGTCCGCAGCACCCCAGGTCGGATTGAACACATTGTTGCTAGTTCCCTGGACGTCACGGATGCCGGTATTGTCGATCGCGAGCAGTGGCATGTTGCCGGGCAAGGTCAGCTGGGCCCGGATGAAGTCAATATCGAGCGTCGACAGATTGATGGCGATGGTCATGAATGCTCCTCCGTCCCTGGGAAGTAGGGCGTGGGGGGAGACTGATGTTGTTGCGCCGCATAAACGACCCCCATATGGGTGGGGTCCGAGAAATATCCTTTGCGTTTTGTAAATAGGTTGATTTTGTCTGAGTCCCCCGTCCCCGCAAGCTGCGTGGATCCACGGGTAGCCGTCGTCAAGATGGGCTGCGCCACCAGTGCGTCAATTGCTATTCCATAAAGCAGCGCTGGGACCGTCCCGGACCACAATACCTGGTGACCGTGTCCAGCGTCGGGGCGCCCGCGAAGTCGCCCGGTGTGGCCGCGCGCGTGGCTACGACTGCCATGCGGACCTCTCCCTGCCGAAGCCCGTTGCCGCTGCGGCAGTGTTGGCGGCTGTTCTGAGCCAGTTGCGCCGCAAGTTCATCACCTGCGGCGCGGAATTCAAGCGCCTGCGGGCCCTGCGGCCCAGCAACGCAGCGTGCTATTGCCCGGTGTTCAGCCCGGCCGAAGCATTCAGGCCGGCGCGATCCTGCTGTTGACGCAGCCAGTCGCCGGAGCCGTCACGCGAATCCGGCGTGCTGCAGATCTTGCGGGTCCGCAGGTTGGATCCGGTGAGCTTGACGGTGCGGCAGGTCATCTTGGAGGCCGCCTCTGCGGTGGCCTTCGAGACCTCCACCTTGGTGTCGACCTTGGCCTCGGCGGCAGGCTTCACCTCTTCCGCAGCCTGGAGCGGCAAGGCCGCAACGGCCAATCCACAGCCCAACACCAGTGCCCGAACACTCCGCTTCAACATGCGCGCGCTCCTTGTCCTGCAACACGGCGACGCTATCACGATACCGGCCTGCACGCCCTTCCTTGCCTGCGGCGGCCGGGTCTATCCTTCCGGGCCATGGATGTGACCGAGACTGAAGCCGCACTGCCCGAGTCCAGCCTTGAGGCCTTGGCCTCCCTCCCCGATACCGGCTCAGGCGAAGTCCTGTGGCGGCTGGCCCAGGTGCTGGTCCTGGCTGGCAAGGGCGAGCAGGCGGTGCCCCTGCTGCGGCGCGCCGTACGGCGGGATGCCGCGCTGGCCCCGGCCTGGCGCGAGCTGGCGTGGCATCTGACGGCCATGGGCGACCTCGACGGCGCGAGGCTGGCCGAGGCCGCCTACCTGCAGCGCGTGACGTCTGAGCTGCCCTTGCAGCGTGCGCTGGCCACCCTCGCGGCGGGTCGATCCGCAGAGGCCGAATTCCTGCTGCGCGAATTCCAGCGCAGGCACCCGGACCACGCGCAGGCCTGCCGGCTGCTGGGCGAGGTGGCCTACTGGCGACGCCGCGACACCGAGGCCATTCCGCTGCTGGGCCGCGTCCTGGCCCTGGACCCGGATGACCAAGGAGCACGCTTCACGCGCGCTGCGGCCGCCTACCGTGCGGGCAACGCCGAATTGGCGCAGGTCGACGTCGAGGCAGGACTGGCGCGTGAGCCGGAGAATCCCGCCTTCAAGGCCTTGCTGGCGGCAGTCCTCAGCAAGACCGGCGAGGATCTGCGCACGCTCGACCTGTACGCAGACCTGACGGCGCGCTATCCCAGCCAGCCCAAGCTGTGGATGAGTTATGGCCACATGCTCAAGGCTGCCGGCCGGCAGGCCGACAGCGTGACCGCCTACCGCCGTGCCATCGCCCACGACCCGCGGCTGGGGGAAGCCTGGTGGAGCCTCGCCAACCTCAAGACCGTGAAGTTCACGGCAGAAGACATCAGCGCCATGGACGCCGGCCTGGCGCGCGACGATCTCACCGCGGACGAGCGGCTGCATTTCGAGTTCGCCTTGGGCAAGGCCCACGAGGATGCAAAGCAGTATGAGGCCTCCTTCCGCCACTATGCCGAAGGCAACCGCCTGCGCTCGCTGGATTCCAGTTATGCGCCGATGGATGTCTCCTTCCACGTCGAGCGCTGCAAGCAGTACCTGACAGGGGAATTTTTTGCAGCCCGCCGCGGCGTCGGCTGCGCAGCACCGGACCCGATCTTCATCGTCGGCCTGCCGCGGGCGGGTTCCACGCTCATCGAGCAGATCCTGTCGAGCCATCCGGACGTGGAAGGCACGATGGAACTGCCCGACGTGACTGGCCTTGCCCGCAAGCTGTCGGAGCGCCAGGTCGACGACGAGGTGCGCGACTACATCCACCTGCTGCCGGAGGTGGCGCCGGAAGAGTTCCGGGCCATGGGCGAGAGCTTCCTCGCCACCACGCGCATCCACCGCAAGCTCGGCCGGCCGTTCTTCATCGACAAGATGCCCAACAACTTCGGGCACATCGGCCTGATCCACCTGATGCTGCCGAACGCGAAGATCATCGACGCGCGCCGCCATCCGCTGGCCTCATGCTTCTCGAACTTCAAGCAGCACTTCGCGCTGGGCCAGCTGTTCTCCTACGGCCTCGGGGAGATCGGACGCTACTACCGCGACTACGTCGCCCTCATGGCGCACTTCGACGCCGTGCTGCCCGGCCGCGTTCACCGCGTGTTCTACGAGCGCATGGTCGAGGACACCGAAACCGAAGTGCGGCGGCTGCTGGACTACTGCGGCCTGCCCTTCGACGGCCGCTGCCTGCGTTTCTACGAGAACGACCGCGTGGTGCGCACGGCCAGTTCGGAACAGGTGCGCCGGCCGATCTACAAGGACGGCGTGGAACACTGGCGGCATTACGAGGCCTGGCTCGGGCCGCTGAAGACAGCGCTGGGCGATGTGCTGGAGGCCTACCCGGCCGTGCCGGCGTCGCTGCTTCAGTCGCCGTAGGCGTAGCCGAAGCGGGCGATGTCGTCGGCATAGAGCGCACCGACGGCGCCGCGCAACGCGTCGTCGTAATAGGCGGTGTAATGCTGGTGCTCCGAGGCGTTGCGCTGCTCGAGCACGCGTGGCGCCAGCCCCGTCGCGTGGCAGAGTTCATCGAACCCTGCCTGCAACTGTTCTGCCCGCAGCAGTCGCGTGACCATCACCTGCCCGTCGTCATCGCAGACGAAGCGCGACTGTGGCCAGTAGTGCACGCGTGACAACTGTTGCGGCGACTCCAGCACGCGGCGCATCGCCCCTTGAGGGTCATCGGCGAACCAGCCGTTGTTGCGCATCATGAAGGCCACGCAGGAGACAAAGCGCTCCCAAGGATTGCGCAGCACGGCGAACGAGCAGTACTGCGGCCAGCGCGCTTCACCCAGGGCATCACGGACCTGCCGGGCCGTCTGGTGCCCATGGCCGTCCGCGGCAAACACGGGGTGATCGATGCGCCGTTGCACGAACAGTGCGACCTGCTCCTCGTCTTCGGGACCCAGCTGGTCACGCAGCGCGAACCGGATGCTGTGGCTCGCGCTCTTGGGGATGGCGATGAAGGCCAGTCGATGGCGGTGCGAAAGGATCGTCAAGCCTGGGCCCAGGCCAGCGACGGGTCTTCGAAGTAGTCGACGATGATGTGGATGCGGCGCACCGGCGAGTCGTTGTGGACGCTGTGCGGGCGCATGTTGTCGAGTTCGTAGGCCTCGCCCACGGCGAGCTTGTGGTCGATGCCATCGACCAGGAAACGCACGTCCTGGTGGGTTTCGAGGGGCACGTGCACGCGGTGCGTGGCCTCGAGCACCCGGCCGATATCGCGGTGGGGCGTGATGTCGTCACCCGGGCCCAGCAGCGCGATCTGCGCGTTGACCACGCGGCCGGGCCTGTAGAACGAGGCGATGCGCGTGGCGATGGGCTCGAAGGCCTCGGCCAGCGGCTCCCAGCCGCTCATGGCGCTCGTCGGATGGTAAGGACTGCCCAGCGTCATCAGCAGGTAGATGGTGCGCACCTTGCGCTCCGGCGCCAGCCGCTGGCGGAAGGACGCATCGGCATCCCAGAGGTTTTCGGGCTGCTGTTCCAGCAGCGCCTTGAACCGCGTGACATCGACCGGCCCCAGGTGCTTCATCGTGACATCGCAATGCATGGCGCCGGATGCTAGCAAAGGCTTTTTTGGCCGGGCAAGGAAAGACCGCCACCGGCTATAGTCGGGCCGCATCATGGCAAGCGATCCGCGACAGACCCTGGCCGAGGCCCATCAGGCCCTGACACGTGGCAATCCGGCCCACGCCTCGCGCCTGCTCGCGACCTTGTCGGGCCCCCAGGCGGACTGGGCGCCCGCCGTGCACCTGGCGGGCCTCGTAGCGCGGGCGCAGGGCGACCTGTCCCGCGCGGAAGACCTCATGCGCCGCTCCCTGTCCCTCCCCGGCGTGGCCGGACGGCAGCGCGCCGAGTACGCCAACAACCTCGGCAACCTGCTGCGCGGTTGCGGTTTCACGGTGGCCGCCGAGGCCGCCTACCGGGAGGCCGTCGCTGCTTCCGACCTGCCGCAGGCGCGCGTCGGACTGGCGCGTGTGTTCCTCGAATCCGACCGCGCGGAGGATGCCATCGCCGTGCTGGCGCGGATTCCGCCTGCACAGGCCGATGCGAGCGTCTATGTGCTGCTGTCGGAGGCGCTCGCGACCTGCGGTGACGAAGCCGGCGGGCTCGGAGTCCTGTCCCGGGCCAGCGCGGCGCTGCAGGCCTTGCCGTTGCTGCAACTGGCCCGCGCGGAACGCCTGACGGCTCTGGGCCAACATGGGGATGCAGGGCAGGTCCTGCAACCTTTGCTGGGCGGGCCGGAAGACGCCGCAGCCCATCTGGCACTCGCCCAGCTTCGATCAGCCCAGCGGGACTGGGCTGGCGCCCTTGAAGTGCTGGGCCGTGCGATCGCGCGGCATCCGCGGCATGTGCGCTTGTTGCAGGAACAGGCCGCCCTGGCATGGATGACCGGACGCCGCAGTGATTTCGCCGCGGGCCTCAAGGCCGCCCTGGCCGCCTCACCGGGCGACGCCGCGCTGCGCTTGGCCCTGGCCAGCAGCCTGGCCAACGCCGGTTTCGAAGACGACGGCGAAACCGTGTTGCGCGAGGGGCTGGGGCAGAGGCCGGACGACGCCGCGCTACTCGCCCTGCTCGCCACGCGCTGTGCCGGGAGCGGCCGGGCGGACGAAGCCGCGTCAGCCATCAAGCGCGCCTTGGAGCTCGCCGGGGAGTTGCCACTGGTGCGCGAGCAGGCCGCCATCGTCGCGCTGGGCGCCAGCGATGTCGCCGCCGCCCTGGATCACACGGCTTGGCTGGTGGCCGCCCGGCCGCTGGGGCAGTTTGCGTGGGCACTGCGCGTGGCCGCCCTGAGGCTCGCCGATGATCCGTCCTGGCCTGCGCTGGCCGACCCCGCGCAGGTCTGCCAGGTGTCGACCCTGGAGCCGCCGCCGGGCTTCGCCGATCTGCAGGCCTTCAATGCGGCGCTGGCACAGCGCCTGCGCGAGCGCCACAGCCTGGTTGCCCATCCACTGGTGAACTCGGTGCGTGGCGGCACCCAGGTGGAAATCCCCCTCGCTGCCGAGAACGATCCCCTGCTGCGTGCATTCCTCGAGGCCGTGCGCAAGCCGGTCGCCGAGTACATTGCACACATGCCCGACGACGCCCTGCACCCGCTGTGGCGGCGCAAGCGCAGCAACTTCCGTCTCAGCGGCTGCTGGTCGGTGCGCCTGCGCGGCAGTGCCGGGCGGCATGTCAGCCACATCCACCCGGAAGGGTGGATCAGTTCAGCCTACTACGTGGATGTGCCTGCCGAAGTCACCGACAGCCCCTCACAGGCAGGCTGGCTGTCCTTCGGGCGCCCGCCCTACCCGGCTGCCCGCCTTGACGCCCTGGGCCATGTGCGCCCCGAGGC
>JBJOHO010000090.1:0-11598 GCA_046047615.1 Pseudomonadota bacterium
GTTCCCGGAGAGACGAAGTGATGCATCGACGCAAGACGCCGGCCGCGCTGCTCGCGGCCACCCTGCTGGGCCTCGGATCCGCGGCCAGCCTGACAAGCCCACCCGCGTTGGCCGCCGGCCCGCCCATGCCCGACGTGGGCAAGGGGCCGCTCGCCGGCCAACCGGATTTCCGCGGCGTGTGGATGGGCACCGGTGGTCACCCCGGCATTCCCCCCGAATACCGCAACACGCCGTGGCCGAAGATGGAGTTCGCGCCCTGGGGCGCGGAAGAGTCCAAGCGCATCACCAAGATCGAGACACCCGACGAGTGCAAGCCCTACGGGCCCGTGCCGTTCATGAACGGCGGCGGCCTGTTCCCCCTCGAGGTCGCCTACCACAGCAAGGGCCTGCTGCTGATGAGCGAACCCAGCGCGGTGGTGCGGCGCATCTACCTCGACGGCCGGCCACTGCCCGACGACCCGGACCCGATCTGGATGGGCCATTCCGTCGGCCATTGGGAAGGCGACACGCTGGTCGTCGAGACGGTCGGCACCAACGGCCGTGGGCGCCCGCTCAACGGCTACATTTCCGGGGCCATCAACTCGAAGATGGACATGTCGCCGCGCCTTCCCGTCAGCGATGCCGCGCGCGTGATCGAGCGCTTCCGCCTCAAGGGCGAGGGCAAGTACCTTGAGGTCGAGATCACCCTGCACGACAGCAAGGCCTACACCAACGGTCCGTTCACCGTGCGCCGCTACTACGAGCGCCGCAACGACCTCGACGTCATCGAGTACTTCTGCGACGACAACCGCCGGCCCGAAGATGAAGGCCACCACGGAGAAACCCCATGATCCGCAAGCCCCGTGCCCTCGCCACCGCCCTGCTGCTGGCGCTGGCCGCGCTGCCCGCCGGCGCGCACCACTCCTTCGCCATGTTCGACCTCGAGAAGGACGTGACCCTGCAGGGCGTGGTGAAGGAATTCCAGTGGACCAACCCGCACGTGTGGCTGCAGTTGCTGGTCACCGATGAGAAGGGCAACACCGTGGAGTGGAGCCTGGAAGGCGGCGCGCCCGGCATGTTCATGCGCACCGGCTGGACGCGCAAAACCCTGCAGCCTGACGACAAGGTCAGCGTGGTCATCCACCCGCTGCGCAACGGCAAGCCGGGCGGCAGCCTGGTGACGGTCACGCTGCCTGACGGCCGCACCCTGAAGCCGGGTGGCGTCGCCCTGCGGCCGGGCGAAGAGGCGAGCCAGTAACCGGGACGCGATCGCCCCAAGCAGCAGAAACAGACCCGACGCGGCTCAAGGTTGGGAGATGTCGGAGAGCCGTTCCATGGAGGCCAGACGCTGGTCCGTGCTCACCGCGATGTCGAGCCAGAGCACCTCGTCAGGCCCATGAAGGGCGCACAGCGCCCCGAGTTCATCTGCCGCTACATCAGTTGTTGCGACGATGTCGGGCCAATAGGCCATGTAGCGATGCGCCGCCCGCACCTGATCGGCCTCGCTACGCGTGCGGGTGACGGACCCAGCCACGGCGATGGAGGCATACGGCGACAGGCCCGGATGCCTGGCGCGGAATTCCGTGCGGTACCGATGAAGAACCTCAGCGCTCTTCAAGCCAGGATGGAAAAGCGTGTAGCAGAAGGCTGCCCCCAATTCCGCGGCGAGCGTGGCAGAGCGTTCCGCACCGCAGATCCAGAGCTGTGGTTGCGGCGCATCGTCGGGCATGCAACTGACTCCGGCAACGCCCCCCTGCAGAAAACCAGCCAATTGGCTGGCGCGCGCGCGGAAGGCATCGACGGGGAACAGCCCGTCGTCCGGCCACGATGGGTGATGCTCGGAAAGCAGGACATGATTGCCCAGCCGGTCCGCGCGACCGCGTCCCATGCCCAAATCCACGCGATCGCCGAATGCGCATAGCGCGCGGAAGTCCAGGGCAGTGCGGAAAGCGTCACGGTAGCCGAGCAGCAGCACGCCACTGCCCAGACGGATGTTTCGCGTGTTCTGCAGCCCAGCCGCAATCAGGACCTCGGGGCTTGCCGAGGCATAGCCGGGCAAATGGTGCTCACCCACCCAGTACCGGACGAAGCCCAGGGAATCGGCGCGCGCCATGAGACGCATGGTCTCCTGGACGCGCGCAGAGGCAGACACGCCATGGTCTACCCAAAGAAAGTCCAACAATCCAAAGCGCATGGCGAACAGCTCGGCTCAGCGAGAAGCGCGCCGGCGCAAGAACCGCTGTTCAGTAGCAGTAGAGAGTACCGCCAGCAACCGAATCCAGCTCTTCGCTGGACAACTTCCGCGCGCTGAGTTGTTCCGCCGAAACCGCGAAGCCGTTGTCATTCAGAATGCGGATCGCGTCTTCCCGACTCCCGGCACCCCGCAGGCTGGCCGCGAAACCCGCGTCCGAAGCAACCTTGGCCCGAATGTCCGCTATCATGCTCTCGTTCATTGTTTCTCCTCCCAAAAAAGCAAGGGTAGCAGCGCAGCATGGGCGATGCCACCACTCTGAGCAAGGCCACCGAGTGGCTCATGCGGGATGCCGCAACCCTGCACGCGTCGGCAATCGACCTCCAATTCGCCCGCCACGGCTTCGGCATCATCATCGGCAGCATAACGCCGGTTTGCATAGCCACGCGCGCGCTCCTCGCCGCGAAGCCGGGCAGCCGTCCCCCGCCGGCCGTGGTGGCGCACCTGAAAGAGCACGCGACCATGGACGGCTGGCGCTACTTCAACCGGCATGGCGACATCCCCCCGGATACCGACGATCTGGCCCTGGTGCTCCATGTGTTGCGAGCCGCAGGCATATCGCCCGACGAGCCGTGGGTGGCTGCCCCGCTCAATGTCCTTGCGCGCAACAGGATATCCTCGGGGATGTTTCCCACATGGCTCGTCACATCCGCGGAAAATCGCAGCACAGTGGACAACGCGTGGGCGTCACGGGGAAACGCGGTCCACCCTGAGGTTGTCGCAAACATCGGCCATGCCCTCCTGACGATTCAACAGGCACGCTGGCAAGAAGACATAACGGCGGCGGCCCACTGGCTTGCCCAGGATCCAGTCGCCCGGTTGTCCGGGAATCACTGGTACTACGGGTCAGGATATGCAGCCTGGTTGATATGCAACTTTCTTGACGCCGCCAATGCCGCGGGAGTCCTGGACGGGTCGAACGGTCTCGGGGGCTATCGTCAACAATTGCTTCGCGGCCAGAACGACAATGGCGCATGGCACCTTGACCGGCCACCCGAAGCACGACGGATTTTGGGGCGGGAAATGACGACAACCGTTTCCAACAGTGTCAGCGAGACCGCGTGGCGGGTTGCCGCATTGCGCTGCACAGGATTGGCCGCAGACGCTCCGGAAATCATGGCAGCAACCGCCTTTATCGCGGACGCGCAACAGGCGGACGGCGGATTCGCTGCAGAGCCATTTTATGAAACCCTGTCCCCCACCCCTTACGGGTCGCGGACGATGACGACATCCGCCGTCGTGCATGCATTGGCGTCCGCCGGCTGACTTCCCCCTTCAAGCAATCAGTCGTCCGAGGACCTGCACCGGAGCGTGCTGCGCCACCACAAGCCCCGCCAGTCCGGTCCATAACCCGGGGGCGCTCTGGTTGCCGCGGTTGGCAAAGGCGCGGGAGATTCCCTGCCATTCCTGCGTCGAAGGTTCACGCCCCAGCACACGAAGCGCGGCATGGACACCCAGGCGTCCGCAACACAGGGAGAGCGCGTCTGCAGGCGCTGGCAGGCTCTGCGCGGCACGCTCCAGGACACGACGAGAACCGACCAGAACCTCCTGCCATTGCCCACTCTGCAAATGAATGGGCACCCGCTGCAGAGCCACCCAGCGCGACAGGGCGATTCCCGCGTGACCACGGCACCAGGACACCGGCAAAGACGATTGCGCGGAGACCGGCACCGACTCCCAAAGCGCGCGCGCGCGGTTCACCCACTCATCCTCGCCCATGAACACGCCGGCTTCGACAAGGCCGAGTCCGATGCCCGCCTGCCCATGCGCCAGGGACGGATCCGTACCCTTGGCCGGGATCCGGTGAACCAGCGCTGTCGCAAGGCGCTCCACCAGCGCGCGGGCATCACCATCGGAAGACTGCTGCGCGAGTCGACACAAGGGCCCCATGGCCCCTGCGAGGCCAGTGGTGAAGTCGCCCTTGGCGAGTGCGGGGTCAGCGGCAAATGCCGCAGTCACCCACGCTTGCTGGATGGGCTTCAAGAACCCGGCGTCTGCGGCCCCAAGATCCACCAGCGCTTCCACCGCACGAAGATGCCCGGAAAGTCCCTCCAAACCCCAGCGGAAACTGCGCTGCCGAACCAGCGCGTCGAGCGCGGCGCGACGGTAAACCGGCAAGGCCTGTTCCAGAATGCCGTCGACGGTGCCGTCCGGTCCGTTCGACTTCATCACGGCCAGGGCCAAAAGCGGTCCGACCGCACCGGCGTAGAGCGTCCACGGGAGCCAACGCAATTGGCGAATTGCAGCACCAGCGGCCCCTTCCCAACCCAGCCATCCTTGCGACCCGGGGGATGACCCATGCCAGCCAATGACGAGCCGCTGCTCCGCAAAACGTTCAACGCCAACATCGGCCGGCGACCACTCCTCGAGCAGACGCAGCTGCCACGCCAGGTCAGCCTCACTGGGTCGCCGGACGATATCGGACGGGGAAATGCACGACACGAACCGTGGAACGTCCCCGCGGGAAATCGCCGCCACCTCATCGTCCAGCACGGATTCATCCAAACGATGAGCGCCCGAGCCGTGGCCCAACCGATCGCGAATGTCGCGCAACGTGGCCTCACGCCCACCGACACCGGTCGCAGCAACGCCGAGCTCTGCCATCAACTGGCGATACACACGCGTGGCCCGCACCAGCCGACGCCGCCCAGCGCCCAGGCTGCTGCGGGCACAGCGCATGATGGCCTCGAAGCCGGGGCCGGTCATCGCCAGCCGGTACATCTCCTCAAAACCGGCGCGAAGCTCCGCCGGCTGCGGAAGTGGGGGCGCGGCCACGGGAGCGTACGGCCCCGGCCGGACATCCTCCCCGGGCGAAAGGGAACACAGCACCCCGCCCGCGTTCCTCCAGTCGCCATTGGCCGTTCGTGCCCAATGCGGCAAAAAACCCGTGGCAGCAATGCTGCCCCCGGGCACACCATCAAGCGCCAGTCGATCGTCGTCGGCACCGGCCCACAGACACTCGAGATCGATCGGCATGGGCCCTGCCGGCGTCTGTACGACATTTTCCGCATGAACATCACGAGCGTCACACAAATGCAGAAGCGCCAACACGCGCCCCGCACCACGCGAATAGCTGCCGGAATCGAGCAAATTGCCGCCAACCACCAAAGACACATACCCATAGCCGTCCCGCGCCAACACGGACGGCCAGTGCTCACACCCCAGTCCCTGCGCAGACATCAACTCCCGCGCCAATTGGTACCACGCAGCATCCGGACGCAGGTCGCGGGGCTTGTAGGCAATGCCAATCTCACCCGAACCCTGTGCGAACCAGAGCAGGTGCACGCACCGCCCTGCGGCGTGCCGGTCGCCCGCGTCGACGTGGACACGAACGAGGGGCGCATCGGTGGCAATGCCGAAGTGGCGCAACAACTGCTCCCGATCGCCAGCAACACGCGCGGCAAGCTCCCGCCACGATTCAATCCAGTCAACGGCAACAGGCAGCACCACGGAGTAGACGTGATCCATCACCGCCTGGGGCGCCTCGCCGGCCATGATCTGGCGGGACGTCGCAGCACAACTCCCAGCCGAAGCGCCCTGCACCTCTGGCGCGGACATGCCGAGCTCCCGCATCAGCAACTGGCCTGCCGACTGAGGGGCACCTGCATTGACAGGGAAACCAGTGGAAAAATACGGGGCCAGTCGTTGAACCCCTGCCGCAACAACGGAATCGCGGACTGCCGCTGCGAACAACGGCAACTCCGCAGAAGGCACCCGGGCCAAGGCGTCATTCCAGAAAAACCGGACAATGGGCAGCACCAGATCAAAATGCGGACAGGTCGCCCGCAATGCGCCGATCTGTGCCGGCGCGCTTGCCACCGCGTCCCTCAATGCGCGACGAAGCTCAGAGCGCACAGCCGGAACATACCGCGAAGCACCCGAAGGCGAGGCAGCCGCAGCGCCAGGCGCTGAGGTATCCAATCGAAGGTAAGTCTTCAGTAGCAATCCGTCGCGTCTGAGAGTGACCTTGAGATGCGACAGCTGGAGTATCCGACGCTGCCACGGCACATCGAGCGATGCGCCAGGCACAAGAGGCTGGGCAAGGGTATGCATAAGCGGCAATCGACGCCGCAAGCCCTCAAACGCCTCAACTGCCGCCACCGGCGCGCCGGCCGCAAGCAGCACCTCCCGAAGGCCCGGGGAGGTGCCGACCCCGAAAATCTCCAGTCCGATGGACGGCAGCGGGCGACCCTGCTCATCGACCGCCAGCGCCACGTTGATCGCTCTGGAATGATCCTGAAGCTTCTGTAGTGCCGCAAACTGCTCAGGGGTGGCAACGTCCAAGCCCGCTGCGAGCACCGAGTCCACCATCAGGTCCCACTCCGAGGCCGTCCTGATTGGAAAAATCGCAGCAGGCCAGCGCCCCCCCCTTCCTTCAATCAGCGCGGCCGTGGAAGGCGCACGACCCAGAACCCGGCGGAAGTCACGAAGCAGCCCGGGAGGCAGTGAACACTCCGATGCGTCGGTAACGCCGAAAAACTGGCCCATGTAGCGAACATCGCCACCGAGTGCATCGAACTCCAGAAAACGGTGTGTCGGCGCGACCCGCAGGGGCGGGAGGCTGTCGTCGTACGCCCACGTCGCGGGACGCTGGAGCACATCGGGCTGCTCCCAGGACATGAGACAGAAGTCGACACGTGCAGCGTCGCCGTGTCTGGGCGGCATATGCAGCTCAAACCCGAACGACGGCCACGGATCACGTCGCGTGGCGACCCGCGAACGATATACGTCGGCCACAGCGCCGGGCTCCAGCGACTGTGCCCACGGCGGCCCGATCACGCCGAGAGCCCAGTCCAACAGCTGGATCAGGGATGAACGGGAGTCAAATTCCTCGATGGAGTCCATGCCGAAATCCCGTGCTGTACATTGGCGGCATGATCAACCACCCGCGAATCGAGCACCATGCTGTCAGCATTGTGCCGGGCCGTGAAGGCCTTGCCAGTCTGTCGACTGCAGACCACAAGCGCCTTGGGCGCACAGAGCCGATCCAGGAGGGCTGGATACCGTATTGTCATGATGAGCAGACCGGCTCCCTGATATTCGCGACCGGGCTTGATGCAGCCGCGATTGCCGGTCGGGGCATGCACTATGCGCGGCTGCGCGCCGCGACAAGAAAAATAGCGGTGGTGCCAACCGACGTGGTGCCCGACGCACTGTTGACGCCAGCACGCCGCGTCTACGTCTTTTCACCTGGCCGCTGCGGCTCAACGCTGCTCTGCCAGGTGCTGCGGGCCGCAGGGGTGCCTGCACTCGCAGAACCCGGCTTCTACCTGTCCATACTCAAAGGCGCCAGAGGTGCGAGCACTGCCTGCCGCGACCAGCTGCGCGCAAACATCAGGGGGCTTGAAAATGCACTGCTGCAGCCTTTCGGTGCAGACAACACGGTCATCATAAAACCCCATCCCTATTGCGCACATGATCTCGATTTGTGGCTCGGGGATGAACCGCGGGCAACACGACCTCGCACCATAGCGCTGATGCGACGAATCGAACCCTGGAGCCGATCGTGGTTTGAATTCAACCAGACCGATGTCGTGCAGGATGTCGCGCTGTACATCCTCTACCTCGGGCAACTGTCCCGGTTGCTGGCGGAAACCGATTGCCTGTTGGTGAGTTACGAAGCCCTGATGGAGGATCCCCGGCAAACAGTGGGAAACATCGCCAAACACCTTGGTCTCGTGGTCGACGTAACGAAGGTGGACGCCGCCATGAGACTGGACTCCCATGCAGGCGATCGACTTTGGGCACGGCATGCCGGCCCAGCCGGCGGCGCGCGCGAGGCACTCGTGAACACCGTATGGCGGCTGCAAAGACCCGACGCTTTGATCGAGCGGCTGGGCATTGGTGGGCTGACCGACTGATCGCACGATGAACATGCGCTAGACTCCTCCCGACGCCTGAAAAGAACCCGAAAAAGGCGCATTTAAGTCAAGGAAACCCTGTGGCCGGAATCCTGCTGTTTCGCAAGGAAGCGCTCGACAAACTGAATGCGCCCGAGGATCTGGACACAGCGATCCGTCTGGTCACGACGACCCATTGGCTGGCCGTGGCTGCATTATCAAGCCTGGTGGTCGCCACCACGTCATGGGGGCTGTTTGGCGTCACCCACCGTACCCTTGAGGGGACCGGCGTCATCGAGTCAGGTCAGCACGGCCGGGTCGCCCGCGTGCATGTCTCGACTGCAGCGGCCTTGCAGGTACGTCAAGGATTCGCCGCTTCGGTCCGTGTTCCCGGCAGCAATGCGCCACTGCGTGGCCGCGTCGTCGAGGTCGCCGCGGAACCGGAAAGCGCCTCCAGCCTCGCCACCATGCACGCAAACGATCCATCGCTGCGGGCACACCCCATGGAAGGCCAGCTCGTCGCTGTCATCATTGCCTTGCCGGAGGCACGGCACGATGAATCCGCCATGGTGGGCTATTCGATACGGGGCACCGTCATCGGCCCGCCCATGCGTCCCATCGGCCTGCTGTTCCCAAGCCTGAGCAACGCTTTCGGGCTCTGAAGACATGCGCCGAAGGACACCCACCATCATCCAGATGGAAGCTGCCGAATGCGGTGCTGCCTCCCTGGCAATGATTCTTGCCTATCACGGCAAGCACGTGCCACTTGAGGAACTGCGCACCGCATGCGGCGTCTCGCGCAATGGAAGCAAGGCCAGCAACATTCTCCGCGGCGCAACCAGTCACGGTCTCATCGCCTCCGGCTGGCGCATGGACAGTGAGCGACTGTCCGAAAGGCAGCTCCCCTTCATTGCCTTTTGGGAATTCAACCACTGGCTGGTTGTGGAAGGATTCGGTCGCAACAAGGTATACCTGAACGATCCAAGCCGGGGGCGACGCACGGTCACAACGGAGGAGTTCAACCACTCATTTACCGGCGTCGTGCTGGAGTTCGCGAAAGGCCCCACATTCGTGGATGACGGCAAGCCACCGTCGCTGGTGAGTGGGATCAAGGATCGGCTGCGCCGTCGCGCCGACGTGGTGGCCATCACCACAGTATATGGCCTGCTCGCAGTCGTACCCGCCCTCGTCTTTGCCGGGATACTGCGCAGCTATATCGATGCCCGCCATGGCTTGGGCAGCCTGCCCAGCAATACCACGCTGGTGACCGTGTTGATCGGTGTCGGCATGTTTGCAGCGCTCACCAACCTGTTGCAAAGCGCGACCCAACGCCGCCTCGAAGCGCACTTGGTGACCGTAGGGGCATCACGGTACCTCTGGCGGCTGCTGTCACTCCCTGTGGCGTTTTTTGAGCAACGTACGGCGGGAGACCTGGCAGGTCGGGTCGGCGCAGCCGAGCGCGTTGCCAAAACCATAGCGGGCCCTCTCGGCACCCTGTGGCTGAACTCCACCCAGATCATCGTGCTGCTGTTGGTGACCTATCAGTTCGCGCCATCGGCCGCGCTCATTGCAGCGGCCATTGCCATCGGCAACGCGGCGATCGTTGTCGCGCTGCAGCGGCGGCGCACGGAACTGAACCAGCTGCTGGACAGTGACCGCAGGCGCCTGGCTGGCGCTACCGTCGGCGCAATCCAGTCCATGGAAATGATCAAGTCCTCGGGAACCGAGAATCTGATGTTCGTGCGTTGGGCCGAATATCAAGCGCGCGTGCTTTCCGGCGAACAGCGGTTTGGCGCCGATGCCGTGCTGCTCGGCATTCTTCCTGCGCTCGTGGTTGGTTTCAGCAGCGCAGCGCTTCTGTGGTCCAGCAGCACAAGCGTTTTCGAGGGCACCCTGTCCTTGGGAACACTTGCGGCCTGCCAACTGCTGTCGATGAATGTCATCCGCGCCGTCACGGAATTCGCCCTCGCCGCCGAAGCCCTGCCAGCACTGGCGGTCGACATCGCAAAGCTGGATGAGGCGAACCGCAACGCCATCAGCCCGGATTCAGTACTCGGAACCCCGCCAACCGCCAAAGAAGCATGGGTGGACATCCACGGCAGCCTGGAATTCCGCGGAGTCACCTTCGCCTACTCACCCATTGACCCACCGGTTCTGAACGACTTTTCACTGCGTATCGAGCCCGGCCGGCGGGTTGCCATTGTGGGGCCCTCGGGAAGCGGGAAATCAACCGTGTCGCGCCTGGCGGCAGGCCTCTACCAACCGGCGTCTGGCGAAATACTCATCGACGGCCGGCCGCGCAATTCATATTCCCCGCACGTGCTGAGCGGGAACATGGCATTCGTTGACCAGGAAATCGCCATGTTTCCCGGCAGCATCCGCGAAAACATTTCCATGTGGGATCCGTCGAAACGCGAGATCGTCATATCCACCGCTGCCACAGATGCCTGCATCCATGCCGAAATATCCACACGGCCTGGTGGACTGGAGGCTGTGGTGGCTGAAGGTGGGCGCAATTTCAGCGGCGGCCAGAAGCAACGGCTGGAGATTGCGCGTGCACTGGCTGTCGAACCGAGGATTCTCATCCTTGACGAGGCGACCAGCGCACTCGACGCGGAAACCGAGAAGCAGATTGACGACCACATCCGAAGACGTGGTTGCACATGCCTGATCATCGCGCATCGCCTCAGCACCATCCGCGATTGCGACGAAATCGTGGTTCTCGAGGGCGGTCGGGTTGCAGAGCGTGGAACCCATGCCGAGCTGCTGGCAAGTGACGGGCCCTACCGCCGGCTTATTGAATCATGAGCAACATCGAAGCCAAGCTGTCGGGCCGGCATCATCTGGACGACGGCGCCACTGTGTGGCGTGTGGCGCAGGGGGAAGTGCATGTCTTTCTCGCGCGTAGCGCTGATTCAGGCGTCGGCTCCCGGCATCATCTGTGGACCGCGCGCGCCGGAGACCTGCTCTTCGGTTGCCCCCCAATCGACGGCCACCTTCTTGTGGCCACGGAGACATTGGGCACCCGCGTCACGATGACGCCACTCGAGGCGTGGCCGCCACAGGAGGAGCCTGCGAGAAAGGTTGAACTCCTGGCCTTCGAAAAATGGCTCGCAGGCCTGCTGCACGGAGTCGCGAAATTGGTCACACCGCGCCCCGCGGTGAGCGACGAGATCAGCCCTGCTGCTGCAAAGCAGATATTGAAAAACACCGTACTCGGCGGATCCGCACCACTGACCTGGGTTGCCGGTCTTGGCAATGCCAGCCTCTTCATGGGAACGGAGAACGTCGAACCGGGCAGTGTGGTCCCCCTGACACCGGACAGTTGGGCCATAACAATGGAGTCTGTCGAGGCCAGAGGGCTGGATGTCGACACCCTGTTCCGCGAGGGATCCGTACAGCAACTGCTGCAGGACACGCACGGACTGATCCTCAGGACTGCCATCACCAACGCCCGCCTGGCCGATGTTGATTCCTACGACAGGCTGCAATACCGGGCCAGCGCCTCATCACGGCGCCGCACGGAAG
>JBJOHO010000091.1:0-42787 GCA_046047615.1 Pseudomonadota bacterium
ATGTTGATGGTGAGCGCGTCGCTCGGCGTGATGCGCAGCGCCGCACGGCCGGCCACCACGTTCTGGCCACCCATGGTCTGGTAGTCGGAGTTGCCGCGACCGCGCGTGCTGGTCTGCGGCACGTTCGACGACGGATGGGTCTGGCCATAGTCGAGCATGGCGACGTAGCCGTCGTTGCTGCGGCTCATGCCGGACACGCGCATGGCGATCGTGTCGCTGATTTTGATGTCGGCCATCGCGCGCGCGGTCAGTTCGTTGAACGTGCCGTACGACAGGCGGATGGAGCCCGAGTCATCACCCTTCGGGGCGGCGCTGAACAGCTTGATGGCGCCACCAATGGCGTTCTTGCCGGCCAGCGTGCCCTGCGGGCCGCGCAGGATCTCGACGCGGTCGAGGTCGATCAGCTCAAGCAGCGAGCTCGACAGGGTCGGGATGTAGACGTCGTCGATGTAGACGCCGACGCCCGGGTCGAGCGCGTAGTTGAAGTCCGTCTGGCCGACGCCACGGATGAAGGCGATCAGGCCGGAGCCGCCGTTCTGCGGCTGCGGACGCAGGGAGACGTTGGGCGCCTGCGCGGCGACCTGGGCGATGTTGGTCTGGCCACGGGCCTCGAGCATCGCAGCGTTGACAGCCGTGATGGCCAGCGGCGTGTCCTGCAGGTTCTGCTGGCGGAACTGCGCCGTGACGACGATCTCCTGGAGGCCGTCGGCACCTTCTTCGGCAGCGATGGCGCCGGTCGAGGCAGCAAGTGCAGCGCTGACGCCAGCAATGATTTTCCAGTAGTGGTTTCCGCGGCTCATGAGTTCTCCTGATTTTGGCGTTTTGAACGCCACATCGTTGTTTGCTTGCGACAGAAAATCGCGGAGCGAGTATAGGCACGTTGCGTCTTGAAACCAAGGGGGAGCGTGCGGGCTGCGCTGTCCGCGGGCGGGGGGGGGGGCGAAAAAGCGATGGGGGGCCGAAGCCCCCCACCGCGTCACTGATGCCGGACGGTGCCGGTGATCAGAACTTGGCCTTCACCTGCAGGCCGTACTCACGCGGGCGGTCGACAGTCGCGAAATCGAACTGCCAGATGCCGTGCATGAATCCGGAGTTGTAGTTGTAGGTGTCGGTCAGGTTGTTGCCCCACAGCGCGACCTCGTACTTGCCGCCGCTGTGCGCCCAGGTCAGGCGGGCATTGTGCTGCCAGACGTCGCCAGCTTCACCGCACTTGTCCACCAGGCCCTGGTAGTCCTGGCGCAGCTCCAGCGTGGTGGCACGCCAGTAGCAGCCCATGTAGTTGGACGACACGCGGCCGGTCAGGGCGCCGTTGAACACGTCGCCGAACTCGTACTGCGCACTGAAGGAGTAGGTCTTCTCCGGTGCACGGGCGAAGTCGGAATCCGCGGGCAGCGGGGCACCCGGATTGATGCTCAGGTACTTGGTCTTCAGCAGGCCGATGTTGGCACCGAGCTGCAGGGCGTCCGTGGCCAGCCACGTCGCTTCCAGCTCGACGCCGCGGGCCTGGCCGTCCGCCGTGTTCTGCAGCACCAGCTCGGTGGCTTCCTGGCCCGTGCCGCGGTCGATGACCGTGCCCAGGTACTGGATACCCAGCCAGTCGGTCTTGAAGACCGTCAGGTTGGTGCGCAGCGTGCGGTTGAACAGGTCGGCGCGCAGGCCCAGCTCCCAGTTCTCGATCTGCTCGGGCGCGTAGTTGATCTTCACGGGGCCGACCGAGTCGGCGTACTGCGAGATGCCACCCGAGTTGAAGCCCTCGCTGTAGCCGGCGTAGAGCATGACGTCAGGCGAGATGTCGTAGGTCGTGGCGATGCGGATGGTGCTGTCGCCGAAGCTCACCGGCGTGAACGTGTCGACCGGACCGGTTGTGGCCCAGCGACGGCTGGTGAACAGCGTGTCCAGCTGCTTCGGACGGGCCTCGGTCACGCCCTGCTGGATGTTTGCGGCCAGCTTGGCCGGGGACATCGAGTAGGCGACGTTGTCCTGCTGGTGGTCGCGGTAGCCGAAGGTGACATCCCAGGCGTCCGTGACGTGCCAGGTGAGCTCACCGAAGATCGCGCGGCCGTCCTGCGTGCCGCCGTTCAGGCGGTCGGAGAAGTTGCCGGCGACGATGCTGCCGAACAGGCCGATCCAGCCGTTGCCGCCGAAGGCGTCGCAGGGCACGGGCCAGACGTTGCCCGGGAAGCTGAAGCCGACATCCGACGGGCGGCGTTGGCAGGCCGCGCTGTTGAGGACGGTGTTGTAGTCCAGCGTCTGGATGGTGCCGTTGTTGGCGTTGCTGGCCAGCGTCCAGTCCTGCATCGACCACTCGACGCCGCGGTTGCGGCCGTCCTGCTCCCACGTGTAGTAGCCGACGACGTACTCGAGCTTGTCCTGGAACAGGTCGCCCGTCAGCTGGAACTCGTGGCTCTGCAGTTCGAGGCGCGAGGTGTCGTAGTTGACGAAGAAGTTGTACTCGGATCCGCCCCAGTCGTTGTAGATCGAGGCATCGACCAGACTGTCACCGAACATGTACTTCACGTGCATGTTGTCGGTGATGTCGTAGTCGACGTGGATCGTGTTCTGCTTCATGTACTGTTCGTTCGGCGAGGTCGACGAGATGCGGCTCTCGTAGCGACCCAGCTTGCCGCCCGGATAGCCCGCCACGGCATAGTTCGGGTTGAACTTGCCGCCGCTGGCGATGTCGTGGGCTTCGGCGATGCCGACCTGGTAGCCATGGTAGTAGGCCACGTTGAAGTCGATGCGGGCCTGCACGCGCGCCTGGCGGCCGACCTGGTCGTCCTCCTGGTGGATGAAGCGCATGCTGAGCTTGTCGGTCGGCTGCCAGAGCAGGTCGACACGACGCACCTGGCTGTCCATGTAGCCGTCGTTGATGCCCGTGGTGAGGCTCTTGACCCAGCCGTCGACGCTGTAGTCACCCATCGTGACCTTGGCGAACAGCTTGTCGCCCAGCGGAATGTTCAACGAGGCAACGATGTCGCGCCGGTCGAGGTTGCCGACCTGCATGCTGACCGTGCCACCGAACTCGCTGTCGGGACGCTTGGAGTGGATCTGGATGGCGCCGCCGGTGGAGTCGCGCCCGTACAGCGTGCCCTGCGGGCCGCGCAGCACTTCGATGCGGTCCAGCTCGACGAAGTCACGGGTCAGCAGGCCGTTGTTCGAGACCTGCCAGATGCCGTCCAGGTAGACACCGACGTTCGGGATGCCGCGCATGTAGAGACTTGCGCCGGTGGTGCCGCCGTTGTCGCCGGCGAGCAGCACGTTCGGAACGACAGCGCTCAGGTCCTCAAGGCCCTCGATGTTCTGCTTCTCCAGGCTCTCGGCGCCGATGGCGGTGATCGCCGCCGGCACTTCCTGCACATCGAGGGCACGGCGCGTGGCCGTGACGACGATCTCTTCGAGGCCACCGCCCTCCTGGGCCATCGCGGCCGGCGCAAACGTGAACATGGCGGATTGCGCGGCAATGGCCGTCATCACGGCCAGCCTCACCTTCGTGAGTTTCATAGCTTGTTTTCCCCTGAGCGAATTGTTTTGTACGGGAGCGGACATGCACCCCCGCCGTCGTTTCCGACGCAACGACTATCGCAAAGAGAAGAATGTTTGTGAATACCTGTTGCAAATTTGCAACCGCTGTGAAACGAAAACGGGGCCTTCCGGCCCCGTTCCCTGCCCCCAACGGGGTCTCCGGACTCAGAACTTGCGCTTGACCGTCAGCGCGTATTCCCGCGGACGCGCCACTTGCCCGTCGGTCACGCCCGTCAGCGTGAACTGGTCGAAGCGCGTGACGAAGTAGTACTCGTCGGTCAGGTTGGTGACCTCCAGCGAGATGTCGAGGTCTTCGTCCGCGTTGCGCCAGGTGAAGCGCGCATTGGCGACCGTGTAGGCCTCGATCAGGTTGGTGGGCGCATTGAAGCCGCTCGCGTAGATGTCCCCCTGGTAGCTCACGTCGACGCGGGGCGTGAAGCTGCCGCGGTCACCCATGTCGACCTGGTACTGCGCGCCGATGGCCCACTTGGTCTCCGGCACGTAGTTCGGCCGCATGCCGAACTGCGGGCCGCGCGGATTGGTCGGGCCACCTGCCGCCGGGTTGAAGGACTTGTATTCGAAGTCCAGCTTGCTGAACGAGCCGTCGACGCTCAGGCCGTCGATCGGACGCCAGACCGCCTCGACCTCGAGACCGGTCATTTCGGCATCGCCGGCGTTGGTCAGCAGGGCGCAGGGCGAGACCGGCGGGAAGGCCGCCGGGCAGGTGGACAGCGACAGCAGGAGGTCGTCGTACTCGCTCTTGAAAACCGAGGCGTTCAGGCGCAGTGCGCGATCGAACAGGTCCGACTTGAAGCCGAGTTCATAGGAGACCAGTTCCTCGGGACCGAAAGGCGCCGCCTGCGCCGGGCCGAAGGGCCGTGGCGAGACACCGCCGCCCTTGAAGCCGGTGGCGTACTGCACGTAGGTCATGAAGTTGTCGGTCCACTGGTACTGCGCGTTGAGGCGGTAGTCCAGCTTGCTGCCGTCGTAGTCGGTCTTCTTGCCGTCGAGGGCGCCCAGTGACGGATGCAGCGCACCGGTGTAGGTGCGGCGCGAGAAGGTGTAGTCCTTGTGCTCGTCGGTGTAGCGCAGGCCGGCGGTCGCCGTCAGCTTGTCCGTGGCGGCAAACGACAGATGGCCGAAGAAGGCCGTCGTGTCGGCGTTGACCGGGTCGTTGCCGACGAACTGCGTGAGGCTGGTCGGTGAATAGCGCAGGTCCTGAGCGGTGGCATAGACCGACAGCTGGTCCATGTAGAACGCACCGAGGGTGTACTCGAGGCGGTCGTTTTCGAGCAGCGCACCGTTCAAGCGGAACTCCTGGCTGAACGAACGGAAGCTCTGGTCACCGTAGCCCAGCGAATTGGCCAGCGGCGAGAGGTCGTTGTCGTTCGAGAAGTAGCTGTCGTACTCGCGGTAGGCACTGATCGACTTGAACGACAGGCTGTCGGAGATCTTCCAGTCGATGTTGGCCGAGGCGCCCCAGCCTTCGAAGTCGACGCCGATCCTTGCGGGGCGCGTCTCCAGCATCGTGGAGGTGGCGCCGGAGGTGGCACGGAAGGTGCCCGGCGGGTTGTAGTAGGTCGCGAAGTTGTAGTACGAGCCCTTGGGCGGCACGAACATCGCCAGTGACAGGTTGGTGCTGCCCAGCACCGGCTGCACGTTCTGGTTGACCGTGCTCGAGCCCTGCACGATCACCTGGCCGGCCGGGCCGCGCGTGTCCTTGGTGTAGTCGACCGCGACGTTGAACTCCAGGTCGTCGGTCGCCTGGAAGCGCAGGGCACCGCGCACGGCGTCATAGTTCACGTCGCCCATCTCGCCGACCTGGCAGTCGCCACCCACACGGCTCTGGATCGACACGCCGCTGGACGGGTTCATGCAGCCGTAGTCGAGCACCTTCACGTGGCCGCCCTGGCGGCGGCTGACGCCCGACACGCGGGCCGAGAGCCGCTCGGAGAGCTGGAAGTCGTAGCTGCCACGGAAGTCGACGCGGCTGGCCGAGCCGAAGGTGCCGGAGAGCGAACCGCCATCGGCGCCGGGCTTCTTGGTGTAGAGCTTGATGGCGCCGCCGATCGAGTTGCGGCCTGCCAGGGTGCCCTGCGGGCCGCGCAGGATCTCGACGCGCTCCAGGTCGAGCAGGTCGAGCACCGAACCGGTCAGCGTGGCGAAGTAGACATCGTCGACGTAGAGGCCGACGCCGGGCTCGAGGGCCGGGTTGAAGTCATGCTGGCCGACGCCGCGGATGAAGGCGGCCATGGCCGGCCCATAGGCAGAGCCCTGCGGCTTCAGGCTGACGTTCGGCGCCTGGTTGGCAACCTCGGAGATGTTCGTCTGGTTGCGGGACTCGAGCAGTTCTGCCGACACCGCCGTGATCGACAGCGGCGTGCTCTGCAGGCTCTGCTCGCGGAACTGCGCGGTGACGACGATCTCATCGAGAGGATCGCCCTCGGGCGTTGCGGCGATCGTCGTCTGGGACAGGCCCGTCGCCACCAGGCCCAGGACCAGGGACGTGCGGACGGCATGCCTGACCGTGTGCGTGCGCTTGCTCATGTTGGAAACCCCTTGAATGTGGTCGTCTCGCCCGTCTGTGCGGGCCTCGGTCGATCATAACGGAAACGGGGACCCGAAGGTCCCCGCTGCCGTGGTTCCGTTCCGGACGGGCCGGCATCGGGGCCGGCCGCCAGGATCAGAACTTGCGCTTCACCGTCAGGCCCCACTCACGCGGGCGGCCCGGCTGGCCGTCCACGCTGCCGGCGCCCGTGAAGGCGTCGCCCTTGGACAGCAGGTACCACTCGTTGGTGATGTTGGTGAGCTCCAGCGCCGCCTCCCACTTGCCCTCGTCCTGCTTCCACGTCAGGCGCGCGTTCAGCAGCTTGTAGGCGTCGATGTAGTTGGTGGGCTGGTTGTTGCCGTTGGTGTAGATGCCACCCTGGTAGCTCAGGTCGACGCGCGGCGTGAGCGTGCCATGGTCACCCATGCCCAGTTCGTACTGGATGCCGGCGCTGTACTTGGTCTCCGGCATGAAGGGCGCGACGTAGCTGAGCTTGTAGGCGGTGACCTGCGAGCTCAGGCGGTCGTAGCCGAAGTCGATGTAGCTGTAGGACGCGTCGATCGACAGATGGTCGACCGGGCGCAGCACGATTTCGACCTCGGCACCCTGGATGGTGGCATCGCCGGCGTTGGCGATACGGCCGCAGGGCGCGGTCGGGCACAGCTGCAGGCCCAGCTGCAGGTCCTTGTACTTCGAGTAGAAGAGCGCGGTGTTGACGCGCAGCTTGCGGTCGAAGAAGTCGGCCTTGGCACCGGCCTCGTAGGAGTTCAGCTTCTCGGGGTTGAACGGCGTGGCCTGCGCCGGCACGAAGGGACGCGGGCTGATGCCGCCGCCCTTGAAGCCGGTGGAGTACTGCACGTAGGTCATCAGGTCGTCGTTCCAGCGGTACTGGGCGGCGACGCGGTAGTCGACGTTGTCGCCGTTGTAGTCGCTGCGCACGCCGTTGAGCGAGCCCAGGAACGGATGCACCGTGCCATCGCGCGACACACGCACGAAGTTGTAGTCCTTGTGCTCCTCGGTGTAGCGCACGCCCGTGGTCAGCGACAGCTGGTCCGTGAAGTTGTAGCCCAGGTGTGCGAACACGGCCTTGGTGTCGGCGTTGGTGACGTCGTTCTGCTCGAACTGCAGCGGGTAGTTCGAGGTGTAACGCAGGTCCTGCGCCGACTGGTAGCGCGAGGTCTGGTCCATGTAGAACGCGCCCACGGTGTACTCCGCCTTGCCGTCGGCAAACGCGCCGTTCAGGCGCAGCTCCTGGCTGAAGGAGTGGAACGGCAGCGTGCCGTCGCCCAGCTGCGAGGACAGCGGCGACTGGTCGTTGTCATTGGTGAAGCCGCTGCTGTATTCGCGGTAGGCGGTGATGGACTTCACGGCCATCGAGTCGCTGAGCTTCCAGTCCACGACCAGCGAAACGCCGCCGCCGTCGAAGAACATGCCGGGATTGGCACGCGACTCGAGCAGCGGGTAGTTCGCCAGCGTCGTGCCGTTGTAGGTGGTGTCGTAGGCGCCGCCGACCGGGATGAGGCCGTTGTAGCCTCCGGCCGCGCTGGTGAAGGTCGCGTAGGTGCGGTAGGAACCCTTGCCGGTGACGAAGGGCGTGCCGGTCACGTTGTTGGCCGGGTTGGCGTCGTAGATGGGCTGCACGTTGGCCCAGGCCGGGGCGCTGATGGTGGTGCGGTAGTCCAGCAGCACCATGCCGGTCGGGTTGCGCCGGTCGGAGGTGTAGTCCGCCGCCAGGTTCACCTCGACGTCGTCGGTGGCCAGCCAGCGCAGGGCGGCGCGGACGGCAGTGAAATTCACATCGCTGTCGCGGTCCACCACGCAACCGGCACCGGTCGCACGTGCGGCCGGGATGCCGAAGGCGTTGTTGGGGAAGGCGCAGCCGTAGTCGATACGGTCGATGTAGCCTTCCTGCTGCTTGCTCACGCCCGAGACGCGCGCGAACAGTGTGTCGCTGATCGCGAAGTCGCCGCTGGCGCGCAGGTCCATGCGCTTGCGCGAGCCGTAGGTGGCCTGCACGGAACCGCTGTCATCGCCCTGGGGGGCCTTCGAGTACAACTTGACGGCGCCGCCGATCGAGTTCTTGCCGGC
Source organism: Pseudomonadota bacterium (assembly GCA_046047615.1). GTDB lineage: Bacteria > Pseudomonadota > Gammaproteobacteria > Steroidobacterales > Steroidobacteraceae > ZC4RG30. The sequence goes on from JBJOHO010000091.1 coordinate 8,159, forward strand.
CAGCGTGCCTTGCGGGCCGCGCAGGATCTCGACGCGCTCCAGGTCCAGCAGATCGAGGACCGAGCCGGTGAGCGTGGCGTAGTACACATCGTCGACGTAGATGCCGACGCCCGGCTCGACGGCCGGGTTGAAGTCCGTCTGGCCGACGCCACGGATGGAGGCCGCCATCGACGGACCGAACTGCGCGCCCTGCTGTTTCAGGGTGACGTTCGGCGCCTGGTTGGTGATCTCGGTGATGTTCGTCTGGTTGCGCGATTCGAGCATCGCCGCAGAGACCGCGGTGATGGCCAGCGGCGTGTCCTGCAGGTTCTGCTCGCGGAACTGCGCGGTGACGACGACCTCGGCGAGGTCATCGGTCTGCTCGGCGGCGATCGCCGCGGTGCCCGGCAGGGCGATGGCCAAGGCAACGGCCGCGCGCACGCCGCGCTTGCCAAGGATGGAGAACGAATTCATTGAGCACCCGAACGGTGGAAAAACAACGGGGTGCGAGAATACACCGGAATCAGCCGGCGCGAGGCGCGTGGTTTACTTACAACAAGTACGGGCGGCGACGGTTCAGACCTCTTCCGGCCAGTAGAGACGCATCGGGTTGGTGACCAGCAGCTTCTGCTGCAGGGCGGCCGTCGGTGCGATGTGCGGAATGAAGTCGACCAACAGGCCGTCGTCCGGCATGTGGTCCTTGAGGTTCGGGTGCGGCCAGTCCGTGCCCCACAGGACACGGTCCGGGAACTCCTCCACCACGCGTCGCGCGAACGGCACGACGTCGCGGTAGGCGGCACGCTCGCCCTGCAGTGCGGCAGGCCCGGTCTTCGACAGGCGCTCCGGGCAGCTGACCTTGCTCCAGACGTTCCCGTGCTCGCGCATGAACTTCAGGAACAGCTGGAACTCCGGTCCCTCGATCGGCTTGTCGACGTTGGGACGGCCCATGTGGTCGACCACCACCGTCGTCGGCAGCGCGGTGAAGAAGTCCCAGAGTTCGGGCAGGTCCACGGCCTCGAAGTAGATGACCACGTGCCAGCCAAGGCCGGCGACGCGGCCGGCGATCTCCATCAGCTCGTCCTTGGGCGTGAAGTCGACCAGCCGCTTGACGAAATTGAAGCGCACGCCGCGCACACCGGCGGCGTGCAGCTGCTGCAGCTCGGCATCGGTCACCGAGCGCTTCACTGTCGCCACCCCACGCGCCCTGCCGCCGGAGGCCAGGCAGGCGTCGACCATGGCGCGGTTGTCGGCGCCGTGGCAGGTGGCCTGCACCACCACGTTGCGTGCAAAGCCCAGATGGTCGCGCAGCGCGAACAACTGCGCCTTGGAGGCGTCGCAGGGCGTGTACTTGCGCTCCGGGGCGTAGGGAAACTGCGCCCCGGGCCCGAACACGTGGCAGTGCGCATCGACCGCGCCGGGGGGGACGACGAACTGCGGCTTGGTGGGACCCGCATACCAGTCGAGCCAGCCCGGAGTCTTGCTGAACATCTCGTTGCTCATCATGCCGTCCTCAAGCCGCCAGACCCAGGTAACCCAGGATGCCCTTGGCCGCCTCGCGACCCTCGAAGACGGCGGTCACCACCAGATCGGAACCCCGCACCATGTCGCCGCCGGCGAACACCTTGGGGTTGGTCGTCTGGAAGGGGGTCTCCTTGGCGGCGCTCACCCGCACCCGGCCATTGGGATGCACGGCGATGCCATGGTCGGCGAACCACGCCGACGGGCTGGGATTGAAGCCGAAGGCGATCACCACGGCATCCGCCGGGATGACCTGCTCGGTGCCGGGCACCACCTCTGCGGTGCGGCGACCGCGCGGACCCGGCGGCCCGAGGCGTGTCTCGGCCACCTTCACGCCCTCGACCTTGCCATTGCCGACGATACCGATGGGCTGGCGGTTGAAGATGAACGCCACGCCCTCTTCCTTGCTGTTCTTGTAGTCGCGGCGCGAGCCCGGCATGTTCTTCTCGTCGCGCCGGTAGGTGCAGGTGACGGACGCCGCGCCCTGGCGGATCGCCGTGCGGTTGCTGTCCATGCTGGTGTCGCCACCGCCGAGCACCACCACGCGCTTGCCGGCCAGGTTGATGAAGCCGTTGTCATCGGCCAGGCCCAGCTCATGGTTGATGTTGGAGACCAGGTAGGGCAGCGCCTCGTAAACGCCGGGGAGGTCCTCGCCAGGGAAGCCACCCTTCACGTAGGTGTAGGTGCCCATGCCGAGGAAGACGGCGTCGTACTCTTCCAGCAGTTGCGCGAAAGTGACGTCCTTGCCGACTTCCACACCCAGCCGGAACTCCACGCCCATGCCGGTCATGATTTCGTGGCGCTTGTCGACCACCTGCTTCTCGAGCTTGAAGGGCGGGATGCCGAAGGTCAGCAGGCCGCCGATACGCGGGTATTTGTCGTACACCACAGGCTGCACGCCGTTGCGCACCAGGATATCCGCGCAGGCAAGTCCGGCCGGGCCCGCACCGATGACGGCCACGCGCTTGCCGGTGGCCACGACACCGGACATGTCCGGCCGCCAGCCCTGGCGGAAGGCCTCGTCGGTGATGTATTTCTCGATGGAACCGATGGTGACCGCACCGAGCCCGTCGTTGAGCGTGCACGCGCCTTCGCACAGCCGGTCCTGCGGGCAGACGCGACCGCACATCTCCGGCAGCGAGTTCGTCTGGTGCGACAGTTCAGCAGCCTCGAACAGGTTGCCCTCGTTGACCAGCTTGAGCCAGTTCGGGATGTAGTTGTGCACGGGGCACTTCCACTCGCAGAACGGATTGCCGCAGGACAGGCAGCGTCCCGCCTGCTGGCCGGCGCCCGCGGCATCGAAGGAGGCGTAGATCTCCTTGAACTCCTTGCTGCGCACCTCGACCGGCACCTTGGCCGGATCGGTACGGGGGATGTCCAGGAACTGGAGGTTCTTGTCGGCAGCCATCACGCGGCCCTGCTCAGGTTGGCAATGAGTGAATCGATCGATGCGGCCTTGGGCTTCACGAGCCAGAAGTGGCCGATGTAGCTGCGGAAGTCACGGAGGATCTCCGCACCCCAGTCACTGCCCGTCTCGGCAACGTGCTTCTCGACCAGGTGCTGCAGGTGCTGCAGGTGTTCGCTCGTGGACTCGATGGACAAGCGGTGGATGTCGATCAGCTCGTGGTTGTAGCGGTCGACGAAGCCACGGTCGAGGTCCAGCACGTAGGCGAAGCCGCCCGTGAAGCCGGCACCGAAGTTGACGCCGGTGCGGCCCAGCACGCAGACCACGCCGCCGGTCATGTACTCGCAGCAGTGGTCGCCGGCACCCTCGACGACGGCGACCGCGCCAGAGTTGCGCACTGCAAAGCGCTCGCCCGCCTGGCCCGCGGCATAGATCTCGCCGCCGGTGGCGCCGTACAGGCAGGTGTTGCCCATGATCACCGTATCGCGGGCGACGAAGCCGGCCGTGCGCGGCGGCCGCAGCACGAGCTTGCCGCTGGCCATGCCCTTGCCGACGTAGTCGTTGGCATCGCCCTCGAGATACATGTGCAGGCCACCGGCGTTCCAGACACCGAAGCTCTGGCCGACCGACCCGGTGAGCCGGACCTGCAGCGGCGCCTTCTCGAGGCCATAGTTGCCCCACTGCCGCGCGATCTCGCCGGAGATCCGCGCACCGATCGAGCGGTGGTGGTTGCGCACCGCGTAGGACCACTCGCCACCACTGGCGGTGGCGATGGCCTGCTTCATGTCGGCGACCATGCGCTCGGCCAGTTCGCCCTTGTCGAACGGCGGGTTGTTCGGCTGCGTGCAGTACTGCGGGCCACCGGCCGGCAGCCCCGCGTCGCTGATGAGTGGCGAGAGGTCGAGCCGCCGCTGGCGCGGCGTCTGGCCCTCGGCGGTCTCGAGGAAGCGCACCTGGCCGATGAGCTCGGCCATGCTGCGCACGCCCAGCGAGGCCATGATCTCGCGGCATTCTTCGGCGACGAAGCGGAAGTAGTTGATGACCATGTCGGGCAGGCCGACGAAGTACTTCTCGCGCAGCACCGCGTTCTGGGTGGCCACACCGGTGGCGCAGTTGTTCAGGTGGCAGATGCGCAGGTACTTGCAGCCCAGCGCCACCATCGGCGCGGTGCCGAAGCCGAAGCTCTCGGCACCCAGGATGGCCGCCTTGATGACGTCGAGGCCGGTCTTGAGGCCGCCGTCGGTCTGCACGCGCACGATATGGCGCATGTCGTTGCGGCGCAGGGTCTGGTGGGTCTCGGCCAGGCCGAGCTCCCAGGGGGAGCCCGCGTACTTCACCGAAGTGATCGGGCTCGCGCCCGTGCCGCCGTCATAGCCGGAGATGGTGATGAGGTCCGCATAGGCCTTGGCCACGCCCGCCGCGATGGTGCCGACGCCCGGTTCGGCCACCAGCTTCACCGACACCAGCGCCTGCGGATTGACCTGCTTGAGATCGAAGATCAGCTGCGCCAGGTCTTCGATGGAATAGATGTCGTGGTGCGGCGGCGGAGAGATGAGCCCCACGCCGGGCCGCGCGAAGCGCAACCGGGCGATGGTGCTGTCGACCTTGTCGCCGGGCAGCTGGCCGCCCTCGCCGGGCTTGGCGCCCTGTGCGACCTTGATCTGCAGCACTTCGGCGTTGACCAGGTAGTGCGGCGTGACGCCGAAGCGTCCGGAGGCGATCTGCTTGATCTTCGAGTTGCGCTCATTGCCATAGCGCACCGGGTCCTCGCCGCCCTCACCCGAATTGGAGCGAGCGCCGAGGCGGTTCATGGCGATGGCCAAGGCCTCATGGGCTTCCGGGGACAGGGCGCCCAGCGACATGCCGGCCGAATCGAAGCGTGCGATGACCGCCTCGACCGGCTCGACCTCCTCCAGCGGCACCGCGGCACCCGCCGGCACGAGCCGCAGCAGATCGCGCAGCGTGGAGGCCGGCCGCTCGTTCACGAGGCGCGCAAAACTGCGGTAATGATCCTGGCTGCCGGTGCTGACGGCCGCCTGCAGCGTGGCGATCACGTCCGGGTTGTACATGTGGTACTCGCCGCCGTGCACGTACTTGAGCAGGCCGCCGTGCTCGACCGAGGCCAGGTTGTTCCACGCGCGCTTGGCGAGGTATTCCTGGTCGGACTGCAGGTCTTCGAAGTTGGCACCTTCGATGCGGCTGGTCGTGCCGTGGAAGCACAGGCCGACGACGCTGGTCGACAGGCCGACGATCTCGAACAACTGCCCGCTGCGGTAGCTGGCGATGGTCGAGATGCCCATCTTCGACATGATCTTGTACAGGCCCTTGCGGATGGCCTTGCGGTAGCTGCGGCCAAGTTCGATGCGGTCCTCGAGGGACGACATGCGACGGCCCTTGCGCACCATGTCGAACAGCGTCTGGTAGGCCATGTACGGGTAGACGCAGGTCGCGCCATAGCCGATCAGGCAGGCGAAATGGTGCGGGTCGCGCGCCGTGCCGGTCTCGATGATGAGGTTGCACTTGCAGCGCAGGCCCAGGCGCACGAGGTGGTGGTGGACGGCGCCCGTCGCCAGCAGGGCATGCACCGGGATCTTGCCCCGCACCAGGTAGCGGTCGGACAGCAGCAGCACGAGGTTGCCGTCGCGCACGGCGGCTTCCGCCTCCCGGCAGATCCGACGGAGCGCGTTCTCAAGGCCCTCGGCCGGGTCGTACTGCAGGTCGATGAAGGCATTGGGCACGCCCTCCTCCGACATGGAGACGATCTGCCGCAGCTTGCGCTGCGACAGCACCGGGGAGTTCAGGATGATCTGCTGCGCGTGGTGCGCGGAGGGATGGAAGACGTTGAGTTCGGGGCCGATCTGCGTCTGCAGCGACATCACGATGGACTCGCGCAGGGGGTCGATCGGCGGGTTGGTCACCTGCGCGAACTGCTGGCGGAAGTAGTCGTAGAGGTTGCGCTGCTGGTGCGAGAGCACGGACACCGGCGTGTCGTCGCCCATGGAGCCGACGGCCTCGCTCTCGTCGCGGGCCAGCACACGGATGACCTCGTCGCGTTCCTCCGCCGTGATGTTGAACATCTTGCGGTAGACCGCGAGCGTGGGGTTGTCCATCGGCTCGGCAGCCAGGGCCCGGTCGATCAGGTCGGACTCCAGGTACTTCACGCCCTTCTTGAGCCAGGCCTTGTACGGGTGCCGGCTGCTGAGCAGCTTGTCGATGGCGGCGTTCTCGAGCAGCTGGCCGGTCTGCAGGTCCAGCGCCAGCATCTGCCCCGGGCCCATGCGGCCCTTGCGGACCACGTCCTCGGGCGCGTAGTCCCAGACGCCGATCTCCGAGGCGATCGTGAGGTGGCGATCCTTGGTGATGACATAGCGCGCCGGGCGCAGGCCGTTGCGGTCGAGGGTGCAGGCCACGTAGCGGCCGTCAGTGAGCACGACGCCGGCAGGACCGTCCCAGGGCTCCATGTGCGGGGCATGGAACTCGTAGAACGCACGCAGGTCAGGGTCGATCCCGTCGACGGCCTGCCAGGCCGGCGGCACCAGCAGGCGCATGGCGTGCATCACGTCGAGGCCGCCCATCACCAGCAGCTCCAGCATGTTGTCGAGGCTCTGCGAATCGGAGCCCTTCAGCGACACCAGCGGCAGGATGTCGGCGAGGTCTGGCAGCAGGGGCGACTTGAACACCGGGCCACGGGCCACCGCCCAGTTGCGGTTGGCCTCGATGGTGTTGATCTCGCCGTTGTGGGCCAGCAGCCGGAACGGGTGCGCGAGGCGCCACTGCGGCAGGGTATTGGTGGAGAACCGCTGGTGGAACACCGCCACGGAAGACTCGAGCCGCGGATCGTTCAGGTCGAGGAAGAAATCGGCGAGGTGCGACGGGATGACCATGCCCTTGTAGACCAGCGTGCTGGCCGACAGGCTGGGAACGTAGAACACGGGATCGGCCGCTTCCAGCACGCGCTCGGCGCGCCGGCGCGCCAGGAACAGCTTGCGGTTGAAGGTTTCCTCGTCGTCGTCATCGAGGCCCGTGGCGTTGACGAACACCTGGCGCATCAACGGCAGCGTCTTGAGCGCTTCAGCGCCGCAGACCTCGGTGTTGATGGGCAAGTCGCGCCAGCCGGCCACCTGCAGTCCTTCGCGCTGCAGCTGCGACTCGAGTTCGGCGACCGCGGCGGCGGCAAGCGGAGGGTCGGTGTTGAGGAAGACATTGCCGGCCGCGTACAGCCGGCCCAGGGCAATTCCGGCATCGCGTGCAGCGGCACGCAGGAACTTGTCCGGCTTCTTCAGCAGCAGGCCGCAACCGTCGCCGGTCTTGCCATCCGGCGCGATCGCGCCGCGGTGCGTGAGGCGGTTGAGGGAGGAAATGGCGGTACGGACCAGCCAGGCGCTCGGTTGGTCATCGAGGTTGGCGATGAGGCCGAACCCGCAGCTGTCCTTCTCGAAGGACTCCGAATACAGACCCTGCTGAACTTGCGTAACCATGCGACCACCTTCAGTTCCGGCAACCCGGCGGCGGCGCGAGCGCGCCCCCGCCACGGGTTTCCACCAATGACGACTCCCCGGAGAAACGAGTTGCAGTGCTGCGAACCGTGCGCCGGCAGGCCCTGCCGGGCAACGGCAGCGCGCCCGGGGCGGCCGGTGATGCGAATCTCGGCCAACCACGGATGATACCGGCGTCGGCTTGAGGGTCAATTATTCTCGGCCCAGGGTCTTGCATCCTGGGGGCGTTGGACTTAATTTCCGCGCCGCGTTGCGGGGTGTGGTACCGCCCGTGACGTCCAGAAATGGTTCTCAGGACCCCTTGGAGGTGGCTCGACTTCAATGAACAACCGCAAAACGTCGGTCGATACGGAACCTGGACCCCGCCTCGCGCAGGTCAACCAGTATCTCGAGAAGAAATTTCCCGACTTTTTTGCTGAAGCCCGCTTCCATGTGGGTGACGATGACTATTTCCTTTACAGCCGGTTCGGCCAGTACCTGGCCCGCTCCATCGAGCATGACCGCGCTCCCCGCTCCAAGATCCACCGTGGCTTTGCCGTGCTGAACAAGATGGCGCGGGTGTCCACGCGCGACCCGGAGATCCGCGGCATGATGGTCTCTGGCCCGCTGGAGTTCCTCATGGACGCGCCGAAGGCGCGGCAGATGGCCCGTGAGCACCTGTCGCCCATTGCACAGGGCTACTTCGACAGCCTCTGCGAGTAGAAAAAAAATGGCGCCGTGACCAAAGACCACGGCGCCCAGGGAGCGATCACCATTCGGGGGGGTCCGGTGTATCGCGGGGCAGGTCGAAAACGACCGCCCTCGAGAGAAGACTAAGCAACTCCTGTGCCAATGCTGTGACAGCGATTTTGCAGTCCCGAGACGCCGTTTTCGTGGCTTTCAGGGTGTTGGCGCGCACCGTGGTGGTGCGCGACGGCGCCTCAACGGGGCATGACCACCATGCAAGACTGCCCGGCCTCCTGCAGCAGGCCGCAGCGCCGCTGTGCCTCCGCGGGATCAGCCACGCTCGCCTGGAGACGAAACAGCCGGCGGCCCTCTTGGTCGACGGCTTCCATGCGCTGCGCCAGTCCTTGCAGCGCCGCCGGGTACTGTGCATGCAACCTTCGCCACGCGGACTCGGCCACCGACACATCGGAAAACGCTCCCAATTGGATCAGGAGGGATGGCGCGGCCGCGGCGGGCGCCGGCACTGCGGGCAGTGGCTCCGGCGCGCTGCGCAAGCGGGCCTCGGCTGCCCACTGGCCGGTCGGGAACCGGCGCAGGAAACGCCGGTAGGCTTCCGCCGTATCGGCGGACGAGGCCTCCTGCCATGCCTGCTCCTCGGCCAACTGCAGCATGCGCAACTGTGCCGCGTTGGCTCGGCTGCTGCCGGGATGCAGCTGGATGAAGTGCTCATAGGCCAGCACCGTGTCGGCCGCCTGGGCGTCCTGCCATTCCTGCTGCTCCCGGCTGCAGGCCGCCAGCACCACCAGCGCACAGACCATCGCCAGCGATGCCGGCCGCATCACCCGGGTGAGTCCATGGCGGCGAGCACGAACTGGTTGGCCCACGAAGGGCGCAGCGGCCGCTCAAGGAAGCCTGTATGCCCCCCGTGCTCGGTGACGAAGACCTTCAGGGCAGGTGACTGGGCGAGGCGATCCAGGTCAGCGGCAGGGATGATCGGGTCGTCCTTGGCCGTCAGGAGCCAGGCCGGGACCTTCAGGCCCGCGAGGCGCTGGCCGGTGATGGCATAGCCCTCGAAGTAGGCCTCGAGACTGGGAAACTCCGTGTAGCGGCGCACCAGCCTGTCGGTCATGCGGCGCAGGTCGGCATCGCGCAGGAGCTCCCCGAAATCGTACTCCCCGGGCCAGGCGCGCTGCTTGCGACGCAGGGAACGTGACCATTTCCAGATGAAATAGCGGCGGTAGACCGGCAAGCCGTGCTCCAGGGCCAGCGTGGCACGGGCCGGATCGAGCACGGGCGAGATCGCCACCACACCGGCCAGCGGCAGTTGCGGCGCCACCGGACTGGCGGCAGCGCGCAGCATGAAGTTGCCGCCCAGCGAAAAACCCACCAGCCAGAGCCGCCGACCGGGCCAACGCCTGTCGATGTCCTGCAGCGCACCGGTGACGTCCTCCAGACGGCAGGAATGGAACAGGCCGCGATTGAGGTGTTGGGTGCCACCGTGATCGCGCAGGTTGACGCGCACCACCTCGACACCGCGGTCGTGAAGGTCCTGGGCGAGCGACAGGATGTAGGCCGCATCCGCACTGCCCTCCCAGCCGTGCAGGAGCACGGCCAGTCGGCCGTCAGGCGCCGGCGGGCGGGCGTGGAAGGCCTGCAGGCGGACATCGCCGCCGCACTCGAGCAGCACGGGCTCGCTGGCCCGACGCAGCGGCGCGGACCGGCGCCACATCGCCAGACGTTGCAAAGGCAGGCTGGGGAAGATGGACTGCAGATGGCCGTTGCGCAGCGCCCCCTGCGGCCGGAATGGCATCAGCCCGTGGGGAACCACCGGACCTCCACGCGGTTGTTGGCGGCAGCGGCGGCGTTCCAGCCCGCCGCCTGCACCGTGGTGCCAGGCACTGTCTCCGGATAGGGCCGCACGACCTGGTCCGCGGACCCGACGCTGAGCTTGACCTCGATGCGCCCGCCGTTGGTCTGGCGGAACCCGGCCAGCATGTCGGCAAAGGCCAGCGACTCGCGTGGCGGCGCGCCGGGGATCGTGTCGGTGGCGTTGCCGATGAGGTCGCACTGGTTCAGTGGCAAGGTCTCCGGAGCCAGCGCGTAGCCGGCCTGCAAGCTGCCCCGCAGGCAGTAGCGTCCCGGGAAGGCCTGCACCTCGACCACGCCGGCGAACCCCTCGGCGGACAGCCGGGCCAGCAGCTCCTGCAGGCGCGTGACGCGCTCACCTGCCAGTGGCAATTCGCCGAAGGGCACGTCCCACACAGCGCCGGCGCCAGCCGCCGCGGGACCCTTCGCGCCGCTGCCCGGACCCGCAGGAGCGACCCACTCGGCAGGTGCAGCGGAGGGCCCGTCGACCTCCTGGGTGGCGAGATCGCGCATCCGCGCCAGCTCGATTTCGAGCGCACGGCGCTCGACCTCGCCCTGGAAGTAGAGGATGCCCAGCGTGACGGCGGCAGCCGTCGCTGCAACGGCGTACAGCAGGCCGAGCCAATCGCGGGCGCCGCCACTGGCCGCCGACGGTTGCGCCACAGGCTCAGGCGCCGCCGGCGGCGTGGTGAGCGTCAGCTCGCGCCGCGCCTTTGCCAGCTCTTCCGCAAAGCGTGTGGACTGCTGTTCTTTCACGCCATCGAGTTGGCGACGCATGTCCTCGAGCTCCAGGCGCAGGTCCTTGAGGGCCAAGTCCAAGCCGGCCGGCGAGAGCGTGAACGGCACGGGTGCCGGTGAGGGTGGAGACCGGTGGGTGCCGGGCGATTGCGGGGGCACAGGCCCGGTCGCGCGCGAGGCAAACATCGGCGTTTCCAGCTGTGCCAGCACGGCCGTGGCATCCAGGGGCACGATACGGGACGGGGGTTTTTCCTGGCGCCGCCGTTCCGGACCTGTGTAGGGCTCGCCGCCGTCACCACGGCGGTCCGGGATCAGGTTCAGCTGGTACAGGATCTTGGTGACGTCGGCAGGCTGGATCTGCTTGGACAGCACGCCGACCGCTCCCAGCGCCCGCGCCTGGGCGTGGTACAGGTCGCCCTGTTGCGATGTGTACATCATCACGGGAATGCCGGCAGTACGCGGCTCGGCCTTGATGGCCTGGACCGCCTGGAAGCCGTCCATGCCCGGCATCAGGTGGTCCATGAAGATGACGTCAGGCAACGGCCCTTTGAGGGACTCGAGCGCCTCTTCCGCGGACTCGGCCGTGCTGACCTCCAGCCCGTGCTTGTCCAGCAGCCGATGCAGGAAGGCCCGGGCGGACTTGGAATCGTCGACGACAAGCGCGCGCTTGGCTGGCATCTGGCAATCCGCGGCGGATCGGGAGGCGGCAGTCTAGCGCAGCAAGGCACCGCTGCGGATTGGGGTGTCGTGCCCGGCGGAGTAAGCTGCTGACCGGCCCGCATTCTCCGGAACCTGTTGCCATGGCCACGCCCCAACCAACGCACGCCACTTCACGCAGCCATCTGGGCAGCGACCACGCCCGCAATGAGCGCCGCACATGGGCCGTTGTCGCACTCACCGGCGCGATGATGGCCGCAGAGATCGTTGGCGGCACCTGGTTCGGCTCCATCGCTCTCGTTGCGGACGGCTGGCACATGGCCACCCATGCCGCAGCACTTGGCGTCGCTGCGATGGCCTACCGTTTTGCCCGCCGTCATGCGGACAACCCTGTGTTCACGTTCGGGACGGGCAACGTGGGCGAACTGGCAGGCTTCGCCAGTGCCGTGGTCCTGCTGGTCGTGGCCCTGCTGATCGCCTGGGAATCGCTGCAGCGGCTGTGGAGCCCGACGGCCATCGACACGGCACAGGCCTTGGCCATTGCAACCCTGGGGCTGCTGGTGAACCTGGCCAGCGCCGCGCTGCTGCACCACGGTCACGAGCACGGGCACGGGCATGCGGTCGACAGCAACCTGCGGGCTGCCTACCTGCATGTCCTGGCCGATGCACTCACTTCAGTGCTGGCCATCGGCGGCCTGCTCGCCGCCCGCTTCCTCGGCTGGCTGTGGGTGGATCCGCTGATCGGCATCGTGGGCGCCGCGGTCATCCTGCACTGGTCGCTCGGGCTCGCGCGCCAGGCGGCCCGCTCGCTGCTCAACGCGCACGACACGCTGGCCCGGGAAGCCTTGATCGTGCAGCAGCTCACAGATCCTGCGGCAGGGGAGCATGTACGCGACCTGCGCCTGTGGCGTCTCGGCCCAGGCAAAGAGGCCTTGCTGGTGCGGATCGAGTCCGCGCGGCCGCTGCCGCCGGCGGCCTACAAGGCGCGCCTGGCAAACATCGAGGGCCTGGCGGAAATCACCATCGAGGTGAACCCGGCCACGGCGCAGGTCGATCAGCGGTAGCGGTTGATCTCGTCGCGCAGCGCGCGTGCTGCAGCGCGGGCCGCAGCGGCGAAATCCTCACCCTGGCTGGCGTAGAGGATGCCACGCGAGGAATTGACCAGCAGGCCACGACCGTCGGCCGTCCGGCCGGCCTTCACGGCGGCCTCGACATCACCGCCCTGGGCCCCGATGCCGGGGACGAGGAAGGGCATGTCGCCGACCACTGCACGGATCTCGGCGAGCTCTGCGGGGTATGTGGCGCCCACCACAAGCAGGCAGTTGCCCGCCGTGTTCCACTGCGTGGCCGCGCGCTCGGCCACGACACGGTAGAGCGGCGTGCCATCGATGCGCAGGTCCTGGAAGTCCCGCGCGCCGGGATTGGAGGTGCGGCAGAGGATGACCACGCCACGGTCGGCCCACTGCAGATAGGGCTGCAAGGTGTCACCGCCCATGTAGGGGTTCACGGTGACCGCATCGGCGGCGTAGCGCACGAAAGCTTCGTCGGCGTAGCGCTGGGCGGTGTTGCCGATGTCACCACGCTTGCTGTCGAGGATGACCGGCAGGCCCGGATGGTGCTCGTGGATGTAGCGGATGGTGTCGGCCAGCTGGTCTTCGGCCGCAAGCGCCGCGTAGTGGGCGAATTGCGGCTTGAAGCAGCAGGCGAAGTCGGCGGTGGCGTCGATGATGGCGCGGTTGAACTCGAACAGCGCCCGCGGGTGCTGCTGCAGGCTGGCCGGAAAACGGGCCGGTTCCGGATCGAGCCCGACGCAGAGCAGCGACTGGTTGCGCGCTGCAGCGGCGTAGACGCGGGCCACGAAGCCAGGCCGGGTCGATGCGGCGTCAGTCACGGATGCCGGTCCCGCGGTTCATGAGGGTCAGTGCCCAGGTGAACAAGGCGACGACGCACACCGACATGATGGCGAAGGCCCCTGCAACGCTGACGTCGGACGTGCCGAGGAAGCCGTAACGGAAGGCATTGACCATGTGCAGGATCGGGTTGAAGTGGGAAATGACCTGCGCCCACTGGGGCAGCAGTTCCACCGAATAGAAAACCCCGCCGAAATAGGTGAGCGGCGTGAGGATGAAGGCCGGCACCCAGTTGATCTGGTCGAAGTTCTTGGCGAACACGGCGTTGACGAGGCCGCCCAGGGAGAAGATGGCGGAGGTCAGCAGCACGGCGCCGATGATGATGGCGACGTTGTGCACGTGCAGGCGCGTGAACAGCAGCGCCACGACCGTGACCACGAGGCCGACCAGGAGGCCGCGGATGAGGCCGCCGCAGACATAGCCGGTGACGATGATCCAGTTGGGCAAGGGCGAGACCAGGAGCTCCTCGATGTGCTTGCCGAACTTGGCGCCGAAGAACGACGACACGACGTTGCCGTAGGAGTTGGTGATGACCGTCATCATGATGAGGCCCGGCGCCAGGTAGGCCCGGTAGTCGAAGCCGCCCATCTCGCCGATGCGGCGGCCGATCAGGCTGCCGAAGATGATGAAGTAGAGCGTGGCGGTGACCGCCGGCGGCACGAGGGTCTGTGCCCAGATGCGGATGATGCGGCCGTACTCGCGCAGGACGATGGTGCGGAAGCCCGTCAGGCGCGTGCTGGCCATGGCGTTGGCGGTGGCGTTCATGCGGGCTTGCTCTCCACGAGGCGCATGAAGACCTCTTCCAGGCGGTTGACCTTGTTGCGCATGCTCACGACCTCGACCCCGGACGCCGACAGGCGGGCAAAGACGTCGTTGAGGTTCTGGTCCTTGTTCAACTCGACCTCAAGCGTGTGGTCGTCCACGCGGGTGACCGGGTAGCCCGCCACCTGCGGCGCCTCGGCCAGCGGATCGCGCAGGCTCAGCAGGAAACTCTCGGTGTGCAGGCTGCGCAGCAGGCTGCCCATGGCCGAGCGTTCCATCACCTGGCCCCCGTTGATGATGGCAATGTTGCGGCAGAGGTTCTCCGCCTCCTCGAGATAATGGGTCGTGAGGATGATGGTGGTGCCCTGCTCGTTGATCTGGCGGATCAGGTCCCACATCGAACGGCGGATCTCGATGTCGACACCGGCGGTGGGTTCGTCAAGGATCAGCAGGCGTGGCTCGTGCATCAGGGCCCGGGCGATCATCAGGCGGCGCTTCATGCCACCGGACAGGGAACGGGACATCACCTTGCGCTTGTCCCACAGCGACAGCAGCCTCAGGTATTTCTCGGCGCGCTCGCGCGCGAGCTCGCGCGGGATGCCGTAGAAGCCGGCCTGGTTGACCACGATGGTCTCCGGCGACTCGAAATTGTTGAAGTTGATCTCCTGCGGCACCACGCCGATGCAGGCCTTGGCGGCCTCCAGTTGAGTGTCGATGTCGTGGCCGAAGACGCTGACCTGGCCGGCGCTCTTCGTCACCAGCGAGGTGACGATGCCGATCAGTGTGGTCTTGCCGGCCCCGTTGGGCCCGAGCAAGGCGAAAAAATCGCCTTCGGCGACGTCGAGGTCCAGCCCCTTGAGGGCCTGGACACCGTTCTTGTAGGTCTTGGTCAGACCGCGGACGGACAATGCGTGCATTCGCGGATTCTAGCGCCGATCTTGGCCATAATGCCCGGCATGGACAACCTCCTCACCCTGGCCGGGGACCCGGCCGCCTGGATCGCCCTGGTCACCCTGATCGCGATGGAGGTGGTGCTGGGCATCGACAACCTCATCTTCATCTCCATCCTCACCAACAAGCTGCCCGAATCGCAGCGTGCCCGCGCGCGCAAGCTCGGCATCAGCCTGGCGCTGCTGATGCGGCTGGGGCTGCTGGGCACGGTGGCGGTCATCGTGCAGCTGACCGAGCCGGTGTTCGAGGTGATGGGCAAGGGCCTGTCGTGGCGCGACATCATCCTGATCGCCGGCGGCCTGTTCCTCATCTGGAAGGCGACCAAGGAAATCCACCACAACACCGACCCGGATCCGGGCCCGGACCTGTTCGAGCGGCCGGCGGCATTGGGCTATGGGGCCGCGGTCGGGCAGATCGTGCTGCTCGATCTCGTGTTCTCCGTCGACAGCATCATCACCGCGGTCGGCATGACCGACCACGTGGCGATCATGGTCATCGCCGTGCTGGTCACGGTGGGCGTGATGATGGTCGCCGCCGAACCCCTGGCGAACTTCATCCGCGACAACCCGACGCTGGTGATGCTGGCGCTGGGCTTCCTGATGCTCATCGGCACCTCGCTGGTCGCCGAGGGTTTCGGCGTGCATGTGCCCAAGGGCTACATCTACAGCGCCATGGCCTTCTCCACCGCCGTGGAGTTCCTGAACATGCGCGCCCGCGGACGCCGGCGCGCCGCCCAGGCCGCCGCCGCAACGCCGCCCGGCGCCACGCGCGGCTGAGCCCCCACCGTGCTGCCGCGCTCCGTCGATCCTTTCCTGCTGGCGCTGGCGGGCACCGTGGCCCTGGCCTCGGTGCTGCCGGCGACCGGAGCCGTGGCCACCGCCATGGGGGGCGTCGCCACCGGCGCCATCATGCTGCTGTTCTTCCTGCACGGCGTGCGGCTGCCACGCGAGAACCTCAAGGCGGCGCTGCTCCACTGGCGGCTGCACGTGCTGGTGCTCGGCATCACCTTCGCCGCCTTCCCGCTGGTCGGGCTGGCACTGTCGTGGCTCGCGCCAGGACTGCTGCCGCCGGCGCTGTGGGTCGGCGTGCTGTTCCTCTGCGCCCTGCCGTCCACGGTGCAGTCCTCGATCGCCTTCACCTCGATGGCCGGCGGCAACGTCGCCGCCACCGTGGCCTCGGCCGCCGTGTCCAACCTGCTCGGCATCCTCCTCACGCCCGTCATCCTCGGGCTGCTGGTGTCGGTGCAGGGGGGTGCGGTGTCACTGTCGGG
The DNA here is from genome assembly GCA_046047615.1 of Pseudomonadota bacterium. Classification (GTDB taxonomy): domain Bacteria; phylum Pseudomonadota; class Gammaproteobacteria; order Steroidobacterales; family Steroidobacteraceae; genus ZC4RG30. The sequence continues at coordinate 24,377 of JBJOHO010000091.1, forward strand.
CGTGTGGAAGATCGTGCTGCAGCTGCTGCTGCCCTTCGCGTTGGGCCACGCGCTGCGCCCCTGGTTGGGCAGCTGGGCTGTCCGCCAGAAGGCGATCCTGACCTGGACCGACCGCGGCACGATCGTGCTGGCCGTCTACAGCGCCTTCTCGCTGGCGGTCGTGCAGGGGCTGTGGCAGCAGTTGCCGCTCGCCACGCTGCTGGCCGTGACTGCCGTCACCGGGGTGCTGCTGGCGCTGGCCTTGTGGGGCAGCTGGGTGGCAGCCGGTCGGCTGGGTTTCGCCCCCGCGGACCAGCGCACGGTCCTCTACTGCGGTGGCCTCAAGAGCCTGGTCAGCGGCGTGCCGATGGCGCGGGTCCTGTTCCCGGGGCCCGAGGTCGGCATGGCGGTATTACCCGTAATGATCTTCCACCAGTTGCAGCTTATGGTCTGCGCAGGGCTTGCCCGGCGCCAGGGAGCGGCGGCGGCAGCAGGGGCCCGCAACACGGAGCAGTGAGTCGATGAAGGTTCCCGAGAGTGCACCGACGCGCAAGCCCGGTACTTATGTGACCGCGGCCGAGTGCCCGCAGTCGAAATACGAGCGCATGATCATGCCGCAGCCCATCGCCACGGTGGGCTACGACCCCGACAAGGGCGAGCGCGAACTGCTGCGCCGCATGTCGGAGACCGGCGCGGTCTTCATGATGGGGCAGAATCCGAAGCTGCCGGTGATGCCGGAGAAGCCCACGCTGCTGGACTTCTTCCACTACCGCTTCTGCGACATCGCCTTCATGCACCTGTTGCAGAGCGCGAAACTGGCGCTCGACGCGGGACAGGAGGAGAAGGTCGTCGTGGCCTGCCTGCTGCACGACATCGCCAACGGCGCGCTGCTGCGCTCGGACCATGGTTACTGGGGCGCGCAGATGATCGCGCCCTATGTCAGCGAAGAGATCGCCTGGGCCGTGCAATACCACCAGGCGCTGCGCTACTTCGCGGACGAGTCCGTGGGCTATGCCTATCCGGAGGCGTACAACAAGTTCTTCGGCCCGGACTACCAGCCGCCGGAGTACATCCAGCAGGCCCACCGCGACGCACGCCAGCACCGCTGGTACATGACCTCGCGGCTGATCACGATCTACGACATCTACAGCTTCCAGGACGGCTGGGCAGTCGATCCGGCGGAGTTCACCGACATCATCGGCCGCCACTTCAGGCAGCCGAAGGAGGGCCTGGGCTTCGACAATTCGCCGGTTGCGCACATGTGGCGCAGCATGATCTGGCCGCACAACTTCCTGTAGTGCGGCCCGGAATCCTCAGATCACTTTCCCTGGATTCATGATGCCCTTCGGGTCCAGGGCCTGCTTGATGGCGCGCATCATGGCGATCTCTGCGGGGCTGCGCGAGTACTTGAGGAACTCGCGCTTGAGGGATCCGATGCCGTGCTCGGCGGAGATCGAGCCACGACGCTGGGCAACCACCGAGTAGACGGCGTCCTCGATCTCCAGTTCGGGCACGTCGTGGCCGGACATGTTCACCGAGACGTGCAGGTTGCCGTCGGCGACGTGGCCGAAGTACACGACCTTCAGCTCGGGCCAGCGTGCGGTGAGCACCGCGCGGATCTCGTCGGCCAGCGGGCCGATCTCGCCGGTGGGCACGCTGACGTCGAAACCCAGCTGCGGCCAGTGCACACCCTTGGACCACTCGCCCGGCGAGTCGCGGACATCCCACAAGGTGGTGGCCTCGCGCTGCGACTGCGCGACGATGGCATCCTTCACGACACCGGCCTCCATCGCCTCGGCGATCACCGCCTCGTAGCGTTCCTGGTCGGCCTGCGGATCCGTGCCCATGGTTTCGATGAGCACGTAGGCGCCATGCCCTTCCGGCAGCGGCGGCTTGCGGCCCAGGCCGACGGTGCCCAGCTGGTAGAACTCGGGCCACATCACCTCGTAGGCGGTCAGCGACGACGCAAAGCCGCTGCGTGCGCGGCGCAGCAACTCGAGCACGGCGGGATAGTCGTCGACGGCCATGATGCCGGTGTTCACGCTGCGTGCCTTGGGATAGAGCTTGAGCACCACCTTGGTGATGACGCCCAGCGTGCCCTCGGCGCCGACGAAGAACTGGCGCAGGTCGTAGCCGGTGTTGTTCTTGATGACCTTGCGCAATGAGTCGATGACCGTGCCGTCGGCCAGCACCGCCTCGACACCGAGCACCAGGTCACGGGCCATGCCGAATCGCAGCACGCGGTTGCCGCCGGCGTTGGTCGAGAGGTTGCCGCCGATCTGGCAGCTGCCGCGGCCGCCGAGGTCCAGGGGGAAGAACAGGTCGTTGGCATCGGCCGTCTTCTGCACGGTTTCCATGGCCACGCCGGCCTCGACCGTGATGGTGCTGGCCGCCACGTCCACCTCGATCACCTGGCGCATGCGCTCCATGGACAGGCAGACGCAGGGCCCCAGCGGCACCGAACCGCCGGCGAGACCCGTCCGCCCGCCCTGTGGCACGACCGGAATGCCGTGGTCGTTGCAGTACTTCAGCGTCCTGGACACCTGTTCGGTGTTGCGCGGCAGGACCAGCGCATGGATGCCGACGTCCTTGCGGCCGATGACGCAGTAGTCGGCGGTGAGGCGGTCGAGCGTGGTGGCATCGACGGCCTGCACGATGTCGCTGCCCAGCAGCGCGGTGAGGTCGGCAAGGATGGTGGCGGTCGTGGTCATGGGGCGTCCTGCGGGCGCCCGCCGTCGGGCGCAATGCTTGCTGTGTTAACGAATCATAGCGCCATCAGCGTCGGAAGAGGTCCTTCAGGCGGTCCTGCACCTTCTCGCGCAGCTTCTGCTCCACCTCCTCGCGCTTCTCGCGCAGTTCCTGCTGGGCGCGTGCCTTGACCATGCCGGCGAGGTCGGGCCGCACCTTCGGCTCCAGCAGCGTGCCGGTGACGTTGACCGGGATCGTGGCCAGGGCCAGCGGGCCCATCGCCTGCTCGTCTCCGGCCGGCGCCTTGAGCAGCGTGGTCTTGATCTTGAGGTCCAGCGCCTGCGTGACGAGGTTGGTGGTTCCACTGCCATCCAGCCGCAGCAGCTTCGAATGCGCCGCGAGGCTGCGGATGCTGGCGACGCCATCGACAATGTCGGCGCGTGCCTCCAGGCGCTCGAAGGCGGTGCGCCGCGTGTTGGCGTCGGCGGCCAGGCTGCGCCGCAGCGCCAGCGACTGCGCCTGGGCGATGGCCCAGGAAAGATCGATGCCCTCGATCGCGCCGTCGCCCAGCGTCGCGCCCACGGTGCCCCGCAGGCTGCGCACGATCTCGTCGCCGCTGCGGCCGCGCCCCTCCAGTGCCAACTGGACGTTGCCACGGCCAGACAGCCGCTGGGTGCTGGCGTAATCCTTGAGGACTGCGGCGACATCGATGCCGGTGAGCGTCTGCTCGACACGCAGCAGGGGCTGACGCGGACGCACGTCGAGGGTGATCGCGCCGTCGTGTTGCCCCCCATAGAACCGCGCGCGCAGCGGCTTGAGGCGCGCGACGCCAGGCTCGGCCTTCAGGCCCAGCTGGACGGCCGAGAGCTGCAGGCCCGACGCGGACAGCTGGCCGATGGACAGCGCGCCGTCGGCACGCAAGTCGCGCAGCGCTTCGGTGGGCAAGGTGAGGCCGGGCTTCGCACCCGGCGCGGGCTGCACGGGCGGCGGCAGGTAGCGGTCCAGGTCGAGCTTGTCGACCTGCAGCGCAAAGCGCTTGGCGCCGCCCGCCAGGTCCAGCGCGACGCGCCCCTGCACACGGCTGTCGTCGAGGCGGGCGTCCAGGGCTTCAAGTGCCAACTGGTCCCCGCCGTACTCCCATCGCGTCGTCAGGGCCAGCGAACGCAGCGTGCCGGCGTCGCGCATCGTGGGCGGCGCGATGCCCAGCGAGGGCAACCAGCTGCGCAGGCCCAGCGGCTGCAGTTGCAGCTGGCCGGCGAAGCGCCGGTCCGCCGGGTCGTCGCCACCCAGCGCGCCGCCGACCTCGCCGGACAGGCTCGCGCCCGCCAGTTGCAGCGTGAAAGCTGCCGGGGCGATCCGGCCGGCCTGCAGGTCGAGGTCGAGGCGGGGCAGCTCCAGGGACAGATCCACGGGCGCAGGTGCCGTTGCCGGCTGCCATTGGCCCTGCAGGGCCAGACCGGTGAACTGGTACTGCTGGGTCGCAAGATCCGGGCGCAAGGCCAGGCGACCCTGCAACGGCAACAGGTCGGCACCGCCGGTGTGGCGCCAGCGCAGCGAGAACTCCAGCGGTGTGGCGGCCCCGGGGACGATCGCGCCGATCTCCAGGTCAAGGTCCTCGACCGTCAGGTCGCCCAGGCTGACGCGCCCCTCGCTGAGCGACACGCCCTGCAGGCGCAGTGACGACAAGCCCGGCCCGCCGTCCTGTTCCGGTGTCCCGGGCGGCGTTTCGCTGGAGCGCCCGAAACCCTCCCAGTTGCCACGCCCGGCAGCATCGCGCTGCAGCCGCAGATCGAGGCCGCGGATGCTGATGCGTTCCACCTCGAGCTCGCGGCGCAACAGCGGCCACAGGGCAACACTGACCTTGACCTGCTCGACCACGGCGAACGGCTCCGCTGCAGGAAAGCCGGCCGGGTTGCCCAACTGCGTGCGGCCCAGGTCCAGGGCCAGGCGCGGCCACACCGACAGGCGCAGGTCACCCTCGATGCGCAGCTCGCGTCCGGTGGCACGGCTGGCGGCCGTGGCGATGCGTTCCTTGTGGTCGTTGGGGTCCACCAGCACCCAGACCGCCAGCACCAGCAGCAGCGTGAGCGCCGCGAGGGCGGCGACCCCGAGAGCGAGATATTTCAGCAGACGCTTCATGGGGAACTCCCGAGCCTTCGATAGTATTCGGCCGCCGCGGCGTCATCGCGGGCCGCGGCAGCCGGCCGGGGCGCTTCCGTTGCGCCGGGACGCGGTGCCGCCGCCCGGGCCGCCCGCAACGCCGACAGCTCGACCTGGCTGACCAGCGCCTGCAGCCGAGGATACTCGGCCGACATCGGATCGACAGCGCCACGACGCAAACGGTCGCCGAGCTCGCGCAGCGCGCGCACGTCGGCGTCCGGGAGGCTGCCCTGCGGCAGGCGCTGCTGCAGGGCTTGCAGTTGCCCAGCCCGGTCACGCAGGGCGTCGCGCCGGCCGGGAGCGCCTCGCGACTGCAGGTCCCCACGCAGGCCGCCCAGCTGCGCCAGCAAGCCCTCGGCGACCGCCGCAGCATCCTCGAAGCCGGCGTCGCCAGCGGAGCGGCCAGCCGGATCCTCCGCCCCCTCCGGCCCCGGCGCCCCGCGGACCTCGGCCACGGCGAGACGTCCGGCCTCGTCGATGCCGGCACCCAGGCCCTGAATCGCCTCGCTGATGAGTGGATCGCGGGTCGCCGCCGGCGCCAGCCTGCCTCGTTCGATTTCCAGCGCACTGCGCGCCAGACGTTCCCCCACGCCCGCCTCGGCGAGCTGACGCGCCGCCTCGGCGAGCCGCTCCGCGGCCGCGGGTGCCGGCTCACGCAAGGCCTGGCGGGCCGCCTGCAGCTGCGCTTCCAGTTCAGCCACGGACTGCTGCACGCTGCGCTTGCGCTCCGCCAGCCGCTGCGCTTCGTCGAAGCCCATCCCGCCCCGGTCCTGGGCCCGAGCCCGCAGCGTGTCCTGGCTGCGCCGCTGCTGTTCCGCGACCGCCTCCGCGCGGCGTCGCAAGTCGTCGAACCGTGCCTCGACGGCCTCGCGCCGTCCCTGCTGCAGTCGCTCGGCCGCCCGGCGCAAGGCCTCGGCCGCCCCGGGACGACCCTCGCGCATCGCCTGGACCGCCTGGCGCAGGCGCTCTGCCGACTCGGTGCTGGCACCGGCAGCGGCCTGCCGCGTGGCATCGCCCTCGGCGCCCGCCTCGCGACCCCGGCGCTCAAGCTCCCGCTGCAACGCCTCGGCCTCGCGCTGCAACTGTTCCTGCTGCCAGCGCGACGGCGGGGCCGCCTGCTGTCGCGGCCGCTGCGCGCGATCCGCCAGCTGTTCCTGGCGGCGCGCCAGATCGCGCAACCGGCGCAAGGCCTCATCCTCGGCCTGACGGGCTGCAGCGGGCGAGGCGGGCCGTTCCGTCTCGTACTGGTTCTTCTCCAGATCGAGCTCCAGCTCGGTCATTTCCGCCACATCGCGGCCGGCCTGGCCGCCGCGGCCTCCCCCGCTGCGGTTCGCCGATTGCGCTGCCACCTGGATGTCGCGGAACCCTGCTTCGGCGCGCAGCAGGTGCTGCAGGGCGGTCTGCTCCGCCGCCAGCGCCGCCTGCAGGTCACCTGCGGCGAGTTTCTCGGCGGCAGGCTGCATGGCCTGCGCCGCCGCCTCCATCGCTTCGACGAAACGCTGGATGCGCGGATCGCTGGCGGCCAGCTCGCGCGCAGCGCTGCGCTCCACCAGCGTGCGGGCCTGGTCGGCCAGGGTGCGTTGCAGGTCGGCGAGCATCGCGGCGTTGTCGGCCACACGGGCAGCCTCGTCGCCGCGGCTGTCGCGCTCGCGGGCCAGATTGAAGGTGGCGAACAGGATCTCGCGCTGGCGCTCGGCGATCTGGCTGTCGTCCTCTCCGTCGCCACCCCCACCACCGCCTCCGCCGCCCTGGCCCTGCGCATACCGGCGATCGAAGGGCTGCACCTGCACGAGGTAGAGATCGGTGCGCACGCTGTGGCGCCGGTCGCGCGCCTCGACGTAGTAGCTGACGATGTCACCGGGAACCAGCAGCGGTGCCGGCGCCGTGGCGAGGGTCTCCAGCGCCAGCAGGATCTCGGAAGACACTTCGGCGCGCCCTGCCGGCAGCGGCAGCTGCCGCCAGGCTCCCCCATTGACCGCGTAGTGCAGCTGCAGCGCGTCGATGCGGTAATCGTCGCGCGCGCGCACCTGCACCGGCACCTCCTCGATGGCCGTGGCCTGGTGGTCGCGACCTGGTCGGCGGACTTCGACCGTGGGCGGTGCGTCAGGCAGGACGGTGATCCTGAAAGCGTCGGCCAACGCGACTGTTTCGCCCAGCAGTTGCGTGGTCAGGCGGTACTCACCATCGGCGACGACCCGCAGTTCGCCCTGCCAGGACTGGCCAGCACCCCGCAGGGCGCTGGCGCCCTCCGCCTGCTGCAGGCGAGGCGACTGCAGTGGCTGGTCGGTGCGCAGCGCAACCGTCACGCGCGTGCCCTCCACGGCCTCGATATGGCCACTGCCGTCCTGGCGCCGCAGGGGCAAGCCGGTCCACGACGGAAAATGGTAGGTCAGCTGCAGTTGCTCGATGGCAGGGACATCGACGACCCGCAACTGATGCTCGGCGCTGCGCAGCCCGCCGGCGCTGACGTAATAGCGCAGCGGCTCGCGCAGCGCGAACAGCGTGGTGCTCCAGCGGCCATCGGCACCTGCCTGCAGCGGCTGGGCGTCCCACCCCGGGTCGCCCGGAAACTGCACGTGCAGCTGGGCCTCACCCGCCTCGAAGCCGACCAGACGGGCGTCGATGCGCAAATCCTGGTTGCGCCGCAGGACCGCATCACCCGGCTGGACGTCGATGCGCCGCTGGGCTGGCGGCAGCAGCACCGGCAGCGCGTCCAGGCCCCAGAGCTGACGCAGCGCCGGCATGCGCAACCCCGGCCACCAGAGCAGCGTGGAGAGCACCGCCAGCGCCAGCAGACCGACACCAGCCGCCGGCAGGAAGGCGGTGGGGCCAGGATGCCGGGCCGGTGGCTCCTCCTGCGCAATACGCCAGGCATCCTCGGCCAGCAGGGCCTGCAGCGGACCGGCGGGCACGCCTGCCGCACGCGACTGGCTTTCGTACCAGGTCAGCAGACGGCCCTGCTGCCTCGGCAGCCACTGCTCGAGTTCCGCGGCCGGGTGCTGCCGCAGGCGCTGCCAGGGCCGCCAGGCGAAAACCGCGGCGCCCAGCAAGGCTGCCACTGGCACGGCAAGGCGCAGTGCGGGCCGGACCGCGGCCGGCAGCAGTGCCGCCAGCAGGCTGCCCAGCAGCAGCACGAGGAGCGCCACCGCGAGCGCCCGCAGGCAGAGCCGGGCATGGAGCCGGCGGCGGACTGCGTCAACATACGCCTGCAGTGCTGTGTCCGGGCTCATGCGCGGGCCTCGCGTTCAATGTGCAGGTGACGGTTTGCCAGCAGCGCCTCGAGAAGCGCGAGCAACAAGGCGGCCAGCAGCACGGCCTGCCAGACGGGCCAGCCCCGCAATCCCGCTGCTGCTGCCGCAGCCGCTGCTGGCGTGGCCGCGCTGGAGGGCTGCAGTGCCAGCCAGCGGCGGCGCAGGTCGTCACCGGCGACCGAGAGGTCGGACTCACGCGGATCCGTGTTGACGGCCAGCCAGCGGCTGCGCCCGCCACCGCGCAATTCATGGAACCCGGCTTCCAGCGGTACGAAGCGCAACTGGCCGTCACGGGCTTCGAGCACCCGCAGGCGCTGGCCGCGCGGACCGAAGACCTGCGCACCGGGCAGGCCGTCCAGACTGACCTGCGCGACCTCGCCGACCTGCAGTGCCGGCACGCTGGCCTCACTGCCGGACAGGCGCACGACGACGTCACCAATGAAACGGACGAACCCCGGCTGCAGCGCGAGGTCATTCCACTCGCGGTCCAGCGGCGTGGCCAGCGTCAGCAGGCGACCGGCGCCGATCCGTTGCTCAAGCAGCAGTGGCGCACCGGATTCCAGCCCCAGCAGCACCCGCGGCGGCGGCGCTCCCGCACCCTCGGCGCCGGGCTGCAGCGGCACATGACGCAGCACCCGCAGCGCACGCCACTGCGCGGCATCGCGCAGCACCGGGTGGTCGCCCGCAACCTCGGCCACGCGCGTTTCCGTGGCGCCCCCCGCGCGCGCCGCGCCACTGGCCAGCACCAGACCCCCCAGCGGCAGGCGGCGCAGCGCCGCAGCCCGGGCGCCGGCCATCTGCAGCACCACACCGCCCTGCGCGAGGTAGGCGCGCAGCTGCCGCACATCGGCCTGGGACAGCAACGCGGCGTCGGCGAGCAGCACGGCGGCGTGGTCGGGGAGGGACAGCGACGGCCAACGGCCCGGACGAACCTCGGTCACGCGCAACGGCGGCGCGTCCCGGGCTGCCAGCGCGGCCCGGAGATAGGCGGCACCCTCGGCGGCCGGATCGGCCGTGACCAGCAGCACGCGCGGTTCCAGCCGGCGCCAGACCACATGGTGCGTGTCGTCCCCCGGCAAGGCATCCGCAGGTTGCAGGCGCGCCGCGAGCCGATGCTCCCCGGTCGCCGGCAGGTCCAGCGGCAGGCGAACCACTCCACCGGCCGGCGGGAGCGTCCGGCGTCCCCGTTCCTGGCCTTCGGCCAGCAGCAGCAACTGGCGACTGGCAGCGCCGGGCTCACTGCCCTGCGCCGACAGTTGGACCTGTCCCGCTTCGTCCGGCAGCGGGACCGGACCCAGCGCCCACTGGTTGCCGGGCGGCTCGCCACCCCGGGACACGTCGACGAGTTCCAGGCGCACGCCCGGCGGCGGCTGCAGGTCGGCAAAGCGGGCGGGGAAGGCACTGGCCTGCACGTCAGTGAACAGGTGCCAGACGACGGGCTGTCCGGCACCGCTGGCCAGAGAGGCCACCGCCCGCGTCAGGGCGCCGTAGTCCAGCCGCGACTGGCCGGCACGGGCCGAAGCCACCGCGGCACGGAGCAGGCCCCGATCAGTCACGGACACGGCGGGCTGCAGCACCTCTACGGCGTGGTCGGCGCGCGCCAGCAGTGCCCGGTCGGCACCCGGCAGGTCATCAATGGTTTGCAACGCCGCTTGCTGCGCCCCTGCCCAGCGGCCGCTGGCCTGCATCGACAAGGACGCATCGAGCACCAGCACGTGGAGGCGGGCAGGCTGCGCCGCGGGCAGCAGCGGCGGCCGCGGCAGGCTCGGCCCGGCAAAGGCCAGCACCAGCAGCGCCAGCAGCAGCAGGCGCGCGGCCAGCAGCAGCAGGTGGCGCCACTGCCGGCGCCGGCTGCGCTGCACGGTGCCCGGCGCCATCAGCATCAGCGAGGAAAAAGGCTGTTCCTGGTCGGTGCGGCGCGCAAAGCGGTGCAGCCACAGCGGCAGCGCGAGCGTCATCAGGCCGAACAGGAATGCCGGTGCGGCCCACATGGTTCAGGCCTTGCGCTGGCGCAGGGCCAGGTAGCGGCGCAGGGCCAGATCCAGCGGCTCATCGGTCGCAACCTGCTGGTACAGGGCGCCGGTGCTGCGCACTGCCGCCTGCAGGCCCGACAGATGGGCCTGCAGCCGCGCCGGATAGTCGCGCGCCAGTTCGTCGGGCGCGACCTCGCGCCGTTCGCCGGTCTCGAGGTCGCGCAGCACGACGGCCTGGGTCCAGTCCGGCTGCAGTTCGCGGCGGTCCAGCACCTGCAGCACGAGCAGGTCGTGCCCCTGCGCCGCGAGTGGACGCAGGGCCTCGAGCAGGGCGGCAGCGTCGCAATAGAGGTCGGAGGCGACCACCACCATGCCACGACGCAGGGCATGTTCGCGGAACGGCACCAGCGCAGCGCGGACATCCGTGTGCTGGCCGGGCTGCACGGCGTCCAAGGTCTGCAACAGCGCCGGCAGGCTGCCAGCCCGCCGCCGCGGCGGCAGGTAACTGCGCAAGGTGGCGTCGAACACGACCAGGCCCACGGGATCATGCTGGCCGTGCGCCAGCCACGCGAGCGCCGCGAGCAGGAACTGTGCGTAGCGCAGCTTGCTGAGGCCGCCGGATGCGTAGCCCATCGAGGCGCTGGCATCCAGCGCCAGCACCAGCCGCGTGTTGGTCTCGCCCTCGTAGCGGCGCACATAGGTGCGGCCCGTGCGCGCATAGACGTTCCAGTCGACGAAGCGGGGATCATCACCCTCGCTGTAGGCCCGGTATTCGGCGAACTCCTGGCTGAATCCCGGGCGCCGCGCGCGGTGCAGCCCCTGGAACAGCCCCTCCACCGCGCAACGCGCCACCAGCTCCAGGTCGGCCAGCGCCGCCAGGGCCTCGGGACGCAACAGAGAGGTGGCGGTGGTGCTCATCGACTCAGCCCGGCAGCACCGCGTCGATGACTTCCCGCAGCAGGCCATCGATGTCGCGCCCATCGGACTCGGCCTGGTAGTTCACCATCACCCGGTGCCGCAATATCGGCAGCGCCAGCGACCGCAGGTCTTCCGGGGCCACGTGGTAGCGGCCCTGCATGAGCGCACGCGCTTTGGCGGCCAGAGCGAGGAACTGCGTAGCCCGCACGCTTGCGCCGTGGCGCACGTAGCGGCGCACCACGGCTGGCGCGGACGCATCGGCGGGCCGCGTGGCGCGCACCAGGGCGACTGCGTGCCGCGCGATGTCCTCGGCGATGGGCACCTGCCGTACCAGCCACTGGTAACGCAGGATGTCCTCGGCCGTGGTGCAGGCCTCGACCTCGACGAGACCGACCCGCGCGGTGTTGTCCATGGTCACGGCCAGTTCCTCGTCGGCCCCCAGGTAGTCCAGCGTGACGTTGAAGAGGAAACGGTCCAGCTGCGCCTCGGGCAACGGATAGGTGCCCTCGAGTTCCAGCGGGTTCTGCGTGGCCAGCACCAGGAAGGGCGCGGGCAGTTCACGGGTCGTGCCGCGCACCGTCACGCTGCGCTCCTGCATGGCCTCCAGCAGCGCGGACTGGGTCTTGGGCGGCGTGCGGTTGATCTCGTCGGCCAGCAGCACCTGCGCGAACACGGGGCCCGCCACGAAGCTCCAGCGGCGGTTGCCACCGCCGGGATCTTCCTCCAGCAGGTCGGTGCCGGTGATGTCCGTCGGCATGAGGTCGGGCGTGAACTGGATGCGGCGGAACGCCAGGCCCAGGGCCTCGGCCAGCGTGCGCACCAGCAGCGTCTTGGCGGTACCCGGCATGCCGGTGATGAGGCAGTGGCCGCCCACCAGCAGCGTGACCAGCAACTGTTCCACCACCTCTTCCTGGCCCACGATCCGGCGTCGCACCTGGCCGCGGATCGCCTCCAGCGTGCTGCCGAAGCGCGCCACCAGTTCGCGGGTATCGGCTGCGTCCACCGGGTGGACGTGGTTGCTCGTCATGATGTCGGTTCTCCGCGCAATTCAAGCAGCAGGCGTTGTGCAGGACGGTACAGCGGGGCGATGTCCAGGGCGCGCAGGACCTCGCGGCGGGCCGCGGCGGCATCACCCAGTCCTTGCCAGGCACGCGCCAGCCCATAGTGGGCCTGGGCGGGGTCCTGCGGACCGAGGGCCAGCAGCACCTCGAATTCGCGACGTGCCTCGGTGGCCTTCCCTGCGGCCAGCAGCGCCTCGCCCAGCGTGGCGTGGTCCGCAGCGGCCAGCGGGTCGACCAGGTTGATGGCCAGCCTTGCGGCCAAGGCCTCCGGCGTGCGGCCCGCCGCCTCCAGACGCAGCGCCAGACGCCGCAGGCCGGCGGGCTCCCAGCCTCCGGCATCACGCCAGCGCAGCAGGGCGTCAAGCTCGCCTGCAGCATCCCCCGCGCCCAGACGTGCATCGGCGAGGAACAGGTAGGCGTTGTCGCCCTGCGCATGCCCGGGAAGACGTGCCAGCGCATCACGCGCGGCGATGGTGGCGCGGTCCCAGTCGCGGGCTTGCAGGGCCTGCGCGGCCTGCGTCATGGACCGGCGCCAGGCCGCAGGATCGGCCAGCCAGTCGGCGAAGCGGTTGGCCATGAAGGCCTTGAAGCCTGCATCGAAGTCGGCTGGCGTGACACCCAGGGCAGCCGGGACGGCCTCGGCCGTTCCGGTCTCGCCAGCATGCGCCCGCAGCAAGGCCACCAGCCGCGGCATGCCCCAGCGCTGCTCGACGTAGAGGCAGACCAGCCCCGCCTGCTGGTAAGACACCTGCACCTGGTCTTCGTAGGCGGGGCGGATGAAGCCCTCGTCCAGCTGCTCGACCGGCAGGAACCGGCCCTGTACGAAAGCCTCCAGGGCGCGTGGCGTGACGGCGACGCCCGGTGTCGGCCCCGTGCGCCACTCCTCGAACACCGACAGCCCCTCTGACAGCCAGCGCGGCACGCGGTGGTCCGTGACCGACAGCGTGACGACGTGCGCCAACTCATGCCACAGCGTGCTGCCCCAGTGGAAATCGCCGCTGCGGCGACCGGAGGGGCTGTCCATCGCGACCAGTGGGCCAAAGGCCACGCCCAGCAGGCCGATGCCGGGCAGCCCTGCCGTGCGCACGGCAAAATCATCGTGGTCGGGATAGAGCTCGATGGTGACCGGTGCCTGCGGGGTCCAGCCATAGCGTTGCGACAGCGTCCGCAGGGCCTGCCGCGCGAGCGGCTCAACGTAGGGGCGCAAGGCAGCCGCCTCGCCACGATGCAGCTGCAGCAGCAATTCCGGGGCGCCATCGCCGGCAGGGATGCGCAAGCGCTCGAACTGGCCGAGACTGTCGAGCAGGCGCAGCGTGTTGACCGTGGTGACACTGAACGGATCGCCGGCGTAAGCCCGCTGCAAGCTGATGCGCGCCTGCACCGGATCGCCCAGCCGCAACTGGTTCACGCCCAGCGCTTCATGGGCTGACCACAGGTCCGGCTGCACGCGCACGGCCTCACCGAGCCACTGCCCCGCCTCGCGATAGCGGCGACGCATGACCTCGACGTGCGCCAGGCCGGCGTAGACCTCGCCATGGCGCGGGTTCTGCGCCAGCACGCGCGCGGCCTGCGGACGCGGATCACGACCCTCGACCAGATCGGCAGCCGCGAGCAGTGACTGGGCCTCCAGCACGGGCAGTTGCAGGCGCTGCGCCACCGACCGCGCCTGCTGCGCCGCCGCCCGCGCATCGGCACCGCGGCCCTCCTCCAGCAACATGCGCGACAGCAGCAGCGGCGCCTCGACCAGATCGGGATGCGCCGCGGCAAGCTCACGCAGCTGCGCCACCGCGCCGGGCGCGAAGCGGTCGACGTTGAGCCTGCCCGCTGCCAACTGCGCTGCGGGCGACTGCGCGTCCACTGCGAGGACCTCCTCGATCAGCCGCGCGGCCTCGGCATGCTGATGCGCTGCCAGGAACAGCCGTGCCCAACGCAGCTTGGTGCGCGGGTTGCGGCTGTCCGCGGCCACGGCCTGGCGGAATGCCTCGTTGGCCCGGCGCAGATCGCCCAGTGCCCAAGCGGCCTCGGCCTGCAGCGCGGCATCGGCCGTCGTGGCCAGCAGCCGCCGGTAGCAGCGCTGCGCGCTGGGTTCGCGCCCACGCTGGTGGTCGACATCGCAGGCGCGCAATGCGGCCGGACGTGCCAGATCGTAGTCGGTGCGCGGAGAGGCCCACAGCGGCGCGACCAGCAGCAGGCTGGGCAACAACGCAGCGGCCCACCGCCATCCACACCGGAACCCGACACTCATGGCGCGAGCCCTCCGCTGCCGGCGGCGGTGTCCAGTTGCCGCTCGCGTGTGTCGATGCGCACTCCCAGGCGCGCCAGGTCGAGCAGCACCGGCTCGAGGGCCTCGAGGTACTGCGCTTCGGCCTGCCCGGACTTTCCTGCCCTGACGGCTTCCAGCTGCGCCTCCAGCCGGCGCTGCAGCTCCAGCAGGGACTGCAGGCCGGCATCCGCGGCATGGCGGGCACGCCGCCCCAGACGGGCCACCACGAAGCGGGCCGGTGCCGTTCCCTGCAGCTGCGGGTGTTCCGTGGCCAGGGCTGCATCGGCCTTGAAGGAAGCGGCAACGCTGCGCTCCGCGGCTGCGAAGACTTCGGCGGCGTGCAGGATCTCGTCCTTGTCGCGGTCTGCGCCGGCATCGCCCAGCGCCTGGACCCAGGCTGCCGCAAACCGCACCGCATTGCGCTCGCCGCCAGAGCGCGTGGCAGTGACCACGACACGCGTGGGCCGCTGCAGCGGCTTCAACAGCGCACCGCTGCTGCTGGTGGCCAGCACCACCAGCTGCGCCGCCGGGATGGCGTCGAGTGCCTGCCCGAGGCTGCTGCCCGGCAGGTCCGGCCCCGGCAGGTTGAAGCGGTATTCACGGCCATCGAAGCTGCCGTGGCCGATGAAGAGCAGCAGCAGCTGGTCCTCTTGCCGCAGGGTCGCCGCCTGCTGGCGCAGCTGCCCGGCGACGGCGGCTGCGGTGGCCGCATCACCCTGCAACACGACGACCCGCTCCGCGTCGCCGGTTGCCGTCACTGCGGCCTGCCGCGCCTGCTGCGCGAGCTCTGCGAACTGACGCTCGTAGGCGGGCTCTCCGCCCAGGCCCGCGACCACCAATGCATGTACGGCGGCCTGCGCGACGCCGCCCAGTGACGACGACGCCAGTGCCAACGCAGCCAGCAGGCCCCTCGGGAAGGCCAGCTGCCAACTCACAGCCGCCCCCAATGGCGCCGCAGCAGCCATTCGCCGCCCTTCAGCAGCAACAACAGCAAAAAGGCCGCCGGCATGTTCCACAGCTCGTGGAGCTGCCGGTCGACCGTGCCCGCCCGCGAGTAGCGGATGGCCTCGGGCAGGTCCGCCAGCGCGTCCGGCGACCAATAGCGCCCGCCTGTCGTCGCCGCGATCCGCTGCAACATCGCCACGTGCTGGTGGTTGCCGAAGGCCTCGCGCCGGCCCGCATCATGCCGGACATAGCGGGTCGCCGTTTCCGGCAACTCGCGGCCAGCCTGTGTGAGCCGCAGTTCGAGGCGGTGCAGGCCCGTGCCGGACAGCAGGGCGTCGCCGAGGAACCGGCCATCGTCACGGCCCGAGGCCTGCAGCGGCACTTCGACCGGATCCCCTGCGGGTGGCGTGATGCGCAGCCGCGCCTGGACGCCCGGCAGCGGCCGGAACAGCGGATCGCGCACGCTTGCCTCCACGGGCAGGCGCTCGTCATCGTCGAGCACGCTGGTGGCCGGGCGCAGCGACACCGGCGGCGGCGTGCCGGCCGACACCTGGCGCAGCAACTGCCGCCAGAAGCGTTCATGGCGCAGGTCTTCATGCGGCAGGCGCATCTGCCAACGCCAGGTGCTGGCGGTGCCCAGCAGCCAGGTGCTGCCCAGGCCATAGCGCTGCTGGACCAGCAGCGGTTCGGGCTGTCCCGCATGCAGCGCCTCCAGCAGCACCACCGCGCCAGGACGCAGCGCACCGAGCGGCTGCAGGTCGGCCAGCGGTGGCAGCCCTTGCCAGGCGGCGGCGTTGCGCGCCGGATCCAGGTCGAACCGGCCCAGCGGCAGCGCCGCGCCATAGACCGTCGGTCGGACGCCTGCGGTGGCGGCGACCAGTGCGCCGCCGGCATCCAACCGTGCCGGCAGCGCGGCGGCTACCGGCGCCCGGCCCCACCCACCGCTTGCCAGGCCGTCGCGGCCCGCCAGCAGCAGCAGGCTGCCGCCCCGCCGGTCGACGTAGTCCAGCAGGGCCCGGTGCTGTGCGGCGTCGAGCGTGGCCGCATCGAGGCTGCCGAGGACCACGGCGTCATAGCCGGCGAGGACCGCAGCATCGCGCGGGAAGCCGTCCGGCAACTCGTCGGCCGACTGCAGGCCCTGCCGGTACCAGCGGTTGGGCGTGGCGCGCACGGCACTGGCCAGGCGCAGCGCGGGGTCGCCGTCCACCGCGCGCCGGATGAACTTGTACTCCCAGCGCGGCTCGCCCTCGACATACAGCACGCTGCGCCGGCTGTCCGTCACTTCGAGCACTGCGAAGCGCCGGTTGTTGTCGAGCAGCACCTCCCTTGGCGCGGCATCCACCTCGACGCGCAGGTCGCGGACGCCGACCGGGCCCGCGTCGAAGGCCAGGCGATGGGTGCTGACGCCGGCGCGCCGGGGCAAGGCCAGTTCGGCTGCGGCCAGCAGGCGCTCACCATCGGTGATCCGCAGGTAGGCGCGCCCCTGTTCCTGGTGGTGCAGGGTCACCTCGGCCTGCAGCGGTTCGCCGGCGTACGCGGTTCCCGGCAGCGTCACCGCCATCACTTCCAGGTCGTCGACCGGTGCAGGCGGTCCGAGGCCGATCGCATGCACCGGAATCCCGGCGGCCGCCAGGCGCGCAAAGCCCGCCTCGTCGAGGGCGCTGCCGTTGTCGGCACCGTCACTGAGCAACACGACTGCGGCCAGCGGCTGGCCGGCAGCCGTCTGGAAGACGCCCTGCAGCGCTTCACCCAACGCCGTGCGCGGCTCTGCCGCAGGCAGGGGCGTACTGCCTTCCAGCGGCTGGACGCGGCCGCCGAAGGCATACCAGTGCAGGTCCGTGCGGGCAGCGAGGGCGGCGGCGGGCCCCGCCTGCAGCGCAGCGACACCTTGGGCGAGGCGTGCGTCGGGGCCCTGCATGCTGGCCGACACATCGAGCAGCACCGCAACCACGTTGTCCTGGTCGCGCAATTGTTCCACGCGCAGCACGGGCCGCCAAGCCAAAGCCAGCAGCACGGCGATGAACAGCCACTGCAGGACCGCGAGCACCAACCAGCGCCGGACCGGCAGTTGCCGCTGGCGCCACAGGCCGGACAGCAACAGCGCCGCGGCACCGGCCAGCGCCACGGCGGCCCACCACGCCGGCCAGCCCCGCGCGAAGGCGAACTCCCCTGCCTCCCAGGCCCAGCGCGAATGTCCGGTCAGCAGCGCCAGCATGTGTTCAGTGGGTGAACGCGTAGAGGATGTAGTTGACGCCGAAGCGGTAGGCCAGCGCCGTCAGCGGCTGCGGGTACTCCGGCGTGTCGGCATGTTCCCAGGCATCGCCCAGGTCCATGTTGAAGTTGATGGCGACCATGAGCCTGCCTTCGTCGTCGAACACGCCCCGCCAGCGGGGCTCGACGCCATCACGCTCGTAGGTGCGCCCTCCCATCAGGGCGAAGACACCCGGGATCTGCGTGCGCTGGTCGAGGTCGTAGAGCACGTGGAACACGGCGCTGCCGTCGGGCAGGTCGACCACCGGGCGGTCCGGGAACACGCGCCGCAGCGACTCCATGAAGCCCTCCCACTCGGCGCTGCCGTGGAAGTCGTCGACCATGAGGAAGCCGCCACGCAGCAGGTATTCGCGCAACTGCGCCGCGTCCTCGTCCGTCAGGTACCAGCGGCCGACCTCGACGGCGTACAGGAAGGGATGGTCGAACAGCGCCTCGTCGGCGGGACGGATGCCGACGCTGTCGGCAGTGGACTGCACGCGCGTCAGCCGCCGGACGCCCTGCAGCAGGTGCATTTCGGCTTCCGGCGCATCGGTGAGCCAGCTGCCGCCGCGACCGGAGCGGCCGCGGCCAGCGGACCACGGCGTGTCGGCATAGGCCAGCCGCGCAAAACGCAGTTCGACCGGGCCCGCGTCGTCCATCGCGCTGCGCGCGGCCGGGCCAAGGCCGCAGAGCAGCACGCCCATGGCCATGACGGCCAGGACCTTCAGCGCGACGCCCCCGTCCCGTGGCCGCTTGCCCATGTGCCCGACGCTAACCCTGATTGCCAGCCAATGCCAGCCGGGACCGGCCTATAGTCGGGGCATGCGCGGGAACCGTGTTGCGAGGTGGATGGCACGAGGTCTGGCGGCGGCCGCCGCCGCCGCCTGTGTTGCACTCGCGACTGGTGCGGCGGCGCTGGACCC
>JBJOHO010000092.1:0-53428 GCA_046047615.1 Pseudomonadota bacterium
GCCGCATCGAAGATCGTGCCATCCGGGTTGAAGCGCAGGCCGGAGAAGACGCCGCTGCCGGGGAAGGAATAGACGCCCGTGGTGTAGTTGCCGCTGGCATCCTTCGGCCGGCCGCTGAGGATCGCGCCGAGCGTGGTCGCGCTGCCGGGGTTGGTCAGCCAGTTGACGCCGTTGGCGCCCATGATGAAGCCGATGAAGTTGCCGCCGACGGTCGGGTCGTTCCAGGCATTGGTGTAGAAGTCGCGGTTCTTCTCGAACGCGGCTTCGCGCTTGTAGAACTCGGTGGCCAGCACCACGTTGCCGCGGTTGTCGGCGAACTTCGTGCCGACGATCGAGGAGGCACGGGTCTCCTGGCCGTCACCCACGGTGGCGGCGCCATACTGCAGGTCGACTTCCAGGCCCTGGAAGTTGCGGCGCAGGATGAAGTTGGAGACACCACCGATGGCGTCGGCGCCGTAGGTGGCCGAGGCACCGCCGGAGATGATTTCGGCGCGGCCGATCATCGACGACGGGATGCCGTTGATGTCGACGACCATGAGGGCGTTGGTCGGCACGGCGCGACGGCCGTCGATCAGCGCCAGGCTGCGGTTCGGGCCGAAGCCGCGCAGCGAGATGGAGGCGATACCGACCGAGTTGACGGCGGAGATCTGCACGTCGGTGTTGCCGCCCGAGCCGCCCTTGACGGTCGGCGAGGCCGCCGGGTTGAACGCCGGCAGCTGGTTCAGGTAGGACTCGATGTTCAGGCCCGACTTGCTCTCGAGCACGGCGCTGTCGACCGTGACGAGGGGGCTGTTGGCGACGAAGTCACGGCGGACGATGCGCGAACCGGTGACCTGCACCTCTTCCAGCTCGTCGGCGGCGTCCTGCGCCATCGACACCGGCGCATACGACGACAGCGCGACCCCGGCAAGGATCGCGGCAACGGCGGCCCCGACCTGCACGTTCATGTACGACTTCTTCTTCATCTGCTCCCCTCCTCGGGCGTTGTGCCCCCACGGCCTGGGAATGGCCCCGGGGACGGACTCGATGACCTTGCTGTGCGAAGCCCGGAGGATGCGTCCCGACGTTGGCGCCGGACGTGATGAGAACCCCCCTGACTCCGGACCCTCGCGGCGCTGCGCGCTCTCTGGGTGAGGACCCGGCACTGCAAGAAAACCACGGATGCAGACGGCTTGCAAGCTACTGGGGGAAGTTTGCCGACGTGCGTCGTTGCGCGCGGGCAACAGCTGGCTGGGGTGGAAGGATTCGAACCTCCGAATGGCGGGATCAAAACCCGCTGCCTTACCACTTGGCGACACCCCATCCGGCGGTGCGGATTCTGCGGGGCGCCGCGCGGGGGGTCAATCCAGACCGCGAACCGCCCAGGCGCGCCAGCCTGCCACGCCGGCGGCCGCGGCCACCCGCCGGGCGGCGGATGCCGCCTCAAAGGCGGCGAACACGCAGGCACCGGTGCCGGTGAGGCGCGCCGGCGCGTGCTGCGACAGCCAGTCCAGCGCCTGGCCCACCAACGGGTAGCGGGCCCGGACCACGGGCTCGAAATCGTTGTGGCCCTGGCCCGCGAGGAAGCGCGCGAGGTCCATCGGTGGCGTATCACGCCGCAATGCCGGGTCGGCGAAGACCGCGGCGGTGGGCACATGGACCGGCGGGTGCAACACCACAAACCAACGCGCCGGCAGGGCCACCGGCGTCAGGCGCTCGCCGCGGCCCTCTGCCCAGGCGTTGCGGCCGCGCACGAACACCGGCACGTCCGCCCCGAGCTGCAATCCCAACGCAGCCCTCGCGTCTTCGTCGAGACGCAGATCCCACAGCGCATCCAGTGCATTGATCACGGCCGCCGCGTCCGAACTGCCACCGCCCAGCCCACCACCCGCCGGAATGCGCTTGGCGACATGGATGCGCACCCCGAGCCGGCACCCGGTCGCACGCTGCAGCAGCTGTGCCGCCCGCACCGTGAGATCCTGCGAGGGCTCCAGGCCCGCGAGCACCGGGTCGGCTGGGGGCGGCTCGCGGCGCACTCCGCCGTCGGCGGTGACCTGCAGCCGGATCTCGTCCTGCAGGTCGATCCGCTGGAACACGGTCTGCAGGTCGTGGTAGCCGTCGGCGCGCCGTCCGAGCACATGCAGGAACAGGTTCAGCTTTGCAGGGGCCCGCACCACGACCGGACCGCTGGCCGACATGGGTGCATTCAATGCGGGACTCCCAGCTGCCAGGACTCCACCAGCAGACGCAGGCGCAGGTCCGCGCGCTGGACAGTCAGGCGACGCGGCATCTGCAGGCGGTCGCGACCCAGAGTGGCTTCACGCCAGCTGTCCACCTGGGCGCGCCAGGTTTCCAGGCCGGCCTGCAACGACGCCGGCAGCTCGAGGGCCAGCACCCAGTAGCGCAGCGCCTCCAGGGGCAGCTCGAAGCCCAGCTGCTGCTGCAGTGCCTGGCGTGCCGCCTCGCCTTCATGCCGCAGCCCCTGGCTGGTGGTGAAGCGCCACAGACCGTCACGCAGTTCGAGCCGGGCACTGCCGAAGCCCAGCGGCGCACGCAGCTGCAGGTCGATGTCGTCGCCGGACTGCTGCCACTCCAACGCGGCGTTGAAGCCCTCGGCGCCGGCGGCAACGGCCAGGCGGCCGCTCAGGCGGAAGCGGCGCAGCCCGGCCAGCGCCTGTCGCCGCGCAGCGTCGCCCAGCACGGGTCCCGCCACCGGTGGCGCAGCCACACAACCTGCCAGCGCCAGCAGGCCGAGCAACGCCGCCCGTCGATGCATGCCGTTGCGACGCACCTGCGGGGCCTCAGCGCGCGGCCGCAGGCTCTCCGGTGAGCCGCTGGACGGTCTCGGCCAGCAGCGGGTTGTCCGGGGCCGCGTTGCGGGCCTGCTGCCAGACAAAGTGGGCCCTGCCCTGCTCGCCCTTGCGCCACAGGTACTCGCCGAAATGCGCGCCGATCTCGGCATCGCGGCTGCGCAGCCAGGCCTGCTCCAGCCAGGGGCCAGCCTCGTCGAGGCGGCCCCGGCGGAACAGCACCCAGCCCAGGCTGTCCTGGATCGCGGGATTGTCCGGGGACACGGCCAGGGCCTGGCGGACCAGGCGCTCGGCGCGCGGCAACTGCCGTCCATGGTCCGCCAGGGTGAACCCCAGCGCATTGGCGATCCCCGGATCATCAGGTCGCTTGCGCAGCATCTGCTCGAAGGCACGCTCCGCCTCGCGGTGCTGCCCGGCGCGCTCCAGGGCGGTGGCACGTTCGTATTCCAGCGAGGGGTGCCCCGGGTGCCGCAACAGGCCCGCGTCCAGCGCCACCACGGCTGCCGCAGGATCGCCGGTCGCAGCCAGCACGGCCGCCCGGGTGGCGATCAGTTCCACGGCAGAACCGGGCTGCTTGCGTTCCTGTTCATCGAAGAGTGCCAGCGCCTGGTCGCGCTTGCCCTGCCGCAACAGCACGCGCGCCAGGCCGGCCAGCGCGGACCGCGAGTAGGGCCCATCAGCGAGCAAAGGATAGGCGCGCTGCGCCCGTGCCCAATCGCCACGACGCTCGGCGATCTGGGCCAGGTGGAGCAGCGCGATGGCCGTGCTGCCGCGCTGGGCCAGCAGCGCCGTGAAACGGCGCTCGGCCTCTGCCTCGTCACCCTGCGCCAGGGCCAGGGCTCCAAGGCGCCGGTCCGCCTCCTCCGCCAGGCGTTCGTCGGCACGCAGGCGCAGCAACTCCTCGCGTGCCGCCTCCTCCCGGCCCGCCGCGAGCAGCAGGTCGGCAACGAGGAAACTGTCGGCACCCTGCAGGCGCGGCTGCAGTTCGCGGGCGGCCGCCAACGCGGCCTCGTGTTCGCCCAGCCCGGCCTGGGAACGCAGCAGCAGGACCTGCGCCTCGAGCAGGTTGTCCTGCAAGGCCAGCGCGCGCTGCGCATGCGCGACGGCGGCCTTGAGGTCGTCGCTGCGCTGCGCCAGCCCGGCCAGCGCCAGCACGACCTCCGCGTTGGAATTCTCATCGACCAGCGCCGGACCGAAACTGCGGTACAGCGCCGTGCTGTCCACTTCCTGTTCCAGCAGGTCGACGAAGCGCCGCGGATCCTGGTTGCCGCCGGCCGCCGAGTCCCGCCAGACCACCAGGGCCGCCCGTCCTTCCTCGAGCTGGTAGAGCTTCAGCGCGGCGATGGCCCGGGCCAGGGCCGCCTCGCCACTGAAGGGCGCGAGCGCCTGCCAGCGCCGGGCCGCCTGCAGCGCCAGCGGCACCTGCTCGCATCCCAGCGCCAACTGTGTGGCACGGACCGAGGCGGCGACGTCCGCCGAGGCCGCGGCCTCGGCCACCAACAGTTCGGCAGCTTCGCGGCACTTGCCCTCGCGCAGCGCCTGCTCGGCCGCACGTTGCGCAACCTCCGCGCGGTCCGCGGCGGCGAGGGCAGGCTGCGCGGCCGGCAGCATCAAGGGGCCGAGGCCGAGCGTCAGGCAGAACGCGGCGAAAAGGCGCCGCCGGCGTGTTTGAGGCATCATGCGCCGACTATAGCCGAAGCCGTCCGGGCGACCTTGAAAGACTCCCTGCGCAGCAAGCTCGAGAAGACCGCCGAACGCTTCGAGGAAGTGGGCCACCTGCTGGCGGATCCTTCCGTGGCGGGCGGCTCCCAGGCCTTCCGCGACCTCTCCATGGAATACGCGCGGCTTGAGCCCGTGGCCACAGGGTTCAGCGGCTTCCGCGCCCTGGAGGCCGAACTGTCCGCCGCCAGCGAACTGGCCCGCGACAGCGACCCGGACATGCGCGCCATGGGCGAAGACGAAGTCCGGCGGCTGGCCGCTGTCATCGACGCGCAAGGCCAGGCGCTCGGGCTGCTGCTGCTGCCGAAGGATCCGCGCGATGAACGCAACATCTATCTGGAGCTGCGTGCCGGCACGGGCGGCGACGAGGCAGCGATCTTCGCCGGCGATCTGCTGCGCATGTACACGCGCTATGCAGAGCGCCGGGGCTGGCAGGTCGAGCTGCTCAGCGAGAGCCTGGGCGAGCACGGCGGCTACAAGGAAGTGATCTGCCGCGTGGTCGGGCGCGGTGCATTCTCGGCGCTGAAGTTCGAGTCCGGCACGCACCGCGTGCAGCGCGTGCCCGCCACCGAGGCCCAGGGCCGCATCCACACGTCGGCCTGCACCGTGGCGATCCTGCCCGAGCTCGATGAGGTCGAGGCCGTGGAACTCAACCCGGCGGAGCTGCGCATCGACACCTTCCGGGCCTCCGGTGCCGGGGGCCAGCACGTCAACAAGACGGACTCGGCGATCCGCATCACCCACCTGCCGACGGGCATCGTGGTCGAGTGCCAGGACGAGCGCTCGCAGCACAAGAACCGCTCGCGTGCGATGGCGCTGCTGCAGGCGCGGCTGACCGCCGCGGAACAGGAGCGGCAGCAGAGTGCCCAGGCGCAGGCGCGCAAGCTGCAGGTCGGCAGCGGCGACCGCTCGGAGCGCATCCGGACCTACAACTTCCCGCAGGGCCGCGTGACCGACCATCGCATCAACCTCACGCTCTACAAGCTGGGCGAGGTGATGGAGGGCGGCCTCGACGAATTGCTGCAGGCCTTGCAGCAGGAACACCAGGCCGAGGAACTGGCGCTGCAGGTCGGGGAGTGATCAGTCCGCCGCGGCGAGGCGGCGGTAGAGGCTGACCAGCAGCGCAGAGACGTAGACCACCGGCAGCGCCAGCAGCAGGGAAAACATCAGCCGCGAAAACCACAGCCCGGGCGCGGTGGCCAGCAAGGTGGTGCCACCGACCGACACCACGATGTTGAAGAGGATCGGCGCGAGGATCACGAACACCAGCACCGCCATGAAGGCCACCAGCAGCACCTTGGCAACCAGCCAGAAGCGGCCACGCACCAGCGACACGCTGCGCCGGCAGGCGGCCAGGGGCGGCAGACGCTCATTGAGCGCGGCCATGTAGGCCAGCGACAGCCAGACGCCGGCGGCCAGCCCGGGCAGCACCAGCACGGCAAGGCCGAGGAGCGTGGCCAAGGTCACGAGGATGGCTGTCGCGCCGGCGGCCGGGAGGCGGCGGACACTCAGCCGCAGGGCCTCCAGCAAGCCGGGGGCGGTTTCCGTCGCGGTGACGCGGCGCCACTGGTGGATGCTCACCGCCCCATAGGTGGTGAGCGTCAGCAGCACACTGACCACGTACAGTGCCCACCACTGGCGGTCGTGGACGACGGTGGCGTCGGCAGCGGCCTCGGTTCCGGGGACGCTGCTGGCGGCGACGCCCACCAGCGCCATCGGCAGGCAGGTGAGCCAGCTGCGCTGGAACAGGTCCCAGGTGTCGGCCAGCACGTCGCGGGTGACGGGCAACCGGGGTGCGGCGGCGGAGTTCATGTGGGGGCGCAGTCTTGAGGACCGGAATGCAGAGGACCGAAAGTTTACCAGAAGGCACTACGGTTGCCGGCGCGATCCATTGGGCGCGGAGACTCGGGCTCGGAACCTTGGACGCCGCGCTGCTGCTGCAACGGGCCAGCGGACTGTCACGTGCGTTGCAGCAGGCCTGGCCTGAGCGCGAACTCGACGCCGGCAGTCGGGCGCGTTTCGCCGCGGAGGCCACGCGCCGCGCAGCAGGCGAGCCCTTCGCCTACATCGAGGGACGCAAGGAGTTCTGGTCCCTGCCCCTGCAGGTCTCCCCTGCCGTGCTGGTGCCGCGTCCGGAAACCGAGCTGCTGGTGGAAACAGCACTGGCGGAACTGCCGACGGGACCCCTGCAGCTTGCCGATCTGGGCACCGGTTCGGGCGCCATTGCGCTGGCCCTGGCCAACGAGCGCCCTGCGTGGTCGGTGTGGGCGGTGGACGCCTCGATGCGCGCCCTGTCCGTGGCGCAGGCCAACGCCCTGCGGCTGGGGCTCGCCCAACTGCACTTCAGGCATGGACGCTGGTGCGCACCACTGCCGGCAGGACGACTTTTCGAGGCCATCGTTGCCAACCCGCCGTACATCGATGCTGCCGATCCTGCGTTGGCGGCCCTGGGCCACGAGCCGCGCAGTGCCTTGGTCGCCGGTGATGGCGGTTTTGCCGACCTGCTCCAGGTCGCCAGCGAAGCGCGCGCCCACCTCCGGCCCGGCGGGCTGCTGCTGCTTGAGCATGGCGCCACCCAGGCGCCGCGGCTTGCCGTGGAACTTGTCGCCCGCGGCTACGCTCGCGTAGTCTGCCGCCGCGATCTGGCCGGGCATGACCGCCTCACTGCGGCGCGCTGGCCAGGCCCCTGACACACTTGCACGGGAACACTGACACCATGGTCCGATTCGAGACGACGCACGGCGGCTTCACCCTGGAACTGGATGCGGAAAAGGCGCCCCTGACCGTGGCCAATTTCCTGCAGTATGTCGACGACGGCTTCTTCGACGGACTGATCTTCCACCGTGTCATCCCGGGCTTCATGGTCCAGGGCGGCGGCATGGACAGCGCCATGAACCAGAAGCGCGGCCGCGCGCCGATCAAGCTGGAGTCGGGCAATGGCCTCGCCAACGACCGCGGCACCATTGCCATGGCGCGCACCGGCGATCCGCACAGCGCCACCTCGCAGTTCTTCATCAATCTGGTGGACAACGCCTTCCTCGACGGCCGCTCGCCCGGCGAGGACGGCTACGCCGTGTTCGGCCGCGTCATCGACGGCATGGACACCATCGACCGCATCGCCCGCGAGCGCACCGGCAACCGCCGTGGCCATGGCGACGTGCCGGTCGCCGATGTCACCATCAACACTGCACGGCGTGCGGACTGAGGGATCCCGCAAGCGGTCCTGGCCCCTGCGCCTGGCGCGGGGGCTGCTGCGTCTGGCATGGCGGTCGGCGCTGGCGTTTGTCGGTGCCAGCCTGCTGGTCGTGCTGCTGTTGCGCTGGCTCGATCCACCGACCAGCGCCTTCATGCTGCGGGCGCGGCTGCAGTCGTGGGTCGATGACAGGCCCGGCACCCTGCAGATCCGCCGGGACTGGCGTGACCTGGAGCAGATCGCCCCGTCGGCCGGACTTGCGGTCGTGGCCTCCGAAGACCAGGCGTTCCCGACCCACACCGGCTTTGATGTCGCACAGATCCGCAAGGCCATGCGTGATGCGGAGCGCGGCCGGCGCGTCCGCGGCGCCAGCACCCTGAGCCAGCAGGTGGCCAAGAACCTGTTCCTGTGGCCGGGACGCAGCCTGCTGCGCAAGGGCCTTGAGGCCTGGTTCACGCTGTTGATCGAGGCGATCTGGCCCAAGCAGCGCATCCTCGAGATCTACCTCAACAGCGCCGAGTTCGGCCGTGGGGTCTATGGCGTGCAGGCGGCAGCGAAAACATTCTTCCGCCACGATGCCGCGCGGCTCACGGCTGCGGAATCGGCGCTGCTGGCGGCCGTGCTGCCCAACCCGGCGCGCCTGCGGGCAGACCGCCCCAGTGCCTACGTGCAGCGGCGGCGTGGCCAGATCCTGCGGCAGATGCAGCAGCTCGGCGGGCCGTCCTATCTGGCGGGCATCCTGCCGGAGTCAGTTCAGCGCACCGCCCGCTGAAGGCTCGACACCCGGCCGGAACAACTGCTCGACATCGATGGCGTCGAAACGCCACGGCTGCTGGCAGAACTCGCAGGTGACCGACACCGCCCCCTGCTCCGCGAGCACGTCCCGGACCTCGGCCTCGCCCAACGCACGCAGCAACCCCGCCACGCGCGGCCGGTCGCAGCGGCAACGGAAGCGCACGGGTTCAGCGTCAAAGAGGCGCACGTCGTGCTCGGCGAAAAGCTTGCCCAGCAGGCGCCGCGGACCGTCGGCGAGCAACTCCTCGCGGCGCAGGGTGCCCAGCAGCAGGCAGGATTCGTCCCACAGGTCCTGCGCCTGCCCGGCGGCGACTTCGCCGGCCGAGGCCGGCAGCGGCAGCTTCTGCAGGAGCAGGCCGCAGGCCTGGTGTCCGTCAGCCGCCAGCTCAAGGCGGGTCGGCAGCTGTTCGGAGTTCTCGAAATAGCGCTGCAGGCAGGCGGCCAGCGTCGGCTGGTCGAGGGCCACGATGCCCTGCCAGGCGGGCGTGGCACCACCGGTCTCGAGGCTGACCACCAGTTGGCCTTCGCCGGCGAGGCCGGGCAGCCCCGCTTCCGGGTCGACCGCCACACCGTCGCGCAGCCGCGCCATGCCGCGCAGGCTGCGGTCGTGGGTCGCCTGCGCCACCAGCAGCGGCAGCACGCCCCCGCCCTGGATCTGCAGCGTGAGCGTGCCCTGGAACTTCAGGGCAGCCGAGAGCAGCGCCACGGCCGCCAGCGCCTCGCCGAGCAGTGCGCGCACGTTGGCTGGCAGGCCCTGGTGCGCATGCGCGGCCTGCCAGCTGTCGACCAGGCGTACCCAATGTCCCCGCTGCGGCTGGGCCTCGAACAGGAACCGGCGCAGTTCGTCCGCGCCGTCGTCTGCAGGAAAACCCGCCACCTCAGGGCGCCAGCAACTTCTTGAGCAGGTCGTTGAGCAGGGCCGGGTTGGCCTTGCCGCCCGTCGCCTTCATGACCTGGCCGACGAAGAAGCCGAACAGTTTGTCCTTGCCGGAACGGTATTCGGCAAGCTGCTTCGGGTTGGCGTCGATGATGGCGCGGATCTGCGTCTCGATGGCGCCGGTGTCGGTGATCTGCCGCAGGCCGCGCGCCTCGATGACAGCATCAGCTTCCAGGCCCTCGGCCCACATTGCCTCGAACACCTCCTTGGCCAGCTTGCCGGAGACGGTGTTGTCGACAATGCGCTCCAGCAGGCCGGCGAACTGCGCGGCGGTGAGGCGGCTGTGGGTGATTTCGAGGCCATCGGCGTTGAGTGCCGCGGACAGTTCGCCCATCACCCAGTTGGCCGCCAGCTTCGGGTCCGAAGGCACGCGCGCCGCCACCGCCTCGTAGTAGTCGGCCATCTCGCCACTGGCGGTCAGCACGCCGGCGTCGTAGGCCGACAGGCCATACTGCTGCTGGAAACGCAGGGATTTCTGGTCCGGCAACTCCGGCAACTCGGTGCGCAGCTGCTCGATCCAGGCCTCGTCCAGCACCAGCGGCAGCAGGTCCGGGTCAGGGAAGTAGCGGTAATCGTTCGCCTCTTCCTTGGTGCGCATCGAGCGCGTCTCGTCCTTGTCGGCGTCGTACAGGCGGGTCTCCTGCACCACTGTGCCACCGCCCTCGAGCAGTTCGACCTGGCGCGCCACCTCATGGTTGATCGCCTTCTCGACGTAGCGGAAGGAGTTGAGGTTCTTGATCTCGGCACGCGTGCCGAACTTCCCGGCGCCCTTGCGGCGTACCGACACGTTGGCATCGCAGCGGAAGGAGCCTTCCTGCATGTTGCCGTCGCAGATGCCCAGGTAGCGCACCAGCGTGTGGATCTTCTTCATGTACGCCACGGCCTCCTTGGCGGAACGGAGGTCCGGCTCGGAGACGATCTCGAGCAGCGGCGTGCCGGCGCGGTTGAGGTCGATGGACGAGACGCCCACCCCCTCGTGCTGGCTCTTGCCCGCGTCCTCTTCGAGGTGGGCGCGGGTGATGCCGATGCGCTTGGTGCTGCCATCCTCGAGCAGGATGTCGAGGTGCCCGCGGGCCACGACGGGCAGCTCGTACTGGCTGATCTGGTAGCCCTTGGGCAGGTCCGGATAGAAGTAGTTCTTGCGCGCGAACACCGAACGCCGGGTGATGGCGGCATCGATGGCAAGTCCGAACTTCACTGCCATGCGCACGGCGCCCGCGTTGAGCACCGGCAGCACTCCGGGATAGCCGAGGTCGACCAGGTCGGCCTGGGTGTTGGGCTCGGCGCCGTAAGCGGTCGCCGACCCGGAGAAGATCTTGCTCCGTGTGGCCAACTGGGCGTGGATCTCAAGGCCGATCACGACCTCCCAGGGCGCGTTGCCGGCGCTCATCGCGCGCCCCCCTGTGCACCCGGCGCGAAGTCGGCGCCCCACGCTGCTGGTCCCCGCAGATGCCAGTCGGTCTCGCGCTGGAAGGCATGCGCCGCAGCCAGCAGGCGCCCCTCGGCGAAGTGCGGACCGATCAACTGCACGCCCACCGGCAGACCGGACGCAAAACCACAGGGAATCGACAGGGCCGGCAGCCCGGCCAGGTTGGCGCCGATGGTGTAGATGTCGTTCAGGTACATGGTGATCGGATCGCTGCTCTTGTCGCCAAGGCCGAAGGCCGGCGTTGGCGTGGTGGGGCCGACGAGCACGTCGACCTCGGCGAAGGCGCGCTTGAAGTCGCGGTTGATCAGGGCACGCACGCGCTGCGCCTTGAGGTAGTACGCGTCGTAATAGCCGGCCGACAGCACGTAGGTGCCGGTCATGATGCGACGCTTGACCTCCGCCCCGAAGCCTTCGGCACGGGAGCGCTTGTAGAGGTCGAGCAGGTCTTTCGGGTTCTCGCAGCGATGACCGTAGCGCACGCCATCGAAGCGCGCGAGGTTGGAGGAGCACTCGGCCGGAGCGACGACGTAATAGGTGGGCACCGACAGCGGCAGGTTGGGCAGGCTCACCTCACGGACGGTGGCGCCCAGCTTCGTCCAGGTCGCAAGGGCCTCACGCACTGGCGCCTCGACGTCGGGCTGCAGGCCCGCGCCGAAGCACTCCGAGAGGATGCCAATGCGCAGGCCGGCCAGCGGCTGCTGCAACAGGGCCGAGTAGTCCGGCACCGGCACGTCGACGCTGGTGGAGTCGCGCGGATCGAAACCGGCCATGGATTGCAGCACCAGCGCGGCATCCTCGGCAGAGACCGTGATGACACCGGCCTGGTCGAGGCTCGAGGCGAAGGCGATCATGCCGTAGCGCGAGACGCGCCCGTAGGTCGGCTTGATGCCGGTGACGCCGCAGAGCGCTGCGGGCTGGCGGATGGAACCGCCGGTGTCCGTGGCCGTGGCGACCGGGGCCAGGCGCGCCGCCACCACTGCTGCGGAGCCACCTGACGAGCCGCCCGGCACGCGCGCCGGGTCCCAGGGGTTGCGCACCGGGCCGAAATGGCTGGTCTCGTTCGACGAGCCCATGGCGAATTCGTCCATGTTCGCCTTGCCGAGCATGACGGTGCCGGCCTCCTTGAGGCGGGTGACCAGCGTGGCGTCATAGGGCGAGACGAAATTCTCGAGCATGTGCGAGCCGCAGGTCGTACGCACCCCGGCCGTGCAGAAGATGTCCTTGTGGACCAGCGGAATGCCTGTGAGCGGACCGGCATCGCCCGCGGCGAGCCGCGCATCTGCGGCGGCTGCGGCCTGCAGCGCCTGCTCGGCCGTGAAGGTGACGAGCGCATTGAGGTCCGGTTGTGCGCGTTGCAGGCGGTCGAGGGCATCGCGCGCCAGCTCGACGCTCGAATAGCGGCGCTCGCGCAGCCCTTTGGCCAGGGCGGCGAGTGTGGGCGCAGTGCTCATTCGATCACCCTGGGG
The DNA here is from genome assembly GCA_046047615.1 of Pseudomonadota bacterium. Classification (GTDB taxonomy): domain Bacteria; phylum Pseudomonadota; class Gammaproteobacteria; order Steroidobacterales; family Steroidobacteraceae; genus ZC4RG30. The sequence goes on from JBJOHO010000092.1 coordinate 12,329, forward strand.
ACCAGGTACTGGCCGGCCTCGACCTGGGGGGCGTTCTGCTGGAACAACTCGCGGTGGTTGACGGACGTGACCTCGTCGGGCCGCAGCCGCTGCACCTGGTCCTCCAGCGGATGGGCCATCGGCTCGATGCCGGCGGTGTCAGCACCCTCCAACTGGCCCACCAGGCCGAGGATGCTCGACAGGCTGGTGGCGTAGCGTGCGGCTTCCTCCGGCGACAGCTCGAGCCGGGCCAGGTGGGCGATGTTCTGGATCTGCTTTTCGGAGAGGCTCATCGGGGCGTTCCGGTAGGTGGCAAGTGGGCCGGAGGGCCGTAAAAACAAGTGTGGAATGATACACGCCGCATTGCGGGCTGTCCCCGCCGTTGCTAGACTGCAGCGTCGCGCAATCCTCCCGCGCCCAGGGCTCTCCACTCCATGTTGTTCAAGCGCCTTCGCGGCTATTTCTCCAGCGATCTGTCGATCGACCTGGGCACGGCAAACACGCTCATCTACGTCCGCGGCAGTGGCATCGTGCTCAACGAACCCTCCGTGGTCGCCATCCAGGACGAACCTGTCCGGGGCGGCAAGGTCATCGTCGCCGTCGGCGCCGAAGCCAAGAACATGCTCGGCCGCACGCCCGGCCACATCAACGCGGTGCGTCCCATGAAGGACGGCGTCATCGCCGACTTCACCTACACCGAAAAGATGCTCCAGTACTTCATCGGTCGGGTGCACGGCAACCGTTTCCTCAAGCCCTCGCCGCGCGTGCTGGTCTGCGTGCCGTTCGGCTCCACGCAGGTCGAGCGGCGCGCCATCCGCGAGTCAGCCGAGGGAGCCGGAGCGCGCAACGTCTACCTGGTCAGCGAACCCATGGCTGCAGCGGTCGGCGCCGGCCTGCCGACGCACGAAGCCCGCGGGTCCATGGTCCTCGACATCGGCGGCGGCACCTCCGAGGTCGCCGTGCTGTCGCTCAACGGCGTCGTCTATGCCAGCTCCGTGCGCATCGGCGGCGACCGTTTCGACGACGCGATCATGAACTACGTGCGTCGCAACTACGGCATCCTCATCGGCGAGGCCACCGCCGAGCGCATCAAGATCGAGATCGGTTCGGCCTATCCGGGAGAACAGGTCCGCGAAATCTCCGTCAAGGGCCGCAACCTGTCCGAAGGCGTGCCGCGCCGCTTCACGCTCAACAGCAACGAGATCCTCGAGGCGCTGCAGGAACCGCTGCAAGGCATTGTCGGCGCCGTCAAGCAGGCGCTGGAACAAACGCCCCCCGAACTGGGTGCCGATGTCGCAGAGCGTGGCATCGTCCTCACGGGCGGCGGCGCGCTGCTGCGCGACATCGACAAGCTGCTCATGGAAGAAACCGGCCTGCCGGTCATCATCGCCGAAGACCCCCTCACCTGCGTGGCCCGCGGTGGCGGCCGTATCCTCGAGATCATGGACGAGATGGGCTCGGGCCACTTCGGCCTCGAATAGCGGGCTGCGCAGCGCGTGGCTTTCCCCCGCCGCAGCCCCGACAGCCACATCCCGCGCGAAGGCAGCACGGGGCCGACCTACGCGCTGTTTGCCGTGCTGTCCATCGTCTGCATGGTGTTCGACCAGCGCCAGGGCTGGGTCGACGGGCTGCGTTACCACCTGGAGGGTGCAGCGCACCCCCTGCAGCAACTGCTGTACGCGCCCTTGCACGCTTGGGATGCCCTGGGCGAATCCCTGCGCAGCCGCGCCAGCCTGCGGGCGGAAATCGCCGCGCTGAAGCGCCGTGAGCGCGAGCTTTCCGTGGCCTCGCTGCGGCTTGAGTCCTTGCAGCGCGAGAATGCGCAATTGCGTGCGCTGCAGCAGGCCATTCCGCCGCTGGTCGAGCGCTCCCTTGTCGCCGAAGTGATCGGCGCGGAGTTCTCACCCCTGCGGCAGCGCCTGCTGGTGAACCGGGGCGCCGGTGATGACGTCTTTGCCGGCCAGGCCGCGCTGGATGCCCGCGGCGTGCTCGGTCAGGTCACCCGCGTCGGCCCCTTCGGCGCCGAAGTCATCCTGGTCACGGATCCGGAGCACGCCGTGCCGGTGCAGTTGCTGCGCAACGGGCTGCGCACCATCGCCGTCGGCGCAGGCAACAGCAGCGAACTCCTGCTGCCCTACCTCCCCATCAACTCCGACGTCAAGGCTGGCGACACGCTCGTCAGCTCGGGCCTTGGCGGTGTGTTCCCGGCGGGCTATCCCGTGGCGATCGTCACCGGCATCCGCCGCGACCCGACCCGGCTGCTGGCCCAGGTGCGGGCGCGGCCTCTGGCGAACCTGGACCGCGATCGCGAGATCATGCTGGTCTGGTTCAACCCGGCGCACGCTGCCGCACCCGTCGCCAACCCCGAAGAGAGCCTGCCGCAGCTGACACTCGGCGCGCCACCGGCTGCCGCCCTTGACGAGGCCGCCAGCGGCGGGGAAACCGCTCCCGCTGTTGATGGAAGCGCGGCGCCCACCGCGCCACCCGGGGGACCACAAGCCGTCGCCCCGGCCGTACCGGCGGGTACGGGCCCGGCGGATGGTGCCGCGCCATGATCCGTCATGAGCCGCGTCGGCTGCTGCCGGCGGTCTATGGATCGACGCTCGCGGCGCTGTTCCTGGCGCACCTGCCGCTGCCGCTGTGGCTGACCGTCGTTCGGCCCGCGTTCGTCGCGCTGGTCCTGCTCTATTGGTCGGTCATGTCGCCGCGGACCGGCGGCCTGTTCGCCGCATTCCTGTTCGGGCTCCTGCAGGACATCCTGCTGGGTTCCCCCCTGGGCCAGCACGCCTTTGCGCTGTGCACGGTGTCCTACCTGGCGATCCGCATGCACCTGCTGGTACGCGCCAAGCCGGTATTCGAGCAGGCCCTGCTGGTGCTGCTGGCACTGCTGCTGTACGAGGCCCTGCTCTGGGCCGTGGATGGCTGGAGCGGTCGCGCGACCGACAGCCTGCTGCGCTGGATCCATCCGCTCACGGGTGCGCTGCTCTGGCCCTTGTTCACCGGTCTGCTGGGCCGTTTGCACGCCCCGCGCTGACCCTGCGGCATGGCCTCCCGCTTCCGCATCCGCAACTACCAGCGCGAACTCAACCAGTTCCGGCGCCGCATGCTGGTGGCCACGGTCCTGGTGGCCTGTGCGGTCATGCTGCTGTTCGGCCGGCTGTTCCTGCTCCAGGTCCTGCGGTACGACCATTACACCGAGCTCTCGCAGGGCAACCGCGCGCGCATCGAACCCATCCCCGCCAATCGCGGGCTGATCCTCGACCGCAACGGCGAGGTGCTGGCCGGGAACCTGCCCGCCTACCAGCTCGAGCTGGTGCGCGAGCAGGTGCCGGACCTGCGTGGCACGCTCGAGGGGCTGGCAGCCCTGAAGCTGATCCCGGCAGACGAGGTCGCGGCGGTCGAAAAACTGGTGCGCTCGCGCCGGGCCTTCGAAGGCGTCCCCATCCGGCTGCGACTTGACGAAACCGAGATCTCGCGTTTCGCGGTACATCGCCACCGCTTTCCCGGCGTCGACCTGCGCACCCGACTGTCACGCGATTACCCCCACGGGCAACTCGGTGTCCATGCACTGGGTTACGTCGCCGCGATCAGCGAACAGGACCTTGCGCGCATCGACCGCAGCGCCTACGCCGGCACGACGCTGATCGGCAAGCTGGGCGTGGAAAGCGCCCGCGAAAATGAACTGCACGGCACCAACGGCTTCCGCGAGATCCTCGTCAACGCACAAGGCCGGACGGTCGAGGACAGTGACAACCTCGGGCTGGACCTGCGCCAGCGGGCGCCGCGCGCCGGCAAGGACGTGTTCCTTGCCATCGACCTGGCCGCGCAGCAGGCTGCCGAGAAGGGCCTCGAGGGGCGGCGTGGTGCCGTGGTCGCGCTGGATCCGGACAACGGCGATGTGCTGGTGTTGGCCAGCCGGCCGGGGTTTGATCCCGCCGCCTTCGGCCGCGGTCTGACGCGCCCCGAATACATGGCGCTGTCCACCGACATCGACCGGCCGCTGCTCAACCGCGCGTTGCGCGGGATGTATCCACCCGGTTCGACGATCAAGCCGGTGATCGCCCTCGCCGGCCTGCGCTACGGCGCGATCACGCCGGAGGAACACCGCTTCTGCGCCGGCCAGTACTTCCTGCGCGGCAGCAGCCGCCCGTTCCGCGAAGGCCGCGGCGGGCGCCATGGCGACGTCGACCTGGAGACGGCGATCGCCGTGTCCTGCGACGTCTACTTCTACGCGCTGGCCACGGAACTGGGCGTGGATCGCATCGCCAGCTTCCTGGCGCCCTTCGGCTATGGCAAGGCCACGGGCATCGACATCTCCGGCGAGCAGACCGGCATCCTGCCGTCGCGCGAATGGAAGCGGCGCCGCTTCCGCCGGCCGCAGGACCAGGTCTGGTTCCCGGGCGAGACCGTCAACTTCGGCATCGGCCAGGGGTACATGACCGTCACGCCGCTGCAGCAGGCGCAGATGGTGGCGACCATCGCCACCCGTGGCCGCAATTTCCGCCCGCGCCTGGTGACCCGGCTGCGGGATCCCGAGACCGGCGAAGTGACGGTGGTCCCGCCGGTGCGGCTCGCCGATGTGGGCGGCATTCCCCCTGAAGACTGGCAGCATGTGTTCGACGGCATGGCGAGCGCCCTGGACCGCGGCACGGCGCGCGCCATTGGCCTGGAGGCGCCCTACCGCATCGCCGGCAAGACCGGCACGGCCCAGGTGTTTTCATTGGGCAAGAACGAGCGGTATGTGGAATCGCAGGTCGCCGAGCGGCTGCGCGACCACTCCTGGTTCGTGGCCTTTGCCCCGGCCGACGCGCCCCGCATCGCCATCGCCGTGCTGGTGGAGAACGGCGGCTTCGGCGCCACCTCCGCCGCCCCCATCGCGCGCAGGGTGATGGATGCCTACCTGCTGCCGCGTACCGCACCCGTGGAGACACGCGTTCCATGATCCGCCAGCCGGTCTACACCCAGCCCGCGCCGCAGCGGACGCTGACCTTGCTCGCGCGCATCCTGCGCGCCCTGAAACTGGATGGGCCGCTGCTCATCGGCCTGTCGCTGGTGTCGCTGTATGGACTCGTGGTGCTCTACAGCGCCTCGGGCCAGGACGCCACCACGGTGGGCCGGGCGGGGATGCGCATGCTGCTGGGCACCGTGGCCATGCTCACGCTGGCGCAGGTCCGGCCCCAGGTGCTGCGCGACGCGTCCCCGGCGATCTACGGACTGGGCATCCTGCTGCTGGTGATCGTCGATGTGACCGGCTACATCGGCAAGGGCGCGCAACGCTGGCTCGATCTGGGTTTCCTGCGCTTCCAGCCCTCCGAGATCATGAAGGTCGGCGTACCGATGCTCTGTGCCTGGTATCTGCGCGACCGGCCGCTGCCACCCGGCCCCGGCGCACTGGGCATGCTGGCCCTGATCATCTTCGCGCCGGCCGCCCTGACAGCTGCGCAACCGGACCTCGGCACGGCCATTCTGATCGTCATCGGTGGCGGCCTGGTCGTGACCATGGCCGGGTTGTCCGCGTGGATGGTCGGCGGCACCCTGCTGGGCGCCGGCCTGGCCGGAGCCTTCGGCTGGTCGCTGCTGCACGATTACCAACGCCGCCGCGTGCTGACCTTCCTCGACCCGGAGAACGATCCGCTCGGCGCCGGGTACCACATCCTGCAGTCGCAGATCGCCATCGGCTCTGGCGGCCTGTTCGGCAAGGGCTGGCTCAACGGCAGCCAGGCACAGCTTGAGTACCTGCCGGAGCGGCACACGGATTTCATCTTTGCGGTGATCGGCGAGGAGTTCGGGCTGATCGGCCTGCTGCTGCTGCTGCTGGGCTATGCCTTCATCGTGGGCCGCGCGATGTACCTCGCCACACAGATGCAGGACAGCTTCGGCCGCCTGCTGGCGGCCAGCCTGGCACTCACCTTCTTCGTGTATGTCTTCATCAACTGCGGCATGGTCAGCGGCCTGTTGCCCGTCGTGGGCGTGCCGCTGCCGCTGGTGAGCTATGGCGGCACGTCGATGGTGACCCTGATGGCCGGTTTCGGCATCCTCATGTCGCTGTATTCCCACCGCAAGCTGGTCGGGACATGAGAGGCGCCCGTCCCCTGAGCCGGCGCGCGCCCGTGGCGGCAACACTCCTCTCGGCCGCCGCATTGCTGGCGGGATGCAGCAGTGGCCCCCCGCCCCGCGGCCCGGCGGCAGGTGGCACTGCCGCCGCTGTCCTGTCGGCGGAACAGCTGGCCGCCATCCCGGATGCGGTGCCGCGCGTCGAACCCCGCAGCCGGCTGGGCAATCCGCCGTTCTACGAAGCGCTGGGGCAGCGCTATTTCGTCATGGCGACGGCCGAGGGTTACAAGGAGCGCGGCGTCGCGTCCTGGTACGGTCCGGGGTTCCATGCCGAACGCACCAGCAACGGCGATGCCTACGACATGTACGCGATGACGGCGGCCCACAAGAGCTTGCCGCTGCCCAGCTATGTGCGCGTCACCAACCTGGCCAACGGCCGCAGCGTGGTGCTGCGCGTCAACGACCGCGGTCCGTTCGTCGCCAACCGCATCATCGATCTGTCCTACACCGCGGCATGGAAGCTCGACATGCTGCGCGCCGGCACCGCCTTCGTCGAGGTCGAGGCATTGGTGCCGGGGAGCCTCGCGACCACCAGCGCTGCCGTGGCCGATGTCCCGGCGGCACCTGCAGCGCTGTCGTCCCGCCGTCTCTACGTCCAGGTCGGTGCCTTCGGCGTGGAGGCCAATGCGCGCGCCCTGCACCAGCGCCTGCAGGGCGCCGGCTTCCCCGCGGCCCTGCTGCTGCCGCCGAACGGCGGCAGCCCGCTCTGGCGCGTGCGCATCGGCCCTCTGGACGATGCCGCGGCCTTCGACCGGCACGTCGCCGCCCTGACCGCCTTGGGCCTGCAAGGCAGGCTGACCACGGACTGACGCCGGGCCATGGGGGCAAGCGGACTGGACGCGTGGCGCGGCTGGGCAGCCAGCCTGCTGCTGGGCTGTGCGACCGCGGCAGCGGCCGGTGCCCCGGCAACGCCTCCCCAGATCGTGTCACTGGACACCCTGGAAGTGCTGGAGGGCGTTGCGCCCCCCCGCGAGGGCCTGCAGGAGGCCGTTGAGCACCTTCTGGCGGTGCAGCTGGTGTTCGATGCCCTGCAGCAGGGGCAACTGCAGGCCGCGACCCTGCTGCAGACCGGCGACGCACTCCGGCCTCCACGCCGAACAGTCGAGCAGGCGTTGCGGGCGTGGCTGCATGATCAGGATGGCGGGGCGCTGCCGCTTCTCGCCGCGCAGCTGGCCGGCAGCACGGCCGCGTTTGCAGAACGGCAACGCGCGCTGGCGCGGCAACAGGGAGCCGAGGGAGCCGCTGACACCCGCGTGCTGGCCCGTCTCGCCCGTCATGTGCTTGAACGCCATCCCGACGCCAGCCTGCTGTTTGCGCAGCACGGGGGGACGCTGCAACTGACGGGTTCCGGTGCCCGCCTGCAGGTCCTCGTCCACTGGCCTCAGTCCGGCAGCGATGATCCGGCCCTGCTGGTGGCGTCCTCCGGGCCGGGCTTGGCTGCGCTTGAGTCCGCACGCGGCCGCTACCGGCGCCTGCAGCTGGCCGACGCCCGCCAGATGCTGTTGCAGCCGCGCGTGCTGGGATCGGTTGAATCCCGTGTGCCAGTGGGTGCCGCGTCAGCGTTGTACCTGACGCTGGGACGGACAGACGACAGCCGGCCCACGCAGCTCGTCCGTTTGCGCACCCCCCTGCTCGCGCCGCTCGCAGACGGCGCGAACGTCGGTGAACTCGAGGTCTCTGTTGCTGGACGCGCGCCACTGAGCGTGCCGCTGGTCACTCTGGCGGAAACCCACTCGGCCGGACGGTGGGCGAACTGGCGCGACCGGCTGGCGTGGTGGCTGACCTGGTGAGTCCGGCCGCGCTCAGCGCCGCGCCGCAAAGAAGGCGCCAAGCAGGTCGCGGCACTCCGCCTCCAGGACGCCGCCGAACACGTCGACGCGGTGGTTGAGCCCGGGCAGTGTGAAGACGTTGGTGAGACTGCCTGCGGCACCGGCCCGTGGATCAAAAGCTCCGAACACACAGCGCCGGACGCGCGCATGGATGATCGCCGACGCGCACATCACGCAGGGCTCCAGCGTGACGTACAGCACGGTATCCGCCAGACGGTAGCTGCCCAGCGCCAGGCCCCCGCGCCGCAGCGCGACGATCTCGGCGTGCCCCGTAGGATCGTGGGTCGCGACCGGATTGTTGGCGCCTTCGGCGATCACCCGGTCGCCCAGCACCAGCACGGCGCCCACCGGTACCTCGCCGGTCTCGGCGGCGCCACGCGCCAGCGCAAGGGCACGGCGCATGAAATCCACGTCACCCGGCGGCGGCATCGTGCTCAGGGCGGCGCGCTGAATCCGGCATCGCGATCGACGTGCGGCAGGCGCATCCGCCACAGCGCCAGCAGGGTGATGGTCGCGGCCCCGGTCAGGTAGAGGCCCACGGCACCCAGACCGTGGTTCAGGGCCAGCCAGGTGGCGAGATAGGGCGCCAGCGAGGCCCCGAAGATGCCGGCCAGGTTGAAGGTCAGCGACGCACCGGTATAGCGCACCGCGGTGGGAAACAGTTCGGCCAGTGCCGTGCCGAGGGGACCGTAGGTCATGCCCATGAGCGCCAACCCCAGGCACAAGGCCGCCAGCACGCCCGCCGTGCTGCCAGACCCGAACAGCGCCGGGAACACCAGGCCGAAGGCCATGATGCCCAGTGTCGCGGCGATGAGGGTCCGCCCGGCGCCATGACGCATCGCCAGCCGTGCAGACCAAGGGATCGTCAACCCGAAGAAGACCACGCCGATCATCTGCAGCACGAGGAAGTCGTTGCGGGGGATGCCCAGGCGCGTGGTGCCCCAACTCAGCGTGAATACGGTCATGAAATAGAACAGCACGAAGGTCACCGTCGCCCCGAACGTGCCCAGCAGCAGCGCGCGGCCGTGTTGCCTCACCACATCTGCAAATGGCAGCTGCGACCGCTCGTGGTTGTCAACGACACGCTGGAACGCCGGGGTTTCGGTCAGGCTGAGGCGCACCCAGAGCCCCACGAACACCAGGACCGCAGACCCGATGAACGGCAGGCGCCAGCCCCAGGCCAGGAAATCCGCCTCGCTCATGAGGTCCGAAATGAGCAGGAAAATGCCGCTGGAACAGATGAAACCAATCGGCGCACCCAGCTGCGGGAACATGCCGTACCAGGCCTTGCGGCCCGGCGGAGCGTTTTCCACTGCCAGCAGCACGGCGCCGCCCCACTCCCCGCCCAGGCCCAGACCTTGGCCGAAACGGCACAGCGCCAGCAAGGCGGGCGCCCACAGGCCGATCTGCTGGTAGGTGGGCAGCAGACCGATGGCCACGGTGGACAGCCCCATGGTCAGCAGCGCCGCCACCAGCGTCGCCTTGCGGCCGACGCGGTCGCCGAAGTGGCCAAACACGGCTGAGCCGACCGGTCGGGCAAAAAAGGCCAGCGCGAAGGTGGCCAGCGACTGCAGGGTGGCCGTGGTCGGGTCGCCCGCCGGGAAAAACAGGTGCGGGAACACCAGCACCGCCGCCGTGGCGTAGATGTAGAAGTCGAAAAATTCGATGGTGGTGCCGACCAGACTGGCAAACAGCACGCGGCCCGCCGGGTTGGCCGGGACCGGCTTTGGTGACTCGGTTGTCATGACAGGTCTGTAGTCTCCGCGGAAATCCTGACAAGATCGGCTTGGCTTGCGTTATGTTGCATCCGCGGCTGCGGCCGCGCGACACTCCACAACGCTCCGGCTTGCGACATGGTTCCGGTTTGGCACACAAGCCGTTGAGTCAGAAGTCCGATTGTCGGATGCTACCTGCATAGTCGATCAAAAACTCCGGGAAGGTGTCTTCGCATGGACTCGAACGACAACAAGGGCTGCCTCATCGTCGGTGAGGGGGTCTCCATCCAGGGCAGCATCCAGTTGCCCGGGACGATCCGCATCAATGGTACGGTCGAAGGCACGGTGGAGGCCCGCGAGGTTCTGGTGGGTGCCACTGGCCGGATCACGGGCAAGGTCTCCTCTGACGTGGCCGACATCCATGGCCAGGTCCGCGAGTCGCTGGTGGTGCGCGAGCGCGCCACGGTGCGCTCGACAGGGCGCGTGGAGGGCAGCTTCACCTACCGTTCGATCGCGATCGAGCACGGCGGCGTGATCGAGGGCCGCATCACCCACATCGACGAAAACCGCGCCCCGCAGACGGTCGACGTCAAGCCCGAAGTGCCCGTGTTGCTGCCGGCCACCACTGACGTGAAGCAACCGAACTGACGGTCTGCTGCCGATGGAACGGACAGGCTACCCACACGACGCATTGCTGAAGCGCCTGCAGCGCCTGAAGGCTGCAGTCGGCGCAGTGCGTCCGTGGCTGTCCCGGTTGCGGCCGCTGCAACTCTGGAACCATCCCTTCCGCGACATCCGGCTGATGATCGAAAGGGATGGCGACGTCAGCTATTTCTATGTCCGCGCCTCGGCACAGCGGCTGGCCGCGCGCACGGCGGTCACGGCCGGCGCCAGCCTGGGTCTGGTATCGCTGCTGCTGGTCGCGGGCCAGATGTGGCTGGTGGTCGAGAACCTGCAGTTGCGCGCCTCCAACGATGCGCTGGCCGAAACCAACACCCGCATTGCCAGATTGCTGGATGGCGGGGTACCGGCAAACGTGCTGGCGCCGGCGGCGGACAACACGGACAGCAGCACCCTGAACGAGGCCACGGCGCAGCGCGTCAGTGACCGTATCGCCCTGCTGGAGCGCTTATCCCATCAGGTCACACGCGACCTGGATACACTCAACCAGTTGCTGCAGACCTCACTGACCCGTCCACGCACCCCCGGTGGCGCTGCAGGTCGGCTGCCTACAGCAGGACAGGGCGGTGTCGACACCGCAATCGGCCCTGAGAGCGAAGCCGCGCCCTACCGCGAGGGCGACCTTGAAGCCGCACTGCTGCAGCACTCGCGTCTTGTGTCGCTCTATTCCCGCCTGCCCGCCGCCCTCCCGGTGGACGAGACGGAAATCAACTCCGTCTACGGGCCGCGGCGTCATCCCATCACCGGGCGGCGGGGTTTCCATGCCGGCGTCGACCTGACGCCTGGCAGCGACGGCATGGCCCGCACAGTGTTGCCAGGAACCGTCGTGTTCGCCGGTCGTGATGGCGGCTATGGCCTTTCGGTACAGGTGCGCCATGAAGATGGCCTGACCTCGCGCTACGCCCACTTCCGCAGGCTGCTGGTCCAGGAAGGCCAGTCACTGCCGGCAGGTGCCGCGGTCGGGGTCATCGGTTCTTCGGGATTGTCCACCGGACGGCATCTGCACTACGAGCTGTTGTTGCAGGGACGCCCTGTCGACCCGGTCAGCACCAGGATCATTGCCGAGTATGTTCAACAAAAGTAAGCCCAGAACTCCGCCGGCGGCCGAGACAGGAGACACCATGAACACCCCCGCTTCCCGCTTCCCTGCCCCCGTACAGTCGCCGGTAGCGCTCAAGCCAGCGTCCCGTGAGCCGGCGCAAGGCGTCGACAAGGACCGCCGGCCCTCGATCATCAGCGAAGGTTTCATCTGCGAGGGCTCGATCAAGTCCGACGGACTGCTGAACCTCGACGGCTCCTTCAATGGCGAGATCCACGTCGGGGAACTGGTCATTGGCCCGAACGGCCGCGTCAACGGCGCAGTCCGCTGCCAGACCATCTCGATCCGCGGTGTCTTCGAAGGGGCCATCCACTGCGAGCAGTTGGTGGTGAGCAGCGGCGCCCGGGTCAACGCCAAGATCTTCTACCGCTCGCTGGAGGTGGCTGCCGGTGCGCTGCTGGCGGGCGAGTTCTTCTGTGCCGAGGGTGGCGCCCCGGTCGGCTGATCACCAGGTCCCGGGCGGATGCGCTTCGAAGACAAGGACCCCGGGCTGCGCAACCAGCTGGCTTACCCCATGGAAGTCGGGGGGCCCAGGTTCGAGCTGGTGGAGGTCACGCAGCAGAAGGACCTCATGCTCAATGCGGCCCGCCTGCACGCCAAGCAGGAATACGACCGCATCATGGACATGGTGGCCGTGCTGCAGGAGCAGGCCGCCGCCCTCCGGCGCAGGCTTGAGGTCACCGAGATGGTCCATGCCGCCGAATACCGGTTCCAGGTCTACCCGGGCCGCAGCTACTGGCTGGCCCGGGACCAACGCAGGAACCAGGTGATCCTCAGCCAGATGGGTCCGGCCGACTGGAGCAGCGGCGCACCGGCCCACTATGAATACGTCGCGCGCGTACGCTGGCTGGGCGACAACACCTGGGAAGAAGTCGAGACCCCGCCTGCCGCTGCTCCGTAAGGCGTCACCCGCGCGTGACGCCCGACAGCGTCAGCGCTCCACGAAAGCCCGTTCGATCACATAGTCCCCGGGTTCCCCCGTCCGCGGTGATGCCGTGAAGCCACGCTCGTCCAGCAGCGCCGCGCTGTCACGCAGCATGGGCGCGCTGCCACAGATCATGAACCGGTCCCGCGCCGGGTCCAGGGGCGGCAGCCCGACGGCCCGCGCCAACCCGCCGCTGACGATCTGGTCGGTCAGGCGTCCCTGGTGCTCGAACTGCTCACGCGTGACCGTCGGGTAGTAGATGAGCTGGTCCCGCACCATGTCGCCCAGCAGTTCGTGCGCCGGCAGATCGCGGGTGATGAAATCGCGGTAGGCGAGGTCGTTGACGCGACGCACCCCGTGGGTGACCACCACCTTGTCGAAGCGCTCGTAGGTTTCCGGATCCTGGATGATGCTGAGAAACGGGGCCAGGCCGGTACCTGAACTCAGCAGATACAGGTGGCGGCCCGGATTCAGGTCGCTGACCACCAGCGTGCCTGTCGGCTTGCGGCTGACCAGCACCGCATCCCCGACCTGGATGTGCTGCAGCCGCGATGTCAGGGGCCCGTCCTGCACCTTGATCGAGAAGAACTCCAGGTGCTCTTCCCAGTTCGGGCTGGCGATCGAATAGGCCCGCAACAGGGGACGCCCCTCCACCTGCAACCCCAGCATGACGAAATGCCCGTTGTCGAAACGGAAGCCCGGATCCCGCGTGGTGCGGAAGGAGAACAGGGTGTCGTTCCAGTGGTGGACCTGGGTGACGGTTTCGGGAGCAATAGCAGCCATCATGCGACCTTGGAGCGGCGGGGAGGCGCATCGTAGATAAGCATTGGCCGCAGGCCAATGACGGCAAGTTCCAAGCAGATAACGCGATTGCGGCGCTATAGTCGGAGCCACTTATGACACGGCAAGCTCCGGGGGACACGGCAGCCGGATTCGTCTGGCCACGCGTGCGTAGCGTGGCCCCGGGCGCCTTGGGCCGTTGGCTGCGTGCCGGCTGGGCGGATCTTGCCGCCCTGCGCAGTGCCAGCCTGTTCTACGGCGTGGTCATGGCGGCAATGGGTATGCTGCTGCAGCGGAACACCTCGGGTGCCATGGGCTTGGGGTTGATGACGGGTTTCCTGCTGGTTGGGCCTTTCCTGGCCTGTGGCCTCTACGACCTGTCCCGACGCCGGGCTGCCGGCGAACCCTGCCAGTGGCGCTGCAGCCTGTTTGCCTGGCGCAGCAACCTGCCTGCGATGAGTTTTTTCGCCGTGGCGCTCACGCTGCTGCTGGCCGCGTGGCTGCGCATTTCCGTGGTCGTGGTGGCACTCGCCTTCCCCGAGGGCAGTCCTTCCTGGACGGACCCGTCCACGCTGGGTTTCGCCGTGATCTACATCGCCGCCGGCGCGGGTTTCGCGCTGTTCGTCTTCGGCTGCTGCGCGCTGGGCCTGCCGCTGCTGCTGGCCCGCACCGACCTGGACCCGATCTCCGCCGCCATCTGCAGCATGACGGCGCTGCGCCGTCATCCGGGACTGATGATCCGCTGGGCGGCGACCATCGTGCTGGCCACGGCGCTGGGTTTTGCCACCGCGGGGCTTGGGCTGGTGCTCACCGTGCCGCTGATCGGACACATGACCTGGCACGCCTGCTGCGAGATCATCGACGCCCACCCTGACGGCGCGAATCCCTGACCCCATGATCCAGCCGACCTTCTACCTGCCGCATGGCGGCGGCCCCTGCTTCTTCATGGACGACCCCCACGGCACGTGGGCAGGCATGGCTGCCTTCCTGCGCGAGCTGCACACCCGCCTGCCGGAGCGGCCGCAAGCCATCATCGTGGTGTCTGGCCACTGGGAAACGCGCGGCGGCCTCGCCGTGACCGGCGCCGCGCAGCCGCCGCTGGTCTATGACTACTACGGTTTCCCGCCGCACACCTATGCGCTGCGCTATGACGCGCCCGGGGCACCGGCACTGGCGGCGGAAGTGGCCAGCCTGCTGCAGGCGGCAGGACTGCCTACCACGGTGGATGCCGGGCGCGGCTATGACCATGGCGTCTTCATACCGCTCAAGGTGGCCTTTCCTGGCGCTGACGTCCCGGTGCTGGAACTGTCGCTGGATGCGCGGCTGGACGCAGGCCTGGCCTTGGCGGCCGGCCGGGCGCTGGCGCCACTGCGCGCGCGCGGTGTGCTGCTTCTCGGCGCCGGCATGAGCTTCCACAACCTGCGCGCGCTGGGCGATCCGCGGGCCACCGCACCGTCGCTGGCCTTCGACCAGTGGCTGGACGACGCGGCCTCCCTGACGGGCGCCGCCCGCAGGGAACGCCTTGCCGGCTGGGCCGACGCACCGGCGGCACGTATCTGCCATCCGCGGCCGGAACACCTGCTGCCGATGATGTTCGCGGCCGGAGCCTGCGAGGGACCGGGCCAACGGGTCTACGGCGAACGCGTGCTGCAGGTGGCGATCTCGGGCTTCCGCTTCGACTGACTCAACCGAACTCGAAGGAGCTGACGCCAAACACCTGCCCCGGCCCGGGCAGGTCGGTGGGTCCCTCGACCATGCGCGCGCAGCCGAAAGGCTGCGACCAGCCCAGCGGGTGGACGAGCGCCAGCGCGCCGGCGTTGGGCTCGGGCAGGTCCCACTGCACGAAATCCCCGGCGACCTCGGCCAGCAGCGGCGCCAGCAGCGCGGCAGCGGTCGCCGCGTCGTTCGCGAACACCGGGCCCAGTTTGGCCCCGCGCAGCGCCGGCCGACGCACCGCCAGGCCATTCACCTGGCCCGCGCTGTCCCGGGACAGCAGCGCACGCACGCCCGGGCGCTCGACCCAACGGCGCAGCCACGACGCACGAGGGACACCGAAAACGCTCGCGTCATAGGCGGCCGCCGCGGTCCAGTCCGCTGGCTGCAGGTCGCCCACGCGGGCCGCAACCTCGGCCTCAACCTGCCCCAACGGCCCCGGCAATACCGCTGGCACCACGCCCTCGAAGCGCAGGTCCCGGTACAGGTGCCGGAAGCCGCCCCGGGCATAGAAGGCGGCCATGTGGAACACACCGTCCATGCCGATGGGCGCCCCCGGCTGCAACCGCGCCCGCAGGCGGCGCAGCCGCTCGTGCCACAGCACGGCGCCCAGACCTTGGCGCCGCAGCCCGGGCTGCAGGATGAACAGTCCCATGAAGCCTGCTGCGCCGCTGTAGGACAGGATGCTCCCGCCACCCACGAGCTGGTCGCCGTGGCGCAGGCCGATGAAGGCCTCCGGATCCTCGGCCCAGGCCACCTCCAGATCGCCCGTCCCGGGGTTCCAGCCCTCTTGCGCCGCCCAGTGGCCCAGCTCGGCGGCCTCGGCAGCCGTCATGGGGGCAATGGCGTAACCGGGTGGCAGCGGCCTCATGGGCGCAGGCCCAGCGGCCGCAGCAGCTTGGCCAGGACCCACAACGGACCCACCAGCAGATAGGTCAGGTCGGTGAGGAAACTGGGCCGGCGACCTTCAAGGACATGCCCCCAGAACTGGCCGATCCAGCCGACCAGGAACGCGGCACCCGCCGCCAGCGCGAGCGCGGCGTTGCCGTGGCGCACCGCCAGATGGGCGGAAAGGATCAGCAGCCCCAGCGTGATCAAGGTCATCACCACACCGAGCCGTGGCGACAGGAACAGCCAGTAAACACAGGCTGCCGCACCCGCAAACAACGCCACGGAACCCGCCGGGAGGGCGCGTCCGACCGGTATGGCATGCAGCAGCGCCACGCTCGCCGCGAGGATCAGCGGCACGCACAGCAGGTGCAGCCGCTGGTTGAGCGGATGCGTGTGGTCGGCGGAATAGGCCGCGAAGAGGCGCTCGACAGGTCTCTGCTCCATTTGCGGACTCCCGGGCAGGCTCCGTAGGCTTGCCGTCATGCTCTGGGGATTCAGCCACCACTATGCCAGCCTCCCGGCGTCCTGCCATCTGCCGGCGTTGCCAACCCCCGTGGCAGCGCCACGGCTGCTGCTGTTCAACGATGGGCTCGCGGCAGAGCTTGGGCTGGACCCGGCGGCGATCCGCGCCGTGGCGGCGCAGGCGCTGTCCGGCAATGTCCTGCCCGAGGACGCGCAGCCGGTGGCGATGGCCTATGCCGGCCACCAGTTCGGCAACTTCGTGCCGCAGCTGGGCGACGGCCGGGCGCTGCTGCTGGGGGAGCTGCGGGACCCTGCCGGCGCGCTGCGCGACCTGCACCTCAAGGGCAGTGGCCGCACGGGCTTTTCCCGTGGCGGCGATGGCCGTGCGGCGGTGGGTCCGATGCTGCGCGAATACGTGATCAGCGAGGCACTGCACGCGCTGGGCATCCCGACGACACGGTCGCTGGCCGTCGTGGCCACCGGCGAGCCGGTGTACCGGGAGCGTCCCCTCCCCGGTGCGGTGCTTGCGCGGGTCGCCGCAAGCCACCTGCGCGTCGGCAGCTTCGAGTTCCTGGCCGCCCGCGGTGATCTGACCGGACTGCAGGCGCTGCTGGCGCATGTGATCCAGCGGCATGACCCGGAAGCTGCGAGGGCCGACTGCCCGGCGCTGGCCGTACTCGAGGGCGTGGCGGCACGGCAGGCACGCCTGCTGGCCCACTGGCTGCGCGTGGGCTTCATCCACGGCGTGATGAACACGGACAACATGACGCTGTCCGGGGAATCGATCGATTTCGGACCCTGCGCCTTCCTTGACGATTACCACCCGCGGCGGCGCTTCAGCTCGATCGACCACCAAGGCCGGTACGCCTTCATGAACCAGCCCGGCATCGCACAGTGGAATCTGGCACGACTGGCGGAGTGCCTGCTGCCGCTCATCGAGCCGGGCGATCCGGAGCAGGCCGTGCCGAAGGTCATGCCGGTGCTGGAGGGTTTCATCCACCAGTTCGATGCGCTCCATCAGGCAGACCTGCGGCGCAAACTCGGGCTCGCCGGCGTGGAGGACGGTGACACTGCGCTGGCCCAGTCGCTGTTGCAGCTGATGCAGCAGGGTCGTGCCGATTTCACGCTGGCATGGCGGGGCCTGGGCGGCCTCTTGGCCCCGGACACCTCAGCAGTGGCGCGCTGGCGTGAGCTGTTCGGCGCTGGCGTGGACGTGGATGACTGGCTTGAGGCGTGGCAGGCGCGCCGCGCGCGTGATCCGGCCGACGCGTCCGCAGCCGTGGCGATGATCGAGGCCACGTCGCCCGCCGTGATTCCGCGCAACCATCAGGTGGAGGCCGCGCTCCGGGCGGCCAGTGAGGACGATGACCTGGGGCCGGTGCAGGCATTGCTGGCCGCCCTGCGGGCCCCTTACGCGATGCGGCAGCGCGACGATCCCTACCTCGCGCCACCGCGACCCGGCGAGGAAGTCCATGCCACCTTCTGCGGCACCTGACCCGGCGCAGCCCTTTTCTGTGACAATCCCGCCACCCCATCACCAAGGACCCGCGTGAGCCCGCCGACCCTGTCCGCCATCGACCTGCGCCGCTACGACAGCGACTTCGCCGGCTTCGCACACGACATGGGCCAGTCGTACGCGCGCTATGGCTTTGCGGTGATCTCGCACCACGGGCTGCCGCCAGCCCTGGTGGAGGGCACACTGGCGCGCTTCAAGCAGTTCTTTGCGCTGCCGGACGAGGTCAAGCGCCGCTACCACGTGCCGGGACAGGGCGGTGCCCGCGGCTACACCCCCTTCGGCATCGAGACGGCCAAGGGCGCCAGCCTGCGCGATCTCAAGGAGTTCTGGCACGTCGGGCGCGAGCTGCCGCCGGGCCATCCGTACCGGCGCTACATGCCGGACAACCTGTGGGTTGCGGAGGTCGACGGTTTCCGCGAGTACACCTACGGCCTGTTCCAGGCCTTCGATGCGCTGGGTGCGCGGCTGTTGCGGGCGATCAGCCATTTTCTCGGCCTGCCGCTGGACTACTTCGCCGACAAGGTGGACCAGGGCAACAGCGTGCTGCGCGTCCTGCACTACCCGCCCGTCCCGGCCGGTGCCGTGGGCGTGCGGGCGGGTGCGCACGAGGACATCAACGTGATCACGCTGCTGCTGGGCGCCGAAGAGGCGGGCCTGCAGGTGCTGGACCGGGACGGGCGCTGGCTCGACATCCAGCCGCCGCCCGAGGCCATGGTGGTCAACATCGGCGACATGCTGCAACGCCTGACCAACCACCGCCTGCCCTCCACCACGCATCGCGTCGTCAACCCGGCACCGGAGCGGGCCAGCCATGCGCGCTGGTCCCTGCCCTTCTTCCTGCATTTCAACCCGGATTTCCTGATCCGCACCCTGCCGGGCTGCGTCGACCCGGCCCACCCGGACCGTCATCCGGAGCCGATCACGGCCGACGAATACCTGCAGCAACGGCTGCGCGAGATCAAGCTGCTCTGACCTGGAAGGATCCTCATGGACGCGATGCTCATCCTGCAGGCGGTGCTTGGCATCGCCGCCTTCGTCGTGCTGGCGCTGCCCTTCAGCAGCGACCGCAAGGCCATCCGCTGGAAGCTGGTGGGCGGCGCCATCGGACTGCAGTTCGCCATCTGCTTCCTGCTGCTGAAGGTGCCGGTGATCAGCAACCTGTTCGGCTACGTCAACCGCGCGGTGTCGGCGCTGGGTGCCGCGACGCGCGAGGGCACGACCTTCGTCTATGGCTATCTCGGCGGTGGTGACACGCCGTTCACCGTCACCAATCCCGACGCCGTCTCGAGCTTCGCCTTCCAGGTGCTGCCGCTGGTCATCGTGATGAGCGCACTCTCGGCGGTGCTGTGGCACTGGCGCATCCTGCCGCTGGTGGTGCGCGCCATCTCCTGGGTGTTCGAGCGGGTGCTGTCCACGAAAGGCCCCGCCGGCCTGGGTGCGACGGCGAACATCTTCATGGGACAGGTCGAGGCGCCGCTGCTGGTCCGCCCCTACATCGCCACGATGACGCGCTACGAACTGCTCATCCTGATGACCGCAGGCATGGCCACGATCGCCGGCTCGGTCATGGTGATCTACGCCGCGATGCTCGGCGAGCAGTTCACCAACGTCCTGACCCACCTGCTGATCAAGTCGATCATGTCGGTGCCCGCCTCCATCCTGTTCGCCCACATCATGCTGCCGGAGGTGACCTCCTCCGAACTGGAGCCCGGCAAGGGTCCGCGCATCTACACCGGCACGATGGACGCGATCAGCCGCGGCACAGGCGACGGCCTGAACATCTACCTGAACATCCTGGCCATCCTCATCGTGCTGATCGCCTTCGTCGCGCTGATCAACGGTGCCCTGGGGCTGTTGCCCGGCGTCGGTGGCGCCGCCCTGTCGCTGGAGCGCATCGCCGGCTGGATCTTCGCGCCGCTGGCCTGGCTCATGGGCATTCCCTGGGACGAGGCCCTGCGCAGCGGCAGCCTGCTGGGCATCAAGACGGTGCTGAACGAGTTCATCGCCTACCTCGAGCTGGCAAAGCTGCCGGACACTGAGATCTCCGAACGCAGCCGGCTGATCACCATCTACGCACTGTGCGGCTTCGCCAACTTCGCCAGCATCGGCATCCAGGTGAGCGGCATCGGCGCCATGGCCCCGGAGCGTCGCCAGGACCTGTCGCAACTGGCGTTCCGTGCCCTCGTCGCGGCCACGCTGGGGTCATGCATGACCGGCGCCATCGTGGGGATCATCGCGGGCTGAGGCGTCGTGGCGAAGCTCTATTTCTATTATTCGACCATGAACGCGGGCAAGAGCACGGCGCTGCTGCAGGCCAGCCACAATTACGGCGAACGTGGCATGCGCACGCTGGTGTTCACCGCGGGGATCGACGACCGTGGCGGCGGTCGCGTGGCCTCGCGCATCGGCATCAGCGGCGAGGCGCGGCACTTCGCACCTGGCCAGGACCTGCACGCGGAGATTGCCGGGGAGCACGCCCGGCAGCCGCTGGGCTGCGTGCTGTTCGACGAGTCCCAGTTCCTCGAGCCCGGGCAAGTGCGGCAACTGGGTCGGGTGGTCGATGAACTGGACGTTCCCGTGCTGTGTTACGGGCTGCGCACGGATTTCCGCGGGCAACTCTTCCCCGGCAGCGCGCAACTGCTGGCCTGGGCCGACAACCTCGTCGAGCTCAAGACGATCTGCCATTGCGGGCGCAAGGCCACGATGGTGGTCCGCGTCGGTGCCGACGGCCAGGTGGAACGCGAAGGCGCGCAGGTGGAGATCGGCGGCAACGAGCGGTATGTGTCGCTGTGCCGGCGGCATTTCACGGCCGCCACGGCACGTGGCGCCCTCGAGGCCTAGCGGAACGGCACTTCGTCGAAGGCACGCAGCTTGCGCGAATGCAGTGCCTCACCCTCTTCCCGCAGCAGGTCCACGGTGGCGAGGCCGATCCTCAGATGCTGGGCGATGGCGCGTTCGTAGAAGGCGTTCGCCTGGCCCGGCAGCTTGAGTTCGCCATGCAGGGGTTTGTCCGACACGCACAGCAAGGTGCCGTAGGGCACGCGGAACCGGTAACCCTGCGCGGCGATGGTCGCAGACTCCATGTCGATGGCGATCGCGCGGGCCTGGTTGAAGCGCCGGACACTCAGCGTGTAGCGCAGTTCCCAGTTGCGGTCGTCGGTGGTCGCCACCGTACCGGTTCGCAGGCGGCGCTTGAGCACACTGCCGGATTCGCCGGCCACCTGCTTGGCGGCGTCATACAGGGCCCGCTGGACCTCTGCCAGTGACGGAATGGGGATCGACGGCGGCAGCACATCGTCCAGCACATGGTCGTCGCGCAGGTAGGCGTGTGCGAGCACGTAATCGCCGATGGTCTGCGAGTGCCGCAGGCCGCCACAGTGGCCGATCATCAGCCAGGCGTGCGGACGCAACACGGCCAGGTGGTCGCAGATGTTCTTGGCGTTCGACGGCCCGACGCCGATGTTGACCAGACTGACGCCGTGGCCATCCTCGCGCAGCAGGTGCCAGGCGGGCATCTGGTGCTTGCGCCACGGGGCAGCGGACACCGCCGCCTCCGCGTCGGGCGTGCCACGGGTCACCAGCACGCCGCCCGCGCAGGACAGGGCCGTCCAGGGGCTGCCCTCGCGCCGCAGTTCCGCCAGCGCCCAGGCCACGAACTCATCGACGTAGCGGTGGTAGTTGGTGAACAGGATGTACGGCTGCACGTGCTCTGCCGGCGCGCCTGTGTAATGCCGCAACCGCGCCAGCGAAAAGTCCGTGCGCAGCCCGTCGAACAGCGCCAGCGGGTAGTGGCCCTCGGCGTTGGGCAACAAGGCATCGACGAGCTCGTCGCCGATGTGGCGCAACTGCGTGGCCGGGAAGTGGCGCGCCAGGTCCTCGGCACGCACGTCGGCCTGGTTCAGGTCCAGCGAGGCATCCAGCACATAGGCAAAGGGAATTTCCTGGCGCGAGGGGCCGACGTCCACCTGCACGTCATAGTCGCCGAGGATGGCTTCCAGCTGTTCCACCAGGTAGGGGCGGAACTGCGCCGGGCGCGTCACCGTCGTGGTGTAGGTGCCGACGCGGTCCAGCGTCGCAAAAGCCCGCGTCGACTTGGGGACGCGGCCCGTCGGCCGGAAGTGCAGGCGCAACTCCGGGTAGGTGAACGAGCCATCGAGGCGCGCGCTGGCGGGCGGCGGCGTGGCCGACTGCAGGTACTCCCGCAGGGCCGCGCGCAGGCGCTGGAGCGAGGCCTGGTAAAGCGTCTCGAGTTGGTCGACGAGCTCTTCGGCCCGCGCCCGGGCTGTCGCTGCGGAAATCTGCATCCATCAATGCTATGCCAGGCGCGCACCGGCCGTCTGCCCCGTGCCCGGCGTATCATCGGCGGCACCATGCCGATACTCGCCCTGTGCTTCGACCTCGATGACACGCTCTGGCCGGTGCTGCCCGTGCTGCAGCAGGCTGAGCAACGCGGGGCAGCCAGGATCCTCGCCGCACACCCGCAGGCCGCCGGCACTGCCACGGATCCTCAGACGCTGATCAGCCGCATGCGTGCCTGGCGCGAACAGGTCGGGAACGAACATCCGGAGCGCGCATTCGACCTGACGTGGCTGCGGCATGAGGCGCTGCGGCGGCAGGCCGACGCAGCGGGCTACGGCACCCAGGAGGCGCTGGATTTTGCGGACGAGGTGTTCGCCGTGTTCATCGAAGCCCGGCACGAAGTCGAGCCTTACGCGGACGTACCCATGGCACTGGAACGCCTGGCACGGCACTTCCCTCTCCATGTCCTGAGCAATGGCAACGCCGAGCCGGCGCGCACGCCGCTGGGGCGGCATTTCCGCGCCGCCCATTCCGCGCGGAGCCTCGGCCTTGCCAAGCCGGATCCGCGCGCCTTCCAACGTGTGGCCGATGATGCGGGCATCCCCGTGGCGCATTGGCTGCACATCGGCGATGACCCCCATGCCGACATCCACGGTGGCCGTGCCGCCGGCATGCGCACGGCCTGGATCCATCGCCATGAAAAGCACTGGCCCGCGGAACTGCCGCGTGCAGACCATGAATTCGCGGATCTGGCCGCGCTGGCCGACCATCTGTTGCGCCCGGAGTAAACCATGCCGACCTCTCCCCCCCGCGCTGACGTACGCCTGCACGAGGTGCCCTCCCCCCACGGGACCCGCATCGACCCCTACTACTGGCTGCGCGACGACAGCCGCAAGGACCCGGCGGTACTGGCGTACCTGCAGGCGGAAAATGCGTGGCGCGAAGCCGCCATGGCGCCGGTCCGGCAGCTCGAGGACACCTTGTTCAAGGAAATGGTGTCGCGCATCGCGCCGGACGACAGTTCCGTCCCTGCGCCCCGCGGTGCCTGGGACTATTGGGTGCGCTACAGCGAAGGCCAGGAACATCCGGTGTACCTGCGGCGTCCACGCGGCAAGGCAGACCATCCCGGCGAGGTGCTGCTGGACGTGAACCAGTCGGCAACAGGCCAGTCCTTCTTCCAGGTCGGCGCCACGGAAAGCAGCGCCGACGGACAACTCTTCGGCTGGGCCGAGGACGCCGTGGGACGGCGGCAGTGGGTGCTGCGCTTCCGTGACCTGCGCACCGGCGAGCTGCTGGCAGACCGGATACCGAACGCCGAAGCCGGTTTCGCCTTCGCCAACGACGGCCGCACGCTGTTCTACGTCGCCAAGGACCCCCAGACCTTGCTCGGTGACCGCGTGATGCGCCATGTGCTGGGCACGCCCGTGGAAACTGACGAAGAGGTCTTCCGCAACGACGACGACAGCTTCTACCTGCGCCTTGGCAAATCACGCTCCGAGCGTTTCGTGGTGCTGATGCTCGACAGCACCGAGACCACCGAAGTGCTGTGGCTCGATGCCGCACAGCCCTCGGGCCGGTTCCAGGTGGTGCTGCCGCGCGAGGACGGACACGAGTACCAGGTCGAAGACCTGGGCGCTGACCTCGTGCTGCGCAGCAACTGGCAGGCGCCCAACTTCCGCATCGTGCGCGTGCCCGCTGCGCACGTGGCCGACCGCAGCCGCTGGCAGGATGTCATTGCGCACCGCGACGATGCTTTCGTCGAGGACTTCGAGGTCTTTGAACGCTTCCTGGCGGTGCAGGAGCGCGGCAACGCCCTTGCGCGGCTGCGCGTGCGGCGCTGGGACGGCAGCCTGGACCAGTACGTGGCGGCGGACGAGCCGGCCTATGTGATGGACCTCGGCAGCAACGAGGATCCGGCGCTCGACGTGCTGCGCTATGTCTACGCGTCGCCGGCGACACCGGCGACCACCTACGAACTGGACCTGCGCAGCGGCGAACGCCGGCAGCTCAAGCGCCAGCAGGTGCCGGGCGGCTTCAACCCGGCCGACCACGTGGTGGAGTTGCGATGGGCCGCGGCCCGCGATGGCGAGCACATCCCGGTCACGCTGGTGCGCCACCGCGACACACCGCTGGATGGCAGCGCACCGCTCTACCAGTATGCCTACGGGGCCTACGGCTACAGCAGCGATGCCTCCTTCAGCATCGGCCGCCTGTCGCTGCTGCAGCGGGGCTTTGTCTGGGCCATCGCCCATGTGCGCGGTGGCCAGGAGATGGGCCGGCGCTGGTACGACGCCGGACGGCTGCACGCCAAACAGAACAGCTTCTCCGACTTCGCCGACGTCACGCACTACCTCGTGTCGAGCAAGGTCTGCGCGCCCGACAAGGTGTTCGGTGCCGGCGGCAGTGCCGGCGGCCTGCTGATCGGCGCGGTCGCCAACCAGGCGCCACAGCGCTATCGAGGCCTGGTGGCGCATGTGCCCTTCGTCGACGTGGTCACCACGATGCTGGATGAAAGCATCCCGCTGACGACCAACGAATATGACGAGTGGGGCAATCCTGCGCACAAGGCCTTCCACGACACCATGCTGGCCTACTCGCCCTACGACAACGTGCGCGCGCAGGACTATCCGGCGATGCTCGTCACCAGCGGCCTCTGGGACAGCCAGGTGCAGTACTGGGAGCCGGCAAAGTGGGTTGCCAAGCTGCGGGCGACCAAGACCGATGCCCGGCCGCTGCTGCTGCATACCGACATGGAGGCGGGACACGGCGGCAAGAGCGGCCGCTTCCAGCGCCACCGCGACCATGCCATGGAGTTCGCGTGGATCCTGCAGCAACTGGGCTACGCGGGGAAGTAACGACACATGCGCGGGTTTTCCACTGTCCGCCTGCTGGCGCTGCTCATCGCTTTCGGCGGGCCGTACCACAGCACGCACGTCCTGGCCCAGACGCCGCCGTCTGCTTATGAAATGGCACTCGTCGACCTGCGCGGGCGCAAGACCGTGCTCGGCCGCGTGCCATCGTCGGTGTTCGCGCCGCGCCTTTCGCCGGATGGCCGGCAGGTCGTCTTCGAGATGGCGGACGATGCGGATGCGGCGAAAGCCGGCGGCAGTGGCGCCGCGTCCGCACCGCTGAGCCTGTGGGTCGCGCCCCTCGCCGACCTGTCGCAGCGCCGCGTGTTGCCGAAGGTCGGCACGGGGCGCAACTGGGCGGCCGTGTGGTCGACGGACGGCCAGCGTCTGGCCTTCCAGGTCTCGGTGGACCGTCCGGACACGCTCTACTGGCGCCGCGCAGATGGCAGCGACGAGGCGGAACAGCTGGTCGAGGGACGCGCCGCAGAAGCACTGGTGGCCGGCGACCGGCAGCTGTTCTTCCTGACACTGCAGGGCAAGGGCGATTACGGGATCGGCATGCTCGACCTGCCGACGCGCACGGTGACCACGCTGGTCGACCGCGAGGACTCCGCCCAGCACAGCAGCCGCCTCTCGCCCGACGGCCACTGGTTGGCCTATGCCTCGGATGAGTCCGGCCGCCAGGAGGTCTGGCTGCTGCGTCTGGGCCGCCCGGACCTGCGCTATCGCATCACCGAAGAGGGCGGCCGTCACCCCCTGTGGTCCCGTGACGGCAAGTTCCTGTACTTCGACCGTCCCGATGGGCTGTATCGCATCGAGCTGTTCCTCGGCAGCGAAATCCCCAAGGCCGGGCCACCCAAGGCACTGCCCATCCGCGGCTTCCAGCAAGGCGAACTGCGCCGGCAGTACGACCTCATGCCCGACGGCAGGCGTTTCCTGATGTTGTACCCGGCAAAGCTCGACTGAGGACCTGCTCATGGACGGGATCTGCACGACACGCCGCGGTTTCGGCAAATGGCTCGTGGCCGGGGCCACGACGGCTGGCGCACTGCCGTTGGCGGGTTGTGGCGGCCAGACCGCGACACGTCCTGCCCAGGCGGCGACAGAAACGCGGGCGGCCTTCGTGGCTGCGCTGGCGAGGCACTTCGGGTGGGTACACGCCTCCGAGTACCACGATGCCTACCGCAATCCGCCGCTGTCGTTCCGCGACGTGCGGCTGGGTGAGACGACGCATGCACGCGAAATCGAGATGGCGCTCGAGGCCGGCGTACTGGAGAACCACCGCGGCTTCTTCGACCCTGGGGCACCGCTGACCAGCGGTTTCGTAAAAGCGGCATTGGCACGTGCCTGGTCCCTTCCCGAGCCGCGCATCGAGGTGCCGGGCGAAGCGGGCGCCGTGATGGGTCTGGCGCAAGGACAGGCCCTGCTGCAGCGCCTGGCTGCCGCGGTCGTGGCTCCGCCGCAGGTGATGTGCCCACCGGGCACCACTGCGCCGCGGCGCTACGTGCAGATCATGACCCCGACGCCCGGCGCCATGCTGCGTTACACGGTCACCCACGACGGCAGCGAGCCTGCGGATCCACGGGGACCGGAAGGCAAGGTCTATGACCTGCGCCAGGACGGCGTGCTGATGTTCGTGAACCCGCTGGACTCCACGACCGACCATCGCCTGTACCGATTGAAGGCGGTGGCCCTGAAGGACGGGCTTGAGCCCAGCGCGGTCCGCGAATACGCCTGGAACATCGTCCGGCCGCGCAGCGGCGAGTTCCAGGCGAAGCTGGTGCAACTGGGCAGCGCCACCGCGCCCACCCTCTGGCGCATCTTCAACCCGGCCGAGTATTACCAGGCGAACGTCTACTACCTCGAAGGCAGCGAGCGCGGTTTGGTCTTCGACGCCGGTGAGTACGGCTACCAGAAGCGCAATCTCAAGGCCTTCATCGACACCTTGGCCCGCAAGCCTTACGACCTGGTCGTGGGCCATGTGCATCCGGACCATTCAGAGCAGGTCTACAACTTCACGTCGGCAGGCGTGCGCATGCATGTGTCTGCACAGGAGAAGGCCGCTTTCATGGCCTCGCGCCGCGAGGATTTCCGCGCGGCCGGGACTTCGGCCGTGGCCATCGGCGAAGGCCATGTCTTTGACCTCGGCAACGTGCAGGTCACGGCCTTCCCCATCCCCGGCCATACACATGGCCTGACGACGATCCTGGTGAACCAGACCGGCCAGGTCTTCGGCTCCGACATGTGGGGCTGCAACCGCCCGCACACCGCGGACACCACGCAGTACCAGGGCGTGAAGGTCGACCTGTTCCTGTCGCTGGTGCAGCAACTGGTGGATGGCTACGAACGCAGCAGCCACCGCGGCGAGGTGACGCAGATCACCAACGCCCACCAGGAACAACCCGTCGGACAACAGTGCCTGCGCAACTTCCTGCAGTGCTTCCAGCAACTCATCGACGAGGGCAATGCCGTTGCCGAGCCGTCGATCCGGGGCGGACTCAGGGGCGGCGACCGCATGAGCAAGATTGGCGACATGTGGCGCGACAAGGACTGGATGGCGATCGGCCCGATCGGGAAGTACGCCGCGCCGGTGGACTACCTGACACGTCCCACGACCGACTACCCCTGCCGCGCGACACTGGACTACAACACCGCCGGTGGACACCTGAAATACGCGCAACTGTCGTCAGTGCGTTTCGACGGGGCGGCGCTGGCCGGCGTTGACGTGCACTGGGCCGCGCCGGCCAATGGTGTGGCCAACGTGCTGCCCGGAAAATTCGATCCGTGGACTTACGAATACGACGTGAAGCTCGCGCCGGGCCGGACCACCGTCAGCGTACTGGCCCGCACGCTGTCGCGACGCGTGCAGTCGCTCACGGTGGACGGGCGGACCGTCGCCCTGGACGAAGCGGTCATCCTTGACGCGGCGCCGGGTCGCCGTTTCGACGTCGAGGTCGCCTCTGCGGACGGCACACAGACCGGCCGTTACCGCTTCCGCTTCACCTGAGCGTCAGGGACCGCTGGCCACGGCAGGCCGTAGTTCCGCAGCCTCGCCACCCGTGATGCGCAGGGCGCCTTCGGTACGCAGCGTCAGGCGCGTGAACGCTGCCGTGCTGAAGAAGGTCTCGGTCATGACCGCAGTGCCCTCGTTCGCGAACAGTTCCACCGAATGCCGGTCGACCAGGATGCGCAGTGCGCGCACCGGTTCTGCCTGGGCCGTGGCGGCCCGTGCCACCGTCGCGAATTCCGGATGCCAATCGGCGGGACCGGCGGCTCGGCGGTCCACGAACAGGCCTTCCTGTGTGTCCCAGCCGGCGAGCAGCCGCTCGCCGTGGTCGTTGCTGAATTCCAGCATCAGGCGCCCACCGGCGGGGGATGGCGTGGCAGGCGCCGTCCCGACGTGCAAGCGCAGGTCGGCGCGCTGCGCCATCACGGGAGGCAGTTCCTGCGTGGCCGGCGCCGATGTCGGCTGCAGCGGCGAAACCAGGCCACGCAGGGACTGCAATTCGCGCAGCGGCTGGCTGGCCAGGCGCAGGCCGCTGCCGGTCTGGCGCAGCGACAGTTCGCGCGGCACGGTCATGGCACTGCGCCACAGGGTTGCCGGCACTTTGGTGGCGTAGCGCCAGTTGCTCATCCAACCCACGAACACCCGCCGTCCGTCGGGTGCGTCGTTGTAAGTCACGCCCGCATAGTTGTCGTGCCCCAGGTCGACCCATTGCGGCCCTTCCTGTGCCACGCGGGCCATGAAGGCGGGGTCCGGCGTGAAGCTGCTACCGTCGAAATCGCCCACGACATACAGCGTGCCGGTGCCGCCCTGCGGCCCGCCGTCCACGACGCTGACCAGCAGCACCCAACGGATCTGGGTCGTGCCCTCGACGGCCAGGGGAAACAGGTTGGGACACTCCCAGACGCCCAGCCCCGGCAACCGGTCGGATGAGAAGCGGCCCAGCGGCCGCCAGGCCTTGAGATCAGATGAACCGTACAACTGCACGTGGTCCTTCACCGCCAGCGCCATCACCCACTGGGCGGAGGGCGCATGCCAGAACACCGAGGGATCGCGGAAGTCGGGCGTCCCGCCCGGGTTGGGCAGCACCGGATTGCCGACATGGCGCCGCCAGCTGCGTCCCCGGTCGAGGCTCACCGCGAGGGCCTGTGATTCGTGCCTGCCCGTCCCTGCCTTCTTCTGTTCCGGGTCATGCGCGGTATACACGGCGATCAGGGGTGGCTGGCCAGCAACCCCGAGGCCACTGCGGTTGCCGTGGTCGACCACCACGCTGCCCGAGAACACGTAGCCTTGGGCATCGGGCGCCAGCGCGATGGGCAAGTGCTGCCAGTGCAGCAGGTCGCGGCTGACGGCATGACCCCAGTGCATCGGCCCCCAGACCAGGTCCTGAGGGTAGTACTGGTAGAACAGGTGGTACTCGCCGTCATGGTGGACCAAGCCGTTCGGATCGTTCATCCAGCCGGCAGGCGGCGTGAAGTGGAAGGCAGGACGCAAGGGCAATTCCTCGGACAGCACAGAAGCAGCGCCGGCCAGGGCCAGCAGGAACACGCCAACCGGGCGCAGGGCGCGGATCACCCCAGCGCCGCGGCGTAACGCTCGGGCTTGAAGCCCACCTGCAGCGGACCGGCACCGGACAGCACGGGCCGCTTGATGAGGCTGGGCTGCGCAAGCATCAGCGCGATCGCCCGGTGTTCGTCGAGGTCTTGCCGGCCGGACTCGGGCAACTTGCGGAAGGTCGTGCCAGCGCGGTTGAGCAGCACCTCCCAGCCGACCTCTGCCACCCAGCGGCGCAGGAGTGCCTCAGGGAGCCCATCCTTGCGGAAGTCATGGAAGCGGCAGGGATGTCCCGCCGCTGCCAGCCAACTGCGCGCTTTCTTGACGGTGTCGCAGTTCGCAATGCCGTACAGCACCAGGGCGGTGGATGGATGGGCCTTCATGGCACCGATGATAACGATTTCAACGCCGCTCAACGCGCCCTGTAGGTACGCAGCAGCGCCTTGTGCATGCCACCGTCGCTGGTCACCACGCGGTAGCTGAACACCCAGCGCCCGTCCCGTTTCACGAGTTCGGAGTACTCGCGCCCCTGCTCCACGACCTCTGTGCGCGCCGTCACCGTTGCGGATTCAAGCCCCGTCCAGGTCATTTCCGCCGTGGCCCGGTCGCCGTCCACGTCGATCTTCAGGTTGCTGACCAACATCCGGAAAGTGCCCGTGCGGGGACCACCATTGCGCGCTGCCGTGTCGCGGTAGATCTTCTCGATGCCGGCGCGACCCTGGCCGACCTCGCCATTGACGTCGAAGATGCCGTCCGGCGCGAACCAGTGGCTGAAGTCATGCGCACCGCGACCCAGCTGCGCGTAGTAGTCGACGATGAGCTCTTCGATCTCGGCGCGATCCACCAAAGTATCCACGGTGATGCGCCGCTGCACGGGCTTGTACTGGTACTGCCAGGCGCCGTCGCGGCACAGGCCACAGTCCGGCCCGACGAAGCGCCGCGCCGCCTGCGCGTCGCCGCGCAGCTGCCAGGCCAGCCAGCTCACGGCGACGGCAGCGGCCTCGCCGCCATCGGGTTTGAGGAACGTGCCGCCGTGGCCCACGGGCAAATTGGCCACGGCCACCGGCACATGGTCGATGCGCCGGAAGTCATCCATGCCATTCTCGTAGGCGATGTCGGCCGGACCGCCCAGGATGTAGATCGCGGGCCGGCGCAGGGCCTTCAACGCGTCCTTTGCCAGGTCCATCTCGGCCATGGGGGTCGGCGGCGGGTTGTTCAGGATGCCCGTGTTGTGCAGCACCAGCGTGCGCACCCGCGGATCCGTGCCGGCGCGGATGGCCTGCGCGCCACCACAGCTCCAACCGGACACGGCGATCTGCGCCGGATCGATGCGCCCCTCGTACGGGCTGCCCGCACGCAGGTTCTCGCGCAGCGCCCAGTCGATGGCCTCCGTGAGTTGGGTCGAACGTGTCCGCGCCGGCGGCAGCTGCCCGGGCGCCGGCGCCGGTCGCGGCGGCGCGACGGCGGCACCCGGTCCACTGTGGATGCGGCCATTGGCGATGACCACGTAGCCATGCGAGGCCAGTTCGAGCAGATGGAAACGGCTGCTCGCGCCGTCGTCGGAGCATCCCCCGTTGCCCCAGACCACGACGCCGAGCTTGCGGTCCTGCGCCGACGGCAACTGGCGCGGCCGGTAGACGACATGATCCGGCAGGGAGGCGAGCTCCTCCTTCATCGCGGGGAAGGGTCCCGTGCCCACCGGGTCGGGCAGGCGGTTGGCCTCCGCCTGCTGACGTTCCATGGTGGCCCGGTCAATGGGCGCCGGTGCCTGCGGCGGCTGCGCCGCCTGCGCCAGCGCCGTGGTGAACAGCGCGACCAGGCCTGCGGCGCGCACGGTGGGCGTGAACATGTCGTCCCCCTCATGTGGTTGTTGTGGCGCCGATACTGCCATCACGGCAGCACCGGTGCGAGAATCGGCCCCATGAGCACGATCCACTACGCCCACTTCGTCGATTCCGTGGCAGCCTCGCTGCAGTTCATCAGCTACTACCATCCGGTGGACTACATCCGGCACCTCGCCCGTGCCTGGGAACGCGAGCAGGGCCCGGCCGCCAAGGATGCCATCGAGCAGATCCTCACCAACTCGCGGATGTGCGCCGAGGGCCACCGGCCGATCTGCCAGGACACCGGCATCGTCAACGTGTTCCTCAAGGTCGGCATGGACGTCCGCTTCGCGGGGTTTCCCGGTTCGGTGGTCGATGCCGTCAACGACGGCGTTCGCAAAGGCTATCTCGATCCGGACAACCGGCTGCGCGCCTCGGTGGTCGCAGACCCGCACTTCGAGCGCAAGAACACGCGCGACAACACGCCAGCGGTCGTGCACGTCGAGCTCGTGCCCGGCAACACGGTCGAGGTGACCGTCGCCGCCAAGGGCGGCGGCTCGGAGAACAAGTCCAAGTTCGTGATGCTCAACCCCAGCGACTCGCTGGTGGACTGGGTGCTCAAGACCGTACCCACGATGGGCGCGGGCTGGTGCCCGCCGGGCATGCTGGGCATCGGCATCGGCGGCACCGCCGAGAAGGCGATGCTGATGGCCAAGGAATCGCTGATGGAGCCGCTCGACATGCATGAGCTGCTCGCGCGCGGCCCGCGCGACAGGACAGAAGAACTGCGCATCGAGCTCTACGAAAAGGTCAACGCGCTGGGCATCGGCGCCCAGGGACTGGGCGGCCTCACCACGGTCCTTGACGTGAAGATCGCGATGTACCCGACCCATGCGGCCTCGAAGCCGGTGGCCATGATCCCCAACTGCGCGGCCACGCGGCACGCACACTTCACGCTCGACGGCAGCGGTCCCGCCTATTGCGAGCCACCGGACCTCGCGGAATGGCCCGCCGTGGACTGGAAGCCGGACACCCAGCGCTCCACGCGCGTGGACCTCGACACGCTCACCGCGGCCGATGTGGCGGCCTGGAAGCCGGGCCAGACGCTCCTGCTGTCGGGCAGGATGCTCACCGGACGCGATGCGGCCCACAAGCGCATCCAGGACATGCTCGCCAAGGGCGAACCGCTGCCGGTCGACTTCCGCAACCGGGTCATCTACTACGTCGGCCCGGTCGATCCGGTGCGTGACGAGGTTGTCGGGCCCGCGGGCCCGACGACGGCCACGCGCATGGACAAGTTCACCGAGATGATGCTCGCGCAGACCGGGCTCATCGCCATGGTGGGCAAGGCCGAGCGCGGCCCGGTCGCCATCGAAGCCATCAGGCGCCACAAGGCCGCCTACCTCATGGCGGTGGGCGGCGCGGCCTACCTGGTCTCCAAGGCCATCCGTGGCGCGCGCGTGGTCGGCTTCGCCGACCTGGGCATGGAGGCCATCTACGAATTCGACGTGAAGGACATGCCGGTGACGGTCGCCGTGGATTCCGGTGGCACGTCGGTGCACCAGACAGGCCCGGCTGAATGGCAGTCACGGATCGGCAAGATCCCCGTCGTCAAGGCCTGATCACGCGCGCCGGCCCACGGCTTGCGCCGTGACGCTGCGACCCACGCGGCCGGCGCCGTAACCACAAGCCGCCATGGCCAGCGCCATCAGCAGCGCAAAGGCCATCGACCCGGTCCAGCCACCGGTCACGTCGTGCAACCAGCCGAAGCACACCGGACCGGCCGCCGCCAGCAGGTAGCCCAGTGACTGGGCCATCAGCGACAACGCCGCGGCGGTGCGTGCATCCGCCGCGCGCAGACCCATGAACGACAGCGCCAGCACGAACGCAGGCCCTGTGCCGATGCCCATCAGCACCATCCACAGGCCCAGCCACTGTGGCTGGATCATCAATCCGCCAACGCCGAGCGCCGTCAGCAGGCCGGTTGCCGCACCAAGACCCTGCTGCCCCACACTGCGCCGGACCAGCCACGGCACGGCAAGACCGGCGAGCATGGCCGCGATCATGTAAAGACTCAGGTACCAGCCTGACGCGTCGGCCGACCAGCCCAGGTCGCCCAGCATGGCCGGGTACCAGGACGCCGTCATGTAGAAGGCCAGGGACTGCAGGCCCATGTAGCCCGTGACCTGCCAGGCGAGGCCGCTGCGCCAGGGCATGGCAGGGGGAGGTCCCTCGGCCTGCGACTGCAACGGCGCCGCGTGCCGCACTTGCGGCGCCCACAGCAGCACGACCAGCACCGCGGGGAGCGCCCAGCTGGCGAGCGAGGCCTGCCATCCGCCAAGCCAGCCTGCCAGCGGCACGGAAAGGCCCGAGCCAAGACTGGCCGAGACACCCAGCACCGTGGCATACGCGGTCGTCACCATCGGGATCCGCGTGGGAAAGTGCTGCTTCACCAACGCGGGCAGCAGGATGTTGGCGACGGCGATGGCCCCTGCCAGCAGGAGGGTGCCACCGAAGAGCGCCGCCACATGCCCCTGCGACCGCAGCAGGATGCCCAGGACCAGCACGCAGAGTGCCGCCACGAGCAGGCGCTCGCTGCCGTGGTTGCGCGCCAGCCGCGCCAGCGGTGCGCAGGCGGCGAACAGCAGCAGTGGCAGGCTCGCGAGCACACCCGCGGTCGTGGCCGACAAGCCCATGTCCACCTGCAAGGTGCCGAGCAGCGGACCCACTGCGGTGATGGCCGCCCGCAAACAGGTGGCCACCATCAGGAAGGCGAACAGGAACGCCGGGCCGGGCACTGCGGCAGTCATCGCCAGCCCTGGTGCCACTGGCTGCTGTCGGTCAAGTCGCGCCATGGCAGGATCTCCACCCGACCGGTCAGCACGGCCTGCAACTCAACGGACTCGACGGGTGCACCCGGCACGGCGGGTTCGATGACCTGTGTCACCAGGAAGTGCTTCTCGCGGTTGCGCGGGATCACCGCTGTCCACTTGGTCAGCAACAGCTTCTTGGGGTGCAGCGAGGTGCGCTGGCGCGACGCGGGAGGCATGGTGCAAGTATCCCACGCGTGGCACGTGCCGGCACCGGCCAGCCGGTTCACGGCAGGCGTACGCAGCGAGTCGTCGGCTCGGCCTGAAGGTGGTCGAGTGCAGCAGGCACGTCAGCCATGGCCGTTTCCACGGCACGCAGTGGCGCGAGGTCGAACACGCCTTGCAGGTAGGTTTCCAGCCAGCGCTTGCCGTCGGCAGTCAGGTGCTCGAGCGACCACTCCAGCGCAGGCGCACCCTCCGCGTGGCGGAACAGCGCATGCAGCCAGATATACGCCGTCGCCTCCCGGGGGCGCTCATAGCCCGGACCGGCATCCACCTTCAGCGGTAGCCCCGTACCGCCGGGTTGCCGCAGGCGCAGTTCGTAGCCGAAGGTCATGGGGCGCTGCGACAGGAAGCGTAGATTGAGCATGCCCCGACCGAAATGCAGCGGACCCTGCCGGGAGTGCCACTGCACGGAAAGGCGCAGCGTCGACGCGTCATCCTCCCGGGAACCGTCGAGCCATTGGGCGCTCTCATCAAGCGTGGCGCCTTGCGCATCCAGCAGCCGTGCGGCATGCAGGCGTCCGCCGCCCACCGCCAGCGCATGGCGGCAACTGAACACCGGCCGCGCAGCTGGTGCGGCCGGCGCGATCGACTGCATGACGGCTTGCGCGCCGACGGCCAGCGGCATGAGGAAGCTGAGGCAGAGCAGGGTCTTCACGGCGCCTGCCCACCCCGACGCGGGAAGGTCTCACGGCTGAGCGCCTGGTAAGCCTGCACTTTGCGCCCGTGTTCCTGCAGCAGGCGGAGCAGCTCTGGATCCTTGCGCACGAGTTCGGCCATGTGCCGCTGGAATTCCACCTTGCGACGCAGGAACGCCGCCTCCGCCGTCTGCACCATCACGTTCGTGTCGGCCTGGTTGCCGGTGATCTGGTCGCTGTCCTGATGGGTGGCCTCACCGACATAGCGCGGCTCGCAGATACGGGTCCGGATGATGCGCCCCGTAGGCGCCTCCTGCCGGCACTCGATGGCGAATGGTTCATGAGTATTGATCTCGTTGTAGCGCGCGTGCAGGCGGTCCTCGGCCTGCACGATCGCCTCGCGCGCTGCTGCCAGGCGCGCAAGCCGACCCGTGACGACGAGTTCTTCCAGTTCATCGGCCACTGCCTCCGGCACGGCCACAAGGAGGCTGCAGAGCAGCAGGCCTGTCATCCTCACTCGCCGATGTCCTCGTTCCACAACTGCGGCTTGGCAGCGATGAAGTCGCGCATCAACTGCTCGCAGGCCGCATCCTGGAGCACTTGCGTCGCCACGCCACGCTCACGCAGCAGGGCCTCCTCGCCCATGAAGGTCCGGTTCTCGCCGATCACGACGCGCGGTATGCCGTACAGCAGGATGGCGCCCGTGCACATCGGGCAGGGTGAAAGCGTCGTGTAGAGCACGCATTCGCGATACACGCTGGCGGGCAGGCGGCCCGCGTTCTCGAGGGCGTCCATCTCGCCGTGCCGGATCGCACTGCCTTGCTGGACACGCCGGTTGTGGCCCCGTCCGAGGATGCGGCCCTGGTGGACCAGCACGGACCCGATCGGAATGCCGCCCTCCGCGAGGCCCTGCCGCGCCTCGTCGATGGCAGCCTGCATGAATTCATCCACGGACCTCTCCCCCGGCCGCGGCGCTGGCAGCCACAGGATCAGGCGGCAACTGCCGTCCCTGCAGCAGGTCCGCGGCGCGCTCGCCGATCATGATCGAAGGCAGGTTGGTGTTGCCGCTGGTGATGTCCGGCATCACCGAGGCGTCGGCGATCCGCAGACCCTTGAGTCCATGCACCCGCAACTGTGCATCCACCACAGCGCCGGTACCCGGATCTGTACCCATGCGGCAGGTGCCCACCGGGTGCGACCGGTGTCCCACGTTGCGCCGCAGATGCTCCACCAACCCCGCTTCATCATCCGTGCCGGGCCCCGGCAAGACTTCGCGGCGGATCATGCCGCGCAATGGCGCCTGCGCATGGATGCTGCGACTGAGCTTCACCGCCCGCAACATGGTCTGGATGTCTTCAGGATCCTGCAGCAGGTTGAGCTGGATGCGGGGCGGCTCGCGCGGATCCGTGGAGCGCAGCTTCACCCAGCCGCGCGAACGGGGTTGCAGGAAGCCCGTGCGCACGGCGAGGCGCGACATCGGCTTGCGGCCAAGGCCCAGCCCCCACAACTTCGAGTCGTTGCTGAGCGGCAGGGTCATCATCTGCACATCCGGCTGGTCCAGGCCCGGCAAGGTGCGCGCAAACACGTTGGTGGACGTGCCGGTATAGGCAAAGGGACCGCTGCGGGTGAGCATCCAGCGGGCCACCGCCAGCGTCGCCCGGTCCAGTCGCAGGTGGCGCGTGAGGCCCAGGTCCTCCACGAGCTCATACTCGTTGAGGATGTTGGGGTGGTCGCTGAGGTTGCGGCCGACCCCCGGCAGGTCCAGCACAGGCGCGATACCGAGCGCGCGCAGCTCCTCTGCAGGGCCGATGCCGGACAGCAGCAGCAACTGTGGCGAATTGAAGGCGCCGCCGCAGACCACGACCTCGCGCGCCGCGTGGGCATGGCGCGGCTGGCCCCGCTGCAGATACTGCACGCCCGTCGCGCGACCCTGCTCGACCACGACGCGGCTCGCCAAGGTGCGCGTCGCGATGGTGAGGTTGGGGCGATGCCGTGCCGGGCGCAGGTAAGCACGGGCGGTGCTGAAGCGGGCACCGCCATACACGGTGGATTCCATCGGCGAGATGCCATCCTGCACGGCGCCGTTGGGGTCCTCGCAGTGTGGAATGCCGGCCGCCACGGCCGCCGCCAGCAGCGGCTCCCACAGCATTTCCGGACCCTCCATGCGCGTGATGCGCACCGGCCCGTCGGCGCCATGGAACGGACCCGCGCCCCGCCAACTGGACTCCAGGCGCTTGAAGTACGGCAGCACCTCCGCGTAGCTCCAGCCCTCCAGACCTGCCTCGTGCCAGCGGTCATAGTCGCGGCGGTGGCCGCGGATCGCGATCATCGCGTTGACGGAAGACGTGCCGCCCAGCGTGCGGCCGCGCGGATACGGCAGCTGCCGCCCGTACAGGGCGGGCTCGGGCTCGGACTTGTATTGCCAGGTGCCGATGCTGCCCAAGGCCACTTTGGGAAAGGCCAGCGGCATCGCCTGGAACGGGTGCCAGTCCGGTGGGCCTGCCTCCAGCAGCAGCACGGACAGTCCCGGGTCTTCGGACAACCGGGCGGCCACGGCGGCGCCGGCCGACCCGGACCCCACGACGATGTAATCGAACTCGACCTTCATGCCCTCTCCCTGCCCCGGGCCCTGCCCGGGAGGTACCATGCGCAAAAGAACCGGGGGGATCAAGCGATGCCGAGAATCCATTCCGTGCCGCCTGCGCTGCGGGCGACACGCCTGTCCATCCTGGCCAGTGTGGGCCTTGCCACACTGGTTCCAGACGCCGTGGCCGCCGCGACGCCCGCCTCGGCCCAGGCAGCCTGTGCGCAGCTGGCAGGGCTGCGCTTGCCAGCGGCCGTGATCGGACTGCCGACCACCGGCGCCTCGATCCAGAGCGCAGAACTCGTCGCGCCCAGCGCGCCCGGCAACCCGAATGGCGAATACTGCAAGGTCCGTGGCGCCATCCATCCGGTCAGCTACGCCGCGCCGGACATCAGCTTCCAGGTGAACCTGCCAACGGACTGGAACGGCAAGACCCTGCAATTCGGCGGCGGCGGCTTCAACGGCAGCGTGGTGACCGGGCTCGACCACTACGCCAAGCAGCCCCCGACCGAGGCGCGGCCACTGGCGCGCGGCTATGTGACGCTGGGCAGCGATTCGGGTCATGTCGCCCGCAGCGGCGGTTTCGACGGGCGATTCCTGCTCAACGACGAAGCGCTGCGCAACTACGGCCATGAGCAGATCAAGAAAACCCACGACGTTGCCCTGCAGTTGGTGAAGGCGCATTACGGCGCGGCACCGAAGTACAACTACATTATCGGCGGATCGCAGGGCGGCCACGAAGCCTTCGACGCGGTGCAGCGCTACCCGGACGACTACCAGGGTGCCGTGGCCGGCTATCCCGCCCACAACGTGCTGATGCTGCATCTGTCGGCGAACCGCTATGCGGCAGCGCTGCACGCCAGCGACGGCAAAGGCTGGCTCAGCCCGGCGAAGGTGGCCACCCTGACAGCGGCGGTCTACCAAGCCTGCGATGCCCTCGACAATGCCGCCGACGGCATCATCAGCAATGTTGCGGGATGCCGCGGGGCCACCGCGGCCTTCAAGCGCAAGGACGCTGCCAATCCGCTGCGCTGTGCCGAGGGCGCGGATGCCGGGGACCACTGCCTGTCCGACACACAACTGGACACGCTGAACCTCATCGACGAACCCTTCGACCTGGGTTTCAGCGTGTTTGCGGACGATGAGGGCAACAGTGTCTTCCCGAAATGGACACCGTTCGAGGGCTCGACCTTCATGGATGGTGGCTCAGCCAACCTCGGCGCGCAGGGCCCGGGCCAGGCCTTGCAGTTCGCGCCGGGCGATGCGACGCCGCGCTATGCGGTGGCCCAGGACCTGACGCTGGATACGCTGAAGGACTTCGACCCGCGCCGTCATGCCGGCCGCGTTGCCTACCTGGCGCCCCTGCTCAGCGCCAACAGCGTGAACCTAGACCGCTTCCGCGAGCGCGGCGGCAAGCTGATCTACTTCCACGGACTGGTCGACGACTTCATCACGCCCTACAGTTCGATCCAGTACTGGGAACGGTTGAACAGGCGCTATCCGGCCGCCGAACTGGGCAACTTCGTGAAGTTCTACACCGTCCCGGGCATGGGGCATGTCACCGGCGTCTTCAATGCCCGCATCGCGACGCTCGATGCACTCGAGGCCTGGGTGGAACGGGGCGAGGCACCCGGCACGCTGCTGGCCACGGATGCGCACGCGAAGTCTGCGGGGCGCACGCGACCGGTCTGCCACTATCCGGAATGGCCGCGCCACCTCGGCACCGGCAGCCTGGACGACGCCGCCAACTTCCGCTGCGTCAAGCCCTGAGCCGCAACGGACCGCCCGTCAGCGGACTGGCGGTCCTGAGCGGGCCACGCGGATTTCAGAGATCAGGCCGTCGCGCAGCGTGTAGTACACGAACACCGGAACGCGGATGGATTCGCCTTTCTTCAATGGGGCCACGACGAAATCCGGTGCATCCTCCACGGCCGTGAAGACACTGACGAAGTCACCGACGATCGCCGTGTCATCGAAGACAACCTGGTTGATCACCAGGTCCTCGCGGACGCTGCGGAACATTTTCGTGTAGTAGTCCACGATCGCCTGCTTGCCATCCAGCTTTCCCACGCTGGAGAGCTGCAGCTTCACATCGTCCGTATAGAACGACGAGTACTGCGGCGCCAGCCCCCCCGAGAAGGCACGCGTGTAGGCCAGGAAAGCGGCGCGCTGCCCGGCGTGGGCGCCCAGTTTGGGTGCCTTCGTGACGCCGGTCTCCGGCTTCCACGTCATGGTCTTCAGCGTCTTGATCTTGCCGTCCACCACCGTGTAGTGGGCGAAGAACTTCACGGTGAGGATGTCGCCGGGCTGCAGGTCGCCGAAAGGAAAATCCCTGCGGGCCTTGGAGGCGACGAAGTCCATGTCGACCTCGGCGAAGATGTGGTCCTTGTCCCACATCACGACCTGCGGCCGGATGATCTCGCGGACCCCATCATGTGCCCAGGCGAGGAACTCGTTCATCTCCTTGTGGCCACGCCGCACACCGCTGCCGCTGATCATCTGCGTGTCCGGTGCGAAGTATTTCTCGACGAGGCCCCGGTCGTCGCCGGTGTTGAAGTCGCGCACGTAGGCGCGATAGTCCAGCGGCATCTCGCCCGCGCCCTGCCAGCTTTCCGCCTGCGCCAGTGACACCGTGCCCAGCAGGCACAGCGCAGGCAGCCATCCCTCCGTCAATGTTCGTGACATCGCTCCCCCCGTTGAATGACCGCCGGCGTCCCTCCGCCGCTGGCATGGGGGCCCGACTGCCGCATAATGCGCCGAACCAGCGCCCCGCCTGCCGGAGAATGCCCGATGACATCGTCCACCGCCAAGACCGTCGCCCCCACCAACGCCGCGACGTTGACCGACATGCTGCGGGTGTTCGCGCTGCAACGTGGCCAGCAGTGGGAAAACAAGGCAAGCACCGCGGGCCAGCGCAAGGAGAAGCTGCGCCGGCTGAAGGCCGCCGTCGAGGCCCACGCGGAGGAGATCATCACCGCCGTGCGCATGGACACGCGCAAGCCGGTGAACGAGATCCGCGTGACCGAGGTCCTGAACGTCCTCTCGAACATCGACCGGAACATCAACAGCCTGGACGAGTGGATGAAGCCCGTGGCGGTGAAGCCGTCGCTGAACCCCGCCGACACCGCCCGCATCGTCCATGAGGCGCGCGGCGTCTGCCTGATCCTGGGCCCCTGGAACTTTCCGCTGGGCCTGGTGCTGGGACCGTTGGCGGCGGCCATCGCTGCGGGCAACTGCTGCATGGTCAAGCTGACCGACCTGTGCCCGGCCACCGCGCAGGTCGCAGCAAAGATCATCAAGGCGGCCTTCGACGAGCGCGACGTCGCCCTGTTCGAGGGCGGCGTGGAAGTGGCCACCGCCCTGCTGGAACTGCCCTTCCACCACATTTTCTTCACCGGCAGCACGCGCGTGGGCAAGCTGGTGATGGCAGCGGCCGCCAAGCACCTGGCCAGCGTCACCCTGGAGTTGGGTGGCAAGTCCCCCGTCATCGTCGATGCCGATGCGGATGTCCGCAAGGTGGCGGCGGATCTGGCCGCAGCCAAGCAGTTCAATG
>JBJOHO010000093.1:0-2948 GCA_046047615.1 Pseudomonadota bacterium
TGGACGCTGCGGGCTTTCGTGGCGTGCGCTTCAACTTCATGGGCCACCTCGGGCAGGCAACACCCATCGAGCGGGTGCTGGCCCTGGCCGCGCGCCTCGAGCCGCTGGGCTGGCACCTGCAAGTGCACGGCTCATCTGCGCTGCTGACCGAGCTCGGTCCGGCGCTGGCGCGCTCGCCGGTGCCGGTGGTGATCGATCACATCGGCCGCGTGGACGCCGCGCAGGGGGTCGATGGCGCCGAATTCCGTGCCCTGGCGCGGCTCATGGACGACGCGCGGTTCTGGGTCAAGGTCAGCGGCATCGACCGCGTCAGTGCGAACGGACCGCCCTACGACGATGGCCTGGCCCTGGCCCGCTGGTTGGTGGCGCGACACGGCGACCGCGTGCTGTGGGGCAACGACTGGCCGCACCCCAATCACGCCGGCCCGGTACCGGATGAGGATGTCCTGGTCGCCGCCATCGCGCGCATGGCACCCACCGAAGCGGCACGTCAGCGCCTGCTGGTGGACAACCCGCAGCGCCTGTACCGCTTCGACGCATGAACCCGCCGATGGAATCCGACATGGACACCCCCGCAGGCAGCCGTCGCTTCGAGGGCCGCGTGGCCATCGTCACCGGCGCCGGTTGCGTCGGACCGGGCTGGGGCAACGGTCGTGCCGTGGCGGTGCGCCTGGCGCAGGAAGGCGCCCAGGTCTGGGCCGTCGATCGTGACCTGGCGCGTGTGCGTGAGACGGTCGAGCGTGCCGCCGAGGCCGGCGCGGCCATCACACCGTGGGCCTGTGACGTCACCGATGCCGAGGACGTGGCCCGCATGGTGCAGGCCTGCCTGGCGCGTCACGGGCGCATCGATGTCCTGGTCAACAACGTCGGCGGCTCGGCGCCGGGCGGCCCGGTGGAGATGGACGAGGCGGTGTGGGACACCCAGGTGGACTTCAACCTCAAGAGTGTGTTCCTGACCTGCAAGCACGTGCTGCCGAACATGATCGCCCGTCGCCAGGGTGCCATCGTCAACCTCGCCTCGACTTCGGGGCTGCGCTGGACGGGCAGCGCTCAAGTGGCCTACGCCGCGACCAAGGCCGGTGTCATCCAGTTGTCGCGGGTGGTGGCGGTGCAGCATGCGCCCCACGGCATCCGTGTCAACACCGTCGTACCCGGGCAGCTGCACACGCCGATGGTCGAGTCGCGCCTGGCGCATCAGCGTGCTGGCGGCGATGTCGATGCGCTGCTGGCCCAGCGCCAGCGCCGCATCCCGCTTGGCTTCATGGGCGACGGCCGCGACACCGCGGCCGCCGTGCTGTTCCTGGCCAGCGACGAAGCACGCTTCGTCACCGGCACCGAGATCGTGGTGGACGGCGGCATGACCGCCCGCTGCGACTGAGCTTCGGACCGACCCTCTTTTCCCCACCACCACCGCACCAGGAGAACCCGATGATCAAGCGACGCCCTTGGATCGCAGCCCTTACGCTGGCCGCTGCATCTTGCGCCACGGCCTTTGCCCAAGGCAACACCACCCGCATCGTGGTGTCGTTCTCACCCGGCGGGCCGGTGGACAGCGTTTCGCGCACCCTGGCCGAGCAGCTCGGCCGCGAGCTGGGCGGCACGGTCGTGGTGGAGAACAAGCCCGGCGCCAACGGCGCGATCGGCGCCAACGAGGTGCTGCGTTCCCCGGCCGACGGCCGCACCATCTGGATCACCAGCGTCGGTGCCGCAGCCATCAACCCCGCGCTGTACGACAAGCTGCCCTACGACATGGTGCGTGACTTTGCGCCGGTCTCGCTCGTGGTCAACAACGTCGAGCTGCTGGTGGTCAATGCCAAGGACCCTGCAAAAAGTGCCGCTGATTTCGTCGCCCGCAGCAAGTCCGCGCCCCAGGGCACGGCGATGGCGTCCTCGGGGGTGGGCAGCATTCCGCACCTGGCCATCGAGCAGCTGGCCGACGGCACGGGCGCCAAGCTGCTGCACGTGCCCTACAAGGGCGCGGCGCCCGCCATCACCGACCTCATGGGCGGTCAGGTCGGCGGCTTCTTCGGTGATGTCCCGGGCCTCATCGGCCACGTCAAGTCGGGCCGACTCAAGGCGCTGGGCATCGCTTCGCCCAAGCGCCATCCGGCCCTGCCGGACGTGCCGACGCTCGAGGAGCAAGGTATCAAGGGCGTGGACACCGTGAACTGGTATGCCTTCTTCGTGCCGGCCAAGACACCGGCCGCCGAGATCGAACGCCTGAACAAGGCGGTGCGCAACACCCTCAACACCCCGGCGGTGCGGGACAAGCTGCTGGCTTCCGGCGCCGAGCCGATGCCCTCCACGCCGCAGGAACTGGCCGCGCTGCTCAAGAGCGACACCGAGAAGTGGGCGCGCCTGATCAAGGCCAAGAACATCCGCATCCAGTGATGGACGGACCGTCCCCGCGCATTGCCGCCGTCGAGCCGGGCAGCCGGCCCGAGGCGGCCGAGGTGGAAGCGCGGCTGATGGCCGCACGGGGCGAGATCACCGCGCTGTACCGGGTGCTGCTCAACAGCCCACCCGTGGCCTCGGGCTGGGAGCAGTTGCTGACTGCTGTGCGGCAGAAGACGGGCGTTGCGCCGGCCTTGCGCGAACTGATGATCCTGCGCGTGGCGGTGCTCAACGGCGCGCGCTACGAGTTCGATGCCCATGTGCCTTTTGCGCGCCGCGCCGGGGTGTCGGAAGCCAAGATCGAGGCGGTCCGCGAACAGGACCTGGCGCCCTGCTTCGATACCGACGAACGCCTGGCGTTGGAGCTGACCGACGCCATGACGCGCGACATCACCGTGCCGGACGCCTTGATGGCCGCGCTCAAGGCGAGACTGGACGACCGCGCGCTGCTGGAGTGGGTGACGACGGTGGCGGCCTACAACATGGTCTCGCGGCTGCTGGTGGCTTTGCAGCTGGGTCACTGAAGCCCTGAAGCGGCATGGATGCGATGACGA
>JBJOHO010000094.1:0-3892 GCA_046047615.1 Pseudomonadota bacterium
GCCACCTCGCCCGCGTCGGTCGTGGCGATGCCCGCAGCGGCCAGCACGCGTCGGCCTTCGTCGTTCACCCACCCCCGCGTGGAATAGCCCACCTGCACATAGACCGGCTGCGTCGGCAGCGCGCCGCTGAGCTCCTCTCGCGTCGGCAATCGGCGCTCTGAGAACTGCCCCGGCGTGAAGCCGCCGATTGCGGCGATCCATTCGCCCGGTTCGGCGCGCGTCGCGGCAGCGGCCAGCGCCTCGAGCAGTTGGGGAATGGAAGCCGCCGACTCCAGCCCTTCAACCAGTGGCCCGGGTGCCTGCGCCGTGCGCAGGAAATGCGTGTGGTTGTCGATGAGCCCCGGGATGACCGTGCGACCGGCAAGGTCGATCACCTGCAGGCATGGGTCGCGCCGGTCAACATGGCCGTCCACCTCGATGATGCGGTCGCCACGGATGCGCAAGCTGTGGGCCGTGCGATCCTGGGCATCGACGGTGAGGATCTGGCCGTTGGTCAGCACCACGTCCTTGTCGCCGGGGCAGCGGGGGTCGGTGCCAGCCGCCCCGGCGGCAGCTCCCCATAGCAAGGCCATTGCACCCAACAGGCCCACGCTCGACTTGTGCATCACACTCCCCCGCTTCTTGTCCGGCAAGAATATGCGAGAAGTGGGTGTTCAGCGTTCGATCAGACGG
This sequence comes from Pseudomonadota bacterium, assembly GCA_046047615.1. Classification (GTDB taxonomy): domain Bacteria; phylum Pseudomonadota; class Gammaproteobacteria; order Steroidobacterales; family Steroidobacteraceae; genus ZC4RG30. The sequence continues at coordinate 673 of JBJOHO010000094.1, forward strand.
CCCGTCGCATATTTGTGCAAGACACTGGCGATGAGCGTCTGATAGGGCAGGCCCTCCTCCGCAGCGCGGCGTCGCAATTCCGCCAGAACCGGCTGGGACAAACGGATATTCAACCGCTGGTCCTTGCGCGCTGCCTCTGCCGCGGCAATCAACGCGTCCCGCTTGGCCACCAAGTCTGCGACTGGCCTCAGGTCTCCTCGCTCGTAGTCAGCCAGGAGACGCGACTCATCCGCCCGCAGGCCAGAATTCTTCTGGCTCTTTCGGGTTGGCGATTTTCCCATCTTTGGCTTGGACATCAATGTGCTCTCCCAGTTGCTGCGCGTGAACCGGACAGGTAGCGCTTCGTTGCCTTTCGGCTCGGGATGATGGTCTTCAGGAAATACTCCTCCTCCCCTTCAACGTAGGGGACGAGACATGCATACCCCCGAATGGCGACAACCAATACCCGTTGCCGTGGGTATCGCGCCGGGTTGGCGTGCGCCAGTACATCCAGCAGGTTTCCGGCAGCCACCGCCTCCACCACGTCGGCAAATCCGACGTTTCTCTGTGCCCTGCAGGTGGCGTCTTTTTGGGGGGACCATGCGAACCGCTTTCCGGGGCTTCTGGTCACATTGTGTGCCTTCTGTGTTCATTTGCGTCAAGCGATCCAGAAAGTCTGTCTCCAGCAGGCGATGCAATGCCGACTCATCACCCGTGCATTCCGACCAATTCCACCAGATATGGCAGGCACACAGCCTGGGCCCGGCTTTTTGCCGGCTCTTTCCAGCCCGTGATAGCGTGCGTCGCGCATGCACATCCACTGTCGCAGACCAGTCTTTCCCTCAGCGGGTTTCCCAACCCTGCACTGACGCGGCCTACCTGTTACGGGGTGGGTCTCCAGACCCACCGGATTCGGGACAATTGCCTTAGGAGGCCGCCATGCCGATCAAACAGACCTTCAACACGGGCGTCGTGCCCGTCCACGTCTGGACCGACGACCTCGAGGCCCAGGCCCGCCAGCAACTCGAGCAGATGGCTGGCTTGGACATCGTCCACCACCACATCGCCGTGATGCCAGACGTTCACAGCGGCATCGGCGCCACGGTGGGCTCGGTCATCCCCACGCGGCAGGCGATCATCCCTGCGGCTGTCGGTGTCGACATCGGGTGTGGCATGAGCTACGCACGGTTGACGCTCACGGTGGAGCAACTGCCGGACTCGCTGAAGCCGGTGCGAGAGGCCATCGAGGATGCCGTGCCGGTAGGCTTTGCGATGCACCCCGAGGCGATACTGCCGCAGCAGCTGCAGCCGTTGCTGCCCGGGCTGGACCGGCTGCTGGAACGCGCACCTCGGATCGGCTCGATGATGAAGGCTCCGCGGGACTCGATGCTGCGGCAGGCGGGTACGCTCGGCGGCGGCAACCATTTCATCGAGCTGGTGCAGGACGAGGCCGGCAACGTGGGCGTGATGCTGCACTCCGGCTCCCGCGGCATCGGCAACACGATCGGGCGCCACTACATCGAAACGGCGCGGCGCGAGATGGAGGCGCTGGACCGTCGACTGCCTCATCGCGACCTGGCATACCTGCGTGAGGGCACACAGTCCTTCGACGACTACTGCACAGCGCTGCACTGGGCGCAGGACTATGCACGCAGCAATCGGGAAATCATGATGGCGCTGGTGCTGCAGGCACTGCGTGGCCAGCTGCCGCCCTTCGAGGTGACCGAGGAGGCCGTGAACTGCCACCACAACTACGTGAGCACCGAAGAGCACTTCGGGGCCACCGTGATGGTGACGCGCAAAGGTGCGATCCGCGCGCGTGCTGGCGAGCTGGGCATCATTCCCGGGTCCATGGGCGAGCGCTCGTTCATCGTGCGCGGCAAGGGCAACCCGGACAGTTTTTGCTCCTGCTCGCATGGTGCGGGCCGGCGCATGTCACGCACGCGGGCCAAGGAAGCCTTCGGTCTCGCGGATCTTGCCCGCCAGACAGCCGGCATCGAGTGCCGCAAGGACGAGGGCGTGCTGGACGAGATCCCCGGTGCCTACAAGGACATCGACGCCGTCATGCGCCACCAGGAGGATCTCGTGGAGGTGGTGCACACCCTGCGGCAGTTGGTGTGCGTAAAAGGGTGAGCTCGGTTGTGCAGGTCTTTCAGGTCCAGTTCTCAACGCGCAGGCCGCTGTAGCTCTTGAAATCCCGGACATTGTTGGTCACGAGCGTCACGCCAAGGGCGAGGGCGTGGCTTGCGATGAGCTTGTCCAAGGCGTCCGCGGTCCGCTTCGGTCTGGCAAGGCGTACCGGACCACAGGCCCTTGCGGCTTCGTTGCCGTAGGGCACGGCGGGTATCTCAGCCAGCAAGCCTTGCAGCACCTTGCGGTTGCGCGATGCGGCCTGCCCAGAGGCTTCGATGCCGTACTCCAGTTCAGCCAGAGTGACCGCCGACAGCACTACCTCGCCCACATGCAGTCCGGCCATCCGTTCGCGGAACGTCGGCACCGCCCTGCCCATCATGTAGATGCAAATGTTCGTGTCGAGCATGTAGCGCGGCTTCATAGTGGCGCGCGCTCCTTGTCGCGCTCCTCGCCTCGCCCGGGCACGGCAAACCCGGGCGAAAAGCTGGCGAAGATGGCTGCGACGTCGCCAATACGGCGTGCCGCGGGCCGGATGCGCAGTTCATCCCCGACCCGTTCGATCTCCAGCTCCATGTCCGCCGTGGGATAGGCGAGTTCGACGGGAATGCGTACCGCTTGGGAGTTTCCGTTCCGGAACAGACGGGTTTTCATTTCAGCATCCCCTGGTGGATGTACGCGTACATCCTGCGCGGGCCTGACAGTGCCGTCAATCGGGTGGTCTTTCATGGCAACAGGTTGCCTTGATGCTTCCCGCCCGGGGCACCGGATTTCTCAGCTATTTGGCCAATTGACGGCGCACAAACGCCACGAGATCCGCGTCCGGACGCCCATAGCTCACGATCGATACGTCCAGGCCTTCCGCGCCCGCCCGCTGCAGCGCCCGTTCCAGGGCCGCGAAGATCCACTCGCGGCGGTTGCCGAACGCACCGCCGCCCAGCAGCGTGAGGTAGACGCGCGGGTTGCCCGTCTGGGCGTGGTTCAAGCGGCCCGCCAGCAGCGTGGCCTCGTAGGCGGCCTCCAGCACCAGCGTGGCCAGGCCGGCCCAGCGCGTGAGGCGCTCGCGGTTGTAGGCCACGGGCAGCGCAGAGCAGAACACCTGCGACACCCG
>JBJOHO010000095.1:0-2944 GCA_046047615.1 Pseudomonadota bacterium
ATGACGCCGTGGCTGCCGGTGCCGTGGACATCGTCGGCACCGGTGGCGACAAGTCCGGCAGCTACAACCTGTCGACGGGCGCTGCGCTGCTGACCGCCGCCGCCGGCCTGCCCGTCGTGAAACACGGCAACCGATCGGTGTCGAGCAAAGCCGGCAGCGCCGATGTGCTCGAAGCCATGGGCCTGCCGCTGCCGCTCGATGAAGCGCGCGCCGGCGAGGCGCTGCAGCGCCTGGGTTTCACTTTCCTGTTCGCGCCGCACTACCACCCGGCCATGAAGGCCATCGGGCCCGTGCGCGCGGCGATGGGCGTGCGCACGGTGTTCAACATACTGGGGCCGCTGACCAACCCCGCCGGGCCGGGCTTCCATGTCATCGGCGCGTACAGCGAGCCGGTGGCCCGGCTGATGGCCGATGCCCTCGCGGGCCTGCCGATCCGCCGGGCTTTCGTGGTGCATGGCGCGGGCGGTTGGGACGAACCCACGCCGCTCGGCGAGTTCCTGCTGCTCGACGTGCAAGGTGAACAGGTGCGCGAATCGCGCCGCGGCCCGGCCGACTTCGGGCTGAAGCCCTGCACGGAAGCCGAATTGATGGGCGGCGAAGCCGGCTTCAATGCTGCCGCGCTGCAGCGGGTGCTGCGTGGCGCCGAACATGGCGGCCACCGCGATGCGCTGGTGCTGGGGGCCGCGCTGGCGCTCGAGGTCAGTGGCCGCGCGCCGGATGCGCTGTCCGCCGCGGTGCAGGCGGCCCAGGCCATCGACGACGGTCGTGCCGCAAAGCTGCTGCAGTCGCTGGCGGCCTTCGGCGCGGAGCCGGGCGCATGAGCGAGGACTTCCTCGCCCGCATGGCGGCCAGCAGCCGCGAGCGTGCTGCGGCCACCTTGGCGGCCACCCCTGCGGACGTGCTCGATGCGCAGGCGCTGGCCTCGCCGCTGCCGCCTCCGCTGCTGCTGTCGCCAGAGCGCTTCGACCTCATCGCCGAAGTGAAGCTGCGCTCCCCCGCGGTGGGCCAGCTCAAGGGCGGCGATGAAAACGTGGCGGCGCGGGTGGGCGGCTATGCCGCTGCCGGTGCGGCGGCCGTGTCGGTGCTGACCGAACCCACGCGTTTTGATGGCTCGCTGCAGCACCTGGAACAGGCGGTCGCCGCGCTGCAGGCGCAGGGTGGCGGCGTGCCGGCCATGCGCAAGGACTTCCTGGTCGAACCCTGCCAGGTAGCCGAGGCGCGCATCGCCGGTGCGGGTGGCATCCTCATCATCGTGCGCATGCTCGATGATGCCGCGCTGCAGGCGCTGGTCGCAGCGGCCGTGCGCTATGGCCTGTTCGTGCTGGTCGAGACCTTCGACGCCGCCGACATCGCACGCGTGGCCACGCTGCGCGCGTCGCCCGCGGCGCAGGGCGCGCAGCTGCTGGTCGGCATCAACAGCCGTGACCTGGTCACGCTGCAGGTGGTGCCGGGGCGGCTGGAACAGCTGGCGTCCTTGCTGCCGCCGGACCTGCCGCGAGTGGCCGAGAGCGGCGTGGGCAGCGCTGAAGATGCGGCACGGCTTGCGGCTGCGGGCTATGACCTGGCGCTGGTCGGCAGCGCGCTGATGAGCGCCACCGATCCGGCGCAGTTGCTGGCCGACATGCTGCGTGCGGGTCGTGCCGCCCGCCGCGGCGCGTGAGGGCCTTGCCGACGTGACCACCGGCTTCATCAAGGTCTGTGGCATGACCGATGCCGCGGCCGTCGAGGCGGCGCTGGACGCCGGAGCGGATGCCATCGGCTTCGTGTTCGCGGCGTCGATGCGCGAGGTGACGCCCGCCCAGGCGGCGGCACTGGCGGCGCCGGCCCGGGGTCGCGCGCTGTGCGTGGCTGTCACGCTGCACCCCGATGCGGCGCGCGTGGCCGCGATCATGGCCGTCTTCCAGCCCGACGTATGGCAGACGGACTGGCAGGATTACATAGCCTTGCCGGCGCCGCCCGTCAGCGTGGCGACCTTGCCGGTGCTGCGCGATGCCGCGGCCGCCGCGGCGCTGTCGCCCGGCCGCGTGCTGTTCGAGGGGCCGCGCAGCGGCACCGGGCAGGTGGCGGATTGGTCGGCGGCACGACGGGTGGCCGCTGCCCGCGAGGTGGTGCTGGCCGGCGGCTTGAATCCGGCCAACGTGGCCGAGGCCATCGCGGCAGTGCGGCCCTTCGGGGTCGACGTGTCGAGCGGTGTCGAAGCGGCGCCGGGTCGCAAGGATCCGGCGCGCATCCATGAATTCGTGACGCGGGCGCGGGCAGCCTTTGCCCTCGCCGCAAGGGAGACAGAACCGTGAACTCGATCATCGAACCGGCCACGCAGCAGCACCTGCTTGCCGAACTGCTGGCCGGCCGCCTGCCGGATGCCCATGGCCGCTTCGGTCCTTTCGGCGGCCGCTACATTCCCGAAACGCTGGTGCCGGCCTTCGACCGCCTCACCGAGGCGGTGCACGCCGTGCTGCCGGACCCGGCCTTCCAGGCCGAACTGGCCGCTGAACTGCGCGACTTCGTCGGCCGGCCCACGGCGCTCACGCCGATGCGGCGCCTTTCCGCCGCCTGGGGTGCCGAGGTCTGGTTCAAGCGCGAGGACCTCGCGCACACCGGCGCGCACAAGATCAACAACTCGATGGGCCAGGTGATGCTGGCCAAGCGCATGGGCGCCAGGCGCATCATCGCCGAGACCGGCGCCGGCCAGCACGGTGTCGCCACGGCCGCGGCCTGCGCGCGTCTGGGCCTGCCCTGCACGGTGTACATGGGCGAAGTCGACATGGCCCGCCAGGCCCCGAACGTGGGCCGCATGCGTCTGATGGGGGCCAACGTGGTCCCCGTCACCACGGGCGACCGTACGCTGCGCGCCGCCATCGACGAGGCCTTCCGCGATTGGGTGGCCGACCCCGAGGGCACGTTCTATTGCCTGGGCTCGGCGCTGGGACCGCACCCCTATCCG